>JBHPFV010000001.1:0-189467 GCA_042571705.1 Candidatus Omnitrophota bacterium
TGCCTACTGTGAAAGGCCTGTTCAGCGAGCAGGAATTCAAGGCTTATTGGGATGACCTGGTGCGCTTAGGTCTAGCCGCCGGCACAAACGCCGGGTACTTATTCCAATCCGGCCTGCCTGCTGTGAAAGGCCTGTTCAGCGAGCAGGAATTCAAGGCTTATTGGGATGAAGTAATACCTATCTTGAGAGCCGATGCTGAGTTAATATTGCGAATAAAGGCAAAAGCTCAAGCTAAAGGAAGACAACTATCGGATGCGGCAATAGTTCTTATAATGTTTAAGATAAAAGAAGAATATCCCCTGGAGCAGGGCCTTGCTGATGAGAGCTTATTGCAAGAGCAGATCATTGAACTTAGTAACCTGGAGGCTGCCAGCATTAGTCCTGCAGTTGGCTTTAAACTACATTTCTACAAAAAAGCAGATACAAGCGCCCTGGGGAATAAAGAACAGGCGTTTCTGTATCTGGCAGCGCCTCTCTATGGCCTGGAATGGCGGAAACCAAGATTGTTTAAAGACCTGGCCGAGCTGGAGCATGAAGTATTGTTCCCTTCCACTATTTCCGAAAAAGTAAAAGTAGATTTATTCTATTATCTTTGCGAAAAAGGCATACTTAAGCGGGATAGGTACGAAATCGAGGTACAGTTGACTTTTGCAGGTAACCTGGGCAACGAGGCAAAATACATTGAGTTTGCCTTGCTTGCCAGCAGGTTCTATGAAAAAAGTTATCCAGAGCAAATAGCTTCGCTTATGGGCAAGCAGGCCAGCGTCCTTATCTCAGGTGCCGGTATACTCAAGCCGGTAAACGGGAAAACACCCAAGGAAAAACAGCGGACGGACTACCTGGGGTTATTGCTTCCTTACTATGATGCTCAAGAGGTATCCGGTGTATTCCATTTAGACAACCAGGAATTATTCTATGGTTGCCCTGAACTCCCCCAGGGGCTAGCCAAGATTATCCGTAATGTAAAGATGTTAAACGTAGCCCTAATTGAATACATCAAGGATGGCTCAGATCAGACCAAAGACCACGTTTTAGCGGAGCTGTACTCCCTGTTTAAGCAGGAAGTGATAACGAAAGCGATAGAATTCGGTATTTCTGAATCAGCTTTTCAGGCTTTCTGGCGGGGAGACTATGATCAGAAAGATGCCGATGAGGCTATTGATATCTGGTCCCAGCTTTACCCGCATTTAAGAGACCTTCATAATACAAAGATGGATAATCCTCGATTTCAGCCTGTTTTCCAAAGGCTCTTTGGCGATCACGCTGATAAGGTAGAGGATTACATAAGAAAAGAGAAGCAGGGAGAAGAAGTAGCCGCATTTAGCTTCATCCCCCTCTTGGCCATAAGCGGGTCTTCAGTTGTGTTTATCCTGGCCGTTGCCCTTGTGGGCGCACTTGTCCTGGGGCGGTTGGGCACAAGACCAAGCTACAAACTTGAACCAGGCGTAAATTTAAGATCGAAGTTGTCCTTATTATTAAAACAATGTAAGCTGTCGATAATAAAAGCAGCGCATTTGGTTACGGAGGCTTTCTACCATTGGATTCCCAGGCTTGCTCATGGTCCACCGAATGGATTGGGAGTTCCTTCCGCCAATCAGCGCGGGGGGCTGTTTGGCAAATTCCTGTCATTAGTATCATTCCTTTTCTCAACAAATCAAAATAGTCAAATTGAAGGACAGCAGAGTTCGGTGGCGGGGTATGACCGGGCCGGCTGGATAGCAGTAAAAGTCATGTTGTTTTTTGCAGCATTTGCGGGAGTAGAAATCTATAACGCATGGCCGCTAAGAAGTTTTACACTCTATCACATTCTCGCATTTGTCGCTGCTGTCTACACATTTTATTATTATTTTAAACAAAATGCCGCAGAGAAGGCCTTCAAAAAAGGTGCCCGCGTGCACGGATTTATTCTGCCTTTAGCCAGATATGGAGTTGATCGTTCTTTGCCGGACAAAGTGCTTGATTCAGTTGGTAAACAGCAGGTCCTAAAAGAGCTGGTCTGGCGAGTTAAATTAGCGCCAGAAGTATCTAATTTACGGCCCTTCTGGCAACACACAGTGCATGCTCACATTTTGATCCATCAGAAACTGAAGTTTTTATATTCGAAAGCGAGATTCATCGACCTTTTAGAATTTCCAATAGGGTTATTACTTTGGTTGCGGAGTTTCTTTAAAGGACAAGTAATTCATTTAAGCGCAGAGGAGCGCGAAAAAGCCAAGAAATTAGCCAGTTGGATTATGCTGTGGATAGGCCTAGTTAAACCAATTGATAACAATGAACTTGACTTAGCTAATATCGAACGCGTATTTAGACTGACTAAAAGAATAGTAAGAAAAACCGACTCATGGATAAATGAGCAAAATGACCTCAGGATTTTAGCTGATACTTTCTTTGTATATGATAATCCCAGAACAAAGGTAAAGTTATGCTTTGGATATATATATCGTTTATACGAGAAAGCATTGAAAGAATGGCAAGACTCTCAGGCGAAAGTCGCTCCGGAAAGCCTCTTAGCGGCCATAAAAGCGGGGCGGAAAGCCTTTGGAAAAGCTAAGAATATTTTAAAGACAGATCAGCCTCTACCAACATGTTTACTTGAACTGGAAGATGAGAGGAAGATCAGAAAGATCAGGGTTGTGGATGTAGAAAAAGTGCTGGAGGCTCATCCAGCTAATAGCGATTCCGCACACGCTGCGCTGCCGATTATTGCTATGCTGGCTCCGGCCCAGATCTGGTTTGTATTACTGGCTGTAATTGGTGGCCTGTATCTGGCCCAGAAACTTACCGTACCTATCGTGTTTGGACTGGATAGAATTGAGCCTCTGGGCGCTATTCCGAGAGTAGGACATAAACCCAAAGGGCAAAAGGACAAGCCAAAAAATAAAGAGAAAGACGCAAAACCTGAGAAAGACAAACCGAGTGAAGGCCAGAAAGGCCCTGGTCAAGAAAGCGCAGGCCTGTTAGATGCTAAAGAGGATAATACAGATGTGTCGGAACAAGAAGAAGGATATGTTGATGAACTGGCCAGCCTACTGCCGTTGGGGTTGACGGATATAGGGGTGTCGGCGCTGCCTGTGTTTCCTTTTGTTGTCGGTATAGCATACGCGGTTTATTTCTTGGCGCAATGGTTGGCCGCCAGCCTTTCTGACCTGGGCCGCCCCAGAGGCTTTATTGCGCCGTTAGTCAAATACCGTAAATTCGATGCTCAAGATACGCCGCTTTTAGTTAAAGATATTGAGCTGCTCAGGCCAAGTGGAGAAGTGGTGATTAGCCAGCGAGTGGCTAAGATGCGGACAATCTTTCAATATGCTGTGTATGCCCGCGCCCTGATCCATAGCTTGCTGTTCAGCCTGCGGCTACCCAGGATATTGGCAGCGATTTTAAGCCCGGCTTTAGAGCCGCCGGTGTTTTTAGTGCTGTACTTTTTCCCTGGTAAGGGCTTTGGCCAGCTCTATCCGGACAAATTAGAGGCGGTTTTCTTTGAGTTGGAGAGCGCAGTACTCGAAAATGACTCAGGTCAACTTGTACCTGGGATCGAGAAATTGATTCAGCGCTTAACGCAAGAAGACATAAAGACGTTTTTAGTTGCCACCAGCTCTAAAGGGCGGATTGGCACGATCATTGGGTCTTATCCAGATTTAGAGGGCAAGTTTGAAGATAGGCTCGAGGCTGACAAAAATTATGAGAAATGCGCCAGAATTAAGGAGATCTTAGATCAGGAAAAGATTAGTTATAGGAGGACTGCTTTTATTGGTAATGATTTAGAGATGATTAGGTGGGTGTGCAAGACATTTGACGGCCAGATGTTTGTTATCGGCCGCGCCGCCAATCAGAAATTGACTGTACGCTTAAAAGAAGCGGGGGCGGATACAACCGTAGAGCGCTATACGCCTTTAGCTTATGTTCCCTTTGGCCCGGCGCCGGTTTCTCTGCAGCAACGTGCGGCCGGGCTGAAAGATAGCTCAAGCCGGCCGGCAACTCCAGTTGAAAAAAGCGGCAATTCTGCAACAACGGTTTCAACAACGCTGTTTATCCCTGCCTTATTAGAATTTAGCTCTTCCTCAGTAACTGTAACCGCTTTATTGTTGGTGTTTGGGTACTTTGCCGTTGTTTTTATTATCGGACTTCGCTCCTCGAAAGGGCAGACAGCAGACGGATTCTTGATTGCCGAGAGGAAGCTTAATTGCTGGCATCTCATGGCCAGTACTTGCGCATCATTTCTCGGCGGAGGATTGTTAATTGCCTTTACTGCCTATGTATACGATTATGGTATATCTGCAGTTTTGTTCTTTGTCGGAATCGCCATCGGATTATTAAGTTATTTATTATTCTACAAACAACTAAAAAATTTGGCTGACGAAAATGAATTTTACACCTTATCAGACTATTTTTACCTAAAATATGGAAAGAGAGTCGCTGTTCTATCAGCAATTACCGTTATGATCTGTGCATTCTGCCTTGTCTTATTGCAGTTCATTGCCGGAGGCAAGCTCCTCTCTACGGTCTTGAATATTCCATATTCAACCGCTATTCTACTAATGGGAGCAGTTGTCTTCGCTTATTTAATTTTAGGCGGGTTTAGGGCGGTTGTTAAAACAGATATTTTTCAGTATTTTATTATAATTTTCTTCGGCCTAGTAACAGTGTCGTTCTTCTTCTTTGGAAAGGGAATGCAATTTTTGCCGGGACAAATTAGCCCAATAAATCTAATAGTTCAAAAGGGCTGGGGGGAAGGCATCGCCTGGGTAGTTATCGGCGCTTTTACCACGTTAATTAGCGCAGACGTTTGGCAAAGAATTTATGCAGCTAAGAGTGCAAAACAGGCAAAGATAGGTTTAAGCCTATCCGCAGTATCTATAGTGATCGCGGGATTGATATTAAGCATAATTGGTTTGGCTGCAAAAATCAATTTTCCCAATATAGATTCAGCTGATGCTTTAGTATATGGAATTTCTAAATTACTGCCAGGTTGGCTGCTGGGAGTGGGAATGGTGATTCTATTTTCGGTAATGATGTCTACCTTGGATACTTGTATTTTTGTAGCCGCCCTAAATATATCAAAAGATATCATTTCCCACTACAAAAGAATAAAAAAAGATAAGTTGGTTAAGGTTACCAGATACGCAATTTTTATCTTAGCTTTGCTGGGGATGCTGATTGCCATATTTGTAAAGGACATTATGGACGTCAGCCTGACTTTGGGGGGTGTAGGGTTAAGCCTAGCTCCTACAGTAGTTGCTTCCTTCAGGTGGAGGCTGAAAGAGAGAGCAGTATTTGTTAGTATTTTATCAGGGTTAACCTCTATGATTCTTATTGTTGGAGCGGGAATTATTGATCCAGAGACCATCGTTGTTCCATTTATAGTTTCCGGAGTGTTCTTAAGCATTATTCAACATTGGCAAAAGATCCTGAAAGCCCCGGGACTGTTGATCAGGGGGTTAATATGGTATATATTTATTCTTGCCGGAGGCTTTCTGGCCCTTTTATCAACGATAGTTTGCGTTTTTCATGATATCAGATGTAAAGCGAGAAGGGTAAAAGACGAAAAAGAATATAGAATAGGTAAACCTCTGAAATGCCAATTGCTGGGCTTAGCCTCAGTGGCTATTGTAGCAGCGATTTACTTGCTAAACATTACTTTAATTGTGCCTATTTCAGTCGGGATAGGTTATCTGAGAAGAAAGAGAAAGCAAGTATTAACCCATTGGTATGATGGCCTATTTTACGCTTTATCCGTTGATCCTTATTCTCTCGATATGCGCAGAAAAGTGGTTGCCCAAATTGCTAAGGATTCCAATGTAATCGATATTTGTTGCGGATCGGGAGCATTAGCATTTGAGCTCGCAGAGCGCTGCAACAGTGTGGTTGGCATTGACCTTTCCCCCAGCATGTTGCGCTATGCACAAAAACGCCAAGAGAAACAAGGCATAAAAAATACCGAATTTATTCAAGCTGACGCCACTGACTTGACAAGATTTAATGATGGTCAATTTGATGTTGCGACTATCGCAATGGGGATGCACGAGATGCCTCGAGAGCCCGCTGTGCGCATGTTAGAAGAAGCAGAACGTATTGCCAAAAAAATATTGATAGTAGATTATATGGCGCCCCAGCCGATTAATCAATCAGGGCTGATTAATCGGTTCCTTGAGCTAAATGCTGGAGCAGAGCATTTTATCGAGTTTCTCAACTACAATAGAGAAAAGACATTGGAGAGTTTGTTGGAAGGCGCAGGGTTGGTAATTGTAGCAAAGCAGGTTGAGAAACAGCAAGCATTAAGATTTGTAACCGCAGAAACTCTTGCCCAACGGGCGGAAGAGATTTATGATCAAGAACATCATGGGTTTGTTGATCGGATACGAAAAGCCGAGTATCCTTTTATATCGGTAGCAAAGGAAATAGAGCGGCTAAGAGCGGAAAAAGATGAGAACGTAGGAAGAGTGGATCAATTAGGCCAAGATTTTCCAGGCCTTCTGCCCTATGGAACTCTTGTGGCTGATATGAATGAAATGATTAAGTTTATAAGTGAAGGCGATGGAAATGCCGAAGAGTTCTTAGGTATCTTAAAACAGTTAGACGACTCCAAAGGACAAGCGAAAAAAGAAGATAAAACCGAACGGGCCAAAGGATCAGAGACCTCAGCCTTGTTCATACTTGGCTTTACCCTAACGGATATCCTCGGCTCGTTTCTCTTGTTTGCCTTAGTGGTATTGGTGGCATCTGAACTAAGTAAAAGAAAGTATACTCACTCATATTGCCCATACCTCAGTAATAGTGAGGAAGGAAAGGGTGATTGTCCTTGGCTCAGGGGCCGTAAGGTTGGTACTACGGGAATGGATTGGTATTGTGAAAGACCAGATAATGCGCAATGTCCTTATGAGCTCAGGCAAATTGGGCAAGCCGAACGCGCTAACAACATAGAAGAAGGTACACAGGCCCGTGGCGCCTTCTTCTTCGGCTTGCCTTTGTTTGTTTTAGTAGCTGCAACATTAATGGTCTCTTGGCTGCTATCGCAAAAATTAAGGCTGGCGGAACCAAAGGCGCAGGTTATTGCCGCTGCCGGAAATAAAGGTATTGGGACGGAATTCAAGTTGCCTGATAAATGCCCTCTTGAGATGTTCTACGCCGACTATAATGATCGGGCTACCTGGCGGCCCACCTTTAGAATGCCGGTTCTTTATGTAAAAAGAGGCTTCATTACCAAAAATGTTGCCAAGGGAGTTGGTAAAGGTGTCCTGGTAGAGATTGACCAGCGGCTCAAGAATAAGATTGAACGTATCTATCAAAAAGCCTATGGGAAAGACTATGATAATTCTGAAATACCGTACCTAACTGGTTCACACAACACAAAGAGATATGTAGCGATTGTGGTTGAAAGAGGAAAACACGCTCCAGAAACCATCAAACACGAAGTGACGGAGTTCGCCCTGCGTAAGGTGGATCAGTTGAGAGAGCTAGATGAAAAAACAGCAGATAGATACCACCAGTGGGCCTTGGAAGAAGCGGAATGTGTTACTATAGGCGATCTAGTAGTCCAAATAGAAATAGATACTTCAGGCTTTGAGTCGGCAGAGGTTATCGCCACAATAGTGAGAGCGCAAACCGAGGCAATAGCGGGCTTAGACCAAAGAACTTGCCAAGAAATTGCAACTGCAGTCAAAGGCAGATTGCGCGGAGTTGACCCATTTTTAGCTCGTTCAATTAGTGAAGAAGTTGAGCCAGGTGGATTATATTTGGCTTTGCTGAACTTAAGGACGAGAGAACGCCGTAGTTCAGAACGAAATGTGCTTTTTGGAGCAGCCCGGAATCTGGCCAGACGTGTAGAGAGAAACGAACGAAAAATAAGAAGGCTCCAGGGAATAGCAGCCAGCATAAAGTCTTTGCGGCCGGTCGGTCAACCGCAAAGTGCACTAGATCAGATGATTCGCCAAGAAGAAACGCAACGAAGAATTTCTTTAATTAGACGCTCTTCTCCCTATGCTCAGATGTCGATTAAATTGCGGCATGGTCAGCAGATGAATAGCATAGAAAGGGGGACATTTTTTGGTCTTCATGGGAAAAGCCGCAGCATAAAAGGAAAAATGCGTAATAAATATGGCGAGGTTGTCAACTCGCTCAGAGATGGCGAGCCTTCCCAAGCAAACTCTTATCTTCAGTTAGATGTTTATTACCTCAAACAGGGATGGAAGCAAAGGATAGTTAGGGCAATAAAGATACGCCAAGTAAAGTTTAGTGAAATATACACTGCATTAGGAGTGGGTGCTAACACCTTAAATAATTGGCTAGATCCAGATAAGAGCATAGTTCCTTCATTCAACAACTGGTTCTATCTTGCCCACGTGTTGGGTGTTTCTGTAGTCTACCTATTAACCGGGATGAATGAACCTGATTGGGAGGCTATCCGCGGAGAATTTTACTATAGCGGCCGGGCGGCTATTGCTTTCTCAAGCGTTAATTTCTCAGATGAAATAGACAATCTTTTTCTTGCAATGCGGAGATTGAAACCGGCAGAGAAACCCCTTACCCCTAAGACCGCTTCTATCTTGATCTTGCCTCTGGGGTTAGTTTGGGCGGAGGCATCAATTGTTGTTTGGATGGCAGTAGTTGTTGGGGCAGGGCTTGCGCTAGTAATTCTAGTTCATATCCTAGGGCGGCTATGGATTTCTTTGAGGGCGCTAAGAGTAAGATCCCCATCAGCACTTATGACTGTCAATCCTCAATTACCTCCAGTCTCAGGCGTTATCTTTATAAAAGACATAAATAGAGGAAGAAGAAGATTTAAGAGATTAGATCCCAATGTAGTTAAAGCATATAGAGAAATAAATAAGCATGGCATCCCTAATGTTAAGATACCGGTTGCCCAAAAGCGGCCTTTAAAATGGAGGGTATTTAAAGTCCCACATGGCCGACTTCTTGAAAAGGAGCAGCCGTTTCACTGGCTGGTTTTTGGCGGGAAGTTAGGCGACTGTATATACGCTCAGGCAAAATATATCATTAAGAAATTTATTGAGAGCGAGGAAAAAGAGCCATTAACTTATATAACCCTGCCTTTATCGTTAATGGATGCCGAAGGTCTTGAAATCGAAAAGGACAAATTACCCGAATACTTTGCTGAGTACCTTCAAACCCAATTATCCAATGCTCATCAGAACATTCAACTGCTTATCCGCAAAGATGGCAAAGAGTCACGTGTGATTAATCCTTCTGCCCAGAGAACAGTAGTACTAAACTTTATCACAGCAAAAAAAGACATAGTTTTATTTAAGCCTATTCCTTCAGAAACAGCTGACCCAGCCTGCCCGGTTCCGGGGCAAGGTATGCCCACAGAGGAGAAAATAAAAGCAGAAATAGCAAAGCATAGAGCTAAAGAAGCTTCTGTCTGGGCAGAGGTGAACTTAGCCAGTGCTTTTATAGCTCAAGATTCGGGCACAGATAAAAAGATCAGACTCTGGATGGCAATTCAATTAAAACAGTTCGCTGAGAGTAGCCTGGGTGGCATATGGCAGGCACCATATAAGGGATTTTTGGCCGCCCACCGTGATGTGGTAACCACAAGAAGCGGAGCAGCTCAAACCCAGATATATCTTTCTAATAATCCTGAATATGAAGACTACCGCGATACTCTGGACAAGCGTGCGGCGATCTTAGTTTGGGAAATTGGCGCAGTCCGGGGCTTTGACGAGCCGGCAAATGCAGCAAGGGTTGAAAGGTTTCGAGAATGGTACCAACACAAGTCCCTGGATAGTACCAGCGTACAATCCGTACTGCCATTAGCGGTGATTTGGCTTGCGCCTTCTGTCTTGCTGTGTCTGCTGGCGCTTGCAGTTCTCGCCCTCCAGTATACCAATGCCTGGCAGGTCGCCATCAACCGCCTCTGGGTACACTTCTCCGTTTGTTTTTGGGACACTTCTCCGATTGACTGGAGAAGCGGTCTTGAGGATATGCCAACAAGAGATATTAGTTATGATGATCTAGGCCCTGATGATTTTCCGGCTGCCTTTAGTAACTTGCAATATGTTGAAATTAGAGCGTCGGATACAGACCTACGTAATATAAATAGAAACGGTGGTGATCCTATAAGGGGAATATCAGCCGGCGGAGCGGTTGGCGGTGACAGGTTTATTAAAGATAATTTAATGTATCTGTGTGAAAGTACAGGTTTCCAAAACCTTGATGTTTTAATTGTCGGACCGTCGGATCAAGAAATACTTGCACTTTTGAACACGGGTTTAGAAATCAACAAGATTTATCTTGTTGATGCCAATCCATTTGTTTTCTTTAAGATTGACGAGTATATAAAGATTAATGTTGAGCAAGAAGAAAATAATATAATTATACCCCAGATTTGGGGTTATCACGTCAAGGCATCTAAAATTCAGCCTGAGATAAAGCGGGGTAAGGTGCAGGTAGCTATTGTTAATGGAGTTATTGTAGATCTGATTATGGGTGAGGTTCAACGGCGAGAAATCTGGGAATGCGTGATCAACTACCTGGTATCTGGCGGCTTACTTATGTCTGGTGGGAAGTTTATACTTTCTGAATTGCGCGATGGTGATCCAATGATTCGAATTGAAACAGACGTTGAAAATCTCAAGCTGTTTAAGAGAAAAGGTAGTGATGCCGAGTCTCAAGCACAGATGACACAGTGCGTTGCCTTACCGTTACTGGCGTTGGTTTGGGTCCAAGATGCTCGAACGAATACGCTTATCCTGATGACAGTTGCCTTGGCGCTGTTTATGTTGGCGATTGCGCACAAGCAAAAGTTATTGCGGCTGGCCGGAAACAGGTTTGAAACTGTGAGGGAAGGTAACCATGCCCGTGGCGCCTTCTTATCCGGCCGGCAGCAACCTGCTGACCTAGCAGGGGACACTTTCCCGTTTGGGCCTAGCTCAGCTTCCCGATTGATTCGGGAACAGGTCCTAACGTTGGGTTTGGGTCTGCCGGCTGTCTTGGCCAAAAGAGATCAATTGCATAGTGAAGCTAATACACAGTGCATCAGTCCATCAGGGGCTACCGACCCCAGAGACGAAAAGCAAAATGAGATAATCAGAGACTTACCCAATGAAACTGCCAAGAAAGTTTTGACTGTAAACAGGCGTATGTTTAGTGGCTACAACGCATACTTGCGTCTTTTAGTCAGAGAGTGGGCGCAAAATGGAATATTTTTGCTATGGTGGGAAAGCTTAAGGCACAAAACATATGAAAGCTTAGATGCCGCGCTTATCATAGCAGCTCAGCATAAAAGTCTAAAGCTAATTCGGAAAGAAGAAAGCATTGCCAGGGTCCAGAAAGAGAAGGCCAAATTGGAATCCTTGGACCTACTTGATCAACCGAGAAGTGTAGTAGATAAGATGATTTTCCAGGAAGAAAATGATCGGAGGCTTTGTTTAATTAGACGTTCTTCTCCGTATGCCCAGATGTTGATTAAATTACGGTACGAAGAGCAGATGAGTAGTCTAGAAATGGGGACATTTTTGGGTCTCCTTGGAAAAGAAAAGAGCAGAGCACACAAGATGAGGACTAGGTATGGAGAAGTTGTCAAATCACTTCGAAAGGGCAGCCCTTCCCAGGCAAGCACTTATCTTAAACCGGAGTATTATTACCTGGCTTCAGAATGGAAGCAAAGGATTATCGGGGTAATCGAGGTGCTTGAAGCAAAAGTCAGTGAAGTAGATAAGGCTTTAGGAGGGACCAGCAGTTACTTAAATACATGGCTGGATCCGGATAAGAGCATAATTCCTTCATTCAATAACTGGTTCCAGCTTGCCCACGTGCTCGGTGTCTCTGTAGTTTACCTTTTAACCGGCCTGAACAAACCTGATTGGGAGGATATCCGTGGAGAATTTGACTATAGAGGGTGCAAGGAAGCAATTGATTTCTCAAGCGTTGATTTCTCAGATGATGTAAATGAGCTGTTTCTGGCAATGCTAGAATTAAGGTTAGCAGAGGAATCTCCTTCCCCTGCGAAAACTTCTGCCTTCATCCCGGTATTGTCGGTAAGCTGGGTGGATGCCGGGCAAATGAGTCCGATTGTCTGGCAGGTGGCAGCGTTTGCGGTCTTAGCGGTAGTGGGTTATTTGTTAATAATGCAAGATAAATCAGGGTCAGCCGGAAACAGTTTTGTTACTGTAGAAGGAGGTAACCATGCCCGTGGCGACGTCTCTGGCAACTCCGGCCGGCCGCAACCTGCTGACGCAGCAGGGGACAGTTTCCCGATTGGATTTAGCTCAACTTCCCGATTGATTCGGGAACAGGTCCTGGGGCTGGGGAGGCTGGTCTTAAGTTTGTCCGCTCAGCGAGGTAGGTCTAAGAAAGATCAGATCTTGCACCAAGATGATGTCTTGATAGTAATTGGCTTGTCTACTTTGTTACAAAGGAACTTGGATGAATGTGGATTTTTCAAGAGAGCGGATTATATAAAAGGACATAACCAAGTAAAGATGATATATCCTGAACTAGGATTATTTAGGCTTGGTAAAACTAAATCTTTACAAGTTGATACTGTTTTAAGACATTTGACGGGTAAGGTAACGGGATATTATAGCAAAAGAATAGACGGAAGAGGATACCTGACCGCCGTTTGGCATCAGGCTATACCAGGAGAAAATCATTATTACGTAACTGAATTAGGCCGCAGCGAAATCGAAAAGTTAGTCAATCCCAGGTTAAGAGACGAACAATTCAGGAAGAAAGCAGCTAGCTTAACCTTTACTAATCAACACTGGCCCCGAGGAACTGTAAGACTAGCAAAGAGATTGGTGGATGAGGTAAAAGAAGGAAAAATCCATTTCGTCTATGATTTTGGATTCACGGTCGATAGTGTGGCAGTATATGATATCTTCCAAAAACATGCGGGAAGAATTTCCCTTAAGCGCAGTACTGGAACTGGCGAAAATGAAGACTATAAGATTTTCTGTATCGTAGGAAGACAGGAGTCCAACACCACGCTTAAGAGAATAGGGCAACGCAATAACCAGTCTTACCAAATAGCTGTTCCAAAGCAAAAGCTGTTCCAGGAACAATCGAAAGATACAAGCTGTTTTGCCTTGTTGCCATTGGCGATGGTGTGGGGTGAGGCTGGGCAGATGAGTCCGGTTATCTGGATTATGGCAGCGTTTGCGGCCTTGTTGGTGATAGGTTATTTGTTAGTGTTACAGAATAAATCAGGGTCAGCCGGAGGCAGTGTTGTTACTGTAAGAGGTAAGACCATGCCCGTGGCGCCTCTTGATCCGGCTGGCCCTAATAATATCCATGACCTGGTTAATCTGGAACATAGCATGTATGGTGAAAGCACATCTGCTGTTGCCGTAGCCGCAGAACCGCAAGAGAATAAGTGGAAGTTGAGAGTGCAGATTGAACGAGAGAAGGCAAGAGAAGGAAGGCTAAGTCCGCCTCAAAAGAGAATAGAAAAAATAAATGCAATCGAAAATTATATTAGAGACATTAAACCAAGATTATTTGAAATTTTGCACAGAGAAAGAGTTCTGGATAATCCTTTCCTTCGCTGCATAGTGGCCGCTGATATTTTGGCCAAGCTTATTGCAGAAGAACACCATCTTCCGATAGGAGGAGTTGAGCATAGCAGAGTGGAAATTGTGCCAGGCTATCATTATAGCCTAGGTGCTTCAGGTACTTATGTGGAAGACAGCGAACACCTTTGGGTTGCCGTTTATGTTATGGATGGCACTCAGCCGGCTTTGTACGCAGATATCGCTTTCGGTCAGTTTTATCAAGCTTATAAAGACCAAGCAATAATCGGACCTTATTCTGAATGGTTGGACAAAAATCATTTAGCGGAAAGCGAAGAGATATTTAAGAGAGAATTAGGATATTGGCTCCAGGCCCGGGGGCTTGGCCTGGACTTTGATAGCGGGCTTGCACATCTAATAAAACTTACAAAAGTAGCCAAGGAAAAGGCTGTTCGTAGTCATTATGCGGATACGCATTTTTATACCGAAAATGCCAGGGTATTGACCTATCTTGATGCATATCTGGAGCACGAAGCAATCAGAAGCGGGAATTTCGACCTGATTTTTAGAATTATCGGTAAAGAAAACGAAGCGCTTGTGGAAAAAATTGTTGCGGAATTGCGGGCTGAGGAAAACAGCGCCATGACGGTTCCAAGGGGCAAGTCCGGAAACTGGTTTGGTGCGGAAACGGATGAGCCGGTTAAGGTGTTGGTGGTGGATGATTACCCTGACATAACAGATTTGGTTGCAGATTATCTGAAAGGAGTCTTCGGTGAATCCTGGAAGATTAGTCAAGCCTCAAGCGGCGAGGAAGCCTTAGAGCTTTTTGCTCAAGAAGGTGCCTTCGATATTCTGATTACGGATTACAATATGGTTACTGAGGATAATCTGGGAGCAATGGATGGTATTGAGTTGGCCGAAAAGATTAAAGGCAAATACCCGAGTACTTATATCATCCTACAAAGCGCAAGAAATGCATTAGAGAAACAATTCAACCAAGATTTGAGCGAAGGAAAGATTGACGATTTTACTTTTAAGAATGAATTTGGAAAACTGCTATGGCAAGAGAAAGTTAAAGCCGCCGGATATGCCATCAACTGCTTAGTAACCGCTATTGCCCAGCGTGACAGTGATAAAATGTCACGCAAACAAGCAGCCCAACCGTTTATCGAAAGGCTTGAGCCCGAAAAGGTCGATGGTCGAGAGTTTGATGCCAAGGCATCCCTACAGATTATGAAGGCTAGACATATCTCCGAAGAGCGCCTATATGTTACAGAGCAAGAAGGACGCAAAGGGCACTATCACGTTGTTTATGCGGAAACTCAACCTGCAGATTCCGTGCCACTGGCCGACTTTACTCCCGAGCCAGGAAACGGTTTTAGCGGAGAGGAGAACGCAGGAACAAACGATAATCTTTCGCAAGCGCAGGAAGAAAATCGCCTCAGATGGGCAGGTATGCTGGTGAATTATCTCGTTGAGTATCTTATTGAGCAGGATATGGTACTTGCAGAAAGATGGAAAATTCTTGGAGCAGTATTTAATAGATTAAAAGAGTATATGAAATTGATAATTTCCCTTAGTGTAGCAGGAGGCGGGCAGCGCCTTATAGATAAGCTGGTTTCGGGCGATATTTACTTAGCGAATTCCGAATGGAAATTTGAAGATGCTGATCGACAGACCACTACATCAGAGTACATTTCGAAGAGCCTAGGCAAGGCAGTATATGATGAAGCAGTTGAGATCATCAAACAAGCCAGTGACGATCCGCAGTCAACCCTCTCGCAGAGACTCAAAGTGGGTACCTCAACTGAGTTTGAAGAACAGGAAGCAAATGAATTACGTGCAGACATACTCTTAAGCGCCTATGGATCGGATCAGTATAGGAATGATGTTGAGAAGAATCTTAAATTTCAAGGAGATATCTTAGATCAGGCAGTAGCAGAAAAGCAGAAATTCAAAGAAGCAGCTGTTTCACAGCTCATTGCTATGTTGAGTGACCAGAAGACAAAGGTACAGGCAAGGGCAGCTCAAGAGTTAGGTTTACGTGATGTTGATGATACACAAGTGTTTAGGGAGTTGAGTAAGCTACTAAATAGTCCACAGGAGGGCGATGTCCATGTAGCCGCGGCCAAGGCCATGCTCAGACGAAATACATATGAGGCAATGGCAGAGGTAAGGGACAGGTTAAAAGCAGGAGGGATAGAGGAAGGTACACAAAAAATTCTAAAAGGACTACTTGATCCTGAGTACCTAATCAAAGAGGCGCTTTTGCCGGTTAACTGCTTAGTGATTGCCTTATCTCGAATATGGCAAACAGGAATAAAAGAGATGGTGGAAATATTTACGCGAGATGGTACCTGTTCAGGCCAGCTGGATGGTAAATATATACCAATTGTGCCGGCCTTAAAAGCTATTTTAACGAAATGGAAACCGAAAAATAATAATGATATTGATCATGTTGTGATTAATCAAACTGATGGAGAAGTAACCCATATACTTATAATCTTTAAACTATTAAGAAGTCCGAACGCCGTCAGCCTGCTGAAAGATCAGGGTAAATGGCATGCTGAGGCTACATCTGTTGATCTGACAGCAATAGAGTCTCCCAATAAAGGTCAAAATTTATGGGATAAAGTATCTGAGCAGGAGTTTCGTATTACTGGCAAAGTAGGGGGCAAGTCAAGCGGAGAAAATAGGGCATTAGATAGTGACATTAGTGTGGTTGATTTTCCTGATCGCAGCGTTATTTTTGCCGGATGTCGCACCTGGACGGATAAGCTTGAGAAGGAAGAGATAGGCCTGATGGAGCAGAGACTGCTTCAGTTAGCCAACAGGGCAGTTGATGAGTTTCATCAAGGTATTGGGGCTGGACAGCAGGCCCGCGTGGCCTTCCTCTCTTACGGCACTAATGACGGCAAAGAAGATGAAAGGGTATTTGTCAAGGTGTCCAATGAAGCAGCCAGACTAATGCATGCGGCTTGTGCGCAAAGAAATGATGCAGTGGTTGTTGGCCCGGGCAGCATTCAGGCAGATGCGGCGATAATAGAGACAATCTTTAGAAGTAAGACAAAGTTAAAAGACGTTAAATTTGAACCGGCAAATGTGTTTATCTTTCCTACTTATCATAGTTATGAGTTGGCCAGGGATTTAATCAACAACTTACCTCATGAGCAAGAAGCCGGAATTTTTGATGATGATATTAAGCAGCTGCTGAAGAAAAAGTCAGAGCCCAAGCACCCGTTCTTAAGGAAGGTTTGGCAGCTAATCAGAAACTATCCATTGCTGCCCAAGATTGTGTTTCCGGAAAGTTCCCAGAAGGTCTTAGATGCGGTAAGGTGCGTAGCCAAGCAAGGACTGGCCCAGCCGTTAGTAATTGGCCAAATTCCCGACCAAATCGCAGAAAAAACCAAAAGGAGATTAGAGCGCCGAGGCATAGAGGTTAAAGATCCCTATGAAATAATTGGCCGGTCTACTGAGTCGGCCAAGTCCAAGTACAAATTCTTGGATATCAAGCAGGAACTCGATCCTGCGCTTAAGGCTGCCCGAAAGATATTCAAGCAAAAAGCAGCTGCTGCGCTGGTAGCAGGGGCGGAGTCGAAGACTGACGACATGCTGAAGATCTCGGCATTCCTTAGAGGCGGAGTAAGTAAAGGGCCCTACGATTATATGGCCATGCTTTTACCTTCAACTGCGTATGGCGCGGATGGCTTGGTCTATTTTGTGGGCTGCGCTTCAAAAGAAAACCCCACAGCAGAACAGTTGGTTGAAATGGCTGGTTTTGCCGCGAAATCATTTGAGAGCGCTACGGGAACAGACGCCAAGGTGGCCTTACTTTCTTCTAGTAAATTTGGGCCGGATAAAGTCGAGCAGGCATCAAAGAAGCTCAAAGGCATTGATGTCTTCGGGCCTATTGACGCTGCTTCGGCAATAAAGCAAAAATGCAATGTCCTGGTTTTTCCTGATCTTGTCAGCGGCAATATTGCCTACAAGTTTGTAGAAAGAATATTAGGGGCCAAGGCCCTGGGCCCGCTTCTTTTAGGGACAAAACAGCCGGCGAGTGATCTTTCGCGGGGAGCCACCTCCTGGGATATCCTGATGACCACGGCGTTACTTAGCGCCCAGCTGCCGCTGCCGGTTTTAGCCATTAATTGCCGCAGTTCCCTAATCAAATATCAGCTCTGGGAGGCGAAAAAGAAGCAGCGTATAGCCAGCGGTCAGGTTAGTATTGACCCTAAAACCGTTGGAGATGAGGGTTACGCTGCAGCCATCGAGAAGATTATTAAAGGGTTGCCTGTTAGGCCTTGCGCTGTTGGCCACCGTGTAGTCCATGGTGGGTATAAGTTAACTCACCCGGAATTAATTGACGAGAGGATAATCAGCCTGATCGAAGATGCTAGCGAGCTGGCACCTTTAGAAAACCCGTACAATTTAACAGGCATCAGGGTAGCCCGCCGGGTCCTGCCTGATCTGCCTCAGGTAGCGGTATTTAATACCGCGTTTCATGCTGCCATGCCGAAACACGCCTTTCTCTACGCCTTGCCTTATCGGCTGTATAAAAAATTCCACATCCGCCGTTACGGATTCCACGGCACCTCGCACAAGTATGCCGCTATGCGCGCAGCCAGACATCTGAAGAAGGATTTAGACAAACTTAATCTGATTAGCTGTCATTTAGGAGATGGGGCTTCGGTAGCGGCGATAAAACAGGGCCGCTCAATAGATACCTCAATGGGCTTTACTCCCTTAGAGGGCTTGGGGATGAGGACACGCTGCGGTGATATTGATCCGGCTATTTTGGCCTATTTGGCAAAGAAGGGCCATGATATAGGAGAGTTAAAAAGGATTTGTAATGAGGAAAGTGGATTGTTGGGGATTTCCGGCGTAAGCAATGACATGGGTGAGCTAATTAGGATAGCAGCCGAAGGCCATGGAGAAGAACAGAAACGCTGCCAATTAGCGATTGACATTTTCTGCTACCGGGTCAGGAAGTATATCGGGGCCTATAGCGCAGTGTTAGGTAATGTAGATGGCCTGATCTTTACCGGTAATATTGGCGAAAAATACAGAGCGATACTAAATCAGATCTGTACCGGACTGGATATGCTTAAGGATGTCAAGGTGATGACTGTTCCCGCCAAAGAGGAATCGATGATTGCCGGGGATGCCTACCAGGCGCTCAGTGAGTTAGCGGCAGGCAAGCGGGGAAGTAAAATAAGTCTTTGGCTTAGGTTTACGGTCGAAATGATTTTACATCTTTTAGATGGTCTTTCAGATAGATACATATATCGCGCATATGCCACTAAGGCATGGTTATCCAAAAAGGCCCAGGCCCTGAAGAAACGCAAACAGCAGCCAACCGGCATTGAGATTGCTGCGGATGCTCAAATAGCCCTGGTGATCAACTGCGGCAGCTCTTCAGTTAAATATCAATGGATTGATAAGAAGAATAAAAAAGTAATCAAAAAAGGAGCTATTAGTAAAATTGGCGAAAAAGGCGGCGATATTAAAACTCATACCGAAGCTATAAATAAAATTTTGGCCGAGTGCCCTGCAGATCCTGTTGTAGTAGGACACCGGGTGGTGCATGGAGGAGATAAATTCTCCGGTTCGGTTGAGATTACAGAGGAAGTGATTGCAGAAATTGAGGCAGTCAGTGACTTAGCGCCTCTGCACAACCCGCCCAATTTAGCAGGCATCAGGGCAGCCCGCACGGCCTTGCCTGATGTGCCCCATGTTGCGGTATTTGATACGGCATTTCATTCTAAGATGCCGGCAAAGGCCTTCTTGTACGCCTTGCCTTATCGGCTGTATGAACAATACAAAATCAGGCGTTACGGATTCCACGGCACCTCGCACAAATTCGTTTCTATGCGCGCAGCAGCGCTTATGGAGCAGCCGCTAGATAAACTTAATCTGATTACCTGCCACCTTGGCAATGGCGCTTCAGTAGCCGCTGTGCAAGGGGGCCACTCAATAGATACCTCCATGGGCCTGACTCCTTTGGAAGGTTTAGGAATGGGAACCCGCTGCGGCGATATTGATCCGGCAATCCTGCTCTATCTGGCTGACCGGGGTTATAGCATGAAAGATTTAGATACGCTTTGCAATAAGCAAAGTGGATTGTTAGGAATATCCGGTGTGAGCAACGATATGGGCGTGCTGATTGAGTTAGCTGGCCGGGGCCACAGGCGGGCCCAGCTGGCCATTGATATCTTCTGCTACCGGGTCAAAAAATACATCGGGGCCTATAGCGCGGCATTAGGCCGGGTGGACGGCATAGTCTTTACCGGTGGCATTGGTGAAAATGCCGCGTTGGTACGCCAGAAGATTTGTGCTGATCTGGAAAAGCTGGGGATCGAACTCGACCTGGATGCTAATCGAGCTATCGTTGGTAAAGAAGACACAATCAGCACTGCTGCCAGCCGTGTAAAAGTGATGGTCATCCCCACCAATGAGGAGTTAATGATTGCCAGGGATGCTATGGATGTGCGGCCGGCGGCTGCCTTTCTCCCGCTGGCTTTCTTTGGATTAGAGGGGCTGGGGGTGGCTGTGGTTCTGGCGGTTGCGTTTGTTGTCTTCTGCTCCAAGCCTATCTTCAGACGGTTTAAAGCCAGGTTATACCTGAGAGCTCTTCAGAAGACCAACGGCGGATTAAACAGGATTGATGGTCTTGCGGACAGTGAACAGAGGATGTTGATGACTATTACTGAGTTTGCCGGTATGCTTGTGCATGCAAAGGATGAGGCCGAAGAAAGAGATAAGTCTATATTCTACGGGATGGGTGATAATTTGCAGGTTGAGCTCAGAAAGGCGTTAATAGAGACTCCTCAGTTGGCAAAAATCATGATCGAATATTTGCTGCCAGGAGCAAAAAGGCAGGAAGCCACCCTGCCTATCAGCGAAGAGCAGTCTTTATCTAAATTGTTTACGCTAATTAAGTCCATTAAGGCCTGTTCTATCTATTCACCGTTATGGAGCCCTAATGTACCGGTGGCCTTAAGGGTAGACTCAAAGGCTATTTATCCCGAAGACCAGGAATTAGAGGAGATCTTCTTTATCTTCAAGCCCGACTCAGTATGTGCGGTTACCCCCTATTTTGGCCAGGAATCCAATGCCAGGAAACTTGCCTTAGGAGGCCTCAGGCAGAAGCTGCTGAAGAGACCCCTCGATTATTATTTTGAGCTTAGAAAGACCGCTTTGGCTGAGGCTTTAGATTTAGCTCGAGCCATGCTTTATAAGAATGCTATGTGCTACCTGCCTTATGAAGGCATCAAAACGGTGCACTTTAAGATGCCCGGGCAAAGAGACGAAGAGGCCTTTGCCAGAGATTGGGCCTATGCAGCAGTTGATATCGGACTGATGGGTCTATATTTAGGCGGCCCGGACATGAACCATGGCTCGTCGATGATCGACAGAAAGCTAAAATACGTAAAGCAAAGATATCAGCAGCATCTGCGCTTTGAGATGGCTAATGAGCCTGTTTCTGGCGAGCAGCATCCGATTCCGGGCTGGGAGCAGGAGCCGGTGATGCAGATATTAAGGAAGGCCAATAAAGGCGTAGACTACGGAAAAGGCAAGAGCATAATCGATAGCGAAGAGTTTGATCAGGTCTTAGGTTCCCTGATCGCCGGCGGCACAAAACAGACCGGTGGCCTGCCCTTAGAAGAGATCGGCCCTACAGGATATGGCCAGGCCTTAGCCGCAGAGATGGTTCACCGGCTGCTGGCAGAGCACGGAATAGAGAAGCGGAAAACAGCTTACACTCAGGGCTTTGGTGATGTAGGCGGCGCTCTTGAGCACGCGCTTATAGATATGGATAAGGGCTGGCAGGCCCAGATTATTCAGGATGCCCAGGGGGTAGTATTTAAAGAGGCAGGATTTACCATAGATGAGATAAACCGGGCCTTAGAGCATTCAGCGCTGGAAAGAGAAAAATTAGGCGTGGTCGAGCTGCTTAAGCAGGCCGCGGATTCATATATCAAGAAGAAGCATATGGACGTAGGCGCAGTTTTTGAGGAGGCCAGGAAGAGATTTGAGTCGGGGCCTCCGCAGTTCTTCCTTCCGGCAGCTACCCAAAATGTGATTAACAAGGATAATATAGATCAGCTTCCTGAAGGTCTCGTAATTGTCGAGGGCTCAAATAATGCCTTTCTGGGCATGGAAGAAAAGCTTTTCAAAAGGGGCATTTTGGCCATTGATGGGTTTGCCGTAAACGGCGGAGGGGTGATTTGTTGTGACGTGGAAAACACCGCCAAGTATGGCCACATTGAAGAAGATATGCAAAATGAGCTTATTCGCCGAGGACTTATCCAGGAAGTAAAACGACGGATTGAGAAGATGATCTCAGTGAATGTCGCCTACCTGATGGATAAGTATCTTAATGAACAGAAAAATCCTTCTGTAGAGGCAGAACAATTAGCCAAAAATATTCTTCAGGACAAAGAATATGTAGACAGTCAGTACCATCAAGGAGCCGACGATGCTGAATGTTATGCCAGGCTCAAACAGACTGAGCGGAGATTCAAAGAGCAGTTTAACCTTACCCCTGAACTTACTCCGGGGCATTTCCTGCACAATAAAGTAGTGATGGAGGTTGTTCTGGAGCGGGCCGAGAGCCAGAAAGCAGGTGCCTTTAGTCTGCTGGCAATATTTGGCACGCCTGAGAACCTGGTCCTATACTTGATGGCCCTGAGTATATTCCTTTTCACATTAGTGCAATTTATTCGCAAGTATGACGCCAGCAAGTCTAGCGGCTCTGCAGTCATGGATGAAGAAGGCCGGGCAAGGATAAAACTGGACATTTGGCTTTATACTGCAGGTATGGCTGTGTATTTGGTGGTTATTCCGGTCCTGGGTAAACTAGGCAGAGCGTTGCAGGGGCCTATTTTTATTATGATTGTGTTCCATGCGGCTGGAATTTTACTTATGGAGAGGGAATTCCGGAGAGCTACGAAAGAGGTTAAGTCCGGGGAAGAGTCTAGCCTTCTGAAGTCCAAGATAGCTGAGGCCGAAAATGAACTTTTAAGATTCGCTCTAGTCGTAGTAGAATTTAAACGCCTAAACAAAAAGTACGAGAATAAAGCATACTGGAAATTAACCGACAGATTTGCGGATTTATTGGAGGAAAAAAACAGTGAGCAAGAGTTAGCTGACGACAAATTATGGAGCGCGCTTAATGAATGCATTGATCTGATTGTCCAACTCAGACATCAAATTGAAAAAATAGAGAAGGAACTACAGCGTAAGAAATGGCGCCGGATGAGGCGTAAAGTCGGAACAGGAAAAGATTGCCTGTTCGATTGTTTAAGAAAGCTAGAGGAGAAGGACGACCTTAACCTAGGTGATTTAAGCTATGTTTTGCAGGTACCTTTGCATCTAATAACGAAAATAATGAAATTGTTTTTATTCCTAATAAATAAGATTAGATTTTGGAAAAATTGGCCGGGAATTATATTAATCGATGATAAAGGGGAGGTGCTGTGGCAGCTAAAGGGCGCGTTGAGTAACCTATTAGAAAATTATGAGTTTGAAATTTTCACCAATACTTCGGCCGATGTTCAAACTGACGACCTAAGAAAAAGAAGTTATTATGCTCGTTGGAAATATTACCCTTCAGCAATTATGTCAATAATAAGCAAAGGAAAAAATGGCCCTTACCATGCTTATCTACTTCCAGCAGACGAAGGAGCCTTTAAAAGAGCAAACTTACCGGAGCTGGGAATAGAGCAAATAGAATTTATTCGCGATGACATCGGCCTGGGTGCGCAGGCGGATGAACAAGAACAACAGCTAGATGCTTCTCCGGAAGATATTGTCAATGCGCTTACTAAAATAAGTTTTACCCGGTTCGTAATCAATCAGCGTTACATGACTGCTAAACAGATACCTGCCTTAGATTGCGATGAGACAGCTGTAGCGGAAGCTTTATCTAAGTTACTAAATCGTAATCCAGATAGCGGCGGATATTATAGCATAGGAACGGTAACAGAAGAACAATTAGATGGACTTATCCAAACTTGGCAAGCTAAGGCTGCTGCAGCTAAGGCAGCACAGGGGGCAGAGGCTGAGGCTCAAGATGCTCCCGGAGACAATCCACCGGCGCGTAGGCTTTCAGCCCGCCACCTGAAAGTGGCTCAAATTATTGATAGAGTTAGGGGTAAAAAGAGGTTTTTAAATGTTGTTGATCTGAAGGGGCCTACCGGAATCCCCAATGAGGATGCCCTGACAAGAATTTTAACCGAATTGGACTGCGTGGTGCAAGCAGGCAGGATAGATTTAACTGAGGTAAACTCAGTGATCCAAGCACGCCTAGAGGAGCATGAGCAGGCTGTTGCTGCCAAAAAAGCGTCAGAGCAAGCAGCAAAAACAGAGACAGATGCCAAGGTGCAAACAGAACCAGAACAAGTTAGGCTCGATGAGCAAGAAAAAGCAGTAGCCAAGTGTATGATAAAGTTATTTTCTGACAATGGCAACGCGACGGTTATAATCTCGCGGAGAGGTATAGTAGACCTTGCGAAAGGAAAGGTAGACCACCTTAATGTACTGAGTGTCCTAGAAAAATCAGGTTGGTCTGAATGGGCAGGAAGGTTTAGAATAGATGAGAACTTAGTGGCTGCTCTTTCTGCGCTATTAAAAGCAACGTCCGAAGTTGAACAAAAAGCAAAACTTTCAGAGAAAGAAAAAGCTCTTTTTACGCAACTTTCGCAACTAATTAGACCTGAGCGCAATGAAAGCATAACAGTTCGAGGCTTAACAACCATACTCACTAATCAGAGCAAACGCCAAATAGACATATTTTTCTTTACTCCATCTGACGTGGCCCAGGCGATAAGTGAAAGGGTGGGCGTGCAAATAGATGTAGATACCGACATTCCTTTAACTGAGCCCTTAAGAGAAATGATAAACTTACTGTTGCATGGACCAAGTGCTCCTTCTGCAGAGTTAACTGCGGCGGTGGCTAAGAGTATTCAGGCTCGAAAAACTGCTGCGAGAGAAACTCTAACAGAACCCGTTGCAACCGATAAAGTACCAGCAGCAGAAGCAGAGCCGGTCCAAGGTCAGCCAACAGTTGAAGGCCTAGAAGAGGATGATGCTCCGCTCAGCGATGTTGAATATGCCGTCTATGCTTATCTGGAATGGTTGCCGGAAGGTGAGACTCCATTCAATATGTTCATGTTACATTATGCAATTAATCGAGCTCCTGAATATTCCGGTGAGCTTAGCAGAGCCGTAACTGCAGAGGATGTAGTTAAGATCTGCAAACAGATAGAATTAGTAACAGCAAGATCATATCAAACAGGAATGTGTAAATTTGGACCTAATTCCAAGGCAATACTTCGGCGAAAGCTAGATGATGCAGATGCGGCCGCAGATGCAAACGCCTATTTCTTGCCCTTGGCTATGTTTGCCCAGGCAATTGAGCAGCCGGCTTTCTGGATAATGATGCTGGCAATAGCCGCGATGATAGCCTTAGAGATAATTTCCCGGCAGAACTCTCCTGCGACTATTGGGCTGAGGAGACTTAAGAATTTCAGGGACAAACTTGGTCTCAATGATTTGATCAATTTTGCGCATGACAGCATTCCCGAACAACTCAGCCAGCCGCCTGATTTTCCGGTTGGGGCCGGGCGGAGCATATTCGATTGGGAACGGCTTAAAGCAAAAGCACTATTGCCGGATCAGCGCGGGCCAGGGCAAATGTTAGATAGCGGAGTGGCGCAACGAATAAAGTCGTTATCAACACATAACCAACTTAGAGATTATTTATTATATAAGGATTGCTTGTTAGAAAGCTTATCCACGTTACTGGTTGAGCCAGAAAAGCTCGCAACGCATCAGACTGCAATGATAGCTTCGCTGATGGGTTGGCTGAGAGGAAAGCAGCTATATCCAGATGAAGACCATGAAGCAGAGAAGCGGTTTTGGACTCTTGAGCCGGCCGTAAATCTTCTCAGAGACCACGGAAATATTATTTTTGGGATTTATTGGGATGCTGCTGAGCAAGCAATAATTCTACTGTGTGAAAAAGGGTCTGTGCGTATCCGCAAGACTGAAGAAAACAGAGAAGGAAATTCCGTCTGGCACGCTGAGCCTAAGCGGACTAATTTTAAACAAAACCCCGATTCGTTAAGAAGAATATTAGCGCTACCACAATTATGTGACTTGCTTGTCAGCCCAATTGGCAAGCATGATTTGGTCGGGTTGGATCTTGGAAGCGGAGGACATGCTCATGGACCTTGGCCAGAGACACTCAGCACAAGAACTAGAATACATTCTGCTAATGAAATACATAGATTACTTAGTTTACAAAGAGCTGGGTTCAAAAAGAGGCCCGATGATTGTCTGCCTTTTTCCTTAGGAAAAGTTACAAAGATTGGCAAAGCAATATGGCAGATTTGGTGCTGGCATAATAACCTGGTACCGGAAGGCCTATTTTACGATACTAAAAAATGCGCCATAACAGAACAGGTCAAGGGAGAAGACATTGCGGTCAGAGTGCATTGGCCTTTCCTGGCTGTGCTGCAGCTTTTAGAAAAAGCCGGATTTGAACTGCGCGAAGAAGAAGGTGCTGCAGTCAGGACAATCTATCTCTTTGGCGGGCAATGCACAAAAGGATATGTAGAGATAACAGAGAACGGATTTTACGATGGCTGTGAAATTTTCCATGCCGAGGCTAAGGTTATCAAAAATGCCAAAAAGTTACAAAGAGAGTTTATAAAATTAAGAGAAAATTCACCATTGTGCCATTCCTCCATTCCCGAGACTGCCTTGGTGGGGGCGAAGGGCGGTAGGCCAGAAGATATCACTTGGGCGCGGGAGTTTGAGCGGCTTTATGCAAAAGTCACAAAAGAAGCAGCAGGAATTATGGCTGTTGATGCTGCTCTTGGGCGCATAACAGCTGTTAGAGAAGAACTGAGAAGTACCGATTTAAATAGAAGAGGACTTAATCACTTGTGGAACTCTCTTCGTTTTTCAGATGATGAATGGGACAGATTGAGAGGATTCAAAAAGCAAATTGATCAGCTGCGCAGAATTATAAATGATGGAATAAAAGAGCGAAAAGATATATTGCGAGTGGCTGAAGCACAGGCACAAACGCAAAAGGATTTAGCACCGGCAAGCTCGTTGGGGAGAGGTAGCAATACTTATAATGCCGGAGCTCTTCCTGCGCCTAAGATGAGAGGCATAAAACATCACTGCAGCTTTAGGAAAGAAAGATATACATTCGGCTACCGTATTCAACATAAATCTTCTGTTCCGAAAAATAGATTTAATATAACTGATTTGGTTGAACGGACAGCCAGAAGATTTGACGTTGATGGCATTAGTCTTCAAGCAATACAAGGGCTTGCTCAGGATCTACCAGATAGATGCTGCCATAAAGCCTGGACAGAGAACTTGGTAATTCTTATGTGTGCTCGGGCAGGCCGGGTAGCGAAGGCTGAGCGTAAGCGTGAAGCACAGGAAGCAGAAATTACCCTAGCTTATTTGTGTGATAAAGGGCCTACATTAGTTTACAGCGCGAGACAGACTGTGGCTCAGTGCCTCAACTTTAAACCAATTAAAACAGAGGACGAGACCGCCCAGGCCCTGTTCCTGCCGATTTTTGTTTTGAATCAAGCAGGGCTTATTGTGTTGGCAGTTATTGCGTTTGCGGCATTATTGATCTGGTTAGCTCGGCTTTCGCATTCCCCGCCACACACAGTTAAGACCGGTTCTCATTTCATTAAGTTATCAGGGCAAGTCGGAGAAATTACGAAGATGAGGTTGAACTCACTGGCCCGTGGCGCCTCATTTTTATTCGGCTTGCCCTTGTTTTCCCAAGAACAGTCCAGAGAGATTAATGTTGATAATTTGCCTATCTCTGTTCGTTGGCTTGAAGGTGAAACAAGAACCGATATGACTCCAGAGACTAAACGCAAGTTTACAGTAACAATCGATAAAGAATCAGCTGTTCAGGTAGATAAACCTCAGATAAAAGGGGGAATGACAGTTAGAAATATGTTTGCATTTGGCGCAGAATATCGCAGAAAAGAGATCCAAAAGTTAAAGGCACCACTGACTATAAATGTAACCATTGACGGTACAATTGAACAAGCTGCTATATACGATGGGCCTAATTCCGTAAAGATACATCCTAAGGTCCTTACGTCGGGTATTAACGGTGCATTACAGGAACTTCTTCAGTTTACTGGTTTTGACGAGCTAGGCCATGTTTTGCATCCAAAGAACGAAAATAAAGTCCATCAGCAACTCGTTGAACTTTTCGAAACTAATGCTGAGATAGCGCAAGCCTTAATTGAGCTTGTGGCCGATAACAAAGGCTTTGCTTTTACGGGTGTATTACTCCAGGCGGCAGAGCGGTTGGAAGCTACAGACGCCTCTTTTAGGCAGGCCCTGCAACTAGGAATAAAGAAAGTTCTAGAGGCCCAGGAAGCAGTTGGGGAAGCCAGCATAGGACATGGCCAAGATCTTATCTTAGAGAGCTTAACCTTAGCTATTGAGGCTTTGAGGCAAGGTAAAATTCCCGCTGAATATGATTATTTTAAGATAGCTTATGGGTGGTTTCCTGGAGAGAAAGAGCTTGTAATCCCAAGCATAGGAAAAGCAGGCACAGCTCTTCGTAAGGCTAAACAGACCTTAAAAAAGCTTCTAAAAAGACAAGACCATAGCACTCCAGGAAGTAGTCGATTGCAAGAGATAGAGCGGAGGGCTTTTTATGAAGCGCAAACACCTGTTTGGGATTCAGAACTGTTAGCGAGCTTTGACAAAGAAGATGCGTTATTGCCAGATGAATCTGAAGATTTTGCCAGTGAAGGCAGCTTCAGTGAGCTGGAGCAGAAACTGTTGTGGCGGGCGATGCATAGTAAAGGTGGAAAATATATTTATATCTCTGGGCTGGATCCGGAGACAAAGCAAGGGAAATTCAGCTATCAAAAAGATGATAAACCGGCAACTGAAAAGCTGAATCAGAAGCTGAAAACTCATTTAGCGGCGCGGTTCTGGAACGCGCGGGCGCGAATTTTCAAATATTCGGAACGTGAAATTCGTGTACCTGATCAGTTGTGCATAGTCTTAAGTTTGCCTACCCAGATCATTGTCAAAACTAAGAGCCAGCATAAACAGATTACTTGTGCTTTAGGTATCGATATGGCCGACGGCAGATTGCGGGTAAACAAAAAACGCACTCGCGGGGCGCGGATAGAGAATGTAACGATAATTAGCTTACAAGGATTTAATGACTTGGTGACGCTTTATACCGTATTGGCGCATGAGACCAATGTGGTTTTAGATATTGCCCAAGGCTTAAGCAGAAATGAACAACAGCTGGCCGGCCTGCAGAGAGAATCGCTGATTTTAGACAAAATGTACGAGTATGACAAGATAGAGGAAGAGGTTTATTCCGCTGAGAAGCTAAGAATTGAAGCGGGCATCAAGGCGGTCAAAACAGCAATGGCGCAAGAAGCGGCAAAACAAGCAGTTACTTCAGTTGTTAAAAAAGGAAGGCAATCTCAAGCAAAAGTAGTGCAAAATATTAGAATAGACTCAGCTGATTTTGTTGCTTGCGAAAAGGCTGGAAAAGATCATCGGCTAATGCGTATAAATGGCGTCTGGGCAAAATATACATTTATTGCCGAGATAGACACCTTTAGTAGTGTTTGGAGCCGGCAAATTACTAACAGGCCAGGCTACGTTGGTAATAATCGGGCCCCGGATGAATTTGTCCAGGACCTGGTAGCAGTGTTAGCGCAACAAGAAGCTTCCCAGGAACTAGAGAAAACTTACGCTGAATTTGACCAATACGGCAGCCTTTGGTATAGAGTAGTAGGCAAGGACAGGTTGCCTGCTGAATGGGAGACAAGAATTGAACAGGCGTATCAAGCTGCCGAACAAGCCAGGGCACAGCTTAAGCCTCAGCAGGCCCCGGAGGAGGCCAGAACAGTTGCTACAACTAAAGCTGTAAGAACAGAAACCGCTTCGGCCATCATTCTGCCCATAGCTGGGTTAGGCGGGATGAATTGGTGGCTGCTGGTCGCTGTGGCGGTCTGCGCGGCTTTGGGTATGGTGATGACAAAACAGGCAAAAGGCAAACAACCTGAGGATTATGCCAGCAGTGGGAACTTGAGTGAGCAGGATATTAATTGCCTAGTGTACGCTATGCGTAAGGGCCGATATCTAAAGCTGTACAATATTGATGTTGAGCATAAACGTTATGGCGTTGTGCACTACAGAGCCGGAGAAGAGGTCAATCGGACTCTAGGTCCTCAAGAAAGGCAGGCATTGGCGAGAATGTGGAACGCTTTAGCTATTCTTAAAAAGGATAGTGCGGCATTAGATAAACACCCTGATGCTCAAGAGTATGTGTATGGAGAGATGGTGATGCCACAGGCGCTATATATAGTATACGAACTGCCCACTGCAGAAATAAAGATAAGTCCGGAAGGAAGGCAAGGAGCGGTAACATATACTTTCAGGATAGATAAGGGAGGTTCATTTGTAATTAACGATTATTTATTCACACGCAGCGCCCGCTGTGGAAAGATACCGATAATCACGGCCAAGACCTTCTTAAAATTAAACGATGAGCAAAGGCAGTATGTCCCGTTTTGTCTGGATGTTGCCCATGAAGCCAATATTCCCGAAGATATTACAGATGGATTCAGCAAGAATGAGCAACAAAGGCGTGGGTTAATAAGAGAACTTTGGGCACTGAAGTGGTTGAGGAGGCGAGGTAAGGTAGGCGCAGAGGTATTTAATTTAGAGGTAGAGAGAATAAAGCTTGAGTTAAGGATGGTTCCTGAAGATCGCCAGGCCGCAGAAGCGACAGAATCGGAAAGCACAATACAAGAAAGTCAAGCAGAAGATTCGCAAGAGCCGTACCGACTTGCCCCAAGACAGGGCGGTCTTCTGGAGCAGGCCGGCATTAAGCTACGCTTGACAGATGAGCAGCTAGAAATCGCTGTAGGCAAAATGAAACTAGATAAAGCTAAGAAGATGCGCACGTTTAAATCCGGAGACGCAAGAGTTATGATTGTTCCGGGAACATATGCCGGGAAACGTTTCCAGGCCATTGCCAGAAGTGATTGGCAGGACACAGAAGAATTGGGTGAGAATCTAATTTGGCAAATTTCTCTGGAAGGCCTGGATAGAGGTCCTGCTGTGCAGGTATTTGTCGAGGCTGTATCCAGGAGTGGATCCGTCAGGCGTAAGTTCCTCTTATGGGGTAAATCTGTCTTGAGTGAGATGGTAAATGAGGTAAAGCACAACAAATCCAATTGGGTAAGCTTAGTCAGCCTGGTCAAGTATCACAAAAACTGGCCCGCTGAAATTTATGAGCTATTTCCAGCTCGAATAATAAAAGAGAATCAGGCCGTCATCCTGCCCATAGGCCTGTTAGCTTGGGGTGGCGGGTGGATGCTTGCGCTGATGATAGCTGTTCTGATTGGAGCAATGATTATAAAGAAAATTTTGAGGCAAGAGGGAGCAGATGTAGGACTGGGCAGAGTCTTAAAAAGTTGGGGTCCAAACTTTAATCCTATTAATCCGTTGGAAATCAGAGTCGTTGGTGGCGATATTATTGATGCGATGGTGACGCATCAGAGCCAGATTCAAAGAATCGTTAGCCAAGAGCCCATATTCTTGACTGGTGGTTTGGGCAAGAGAAAAGACCTTCTTGCTCATGCTCCAGATAGCAATGTTCAGCTTGGGAATAGAAAAAATAGCTTCATGCGAACGAGAGAGACTTTTGACACACTCCGGCTTTTTCTTCATATAGCTGATGGCGTTACGGGGAGACAGCTTGTATGCCTCAATACATTCGGCAACCATAAGGCGATGCCAGACTTCAGCAACGACAACCATAGAAGTAAAGCCTTTAGTTTCTCTGCGTTCAATGCGGGCCAGAAGCTGTGTACAGGAGTCGTTCAGACCGAGGAAATGATAAATGAAGATGTTGGAGTCGATGAAGATTCGTTTGCCGGAAGGCAATTTGGACAGCAGCATTTAGCTCTCCAAGGGACTGAAATGGGAGGATTCGGCGATCAGCCTGCCAATTCGGCGTTGTACATGGATAATGGCTCGGGTAGCTTCAGCAGCACTTTTGGGGATTTCAATCTGCAGCTTAATTCTTTGATGCTCGGCGAAAGGAAGTCGTTTAAATGGCCGAATAACGCCACGTTCATAGACGGCAGAAATAGTCTTATTCATTTTTTATCACCTCTTGCGAATAATCCTACCATAGGTATAACAAAAAGTCAAGGATTGGGTGCCAGTGCCTTCATCCTGCCCGTGGGCCTTTTGGCTGGGGCTGATGGGTGGGTGCTTGCGCTGATGATAGCTGTTCTGATTGGAGTAATGATTATAAAGAAAATTTTGAGGCAAGAGGGAGCAACTACTATGGGTAGGTTCTGCCGGCCCGTGGCGTCTGCCCTTACCCTCTTGCCTTCTAAAAATGCGCGGGTGATTACGCAGCTATTGGGGCTAATCTGGTTTGGAGTATTTAGACTAAACGAGGATGTGATTTTAGGGTTCTGGAGGAATGCCCGCGAATGTTGGCACAAGCAGGTAGATTTCTTGAGCTCGCAAAATATTCACGGGCCACCGGCCTGGTTCAAGGCTTTCTGGCATCCCGTCTCCTGCTCAGAAGGAGAATGGCCAATCCCCAAAGAAACATTCTTAGAGTCCGTCCGTAAATCCCTGGAAATCCATGAAAAAGCCCATTACGAAGATCACAAAAGAGAATTAGGCGCCCTGGCCGCCCAGGCCAGAGAGTTTAAACGGACCCTGCGGCCGGTGAGCCTAAGGCTGATTGCCGTAGTAGCCGTCATTACCCTTGCGCTTTTTGCGACAATTCAGCTGATTGTGCCCGATCTCTCTTTCTGGCAGATGCTAGGTTACAGAGCACTGCCATTAGGTTGTCTATTAGAGCCGATTCTATTTTCGTTGAATTGGAGAGCGCTAGCCAGCTTTACAGTGTTTTTACCATTTGGTGAGTATTTGGCGCAACGTCTGCACTTAAGGAAAACAGGAAACTATAAACCGGCATTCGGCGATTTCAATTGGAACCGAATTATAGCCATAGCCGTTTTGACTGTATTATATTTTAGCTGGTTATGGCCGCTGACTTACGCCTTCTGGACGGACCTGGTGCCTAATGTAATATTAGGCGTACCCGACCAATTAACTACCTGTCCTTTATCTGTCTTTCCGATTATTATTATCTTTGGAATTATGAAACATTTTGCCGGAAAGAAATTCTGGCCGCTATATGTGCCTTATTATGTTTATCTTATCTTCTTTTTGTATGTTAGTAACTACCTCTTGCCCAATAATGCGCTAATAATAAGTGCGATTATGATATTATCAGCGGCCCCGCATGTCGCACTGCTGTATAAAGGCTTCCGCAAGGTGTCTGCAGTTAATGCCGGGCCCATATCAGCCAAGGGTAAAGGCCTGACTGACTCCGATATAGTGCCTAAATCTACTCCAAAAGATAGGCTTGCGGCCATATTTCCACTTCCGCTGCTATTGCTGGGGAGCTCAAGCTTGGCTGTTTTAGCCGCATCTGTGATGATAGTGGGCATTGTAAGCACAAAAATGCCTTTTAACAAAAGCAGAGTTGAGGCTAATCTGCTGGTTCTGGGTCAGGCGCTGGATCAAAAAGATCAAACAGAAATTAAAAACAGGCTGGAATATTTTGAAGTGTTAATGCACGGCTTAAATGGCGATATGCCGGCCCTAATTACCTTGCTGCTTAATCAGCTGGACTTTGGCAGTGAGAGTGCCGAGCAGGCCAGGAGGAATACTGCCATTCTGCGTACACTGGCCAGATTGCCGGCTGATTATTGGCTTAAGGACCTTAATCAGGACCAACGCTTGGCCTTAGCCCGGGAACTGGCCCAGGCCATTCACTGCCGCCCAGAGCATCGGAAATTAATCTATCCAGCGGCCAACCGCTTTTTTAGGTCTATACCCAGTAAGCTTACCAATAAGAAATCTAAACAGCAAAAATTATCAAAGGCAATATTATTCGCTGAGGCGTTTTATAAAGAACGAGTGATCATGGCCTATCCGCAACTTTCCGCCTTAGGTGAGGTTAAATACGGCGTTTTAGCCAGAGTAAGCGATAGAGCTGACAACAGAAAACAGGCTAAAGACAGGTTGATAGTTTCAGTGTTGCGCTATGTGTTCTTAAACGCTCTCTCACTACGCAAGTGGCTTGGTTTTTCAACATTAGAGCTGATAGACTTAGTTGCGGCCGGCGGCCTAAGAGTGACCCGGTTTATTTTAAGATGGGATCCGACAAGAGGCTTTAGATTATGTACATTTATGGGCTATGCGGCCTATCAAGGTATAAATAATGAACTAAGAACACAATGCCGCGCAATAAGGGTTACGACATGGATGCAGAGAGAGATCGGCCGTTTTAAAGAAGAATGCGAACAGGCACAACAGCGCCAAGCTCAAGCAGGAGAAAGCATTAACCTTGACCCTACTGATCACAAAGTAGATTCAGCCACAATCTGCGCAACTTTGGGAGGAAACTGGAGTGTTGAAAAGGTGGATAAGCTGAGGGCGGCAATGAAGATAATCCATTCTTTGGACGCACCTGTCAGAAGAAGAAAAAGCAGAGGAGAGCCCCATCCATGGAAAGATCTTATTGCCGCAGTTAGAGAAAGAGAGATGCAAGTTGAGGTTAATGATTTGATTGACAGGTTGTTGACACAGGCCCAGCTGAGGTTGCGTGAACTTTGGCAGGAGAATTTATTCGCGAGGAACATGAGAATCATGAAGTTAAGAGTTCGGTCGCAGCTGCAAGGAAAGCCGGGCAGAAAAATAAAGTCCAGGCGTAAGGTTGGTGAGGAGTGCGGTGGAATTTCTCATACAATGGTTGGGCTGGTAGAAAAAGAGATAATGGATGTTTTGGCCGAGACAGCCATGGAAAGGGACGATCTTGTTCCCGATAACTTGAGAAAGGATTATGAAACTGAGAAGAGAGAAGCCCAGAAAGCCAGAGAGGCTAAATCGCCTTTATCTGATAAGCATCAGCAAGCCTGGACAGAGCGCCTGCAAGATTTTCTGCGCGCTAAGCACGACACAGACATAATTGCCAGCGTTCCCCTGCTTAAGTCGTTAACCTTTAGCTATATGGCCGCGCAGAAGACGCAACCCGCTTTCGGCACTTTTACTAGCATCTTTGGAAGTGCGATTAATCAAGGCTTTATACCCGCTGTTCCGGAAAATGTTACTCTGACTCAATATGCCTTTTACTATCTTGGCCTTGTTGATCGCGAGGAAACCTGGCCCAAATTTCTTGAGGAGGTGCAAGGTGTAAGCGAATGTTCCGCTGAACAGGCCCGGAAGATTATCGAGCAAGCCAGCCTATTGAATACCCCTATACAAAGACTAAACAGCCTGATGCGGGCACTTCATTGGACACCTAAAGTGCTGGCCCAAATGGCCGGATATTATAGACTAGGAAAAGGTAGCTCTTCTACGGTAGCCTACTTTTTATCAGAGGACAGAGCAACAGAGCAATTTCAACCAGTGACAATAGCCAGATTGGCCCCCGCTTTTGCCGCTGTATTAAAAGTGGATCAGGGTGTGTTGGTGAGGCTGTTTTCAATGGATAAATTAGAAGCAGTGTCTGTGAAAGCATCTAAGCCGAACGCTAAGCCTTCAAAACAGCATCAGGACTCTTCACCGGAGAGCAGGCCCAGGATGACTTCGCTGGCCTTTTGGCCGACTTTATACTCCAGGCTTTATCCGCTCTGGTATAGATACGGATACGTTGATATGTGGCCACAGCTCTCATCGCACCGAAGAGAGGCGATAGCCAGATATTACTCAGGAGGAATTGAGGAGGTCAAAAGAAGATTCTTATTGCAGCTTGGTGATGAAGTAATAGCCGTAGCCCGGGAGCTAGCCCAGAAGAGACATTTCGCGGAATTGGTCTGTTTAGCCGCGTTGTATGATCAGGCGCTCGCAGAAGAAAAAGTTGCCTTGGCTGGCCCCTTGCGCCTTGAGTTGGAGGAAATCTCGCGCAATGGCGCGTCAGAGCGAGAGAAGATAGATGAGCTATTGAGGCGCTACAGCTTAGAACTCAATGGCCGCAAGGCATATTATACAGTCGAAGAAATTGACAGCTTATTGAGAGAACAGGCCTTAAACGGCGAGCTGATTAGGATGATCGGGCAGCTGAACTCCGGCTCACCACGAAAGTCCATACCGCGCAATGAGGACGGTTATAGCACGTTTGAAGTAGCCTCGCACCGGATGAATAGATTGCTAGAGATAGGCAGGCCTGAGCTTAGAGTGGCCTTATTAGCCCTGGGCAACAATGGCCACAGCCCCCTGATTAGGCGTTTCTTAGATACGGAGATAGGCAGTCGGATAGCCAGTCTGACTAATATTGAGGCCGGTGATCTGCAAGCCCGCCGCCAAACAAAAACGCAATCAAAAGCGCTTAACTGTTCAATAATGCTGCCGTTATTATTTGCCGATATTTCTGGTTCCGCAATTCTATTGCTTGCTTTGGCCACCGGATTAGGGATGATTAAGGCCGCGCCAACAACTAAGCCCGCTGAGGAAGATCGGCGGTTAGTCAGGAGAGTGGCGCCAAACTGCTTTAAGCAGGGACATATCCTGACTCAAGATGAGAAGAGAAAACTTGTTCAGTTGAAAGAATCCGGAAGCTTAGCCGCCCGGAATGCATTAGTATCTTCAAATATCAGATTTGCCCATTATCTGAGAATAAAAAAATGCCCAGCGCCATCATGGATGGACAGAGATGAGCTTAGAAGCGATGCAGAGCTAGCCTTATTAGATGCGGTTGATTATTTTAGGGCAAATGGTCCAGTCAAAAATCTACTCACTTACGCTGGACCTATTATCACAAAGCGTCTTAAGCATACAATTGGCGCAAACAACAATCGCAAAAGAATACAAACAAAGCAAATGAAAGGCTATGTCCAAAGATACGGACTTCCCGATACTAAAAACCGGTTTGCGCCCGAGATATTGCCCATAGCCTTGTCTGATGTATTGCATTGGATTTTTGCGCGGGTAAAGGAATTAGACCTGGCAACACTGATTAAGATTACCGAACTGTTTCGATTTGACGCTTCCGTAGAAGCGGCTGTCTTCCGCAAGCTGGATAATTTAGGGCTGAATAATTCTCAAAGAGACAAGGATATACTTAAGAGGCGCTTACAACAGGAAAGCTTAAAAGACATTCGCCGAGAGCTGGGCATAAGTAGGAATAGAGTCTTGCAGAGGCAACAGGAAGTTTTGGCGCGGTTGAATCAAGCCGGTTTCTTGGCTGAATTAGCGCAATTGTGCGCCCAAAAGGCTCAAGGCATAATAATCGAAGACTTTGGCGCTGTTCCCGACCAGAAAAAAGTTGAATTTATTATGAGAAAGGCAACAAAACGTTTTTCCGTTATTTACGATATGCGGGACCTAACATCTGTAGAGCGAAAATCCGCTTGGCGGAAAAGAACTATTTCGAAAAATACTCCCCCCGTAGCCTTAAATCAGGCCTTAAGCGTATCTATATTCCCGCTATTATTTATCAATTTCCCGATTTCTAGCATGCTTTCATTCATCTTGTGCGCCGGGCTAGGGATGATTAAGGCTGTGCCACAGAAAAAAGATAAGTCTACGGATCAATCAGAAGTCGATGCGATTGTCGATGTGGATAAATATTTCCGCAAACGCCGGCTGTTATCTCCGGAGCAAGAGCTAGCACTAGCGAAACTGAAGGATAGAGGAAATCAGAAGGCCAGGCAGGCGTTAATGAAGTTAAATAAGGGGTTGGTTCTTGATATGTATAAAAAGGTAGCCGCCGATCTTAATTTACCGCCAGAGGTAGATCACGCTGAGCTGATTGGCGCGGGTTTTCTAGCGCTACATCCCCTGGTTAAGGCCTTCCAATGGCAAAAAGGAAACCGCTTTAGCGCTTACGCTCACACCGGACTTTATAGAGCCATGGTCAAAGCTAGTATACAAGAAACTAAGCCGAACCGAGGCAGAATTCAACCGGCAAAATCAGCGCAGAACTCAGAAACAGAATTCTTAAACGCCATAGATTACAAAAGGCTACAGATTCATCGAGCACGGCATCCGGTTGAGGAGAAAAGGCCCTGGGCCAGGTTTACTAAGTTATTTAAGATAATCTTTGGCCAGGCCCAGGAATTGGATATGAGTACGCTGATTATGGTGGCTTGGTTATTAAACTTTAATCATTCTGGTCCCACTGTTGAAGAATTTGTCTCTGGGTGGCTGGATAAATTAGATTTAGATCATCCTGAAGATAAATTATTTTTTATGCTGCGGCTTAAAGGAAAGACGCTGACCGAAATTGGACAAACGCTAGGATTTAGTGGCAGGTCCGCTATAGAAGTAACGAGACATAGGCAAAAACCGATTTTAACCAAGTTAAACCAGAGAAATTTCTTGCCGGAGTTGAAGCAATTTTGCCTGAAAAAAGTCAGAGGATTGGCTATCTATGGAGAACAACGAATCATTGGCAATGCAGTAAAGGTGTCTATCGGGCACAGAGGAGGAAGAGGATGCTTCGATGTGATTTATCACAGATTAAGTGGCAGGACATTAGTGGGCAGACAAAGAAGAAAAGAGCAGATTGTACCTAAGGAGATTACAGCTGAAAAAACGCAAGAAATTATTGATCAAGCCCGTAAAGAAGAAACTACTCAAGAAAAGATAGCTGCTCTTAACCGCGGCTTAGGCTGGAATGGTAAAATACTAGCCGATAAATCCGCAACAACAAAGGACCAAGTAAGTTACATCATGACCGGAAGAGCGAAAGAGTTTTATCCGCAAACAAAAGATGCTTTTTCCGGCGCCTATGCCCGGGCCTTAGGAGTAGATAAAAGCGAGATCCAAAGCGTCTTAGGCGTATCTCTATTTCCGCTATTATTGTCGCCGGGTGGGCAGTCAATGGTTTTTGTGGCGCTGGTCGTGGTGGCGGCGCTGGCCTGGTGGCTTTGGCAAAGAGGTCGACCAGCTTTAGCTATTGCTCTTTTTGTCTTGAGTCTTATCTTTCTTGAGCCGGTTGAAGGCTTTGTCGGCCTGGTCCAATTGGCCTTAGTGCCGGGTGTGGTTTTGAATTTAAAAAGAAATAGGACCAGACCGAAGTCGACAGCCGAGCCTGAACCAATAACAGTTTCAGTGGAGGCATCCGGGAAGTTAGCAGTTAAAAACGGTGAATTAACTAATAAGTTAAATGAGCTAGGAGCATCGTTATTCAAATGGGATACTCCTGTGCGGCATCTGGGATACTTCCAAGATTTAATCTTCCAATCAAATGGCTGTATGCGAGAGCTGATCGGAGCTTTAATCGTTCAGACTGACTTTAAAGATACTTCAATCAGGCAAGCCAGGATCAACGCGGCTGTCTTTTACGTGCTCGAGGCGGTTGATCAGGCGCACAAGGATCTACCCTTATCCTGGGCCTGGAGATTAGCCGAGGTAATCCATTATCAGGGCAAGCACCAGGCAGTTGTGCAGGAGCAGGCCAAGGACTTTTTTGCCTCAATTCCAAGAAAATGCACATTCCGCAATACTTCAAACGGAGAATTGGAAGAAGACAGGGCTATATTTGATCAGCTTCAGGAAGAATTAATTGTACTCGAAGATGCTGGTCAGCGGGATTTAAGCACAGAAGAAAAGCCGCAAGAATTAGAGCCAGAAGATCAGTCTAAAGATTTAGAAGCAGACCAGTTCTTAGACGATGGTGCTTACTATAAAAAGCACGTGATAGGCGCAGCGCAACTTTTGACCCAATTAGGTGAGATTAAGCTTGGCGTACTGGTTCAATTGGGTATTCGGGCCAAATCAAGCAATGTTGAAGCAGAACAATCATTTGTTTTATCTAATGTACGACTGCCTTTTCGAAATGTCTGGCCTTATACGCTGGCGATGCAGAAAAAAGGCTTGTTTATAGACCTTCTGCAGCGATGTAATATAGGCCTGATAAATGCCGTGAGGCATTTTGACCCAACAACAAGAAACAAATTCTCAACGTATGCTAAAGGGTGGCTTACCCAGGCGATCATGGAATTCGTTGGCGTTCAGCCTTGGATTATACGCATCGAAAAAGAAGCGAAGAGAAAGATTAGACTTTTAGAAAAAAGATGCAATGATCTAAACATAGGTTTAGATCCTGTAAAATCAGATCCTCAGAAAATTGCCCAAGCCCTTGATATGAAGCCCAAAAAAGTAGAGGAAATGCAAGCGGCACTGCGGCTGATGGGTGTGCTGGCAAGCTTGGACAGCGTAGAAAACAACGAAGAAGAAGATGGTGCGTTGAAGCATAGAATCGTTGATTATCGAACAAACAACAGGCTGGCAGAACATAGAGAAACAATGAGCGTAATACGCAAAGAGGTGTTTAGCGAATTACGCCGTAGGTGGCCAGCCAAAGATATGGCTAGATTCTCACTTATCTTCTACTTGATGATTTTAACGCCAATAGAAAATCAGCGCCATAAGTCAAATTCTAATCTAACATTAGGTGAAGCCGGCGCAATTTGCAATACCAGCCACGAAACGGTACGCCAAGTGCTATTAGAATTTAACCGGCTGTTTGCCGCAAAGATGAGAGCGGTCGGCATTATACCTGCTGACTTATGGAAGAAGCGTCTTGAAAAGAATCGCTTATCGAAGCAAGAGGCAGCTAAGTGGAGACGTCGGGTAATGACACTGCTCAAAGATAATGAGTTGCTTGGCGAGGGGGAGGAAGTTACAGATCCTGAGGCGCTTAGGCAGGTCACTAAAGAACTGTTTGCTTCCAGGCCTTTAGGTGTAAAGGCGACTTGGACAATTTATCAGTATTTTGAGAACTCGATTGTCGAGGGTCTGTTTGAACTGCCCGCGCACATTGAAATAGAAGATATATCTATATTCATCTTAATCTATTTCAAGTTAATACGGCCAGAGTTAGTTCGCGGCTATATCTTGGAGAAGATAGCTGAGGAACAAAAGAGCGCGGCTGATCAGATTGCAGATGAATCTCCACTTGAACCAGTGGCTGCTGTTTCACTCTCGCAGCTCGAACGAACTTTGATTAAAGAGTTTAAAGATTTAGCCCAGAAGAGACACTTCGCGGAATTAATGGCTGCCCGGGTTGCTTATGAAAATGAAGTCGCAGCAAAAATAATTCAGTTATCGCATCCGGCCTCAATTAGGCTCTCTCGGATTTGCGAGGAGGCTTTAGTAGAAAAACAAAGAATTGAACAGCTCTTAGCTTTCTATGGTTTAGTTCTCAATGACAGCGGGGTTTATTATACAGAGGCCGAAATCGATGAATTGATCAAGGCGCAAACCTTCAATGGCGAATTGATAAGCATGATAGATAGTGTAGTCTCTGTCCCTGTGCGCTTGAAGTCAATAGCTGAACCCTATACTCGGTCTGAGACAGCTCTGCACAGGTTGTATAGATTAGCCGAAATATACAGAGCAGAATTAAGGGAAAAGCTGCTGTTTGTGCAGGAAAATGCTGAGCACCGAGAGCTTTTGAGCCTCTTCTATCGAAAAAAAATCGGCCACTATGAATTCGGCGCAAACTTCGCCGCAACGCTGAACATCGATACAAGCGAACTGATGCCGGTCCAAACCGCTGCCATCTTCCCGCTTCCGCTATTGCTGGGGAGCCTAAACGTTGCTGTTTTGGCGCTGGTGCTGCTGTTAGTGGGGGCGCTGGTCATTGGGCTTTACAGACAGCAGGCCAGAGGCCCAAAAATGGCCTTTGTTGTTGCGGGGGTATTGCTGGGGCTGGGGCAGTATTTCTGGCCGGAAGCTACCGCCGCGGCCCCGCTTATGTTAGCCGGCCTGGGGACTGTGGTTGTGCCTGCAACTGATGAATTGAAGCGCGTATATTGTGCCAATGGCTTTTCGAATCTTAGAACATCGAGACATTTTAAGGTAGACAAACTTACAATGAAAAAATGGCTACAGGATACAATAGGTGATAGGACCCAGTATAAGCGCAGTGTGTTGAGAAAATTATTCTTGGAAGATCATAGGAAGCAGGTAGAAATAGCTAAATTGCTCGGTGTGCATAGATACACAGTACAAGTTTTGTTAGAGGCCTTAGGGATTAAGAAGGAAACAGTTGAAAAGAATATTGACGCCGATGCGTCTGATGTCAGAGTTAATGGTTTTAAATATAAACAGGCAGGTAAATATTTCAGACAGTTGCAGAAGGCAGGCCATCATGGATTGAAACTAATTAAACTTAAAGTCGGAGATCAAGAAATTAGAGTAGTAGCTTTAATTGTAAATAGCACTACAGGGGATGAACAATTCTATTTGGGTAGCTTGCGTCTAAATGATCAGGGTTGGCCGGAAGGCATACAGTTTGCCGAAAATTCAAAGCTAAAAGCTATTTCTCTAAGAGAGGCATTGGCCCAACACGGCAACCCCGAGGAACTCATAGTTACTACCAGACAATCTTACGGTGTGGCACATTCTGTTTTTTACTATCGAGGAGAACCAATTTGCATAGATTCATTCTTGGACGAAAGAAGCCTTAAGCCAGAGCAGGTCCGGGCCATTGCCTACAGGGGTAGGAGTGAACCGCACCCGAGGATAGAGATTAGAACCCGCGTAGTGGAAACAATGGCCTTTGATGCCGGGGAAATGATAAAAAGAATTAATCTGGACAAGGAAGGCAATTTCGCTACTATCAGTGATATTTATGAAGAAAGAACACTGGCTTCTAGTCAAAACTTCTTTAGGCTTAGAGGGATAGCATATGGGCCCCTCGCCTCGTACAAAGCCTTTTTGAAATATTCAGGTAAGGGCGAGTTTACAATTCTTAAAGTCAAGGAGACTGATCAGGCCATAGAGCTTTTTGGCGTAATCGAAGATGAAAGTGGAGGTAAAGAACAATTTCTGCACCGCATATTTGTGGATAAAGATAGAAGGCCGATTGTTGTTTCTCTGTCAAAGGAAAGTAAAGTATACAGTTTGCTTAGTCTGCTAGTCGATCAAGAGCAGATTAATGTAAAAAGTTATCAAAATTTTATTGATTTTCAGAGAAGCACTGGCCGAAGAGGCAGCAGAAGAAGGGCGCCTGATCCATTCATCACTTATCTGAACGCCCTCTCTTCTGAACCGATGCCCCGCGATGCTGAAATTCGTAGTTTCTGGTGGAAGGCTCACGAAGGAGAGGGCGGCGCCAAAAAGGCATTGCTCACGAGTTTAGTTCCACTGGTGTTAATTGTAATCCGCGAAGATTTAAATTTACACTTGGCTGATAAAGAAAAGAAAAGAGATAAGACCTATGATAGAGGTACTCTTATTGATGGTTTGTTTGAGGCCGGAAATATTATCCTTTCTATCCGGTGGGAAGAATGGGATGGGCAGGGCAGCCCAACCGAGTTCTTCAGAACAATGTTGAGGAAAAAATTAGGGGGGATGAAGCGCGCATATTTCCATGGGGACAATAATTGGGATTATCTTCCTGAAGAAGCGCACTGCAAGAAGTCTAGGGCCACCCCGTGGGATTACGAACCCAGCCATTATGGGGACGAAGAAAGAGGTCTTGTCTCTAATCAGCCTTTCGAAGAGGAAAGTGTGTTTACAGATGAATTGGTCCCAGAGTGGAGAAAGCTTAGACTGGCTGAGCATTTGCACGATTTTGGTTTGTTATCTACTTTCCAAGACGGCTCCACACATCACTCAGCCATGGTTTTTCTAGGGACTTTTCGACTGGATGGCTATGCCCGAATAAGAGAATCAGACCTTAATCTGGCAATCATTACAAACTTACCATTACATTTGGCAGAAGAGGCTGTTTACGCCTTAGCCAGGCGCCTGGAAGGCCAATTAGAAGGAGAAGCTGATAAAAAGAAGGGCAGGTTGCCGGCTATACTGATTGGGAAAAACGGTGATTATGATAGATTGATGTCCAGGAATAACGGAGATTTTTTATCACGGTTTATTTCCTTAATGATCGCTTTTGACGTTGGCTCAGCAGAACGGGGTATTGCTACTATTCAAACCTTCTTAGTCAACGGCAAAAATGATTCACCTTCGGCTTATCAAGCTGCTGCAGAACGAGGACAAAACTTTGTACTTACACACGCTGGTCCTAAAGAATTCCGTTTCCAAGGAGCAGTTAAAGCGATAGTAGCGGATGAGCTACCACAAGGCGCCTTTCCAGTATTGATAGACCAATTGGCCACCAGCAGAAAAGTGAATCTCAAAAGATATGAAAGATTTCTTGGAGAAAGAGACGACTTTGGCCGGCGTTTCATCCAACAACAAAGAACTCATTATCTCCGAATCCAAAACCAACATGCTGGGAAAATAATGGCCGTCTTTCCGCTTCCGCTAATGTTTTTGGTTACCCCCAGCGTTACTGTTTTAGCCCTGGTGTTAGTGGCGGCGCTGGCCATTGGGCTTTACTGGTCTGAAGCAAAGGATAAGAGAATAGCCTTTGCTGTGGTCGGGGTGATACTGGGCGTAGCTCTGTTGTGGCTTTTGCCTCAAGTTTTGCCAAGGCCGGCTAGCCAACTGGTATCAATGCTGGCGTTGGCACCGGTTGGTGTAGTGCTGGAAAAGACCGCACAAATTTCTTTGTTCAAGTTAGAAGGCCAAGTTGATTTACAAGAGGCCGCTGAGGCGGTTGCCTTTCATGAGGATATTGAGGCACGCACCGGTTCTCGCGATGAGGCTAATATCGCTACCAGAATTGAATATCCCCAAGCCTCCCTGAGGTTAAGGAAGATTTTCCCTGAATTGGGCGTTGAAACTAATAAGCGCAAGGCGTTCAGTGAAATTTGGAGGAAAGAGCAATTAATAAAATCCTATTCTCATAAAACTAGAGTTTTACCTGAAGAAGAGTTTAACCAGCTTGACAAAGTCTGGGTCCGGACTAGATTGCATGCAAAAGGGAGGTTGTTTGTAGGTGAGCAATACCAGGGGCAATTTGGCCGTAAATATGAGAAGAGAATAGTTGATGTCTATGTTGAACAGGGATTTGTGATTAAGGCCAAAATTTATCACCAGGAGCTTGAGCAGGGGATTCAGGATGAAATCTCTTTTTCTCAGCTGGTTAATCGAGATAACGGGAAAATAGTTCATGCCTGGTATGATTACTTAGTTCCCGATGTCTGGAATAGGATTGTAAAAGCGCATCCCCGTCTTTACCTTAAGAATCGCAAGATCAGCACTAAAGGAAAAGTGCATCTGGGGGATGATTATCCTATTCGAGGACTTAGACGTTTTAGAGAGAGGCTGTTTGCAGCAGAACTTGACGGTCGCGTTGCTTTAATTGTCTGGATTTATGATAAAGAAGGAAAACGGATTGAGCGGGAAATAACATACAAATGCGGAACAATAGATAAAATCTTTGTCTGGACTGATCAGGCCGTGAAAGTCGAAGAACGTGATTCAACGAAACCATCGAAACAAGGAACTGCTGGATCGAAAGGATTAAGCGCTGGGCCTAAAACGGCGGCAATACCCCAAGCCAAACCTTATCAACTAATAGATAGAGAAACCAACCAAGTCCTTTATCAAGGCTGTCAAACCATGACTAAGAATTTCATTGTCAAGGCATCCGCAAGGCATTCCCGGCTTCTTCTCAAAGGGTATAAAACTAATAAATCATGCACGATCAAATTCCACAAGGGCGCATCAACTAACTTTCTTGACTATCCACGAAGAATCATTGACGTTGACTTTGACGAAGGGTTTATAACTAAGGTGTCTTTCTATAAGGAGGATCCAGCGCAGGGGATTGAGGAGGATGGGGAGGTGCTTTACCCTCAGTTGATCTCTATGGATACTGATGAAATAATTTATACCTGGCATACAGATATCAAGGGAACCATGCTTGCTAAGCTATTCAGCGAACATCCCTGGCTTCTGCTGAAGCACAAAACACTTAATAGTGATGGCACTCTTAATTTAGGAGGCCGGCCAGTGAGGAATTTTTGGACCTATGGAAAACGTCTGGTTAATGCCCATCTTCATAAAGCGGGAACAAAAATAGCTGTTCCCAAGGCCTGGATTTATAAAAAGAATTACAAGCTGGGTGTTGAGAAAGTAGTAGGACCCGGCAGGATAGTGAGTATAGGCCCAAGGCGCGAAAGAAGCAGAAGGACTCCTAAGCATGATATGGTCCAAGCCCTATTCAACAACCTGGACCAGGAAGGGGCAGTGGAAGGGATAGAGGCCAGGGTCGCGCAAGAGAAATACAGGGCTATTCCAGAAGCCCAAGAGGCAGTTCAGGCTGTTGAGGGTAAGCCGGTACGATATCACTACTTTACCGAACATCCCGAAAGGGCACCGCCATTGTTTGGTTGGGCCAGGAAAACAGAGCAGCGATTAGATATATTTATTTCCGAACAGACCAAGAATTTATTTGCCTTGATCTTTAAACCGCAAGAACTGCCCACCGTCTATTCCGCAGCTGCCTTCCATGAGTATGGCGAGCAGGGTGAAGGCAAATCCCACCAGGATGCAGTCAAATTCCAAAGAACCATCCCCGGATACGAGAAAATCCGCCTGAAATTTGAAACCTTGCAGTTGCTGATACAGTTAGATTACCCGGAGGATGAGATTATTGAAATTGTAACAGCTGCCCAGGCTGTTGAGCTGGGACCGGAACCGGTGAACGAGTGGTTTATGGATGCACAACCAAAGATAATAGTATTGCAGCATCACGGTTACGCTACCGTGCCGATTTATTCACTTGATAGCTTTTTTGATTTACCCACTCACTCCATATGGGCTAACAATGCTATTGATGAAATTACCGTTGAGCATGAAATTGACGAACGTATAATGACACACCTTTATTCACTTGGGGTAGAATTAGTGACTAACATGCTTGAATTCGGTAACGGTGGGGCGTTTGGAACGAAGGTTGTTGAAGTAGATGATGGTAAGATTGGGATTGAGCTTGTGGGTTGGGATTCCGGTCCGGGCATAAAGAACCCTGAGCAGATAAGAAGAGAAAGCCTGAACAAAAAATTACAATCCGACAGTGAAGACATTCACCAAGCAAACCTCGGGGGAATTGGATTCACGAAATTTGATAGCCTTGCTATGCAAGTGGTAATTAATTCCTTAGGCAGGCGTTGGCCGAAATGTCTATATGGAGAATTTGAAGATGTAGGTCCAAGTAAGATTAAACAAGGTTGCCATATCAGCCTTACTGTCTATCATTTTAAACAAAAAGCCAGTATAAAGGGCGCCCAATCTGCTAATGTGCTGGGTATTTTGCCTGTGCTTGGTTTATCTACCCATAGCTTCTATGCCTTGGCGATTATTGGGTTAATTTTATTAGGAGCCGCTATCTATCGTTTGGGGCGTAAGGGCGTGTTTGCTGAACCTAAGCCTTGGTGGTCAGCGGGATTGGCATTTCTTTTGATGCCCTGGGCCTACCTATTCTCCAAATATCTGATTAATGTGCAGCAGGTGCCGGCGGTGCCATTCATCTGCGCCTTGTATCTGGCTGCCTACCTTACGCTTTGGCTGGTGCACCAGAAGCTGTTTGGTTTTTATGCGCCGGAAAAGAAGCCTGTCTCTGAGAAGCTTGCTTCTCATGCGTCAGCTCGTCGGCCCTGGGCATTGGAGCGCGCCACATGGAAACAGTTAAATCGAGAACAAAAGAAACAGATTTTTTTGAGCGCGATTTTAGCCCATGTAATTCCACCTCTAGTCATTTATTATAGTTTTCAGGCTACCTCTGTTTTAGTTACGCTTACCCTGTTAACGTTAGGTACAGTCTTTTCGGTATGGATCAATCGCAAGGCCACAGACAATGTCAAGTGGCCAGAGGGACCGACACAGGAAGAAAGGGATGCTCACCAGGGCAAGCCGGTTTATACTTACTCTGTAAATAATTGGGAGCTGGGCACAGCGGAAAGGGCAGCTAGTTATGAGCAGAAGCCAAAAGCTAAGCAAATAGCCAGGCGCAGGCGAATATTGAAGCGACTTTTAGATGAGGAAAAGGGATTCCGCGAGCATGCTCCACCTCAAGTAAGAGCGCGCATTGAGAATCGTCTGCAAAGATTCACTATAATCGTTGATCCCACCATTAAGACCTACGCTGAATGTAATATTCGCAGAAGAGAAATCTATCTGCATCCCGCCTTCTTTGATCTGGACTACTCAAGAGAAGTCGAAATTTTCTACCATGAAGCCGTTTCCCATATTGCCAAGCAAATTAAGAACGAACAAAAGGCCTTAGAGGACACCTTGTTCCTGTTCCGGATAAGTGTAGCTGAGACCAATGAGATTATGGGCGCAGCCGCCGCCTGGAAGATTGCCTGGGACATCAAGCAAGCCATAGCCGAAAGGGGAAGGGCGATAGTGCTCTGGGCCTCAGCGCCTTCGCAGCACACTACCTGGGATGCCCTAATCCCATTATTCAAACAATTTAACATCGATGCGACAAAAATTATCTGCTTCCATATGGATGAGTATGTAGGCCTAAAGCAGGATGCGCCGCAATTGTTCGGCAAGGTTTTGAGTGAGAGGTTATTTAGCCAGCTAGGTATTCCTAGACGAAATATCTATTATTTCGATAGCCAGATAGGATATAAAACCGCGGTTCAATTAAGAAAAACCAGGGCAAAGGGCCAGATAAAGCGATTAACCAACCAATTAAAGCAGGAAATCCAACCACATCTTGACTATATCGTTGCTCAATTCCAAAAACACGGTGGCAGATTCGATACGGTAGTAGGAGGCATTGGCATCCATCCGCATGTAGCCTTTAACGACTACCCCGGTGCCGACTTCAATGATCCCAAGATAGTTAAGCTGGTCAGGATTACTGATACCTCACGCTGGCAGCAGGTCAGGGATAAAGAATTTGAGAAAATTGAGGATGTGCCCACACATGCCTTTACCTTTACGCTGCCACCGATGTTTAACTCCCGAAGCATCCACATCATCGTGCCCAAGCCCTTTAAGGCTCAAGGGCTGAAGAAGACCCTGGATGGAAGGATCTGGATTAAGAGTCCGGCCTCGGGCCTGCGAAAGCAACATATCCTGCCCCGGGTCTGGTTCTATTTTGACCGCGAGGCGGCCGCTAAATCAAAGGTAGCCCAAAGGATACTCGGCCTGAAAGGTTACGCCAGACCAAATTCTTATCCTTTAGCCATTCCGGAGAGGCCGGCACTGTTTTCTAACGATACAAGCTTAGATAAGCTACCTGTATGCAGAAATCCTCTGCCGCGGGCGCAGAAGATACTGGTCATCGAAAGCGCTAAGGCTGAGGCCCAGCTCTACGCCGGCAATCCAATTAATGATTTGCGGGTAGAGAATGAAGTACGCACCCTGACTGCAAAATCCGAAAAATATATTACCAGCTACATCAAAAGATATCAGCCGCAAATAATTATTTTCCCGCATAAGATGCAATTGGAGATAGACCGGGCTTTACGAAAAGCCAAGCAGCGGCCTATTCTTGCGGAATATCACACTCTCGAATTGCGCCCAGGCATGCTCTTTGTGGGTTACGGCCGGAAGATTTGGCAAGAAATCAAGAGTAAAGCCATTGGGGCGCATGCTTCCCAGATAAAAAGAATTGGCTTAATCCCGCTGGCAAAATACACGGATACGGCCGCGGCCCAGTTTGCCAAAAGTAAGGACGTTGCTCAATATAAAGGAGAGATGGCCGAGATCTTTGTCACCAGGACAATTAAGGCCGGTGAGCTTTCAATAGATAAAGATGCGCCCAGTTTAAGCGTAAAAGATGTTCCTAAAAACGCGCTGGTGGTATGTAGCTCTGCCCATCCTGATGACATTGAAATTGCTTGCTCGGCATATTTGAATTATCTGAAGCGAAAAGCCGCCTACATTGCCAACATAGTGTTTACTTCCGGGCACCGAGTGGATATTCCGCATATTAACAACGATCCCAGCTTGAGCGGGCCGCAAAAGAAGGCGGCCAAGATAGACTTGAGGGAAAATGAGCTACAGGCCTCTGCGCGGGTTTTAAGGCTGGACCAGTATCATTTCCTTAAACTCGGATTTTATGACTGTACCGATGATCAGGGAAATAGAATAATTAACAATATTGATAGAGACAAGGTGCGTAGATGTTTTATACGTTATATTCACCAATTCCAAAATGAAGGCCGCAGCCAATTTATTGTGTTTCTCAACTACAAGATCGACTCCCACCCGGACCATGTCGCCACTAATGCTTTAACTAAAGAAGTCCTGAAAGAGCTTTCTATTGAATACGGAATCGAATTTAAACTGAAATTATATATGGCCCCTTGGGCCGGCCCGGAAAACCTCTACCACTATTCCAGAAGCTTCCCTCTAGAAATGAAATCAGCCAAAACGCCCAGACAAAGGCTACTCTTGCAGGCAGCCATGAATCAGGCCCAGGCCTTAAGTGGAGTCAGCGGTGAGCTGGTTGGCACATTAGCCGCCACTCCGGTGAGTAAAGATAAACTTGGCGGTGTTTTTGTGCAGCGGCTTGCAGTGCAGCCCCGGGTGGTAGCAGCCTGCCCGGTTTTCGTTAGTGGAGGCGAAATGCTGGCTGCGGCCATTGTTATTCTGACTTTAGCATTTGCTGTTAGGGTGATTTTGCAGCATTCAAGAGAGCGAAATGCGAACTGGAAAGATAAATTACCGTTTCCCTGGCAGCTGATGTGCTGGCTAGGGGCAGCAGTCAGCGGAATGGCCATAGCCATTCTCTGCGGCAAGTATTTGAATAGGCAAAAGGCATCAATGGAGAAGAAGGCACTCATCCGGTCGGATCAAAATCAGGAAAAAACAGTTCACTGTGCCGCAGGGGTGTTGGGCTTAGCCGCGCTGTTGGCGAATGTCCAGCCCGATAGCGCCGGCCTGACAACCTGGGTAATTGCTATTTTACTGACAGTAGGTTTGTTAGTTTACTTTGGCGCCTGGGCAACTATGCGCAAAATAGATAACTCTATTAAAGATTGGATAGAAGAGTTAGGGCAAAAACACAGTACCTTATACAAGAGTTCTGCTTTGAGAAAAAAGATGATTGTCTCAGCGTGTAAGGTTGATTTAGCAGGGCTAAAGAATGCCCTTAGAGCAATGATGCGGGATCCAGAAGATGAGCAAGTCAAAAGCGCTATCAAGGTAAATATAGTTGATTTTATACATCAGCAAGGATATAAGGCTGATGACCATGAAAAGTATTTAAGCAATAGCTTAGAAATAGCCGCAGAAATAGAAACGAAGCTCAAACACTCTTCTTATAGAGCAAAACGTACTATCAGGAAAACGTGCGAATCACTGATCCAAATTTGTCAGGATATTATAGGTTGTTTAGAACCTCTGCAAGAAAGATCAGCAGATGATGCAATCAAGCTAAAGGGGGCAATGAGCTTTAATCTAGGTCTAAAAGATAGCGATGCAGACCTGTCGCAATTAATTCAACGATTTACTGTGATTGCTAAACAGGCTAAGGAAAGAAAAGCCGCGTTTGAGCAGATACTTAAGCAGTGTACGCAAAGAAAAGCAATGAATGAGCCGGGGCTGCGGCCCACAGATGCGCTTTGGTGGTTTGCCGGGCTGTTGATTATGGCCTTAATTGGCGTAGTGTATTTTGATCGAGTGTTGATGTTTGGGGGTCTTCCTTTTGCTTGGATAGTAATGAAATATGACTTAATCTACTGCTATTCATTTGATCAAAAGCCGGATAACACCTTGCCCATAGCCATACCTGCGATTGATTATGAAGATCAGCATTTTAATGACTTGGTTGCTGAATATCGCTCTCTTGGCCAAAATGCCCAGAAAGCACAATTGAGCGTTAAAATGAGATTGCTTGAGCATCTTACCCGGGGTGGGCTAAGCAGACCAGCGGCTAAGACATTTGTGGGATTGCTGATTTCGCAAAAGCTCATAGAAAGAAAAATTGCTGACTGGATTATGACCTATGCTAAGGTGGCCCGGCAGTTTAGGTTCCTGGGCCGATTTGCCCATGCTCTGGGCATGCTGGGCATATTGGCTGGCTTTGGCTGGATTATCAGGGCCATGAGTTTTATGATTAAGCTGATCACTCTAAGGCAGCTGAAGAAAAATGAGCAGAGGAAGTTACAAGAAATGCTCTGTCAAAATTTTATGTTTAATCAGAGTACCTGGCTCTCCGGATTGAGCGAAGAAACCCTGGTTGAGCTGGAGCGGGTGTTTAAACAACTTAAACAGCCTTGCTCCCGTTCTGGCCTTAGCCTGGCTGCGCGGATATATCTCAGGTTTGAGTTATTGGAAGATGTAATGACAGGTGATGGCAGGATTCTTCAGCCGCGGATTAATCAGTATAAGGATGAGATTATTCCGGCTGTTAAAGCGCTGGAAGATCTTACTGCGGGACATCCTACTCAAAGCGTAGGCTTGTTTATAAAAGTTAAACTTCCTAATCAACTTAAGGTTGAGCAAGTCTTTCGAGAAGCAGATCAGAACTTAAACCAAAATTTAAGTGATTTTTCACTGATGCTGATCCGTTATCTGGCCAGAATCAGATTAGCGAGCAGGTGCAGCATTATTCAGGAAGGAGGCAGCAAACTTATTCTATTTCCCCCTGCCACTTATCCAGTTACGGTGCTGCTAATGCGTAAATTTATACATCTATATTGTTTGTATCTAGATCAATGGCTGCCGCGCTACGAAAATGATTTTAAGGACGTCATCAAAATCAAAAGAAGAGATTGCCTGGGATTGGTAAAAGATGCAGCGCTTTCAGGCCGGATAGAGGATAACAGGTTACATGATATAAGCTTGCGCTGCGAGCGCGCAGGTGGCAAATTGAGCGATATAGATGATTACCTATTCCCAGGCGCAATGAAGCGTGTAGTAGAGTTAGCAGAAAGGGGTAATCTTTTAGCCATATGTCAGACGCTTAAAGATATCTGCATAAAAAGAGACAGAGATCTCGCGGTCAGACATCGGGCCCTAACGCTGCTCAGAGCGGCCTACCCAGCCGAGTATAAACCAATTGCCGTTGCGGAAAAGGCATATTTTGAGTGGGAATTTAGGCGGCAATCACGCGGTGTGCTGCGCTTTTTAGGATTTAGCCCCTTTGACTTGGGCAAGGTAGAGTCCTGCCAAGCCGAAGAGCCGGATAAATCAGGATTGGTTAAGCATACCTTAGCGGTGCGTGGCCATGAGCCAATTAGTTTTTGGGCTCGAGAATTCAAGCGAGGCAAAGACCTTAAACAGGCCTTAAACAGAGAGATCAAAATAAACAACAGGGCTTTTAAACATGACTTAGCCTCACGGGCAAAATTGATTAAGCTCCATAGGGGTGGGGCTAAGCTGATTTTTAGACTGCAGGGCGTGCCTTTAAGAAATTTTGACTGGGCTGAGATTTCTGCGGATGAGGCTAAAGAGGTAGTCAGGACAATCGGCCTGGCCTTAGACAAGCTACACGCCTGCGGCATTGTCCACAATAGTCTTTGGGATATTGAAATAATAGAAAACAACATCCGAATTATAGAGGAGCAAGGTACGATTAAAGTACATTTTGCTAATTTTGCCTTTGCCGAAACCGCCATTCATTGGTTGCGGTTTACCCATGAGCGGGATACCCTGATTAGTCTGCTGACAGAAAAACTAGATTCAACATATGCAGATGGCCAATTTGACTGTGCAGAATTTACTGCCTGCTATGAAAATTGGCCCTTGGGCAAGCAGAGGCATCCGCCAACAGCGATGATTGGCTGGATCTGGGAGCGTTGGATCGGTGAGGGCAGGGGCAAAATCTCAAGAAAAACCGCAGCCAGGATATCGTTTACGCTTGAGGAAGGCTTTTTTGCCGGAATCTTACTTAATTTTCTGCCGTGGCTGTTTGCGAAAATTGGTTCCTTGGACCCCGGTGTTATGTTCGTGGTGTTGTTTTATCTCAGCATCGTCTGTTATGCCACATCCCACACCCGGATCTATCGCTGGCAGCAAGGTAAAGTTGAGGACGAAGAGGCCAATGTGCGTCATCTGTTCTGGTTTGCGCTCATAGGCTTCCTCTTCCGCATTGGTTACATTATTCCCGGTGTGCCGGGATGGTCGAGCCTGCTTCTAGCCTTAGCATTACACGCCCTGTATAACAATGTCGTTGTGCCACTTGTACCAAGGCTGCCTTTAGCGATGGCGGCGGATAAAGTAACTCCGGCAAAAGCGAAGCTATCTCGCCTGCAAAACTTTGCCCGGGATTTTAAGTATATGAAAAATATAACATATCGCATTATTAAGTTCAGATATAATGGCGCGCGCTTGGAAAACGGCAAATGTTACATTGTCAGAGCAAATAAGCCTGATGTACGTGCAGTTGAAGAAGCAAAGGTGCTTTTGGATATAAATCCGGAAAATGCCGTTCAGTCTTTGCCTAGCTTGATAGGTTTTGTTAAGCCTGAAAGCGTTCAACAGGCCATGGAACATACTTTTAGCTGGTTTGATGATTTTTCTGATGCGATAGTGGTTGAATTTATTGATGGTCAGAAATTAGAAGATTATTTTGCCCGTGTTTTAACTCATGAAAAGAAAAGCCTGGGTGAACCTATCCTTTTTGAGTTGGTTTTGAAGATCCTGCGAGCTTATAAAGAAATTTACGCGGATAAAGGATATGTAGCTTGTGATTTGGATCCTTTTGGAATTATTGTGCAGGCAAAATATAATGGGATTGAAAGAGTTGTGTTTGTAGATAATGATGCCACGGCAAGGATCGATGACTTAAGTTCCGCAGCCATCTATAATAAACTTTCACACAAAGATGACTTCATAAGTGCAGATAGAAGAGCGAGGATTAACAAATATATCTTTTGCAAGGATGCCCTTGGGCTAAAACACGAGCGAGTTATTTCCTTGTCTAGAATGCTTTGTTTACCCAGAGACGATGTTTACGCTTTATGCGCGACTTTATTACAATGTATTCATTATATTCCTCAAGCATGGTTTGATCAACCTAATCAAGGGAAGGCTAAGGCCAAGATTGCTCAATTAAAGCACTTGCTGTCAAAGTATAAACGCTTATCCTGCCGCGCGCGCAAACACGACCCAGCGTCAATAGATAATTTTATCCAAGATGTAGAGGCAATAGCTGGGACCAAGCAGGCCAAAACAACACCCGCTACGGCGATGATCGGTCATTTCTGGAACTGGTTATACCAGAAAGATATAATATCCTTGGAGACCGCGGCCAGGATTGCCGGCTTAGAGGAGCTGGTGTTTGCTGGACTTTTACTTAATTTTATGCCTTGGTTTTTGGCAAAATGTGGATTCTTGGATCCTGCAATTTTTCAATTACTCTTTGTAATCAGCGTCATCTCCTTTGCTCTTCTTCACGATGCCTTCTATTTTTGGGAAGGCGATAAAGTTAATTTAGATTCTTTAATTGATACCGAAACTGATAAAGTCTCATTTGCGCTCCTGGGCCTTGCCTTTAGATTAACTTATCTTATTCCCCAAATCAACCCCTGGCTTAGTTTAGCCATCGCCCTGGTTTTCCATACTCTCTACAACAATTTCATTGCTTGGAAGTGGTCTGATGATCTACCCATAGCCATGGCCAGTCAAAAGGCGAAAAGAGGAACAATGAAAAGAGCAATTTTCTCTGGTACTCGGGAGTACTCATTCACTAAGGATGATTTAACTACGAGGGTTCCTTGTTGGAGAAGATCTGTCGGAAGAGACAGAGGAAACAGAAGAAGAAGAGGATACTTTTCAATGGCAAAACAGGAACAAACCAACAAGACCGCGCTGGGTATATCTTTTGCGCCCATTCTAATGATCGCTGGGCTGGGGTTGATGTTGGGGCTGGTTGTGGTGTTTACCTTAGTGTTGTTGGGTTGGATGAGGAAAAAGGCGGGCAAAACACTATTATTTATAGCTGATAAAGGAGTTCCAATCTATCTCTATGTCTTGGAGAATCTTTTTAAGCAGCCCTTTAGAGATATCCTCTCCTTTATGAAAAGGCACTACCGTACATTTTCCATCAGGATGTTTAAAATAGATGTGGCTTCCACGCTGTCTAATTGGCTCAAAACCAAGTTGTTTAAGAATTTTGATGACCAGAGAGGATTTGAGAGGAATGAGTCTCATTTGGCCAGCGAAGATACGATTAAAGAGTGGGTCAAGGCCCAAGTTGCTGCCGGTGCCGATGTATTAGATCTTCATGTAGCAATTAAGGGAAGAGATGAGGCCGAAGATTTACTCTGGGTGATCGGATTGGCAAGAGAATGTACCACCCTGCCGATAAGTATTGACAGTGTTGATCCGCAAGTCGTTACCCAGGTGCTTCGGGCAACAGAGAATAGGACTGCCGACCCTAACGATAAAGATTATCTTTATGGTGGTCCGGTAGTGATTAATTCCATCAATGAGCAAAATGTGGCTGCTTTTACAGAAATCCTCACTGAGCAGAGTCTGCGGGATATTTCGGTGATTGTCCAGCCTCATCCCGGGCTAATATCTAAATACCTAGAGTGGGAAAAGTTAACGGCGGCACAACTTGACAGCATTAAGCATTGCGTAGTAGCGCTCAAGGGATTAATTCCTGAAAGAGATATTTACATCGATCCGGGCATCCAACCAGTTGGGATGTATGGATCAGGATACGGGGTAATTGCCCTAACTCTGTTAAGAAAGATTAAGTCTGATCCTAAACTGGCGAATGTAAAAACCACGGGTGGATTCAGTAATGTAGGTAACAAATTAGAATTGTATAAAGATGTGAAGGAAAAATTTGAATCGGTCAAGCATATGAAATCTAAGCTGGCGCAGGCAAGTGTGATTATGGCTATGCTTTATCGGTCTTTAGACGCCGCCTTAATCGACCCAACAGACAGCGAGCTAATGGAGAGTATCAATATGGCTGGCCAAATCAATAAGGTCTGGGAGCAGTTGGAAGTTGAGGTTAGCAATCAGGAATTTCCTCTTGCTGACGAGAAATTGAGCGAGATCATTGATAAATATAATATCAGTATTGACGAAGAAAAGAAAGACCTGATCAATCAGGTTTGCATGCTGATGCTTATCGCCTCCAAGGCAGATCAGACTGATAAGTCTATGCTTGAGCCTGATTGGCAGCCTGAATGGGAGCCAAAGGTAAGCGCAGAAGACAGCGCTGCTAAGGCCCAACGCACGCTGCGGGCGGCCAGGGTAGCCCTGCTCAAGTCGGAGTACGGCGTGCGTAATCTACTGGATGAATTTATCTTCGCCGAGCCAGTCATTGCTGAGCCGGAAGAGGATTCCGAAACCGAACAAGCGCTGGGCGTATCCGCTTTACCTATTCTAGCATTCACCGACCCGCTATCAGTAGCTTTAGTTGTTTTCTTTTTGGTTTATGTAACATGGATATTTGTGGACTGGGCGTATTTCGAAGGTATGCGGCAGTTTGCCAGCTTTGAGCCGGTTGAATGGAAGGATATGCAGCCAGCGGTTCTATTTGTCAGACTGTCGAGTGGTTTGGAAGAATACCACAGGCTGGATGCTTTACGCGGTTATAATACCTTCGGCGCGCTGGCCAGCGCCTTAAGAAGTAAACAATTTTTACAAAAATTTGCTCACGCTAATAGATTAAACAGTCCCGAGTTTGTCTTTGAAAGTGAGGATGACTACCCTGATTTTGATGTGCATCTGGCCGATCTTTCCCGAAAGCCAGAGCAGGCTTCTATAGAAGAGTATTTAAATAATTTCCTCAGTGAGAAAAATATCCAACCATTTATGGTCTGCGTATCAGCCACCAGCACTGAACTTGACGAGGCCAAGGAAGTAGCTAGAGTTTCGGCTGAGATTATGCCTGAGGCTAAGCGAGTGATCGGCGGGGCACATGTTTCAGTAGCACCTAATGGCTATTTACGCAAGACAGCATACCAGATTGCCTGTATCGGCGAAGGGGTAGAAACCCTGACCGAATTAGCTTTTGAGTTGAATGTTCAAGGCCGGCGCAGGCCGAAACTATCTAAAATTTCAGGCATTGCTTACAAAACCGCAAAATTTTGGATACGCTTAACTCCGGATAGGATGCCTCAACTTAAGCTTAATGATTATCCTTATCCCTCAAATAGCTTAGATTTGTTTGTTGATAATTGGGAAAGCGTTGAGGAAAATAAGAAGTGCGTAATTCCGATATATGCCGGTTCAGGCTGTCGATACAATTGCGCCTTTTGCGCTCAAAAGGCAATCTACAAAGGAAGAATCAGAGAGCGCAGCGCAGTTAGCATCTTTTCCGAGTTAAAGAAGTTACACAAAAAAGGTTTTAGAATGTTTAGGATGCTTCAAGAAAGCTTTCTCAATAACAAGGACAGGAACAAGGGCAGGGTCGAACGATTTTTAGAGTTAATAGAGGCAGAAAAAGCCAAAAATGCAGATTTTAAGTTTAAATGGCAAGCAGAAGCCAGGGCCGACCAATTTGATGATTATAATTTATTGCGCAGGATGAGAGACAATGGATTATGGGGTATTGCGATAGGCTTAGAAACAGGCGACCAGGCGCTCCTTGACTCCTTAGACAAAAAAATCAAGCTTGAACAGGTGTCGCGGTTAATCGAATGGTGTGATGAGCTTGGTATCGATATAGTGGCTTACTTAATGGTTGGCCTGCCTAATCAAGATTGGCAGAGTGCGTTAAAGACAGTCATCTTCTTCAAAAGGAATCTGCCGCGTATTATTTATATTAAAATTAATCCATTTATTGCTGCTGCCTATCTAGGTACTAGACTCAGCAGAGACGGCTCAATAAGAATTATTAGAAAAGCAAAGAACAGCCTTGATTTACCTGTAAGCACTGAAACCGATGCGAAGACTTCTGAAGAAATAACCGAAGCATGGGAACTCCTGAGTAAGTTCAATGTCGCCTTTGAAGCAATAACTAGAGTTGTTGTAGTAGACGGAACAGACCTTTACGAAGTGCCTTTAGATAAGCCAACCACTTTAATAATTAGAAGGACTATGCGAGATCTTGTTATCCGGGCCCAGCCCAAACTTACGGCCAAGAAACGCAAGCAGGCATATCAACAAATAGTTAAGCACGATGTAGCCGCAGATGTGGATATTGGTTTTGAGCGCGAACAACTGGCCACAAGGCTGTTTACCGATTTTATTCTGGATATAAATTTTGCCAATGGATTTAAGGCAATGCGGCATTTCACTGTCGTCAACCGGATCAAATGGATGCTCCTCTGCGCCGCTATCTGGGGATTAAAGAATAGTGAATTTGATACTATAGAATTTACACAAGACGAAGATACGTTAGGACAAAAGCTCAACAACTCATTAGAGGTAGTTAGCCTTAAGGAGCTGAATGGATTGGTAAGCGCAGTTGATCAAGAGGAAACAGCAGTTCCGGATATAGCGCAACACCTCCAAGAGTTTACCGCTCAGCTAGATCTTGATTTTACTTTCGACAAAAGCGCCGGAAGGCTAATTTTGGCCAAAGCTGAAAAAAGCGAACAAGCAGTGCTGGGTATATCGATTCTACAGATTATGATTCCTGTTGGCCCAATAGCATTAGCTCTATTTATCGCCTTAATCTTAACCTGGCTGTATTTTAAGACCGTTTCTCAAACCAATCGGAGAAGCCTGCCCGCCAGGTATACTCTTGGGCAGGCGGGTGTCCTAAAACCAATCCCCGCCTGCCTGACAAGAAGCAGGGCGGGCAGGGGAAAAGTGTACCCTGGGCAAAATCGTAAGCATCCGATGCAGTCTCTGCTTGGTGGCGGCATAGTCCGGGCCAGTGTATCATCCGGTTCAAAAAATACGGAAACAGAAACCGCTCGGTCTAAAAGTCGTCGGAAGCGCATTGAGGCAATACGAGAAATGGTGAAAGACAAGCCAGATCATTCTGTTGAGTACGATGAGATAGTGCGATACTTACATAACCTATTTGATGATACTAGCGTAAAAAAACTCACAGTCGTACAAGATTTTAGAATTGAGCCAACCTTAAAACCTCTGAAAATAAAAATTAAAATAAAACATGAGACTTTTCCAGACACGCCGGCGCATAGAGATGCAATAGTTAAACTGATGGAAGATTTGCCAAGAGGCACCAAGTTGACTTACGAAGAAATAGCAGAAAAGATGAAAAAACAAGGTTTTGATAGTTCCTTCAGGAGAGTCATGCGCGAATTTGGCAGCAATGATGCACGTCTTAAAAAATTGCGTCAAAGAATTAAAAGCGAAAGAATTGAGAGAGCAATAGAAGCCAAAAGACGCAGAGGCGAAACAGAGGCCTATTTGAAACCGTTGCCGCCAAGGTCGATTACCTATGAGCAGTTAATAAAGATACTTATCGACAAAAAAAATTGTGTAGGACTGAGACTCAAGCAGGTGCAATCAGACTTTGATCATGAGCCGCGCCTGCAGAAGCTACGCAATAGAATCAGGCTGGTTCATGTCGGAAGGAGCCTTAAGCCGCTAGGACGATTTAAATTTGATTTCATTGGCCTGAAAGCAAGAGGAATACTGCCTAGATTTTTAGTGTTATCAATGAACAATTGGGACAATGAGAAGGCAGCTAAGCATTTTGGTGTTGGTTTTGAGACATTTATAGGGCAATGCGTAACGCTCAAAATTAACGAGATGCGCAATCCTGAACAGGGGCGCAACAAGATTAACCTTGAGCAGTGGCAGATAGAGCAGCTCAAAGATAGGCAGGCTACGGCACTTGCCTATCATCAGGCCTGGGAGCTGGCCAATGGCGATAAGAAACAAATGGCCAAATTACTGGGTATCAGTCGTAGTTGGGTGAGCAACCGGATGGGAAGGCTCGGCAAAAATTTCGAAAAAAGCCTTGGCCCGAATATTGAGCTGCGTATAGCAAAGGAAATCGGGATTCTTAATGTCTGCAAAAACCAAATTACACCTTCTGAATTGGCGGCTAAGTTACATGAGAAGCCTGTTTACAATAACATTCCTTTGGCCCAACTGGAAAAATTGGTCTGGCAGGATGCCTTGGGCTTCAAAGATATTTGCGCCCACCGCAACTTCATCTTTGCTGAATGGGTGCCGGTTGAGATTAAAAAACCGAAACTAGGTGGCGCTAAAGGCCAAGTAAGCCCTCTAAGGAAACCCCTAGACCCAAAAGAGGAAAAGTTAGCGAAAAGGGTAAATAATGCCAGAGCGCTTTTATCCAGCTTAGAGCGTTTTTATCAACACTATTTAATTCCGAAACAAATTGGCATCCAGAATGATAAGCAAAACATCACCTGTTTGTTGATGATCGAGACCATGTTAGGTTGCTTAAAAGACATTATCCAGGATCATATTATTAAAGAACCAACAATCAAGCAACTGGGTCAGGATCTAAATGTAGACACTGTGGGCCTGGAAAAAAGAGCAAAAATAGCAAGTAAGGAAATTAGAAAGGGGCCTACAGGTAGCATGAAGACATTAAGCAGGCGTAAACAAGAAATATGGGATGAGATTAAATCTGCTGATGAACTCGATGAAGGCCATCTTAAGTGTGAAGACGCAAAACCAATAGTGCCGCCCATATTTTGGATTCCTTATGTGGAGAGATTGCGAAAAATACACAAAATATGGAAATCGCTTCATGCTCAAGAGGAAGGAGAAAAAGAAGCTCACTGGGAAAAAGCGCTTGCACCCGGTCGCGCTGCCGCGTCCGGCTTTATAAAGCCCGACTTTTTGCCTGAGGAAGACGTGCCATACAAAAGATCAAATTATAAGAAAGACTTAGAGCGAGCGCAGAAAGCTGTTGCGGAAGGATTAAAGTCAGCGCAGAAAGCTGCGGCTGAGCCCCGGAAGGCTGAAGATACTGTTGAGGGATTAATGCAAAAAGCTCAGCAGGAGTTAGGAAAACTCAAGTCTTTAGCGGCAAAAGGCGTCGGTGGTATGGAATGGTTTGAGAGCGTTAGTAGAATAGAAAACATGCTCGATCGACTTGATGCGGTAGCTCATCAGCTTAGTAAAGAAAGTGATATTGTTTTTCTTTGTTACTGGAAATCAAATCAGCGGGTAAGACTGGAAGAACTGGCTGAGAGGCAAGAGAAACCAAAGCGACACTCAGAGGATGATGAACAGTTTACTGCTCAATTAGCGGCCTATGAAGGAATGACATATCCAGTGATGTTAGAAACCAGCTTAGCGGAAGGAAAAATTAATTTTGCGGTTACCCTGGTCGCAAAAATCGAAGTTCGCGGATGGGCGGATACTATTCCCGGCTGGGGTGAGCTTAAGGCTCGTGTAGTACGGGAGGCAAAGAACTATCAGGCCTCTGCTAAAAAATCCGCCCCAGACACAAAGTGCCTCTTATTGCCGCTGGCCTGGATTGCCGCACCCGGCCTGCAGCCTGCCACCTGGCAGCTAATTCTTTTCACCTTGTGTCTATTCCTCATCCTTTGGACCGTTTCTCAACTTGACCCTGCGCTTAAAGGAATTGCGCAGGCTAGGCCCAAAAGCCTGTCCTTTAGGAGCTACCCTTGTGGGTTAAATCGGGAAGTTGAGCTGATTTCAAAGCGGAACCTCTCTCCTGACACGGGAGAAGCAAAAAATTGGCTGCACCAAATGACCAGGGCTAATTCAGGTAGTTTGCCAGGAACAACAACTCCAGATGTCCAGGGAGAAGTCCTTAAAGTTGATAAATCGAGGTTTGACTTGGGAGAGGCTATTGATCAGGTTGTTCAGTCAAAGACCACAAAAGGACGCAAGCAAAGGGTTGTGGAAGTGCGCGGCGATACAGTCCAATTGCAATATCAGCAAGCAATAATTTCCGATATCTTAACTACACTATTAGGAATTATGTTCACGGTTATAAGAGTTAGCGATAAGCTAGCCATTTATGTCAGGAGCGGAGAGGAGAAAGTCCTGATTAGATTATTCAGCACTTCCCGCAAGGTGAGTAGACGAAGATTAGAAAGTGAAATTGAGCAATCTGGCATTCAAGACAAATTGGATGATATCTATGGCCGGCTTTATCCGGAGATATTTAGAAAAGCAGGCCATGATTCCGCAACAGAGATTGTGCTAACGCTTACTTTGCCGATGAGCGATCCCAAAGCTTTAGTCAGGGCTGGCGCCCGCCACGGCATGATTATTGCTGATCAGGACATACCAGATCCAAGAATTAAGAAGTTTATGGACATTATCCGTCAGCACGGTGCAGAAAACCACTACATAGTCTTTGGCGGGCATGGCCGCAATATGTTTTCCGGCCGCAAGGGTGTTCCAGCTGATTTCGATGTATTAGTTAGAATTAATGCAAGCGAAGTTGATTTATTAAGCGCAGGTTGTGAAGTTAGTACTTTATTGAAACAAGGATATGTGACAGCAGAAGATTTACAGTTACTAGGCGCCAACGAAGCAACAGTGCTAAAAGCAAGATTAGAACAATTAGAGAATGAATTAGTTGGTGTGTCTAAGAAAGGCAGTACTTATGCTCGTCTGCGTGCAGCTTTTGAAAGACATTACGGAGATCGAAAGAGTTTTAGAGGCGAAGAGATGCAGACTCGCAGGATAGTCAGATATCTAGCACATTTAGAGATAGTCAGGCGTTATGTCTTGCCTATGACCGAAAGGCTTGAGAAAATTTTCGATGTGGAAAACGGGGCTATTTCAGATTATATTAGTCGGGATAACCGACTTGTTTGTTTATACGCCCGGACCAAGCATTGCCATATTGATGGCGGCTGCCTGGATTATGCGGGATTTGTTACTTCAGATGGACTATTTCATCAAGCCCGTGGGCGATTTCAAATAATTGATGGCAATCAACCCCGCGCAGATCAACTAGGTATATGTTGCAATGGGGTGGTTTACGATCCCCTCGGAGCCTTAGAAGACTATCGGCAAAGAACTATAAAGCTAGAATCCAAATTAAGCGAAAAGGACAAAATTAGAATAAGGCAAGTATTGCGTTGTTTTAGAATTAAACATTTAAATTTATTTAATCCAGATGATGAAGCGAAAACTGCAATGTATGATTTTTGTTCTAACGCTTCAGGCGTTTTCTTCAATTCAGCTTCTTGGCGAGCATTTACTCAAAGGCATGCTTTATTAGATGAGGGAGTGAGGCAATTAGAGGGGCTGATATTAAAAAAGAGAATGATTGTCCGTGAGTTACACTTCGAAGAGGAACAACATATTCAACGAGAAATAAACCAACAGATTAGGGCACTGCTTCAATATATAAAAGAAAAATCATCTGCCTGGCGTCTGGCCAATCAATTCTTAAGAGAAGATTTTGCCGCACTTGTTTTACGGCAGAATAACGCACCCAAAAATAGCTACTTAAAGGAAGAAGCCGAAAGAAAACTTATGCTTGGTTTAGAAAAATACCTTTATATTCCTTCTAATGCCGGGGCCCTCTTCTCTTATGCAGGGGTGTATCGATGGGTTCAGGATGTAAAGAGAGACCCGGTATTTGTAGCTTGGTATTTAGGTAAGATTTACCGGGCAGCGCTTCGGCCGGAGGATGTAAAAGAAGATTTAAGGCAAGCAGAATTTTTGCCTTTATTTGAAGCCCTTGGTATCAGTATTGACAATATGGAAGAAGAGGCGATTGATTATAGACTGGCCAGCCTGCAGGAGCCTATTACTTTGGAAGAGGAAATTAGACTTGCCGAATATATGCTGGCACAAGGCCGCTGTCCTGAAAAGTGGCTTTACGTGCTCAGATATGCTTATCGACAAAGAGCAGTCCTGGATAGAGAAGAAGGCCGGCCTATAGCCGCTAGCCAGAATTTCAACAGGGCCATTGATTGTAGGATTACTTTAGCCGGATTACAGACGAAAGATAGACCACAGGATGCCGCGGAGCATTACTTAAGCGCCGGCAGTATTTGCGAAGAGATTGCCGATTACAACAAGGCCAAAGTGCTTTATCTTGCCGCCTTAAGGATTCTGCAATGGGAGAGCGCTAAATCAGAAGACTTACCCGATCTTCAATCTTATGCTACATGGAATCTCTTAAAAGAGACATTTGAGAAGTTATCGGCATTAGAATGTAAATACGGTAAGATGCATTTAGGTACCGAACATCAAAAGAATGCTAATTTGGCCGCAATCGAGGCAGACAATGCTGTTCTTGCCCCAATCAGAGCAGAGCTTAAGGCTGCCGGCAGCTCTTTAAGCCCGCAACAGCACTTAGTTAATATTATCATGAAAGATGCGGTCCTGAAAGAAGGCTTGGCAGCAGTTGGGCTCCTAAGACAACTCTCAGGTAAGGCTGCTCAATTTGGCCTGAGAGTGGCCAAGAGAACACTAATGCGCAGAACTACCAATCTGGACGCACCGCAAATAATCGGCGTAGACTCAAGGAAAGGTCGGCACGCGGATAACTCGTGCCTCTTATTGCCGCTGGCCTGGATTGCCGCACCCGGCCTGCAGCCTGCCACCTGGCAGCTAATTCTTTTCACCTTGTGTCTATTCCTCCTCCTTAGGACCAGGTCCGGAAGCAATAAGGAAGTCCTGCCCGCCATGTTAAATCGGTGGCAGGCGGGTGAGCCAGAACCAATCGGGAAGGTGTCCCCTAAGCAAAATCGCAAGCATCCGATGCGGTCGCTGTTTGGTGACCGAATAGTTCGGGCCAGGTTATCCGGAGCGGAAGACCAGGGCAATCGGGCAGAAGAATTGAGTCCCAGCCAGGTGCATTTTATTGCAGAAAGCGGTTTAGTAGGCAGAAGCCAAATTGATAATTTAATAGCGCGTGTTTCTATTTCTCAACCGGAAGGTGATCTTAACAGTTGGCCGGAATCAGTGTTCTCACATTTTACGCAGGAAGGATTGTTTGCCAGGCGTGCCCAAGCAGTGCTTGAGGCAGTTGAGTATTTGCCTGAATCTGATTTGACTAAAGATATTTTCTTGGCACTAAGCGGGATGGGAGAAGCGGGTAGAATGAAATTGGAGATTACAGCAAGTAGGTTAGGAAAAAGCACTAATTACTGCAAGCGACGTTACCAATGGAGTAAGCAGGTAGTTCTTATGATAGTAAGGAAACGGGATAGGGAAAAATTAAAAGAATTGTTTGAACAGCAGAGGGACTATCTTACTACTCCCAAGTATCGGAAACAGTGTGAAGAAGCAATTGAGGAATTGGACCGGGCATATTTTCAGTTGTTTAGAAAAAACTTAAGCCAGGCCAGTGAAAGATATGTCGGCATTGCTTCTTTATCTCAAGTCAAGTTTATGATTGATGAAGGTTACTTTACAGATGCTGAGCTTAAACAAATCCAGTCTGACCGTGATTTTGTACATCTTTCTTTTGACGTTATACGGAAGTGGCAACTTGAGGCCATGGGCAGGCATTTGAAGGTTATTGAAAAAAGGACGAAAATTATTGCCGCAATTGCTTTTCTTCCCTCTCAAGATAAAACAAGAGACATTTTTAAATACTGTAATGGTTTTACTGATGAAGGCGTTGCCGTGAAACGTGAACAGGTAGCTCAATTATTGGGGAAATCCACAGAGTACCTTGATAGCAGGAACCAATTGGCTAAGCAAGTAGTTAAGGATATTGTTTTTGAGCGTAAAAAAGAGGCGGCGGGAAGGTTAATCAGTTTAAGAGATGGTGTTTATATGGCCCGGCAGAACCGCAATAAAAGAGAATATCAGGAAGCAGCCCTGGAAGTAACTGAAGCGATAAAGGAACTGCATAGCGGGCTTGCGGGTGAGCTGCCTAGCTTGACAAGGGATTCCTCAACTGTACTTTCTGAACAAAAAGTAAGGTTTTTGCTGGTTAATCGTTTAATTACAAGAAATCGGCTTAACCAGATTATGGAGGATACCGGTTTTATAGAGTATCCGGTAAGAGATGTTGTCACAGTATGTTTTCTGGACGGCTACTTATCAGAAGAAGCGCAACAGAAACTCGTAATAAAAGATAGCGGTGAGCGTGTGTTTAGTTCTGCCAGAGGAGTTACGCGCGCGATTAAACGATGGGTTAACGGCCTAGCTTGGCATAAGCTTGTTATTCAACAGGCAGAAGAAGTAGAAAGTTATGCCCGGAGATTTATGCCGCAGGCTGAAGGCGTGAGAAACTATTTTCTTGAATTTAACGCTGCAAAATTACCTACGCCGCTATATGCGCAAGCGATAGAAGTTATGCGCGATTTTATTATTAAAGGTGAAGCAACGGGAGTAAGGAGCCTTATTGATTTTCGTCATTGGCTGGTCTATCAAGATCCACTGCGGAGGCCAAAATGGCGGGGATTAGTAAAAGAATTGGATGGTATTATTGCCGGGTTTGATAAGTTAATTTATAGCGAAAAGTCGCAACTGTCTGTTAACCCTGGTGAGTTCGTCTCTTACCACTGCGCAAGGTTTCTTCTGGAGAACGGTTTTGTTTTAAAAAGGGATTGGGATTCTTTAATGCAGGACCCGGTATTTTCTCGGAAGGCCGAGTTTGACGTAATACACAGGCTCTACTTTAGAGGCCAGGACGCAACACAAATAATGGCCTGGGCTAAAGGTAGAGAAATCTTCGCGGGTATTACTTCTCAGCAGGATTGGGATGACTTAATTGCAACTTGTATCGGAAGGATTGGCCAGCACCCGGTGATCAGAGGAGTAAGAGAGAGAGTCTTGAAGGTATGTGAATATTTACCGTTAAGCGATGACAGCCGGCCAATATTTATCGCTCTTAATGGGTTAAGTGGCGAGGGTATTCCCGTGGTTAGAAAAGTTTATGCCCGGGAAATCAAGCGGCATACAGCGTATTTATTGAAACGCAATGAAATATGTACAGCTGTAGTAAAAAGTGTTTTTTATGGAGATAAAAATAGTGCCAGGTGTAAGTTATTAAAAATTCATTCCTGGCTAGACCAGGACTTTTCCCGCAGTAGGGCACAGTCTCAAGCAAGCCAGCTTGAAATTAAACGCATCCTTTCGACTTTAGTGACGGCCTCTTTGCCTACTGTAAGACCGGAATTTATCCCTCAAGGCCTGCCAGCGGGAGCTAGGAGGGTGTTTTCTGTAGAGAGTGAGGTAAAAGACAAACCGGTTGTCGAAGTCTCTTTGCCCTTGGCCCCATCCGGCCGGAAAAAGCCGTTAGAGCAGGATAGCCCGAAAGTGCCAGAAGAAAAGTTAGCGTTACTCCATACGGAAATTTCCAGTATGTTACAGCAGCTGGATGCTATAGTTTATTCAGTTAGTGATGAGGAAGTTAAAACTTTATCAAACTGGCGCGCAGTTGATGAAAGAATAGCGTCTTTACCCGAGCCGGATAAATTTGAATATACCGACCAAAGAGATAAACTTTTAGAGACGCGGCTTCATCTTTTTGAAAATTTAGCTTATACCTTAGCTTCAGCAAGGCCAGACGATATGAGAGATAAAAGGTTAAGCAAGATGCCAATGAAGGGAGGCCCTTATCGGCATACGCCCGTTAATCAGAGGCCTAATATCGCAACAATTCTCAGTAAGTCCGGTGGTCCGGTCAAGGGAGAGATAAAAAGAATGTTAAGGCAGCGAGAGCAACAGTTAGCGCCGTCCGCTCCAGACGACCAATCCGCTTTCGGGCTGCTGCCGGTTATGTTTGGTCCGTGGTCTTTGATGCTGGGCTGGGGCCTGGTGAAAATCCAGCCGTGGATGTGGGTAGTGTTGCTAGTAGTGGCAATGGCAAGTGTTCTCTGGAAGAGCTTAGTCAGGCATAGACAGCTGGCGGCAATTAGACTTAGCGGCAGACAGGTTAAGGTTACAGATGGGTTGGAGGCTGAAGATAGGCCGGACAAAGAACTTGTGCGCCGACTCAGCAGACCAAAACAGAACAGATCGCAGCTGCCCCCTGCAGAGGGCAGGCACGAGACACCGAAGGAATCATCCGGCCTGCGTTTAAACAGCAGCAATATCAAGAAGATTCGTGTGGCCGGTTTCACTGGTCCAGGCGGCCGGAGATTGGATTTTGTGTCTCTTGGATGGAGGCATAGTTTAGCTTTTAACCTTACATTATGGCATACTGGTTGGCATTTTCCCTGGCAACATGAACAAGCCCATAAAATTTTAAATGTAACAAAGAGTTATATACAGACAAAAATACAAAGTTATTTTGATCCTTCGCTCACCACTCAACAAAAAACCACACTGCAGACCATCGCATTCACCGATCAGCAGAAAAAAGCCCTGGCGCAAGATGTAGTCCAGGAGCTAGCTTGCGCGCAAGCTTATGCCCTAACCGATAGTCACAAACAGGCTATGTGTAAACTGTTAGGTGTTAGCACTACGCTGATAGATAATTGGATTAAAAGGAATGAGAGAAACTTAAAAAGGATATTAAAAAGTAATGTTTGGCAGCGTCTGTACAAAGAAATAGCTATTTTAGATGCGGCAGATGGTGGGATGACCATTTTTGAATTGTACAATAGACTGCGAGCAGAACCAGAGTTCAAATATGTGAAGCAGGACTTAGTATTGCTCGATGTTTTAGGATGTAAGAATCTTCTTGGTCATGAAAATCTCATTATAGCCAGATGGCATGAAGAGAAAAACATTATAGAGATAAATCAACAAGCCCTAAAAGCGCTACAAGCCGAGTATATTTTTAACAATCCGAAATCTATGTTGAAAATAGAAATATATAGAGCAGGCATCTGCAATCTACTTAAACAACTGGAAGGGGTAGAGGATTTTGTGCAAAGATATTTCAACTCGGATGCAACTCACGATCAGACTAGTGCACAACGCCGAGATTGTTTACTCATTAGCTGGACCTGTGTACAACTTATAAGGACAATTTTTGACAATATCTTAACTCGGCTAGTGAAACTTAACGGCCAAGAATATACGCCCTTAGGTAAATTAATCGGCGTTCAAGCAGCAAACAAAGCGGACCAAATATATGATCATTTATCAGCTTTGGCGGAAATATTGCCCAGGCCAGCTAGAACGGCGAAACCTGGCTTCTCTTCAGTTGGTATGGATAGAGCTATAACATGCCCCTCACTTTGGGAGGCATGGCAAAAAATTAACGCCAGGTTAGATGAGCAAAAAACAGCAAAACCGGTCTCTGTAGTTAGGCAGACAAGGTTTCCAGGAGCAGATGCAAAACCCGCCCCTGCCGCCAAAATACCGCAACCTCCTGCAGAAAGACTAAAGGAGGCCATAATAAGAAGGCTGAATGGTTTTAAAGAGACGCAATTTACAACAGTTGAGTCTTTAGAAAAGGCCTATTGTAAGTTCGAGAGTACTTTGGAAACCCTGTCAGGTAGAAAACGAAAGTTACGCTTAACTCGCTTTATTACAGGGCAAAAGGAAGAACTATTGAAGGAATATAGCAACAAGCTGGAAGCGTTAAGAAAGGAAGAGAGAACCGCAGGCGAGACGTTAAGTCAACCAGGTGGTGGCATAGGGGCCGAGGAGACAGGAGCCTGTGGCTTGGGGATTTATCAGGGTGGCAAAGTGGCGCCGGATGTACGGAAGGCAGCCGATGAGAAGATAAAAGAATATGCCCGGGAAGAGAGGCTGAATGATTACAGAGATGCTCCGGTGGCAGGATATTTGGGTGAGGGCGGAAAAGATATTTGCCAAGTGATAGAAAAGGCTTGGCCGGTTCAATTGAATGTTCAAGTGGTCATGCCTAAGGGGACGATTTCTGCAGAAAGCTTGTTAGCTAATTCATTTATCTGGCAGGACGCTGAAACACAAAATAGATTTGTGCTTAGCTATCTCAAAGGAGGAATTCTCTACCTGCCTTTAGGTCTGTTCATTCTGCTGGGTAAATATCAGCGCATTGATTTGTTAAGGGCAATATTGAAATTTGAGAAGGGCAATATCGGTAAAACCGATCAGGATAAGGAGGACAAGAAGGAAGCAGAGCGCCTGGCAAAAGAGGTCTGGAAGTTATATGAATTAGAGGCGCACAAGATCAATGGCCAGGTTATCCATTCCGGTGAGCTTAAGATTACGGTTCCGGCTGACTTTTCACAATTGCCGATTGATGTTGAGGTCAGCCAGCCTGAAAATACAAAGCTGGTTTTAAGCCCGTCATGGAGTTTGGGTATATTGCATGCCATGAATGCCGGGGTGCTGGCTTTGGACAGCAGGCGGCTTTTATTCGTGCGGGTGGTTAAGCCGAATTCCGGTGATTGCGACTTTGATTTGCGGCGATCTGAAATCTGGCTGTTTGAGCATATTCCCGCTGCTAATAATGATCAGAAGGATGAAGTTAAGCTGATTAAAGCGGGGATGCTGATGCCGGATGATGAACAACTTGTTCCTGAAGGAGCGAGCCTTGAGGCCCTGGAGGATGCCAGGGTCATTACCAGAGAGACTGACTTCCAGCGCCACAAGGTTTTTGTATACTTGACCGCGGTGTCTAAAGACGGTAACTGGCATTCAGCGTTGACTGCGCATGATACGGCAGAGTTTATCAATATGATTGAAGGAAATGGACCTAGTGCTGATTGGTCGGCTTTAAAGAAATTGATTAATGGCGGCCCTTGCGCTGATGAGAACATCAAGAACTTTACCCCGCTTGGCAATCCCGCAAACGGAAAGTGGAACGCCTTATACCGGCCGGAAGTAGCCGAGCGGACTACGATTAGAAGGGCAATATTTAAGCAGGGCTTGGCTGGACCCTGGAACGATGCCGGGATATTCATGTCAATGGATATGCAGGATGGCTGGTTTGGGCCTTCGGCCTACGTTGCGGGAATGCCGGAAAGAGACGAGAAGCCTTGTTATGACTTTACACTTTTCCATACTGCACGGATCAGAGACAAAAATAAGGAGTTGCCTGAGAACGACAACAAGCAGTACGACATACGTTTGCTGATCACCGATAGAAGTGATCCGCGTAGGCTCTATTTGACCGGTCCTATCCTGACTTCGGAAGATGTCGGTCCATATGGCCAATATGGCTGGGTGCCGGGGACGATTTACAGCTGCGGAGCGATTCTAACCGATTACGACATGGATACCGGAAAATATACATTTGACATATATTACAGCGGCTCCGACTCCTTGGTAATGTGCTCCACTGTTACCATCAACATCAAGACGGGTGAGCAAAGCTCAAACAGGGAAGTGTCCCCTGGCCATATTCTGTGCGCCATTGAACCGGTTTCGCCGTTGATGCTGGGCCTGCCTCTTGCGCAAATACAGCCGTGGATGTGGGCAGCTTTGATGTTAGTGGCGGCAATTTTATTCAAAGCAGTGCTGGTTATCAAGGAGGTTAGGTCAGGGGAGCTCAAAGAACTGCAAAAGGCGGAAAGTAAGTGTCTAACATACCGACTATGCTATATTTTATCATATTCGATTTACATTGTAGCTCTACTTGCGTTATTGGGCGGGATAATGCCTTATTCAGATGTAGAAATTTTCTCTAATCAGTTAGTCGCTTTTATTGGGACGTGCCTACTATTCCTGGCATTAGGTCTAGCTGTCATCAGTGCTATCAATCTATTATTACTCCAAGGTGAAGAAAGGGAACTGTTAGTTACTAAAGGCTTATATAGGTTCATCAGGCATCCTATCTATCTCTCGATAAGAATGGTGTCATTGGCTTACTTTATGCGGGAACCCTCAATAGGCAATGCGCTGGGAATAGTAATTTTATATTTAATGACTGAAATTGTAGCCAGGACAGAGGAAAAGGTTCTGGAAGCAGAGCACGGAGAAGAACAAAGAGTATACAAGCAACGGACACCCAGATGGCTGCCTCGTAAATCTAGGAACAGGTCCCAAAGTAATCAGGAGCCTGTCCCAGGCGCAATCGGAAGCGTGTCCCGGATTCAAACGGAAGCGTGTCCCCTATCGGCTGATGTAGGCAATAGCACTTTATCCGTCTTAGGACTGGTAGGGGGCTTGGGGATGATGGCCAATGGCCAATTTGATCTGTCCTTAGCGATGGTGGCTATATTTGGTTTGGCGATGGTGGGGATGGTGAAAGCTGCGGATAAGAATCGACTGCAGCAGGCGAAAACGGTAAAAGAGCTAGCTCGGGCCTGGGATGCTCTTTGTGATTCAGGAGGCGACCGAGACGAATTAAATAACATTTTGCTTAGCCGGATTATCGAATTGAGCAAGCATAAAGGAGAGCATATCCATATTTTTGATGTCCAGCATTACTATAAAAAGCTGGTTGTTTTGGTGCGGCATAAGGAAGAACTGATCATGCCTGAGCCTATCGCCAGCATGTCCACCGGCAGACTTATCAAGAGTGTTAAAAGGGACCCCGAGCGCCCTCTAATAACTCCAAAGGCCGGGCAGAAATATGTGCTTAATCCTGGGGTAGTAGAGATCGATGGTAAACATTATCTGTTTACCAGGATTTATACGGAAGATGAATTCTCTCAAATCGGGATGGAAGTGTTCGATGCGAATGGGAGGAGATTAGAATCTTACCCCTGCGCGCTTGATCCTTCAGAGCACCTGGCGCCTTTTAGAGGAAATAAGCTATATCGCCTGGAAGATGTCCGGGCCACCCGCATTGGTCAGCGCGTTTACTGCTGCGCCACTATGGTGGAGATGACGCCTTTACCTGGGCCGGAACAAAGAGCGAAAAAAGACTGGGACGACACTTGGAGGCGACAATGGCATTGGCGAACAGTCACCACCAGCATTTCCGTAAACGACCTGAAAAAGATGAACTTTAATTGGCAATATCATAAAAATGGCATATTGGTTCCGGAATGGAAAGACGAAAAAGATCAGTTGTTTAGTAAAGACGGCCTGTTATGGCCTGAGCGCATAGAACTAGGCCAGGGTCAAGCCAAATATCTGGCCTATTGTCGCCGTTCAACTAAATCAAATCTGGGTAGAGTGCATAATTTCCCTGTTGATTATGCTGTTTCTGATAAAGTGACCGGTCCTTACAGAGTTTTAAAGAGGGCGTTTGGCCCCAGAAGACCTCAAGGGGAGCTGACCGGACTGGCTTTTGATACGGCATTTGTGGGCACGACCGGTCCGCCAGTCAAGACCGAAATTGGCTATATAGACCTTTACCACGCTGTTTCATTCACTGCCGAAGGAAGGGTATACAGGCTGGGAATTAAAATCCACGACCTGAAGGACCCGACCAAGATTATTTATCGCTCCTGGCTGCCGATCTTGATTCCTGAGAGGGAATTCGAATTGGCCGGCTGGGAGGATAACATAGTCTACAGCTGTGGCTTTATTCCGGAACTTGAGCGTAATCGCTTGATTGTTTATTATGGCGCAGCCGATACATGTACTGGCAGAGTGGTAGCGTACCTTGCTGATAACTGGCGTGAACTTAGGCCAAATGACCTTGCCGAAATGGAAAGCCAAGAACTTAGACAACTCAGCACCATAAAAGATATTTTAGAGCACAGATTAGGGACAGGCCCCAAAGCAATCGGAAGTGTGTCCCCTAAGAGTGCTGTCCAGGCCATCAACCCAATTCCACTTTTTATGCTGACCTTTATCGCGGGGGATCTCTCCCCGCCATTAGCATCGGCAAGTGTTACGTTTACAGTTTTAACCCTTCTGGCAGTTTTTGTAACGTTACTTTATTCCCGCCAAATCCTTCAAATCATCCAAAAAATCATCCAGTCCAACCCGCGGCGGCACCGAAAAGACATCCGCGGCCGGACAATTGCGCTATTGTTGTTATTGCCGGCGCTGATAGCGATGTCACTAACTTTAGTAGCCGGCGCCATTTTCTTGCATTGGTCCAGGGTCGGAGGCGTGCTTAAGCCCCTGGAGCGGATCGGCTTTGTAAGCGGTGAGCAATGTAAGGTCACGATCTGGAAATTTAAAACCATGTTAGATGAACCAGGGCCTGGATTTGCTCGGTCAAAAGATCCTCGGATCAACACTTTGTTTGGAAGAGTAATACGGAAATTAGGCTTAGATGAAATCCCTCAAATCATACAGGTTCTTTTGGGACAAATAGCCCTGATTGGCATTCGCGCAAAAAGTGACGATTGTGAAGATGATGGCCGTTTTTCCGACTGGGTGGAACAATGCAGGAAGAGTAAAGCCAATACAGCTATGTTTGCCATAGCCAGGAAGCTGCCATTTGGTCCGATACTGCACAATAATGTTAAGACCCATGAAGACCTCTACGAGTTGCAATTCGATATAGAAGCCCTGCAAAAATTTCCGCATTCGAACGCCATCTATGTGATCTGGAGGCATTTGCTCTACGCCCCCATTCATTTCTCATATGCAGTGCACTACAAATTGACCAGCCCAAAAGCATCGAAAAGTGAAAGAAATAAGAGTGCCCTGACCCTGCGAAGCACCTACGATACATTCAGTTGGATTCCGTGGAAGAGATTTATTGAGATTGTGGTGGCGCCGTCCTGGGAACTATTTAAGACCTTCAGGCGTGATTATTTTAGCCGGCACGAATTTAACGAAGATGAGCAGATAGCTATGATGCAAAGACGCCTGCGGCTACAGGGTATTCAAGCAATACAGGAGATGACAATTTTCGGATTGGTCTTTGGTTTGTTGGGGGCTGCGACCGCCTCCTGCTTACTTTGGCCTTCCGTTGCACCCTGGATAAAAGTATTTGCAACATTAGCACTTTCTTTAGTCACTGCCGCTTTGTTCAACATCATCACCCACATGATACATAATATTCGTTATCCTCGGGCAGTGTTGACAACTAGAGAAAAGCACTCAGGCCACTTTATTGCTAAACTGATAGTTAGCGATGAAGATATTCGTAGAGTAGGCAATGAATTAGCAGCGGTTTATGAAAAGGCAAGCCCGGACTACCTTTCACGAATCTTTCCGGCATTGCTTAGCAAGGTACAAGACATTGAGCGTAGAGAAGAATGGATTAGCCAGCTTAAGGCAGCGGATAACGATTTCAGGAAACTATTATTTATTATGAGAAAAAGACATCCAACTAAATCATTAGCAGCGCTGATCCGTAGTTTATCAGGGCTTGTGCAGGGCATGAAAGATATAAAAATGCTTCCTGTTTGCAAAGAGTTAATGAGTGCTTTTGTTGCCAATAGGCCAAAAGGAGATTTATGCTCGTTCATTAATTGGCCTCTTAGTAAGTTAGTACGGGAAATAAAGGACCCGGAGTTGTTTCTGGCGAAGGTTTTCTATGTTCCGGTAAAATTGGGTTTATGGAGGGAGGGAACGAACCGGAGAGCCTTGGATAGGGAAGCAAAAGAAGGTCGAATAGTCAAGATAGGGCGTAAGTATTGGTTTCCTATTAAAAATCCGTTGAGACCTTGGAATATTATTCACAACCGAACTTTAATATTTTCCGGGCCCAAGCGCCAGTTTGTATATAAAGGCTCAGGCCACTCAGTAATGGCCACACCTTTTTCTTTAGATAATGATAGGAAACTAGGGATTATGTCCAGTTTTCGAAAAGGTAAAAACATACAACTTTTAACAGGTGGTCTTAGTCAGAGTGATTCCTCTATGGATGTAGCTATATTATTAAGAGCGGTATATGAGCGCTTAAGAAAAAGAAAAGATCCGGTATTCCAAATGGCTCGAAAGTATGGTGCTAAAATAGATATGTTTTTAAACCCTATTGTCGTGGTAACTTTAGAAGCCTTGCCAGTAATATTAATGCAGGAAGAGTCAACGTTGCCCAGTGAGACTAAAAAGCTGCTTACATACTCTATTGCTGATGAATCAATCCCTGAGTCTATAGCATTACCTCAGAGAGTGAAATTAATTCGTACGAAAAAATTTCTTGATTTTATTAACATACCCGAGGTTCAAAATGGAAAACCAGTAGAAGAAAGAGATCCGGTAGAATATGTATATAGCGTTCCGGTTAATTTAAGAATGGAGGAAATGGGTTGCATAAAAGACATTGACCCCATGTTTAGGCATTATGGGTACAAAGTAGAGTATAAGAAAAATGGCTCTGTCGAAGATGTGCCTGCAAGAGGTAGCGGAGATATCCGGGATGGATATGGAATAAGGTTCAAAAAAGATTATGCTATTGAAAAAGTGTTTAGGAATGGTAAAGAGGTAAACTTTAAACGGGCAGCCGATGAGGTAGTATTTTCCTTTGCTGCCCGCTGCGCTTTGTTTATCCATATATTGCATGATGAGCTTAATGCTCGCGCGCATAGCGAAGATGGAGGAATATTTAGGCAGCATAATTGTAACCCGATCACCTTCTTTGACTATGACACAATAAGATACAACTTAAACAGTCTACAAAGAAGAGAAGCAGACTTTAAAGATGTAAGTGATGCTAAAGACCAGATTATAACCTTGGCCAAAAATTTAGGTGTGCATAAAGACCGCGCCATAGAAGTGTTTAATGAAGTACTAACAGCTGGATCAAAAAAAGCTAAAAAACCAACAGAACCACATACTAGAGACAGGTTATCAAACCAATCGCAACTGCGTTCCCAATCCGTCAATCTATCCGCCTTTTGGTTTGGTGGCTTGGGGATGGGGATGATTGATGCGGTAGAGGTTTTTTCATTTTGCGTTACAGTCCTCAAGGTTATAGGGATTGTGCTGTTACAGGTTTTTGTTGTGGGTCTCCTTATGTTCTACTTGGTTGTTCCCATAATATTTTTGATTATTGTAAAACGGGATAGAGCGCGATCAGCCAAGCTTAGAGCGAAAAAAGGCCGAGCACAAAATGGGTATCCGAAAGTAAAGGGATTCAACGTTGAACACGCCAAAGAAAGTTTGCCTTATGAGAAACTAACTACTCTCGATGAGTATAAAGGAATTACGTTTGATGGCAGGGAATTATTTGGTTTTAATTTGCGCCCCAAAGCCTACAGTCTAAATACCGTTTTAACTCATACCTGGTTAATGTTGCGAAAACCTGGGTTTTTTGTATCGAGGCACGCATTATATGGAGCTATATTACAATCTGCAGAAAAGCATGAGCAGCTTTCGATAGAAGTAGCCAGCAAACTTGCTCAGCCTGCTTGTTTGTATAAAGTGGGTGGGCAGGTCCGCTTGGTCTTTGATCAAGATTTTATCGAGAGCACAATAAAGTTTTACCACATTAGGCGTGGCTGGAAGAACCCTATCGAGACTTCTTTTAGAGAAAAAATACAAGCCTGGCGAATGCGCAAGATAGACCGCGATAGCATATTATGGCCGTTAGTTCAGGTATTAAGTCATGAGTTTTGTCATACAAGAAGTTTTGGAGAAAAACACCAAGAGCTGCGGGAAGAAATCAGGTGTGTGGTCAGAGATTCTGAGTTGGTGAGATACGTTTTGTTTAATGAAAAGAGAAGACGATTCAGGAAAGACGTTGACAAATATAGGAAACTGCTCAAGGATCGTTTCGGTTGTGATTCCTACAACGACTTCTTGTACAGCCTTGCCGAGGAGGCAGAAAAAGAGATCGGCGCAAAAATTAAAACTTATGTTGATTCTTATTACGATGAATTTAAATTTGTCCCCGGAGTAAAGCCCTTCCCGGCAGAAGGAAACCATGCACCGTGGTATGTACCGGAAAGATATTCACTAAGAATGGGAAAACGCCGTACTTTAATTCCGGTTTATAGCGAGGACGATTATATTGCTAGTGCTATGCGCGTACCTCTTTTATACGAAAATGTTATTAAATATTATAGAGCAGTTTCCCCTTTAAGCGTGTTTCCATATTTGGATTGCCTTGATGGAAAATGGGAGTTTAATTTTGATCATCCTTTAATAGGCGCCCTAAGGACATTAATTAGGCGAGGGGAAGAGCCTTTAATTTGCGTAGATGCGGGTGGAGGCTATAGCCTGGCCATGCGGCAGGCCAACAAGATATTTGGATCAGAAATTGACACTTATGTTGTTGACCCTGTCGATTGGCGGGAGGAGCTAAGGCAGAATCAAAAGATCTTGGCAAGACTACTGGGCTCAGAGCACGGAGACATTCTGTTAGAACAATATGAGCCGACATTTAAAATCGAGCCGATGGAAGAAGCTAGGCTGCCAAAAGGCGTAAAATTCATTACAGCGATAGATTCCCTGAAATATTGTCGCGACCCATTAAAGGCGATTCAGAATTTATACAACCAGTTGGAGGTGGGGGGCTTTTTAATCTTTAATATAGGTAGCTCAATACACAAAAGCATTATGATTCAAATTGCGGCTTCAGACAGACCAAAGGAATTCTTGCCTCTGTTCAGTAACGAAATTAGCAAATTTACTAAGAATCCTCAGTATTGGGAAAGAGCCTGGAAGGTGTTTGTTCCCCTTGGTCCTGGTAGCTATAAAGAAGGAGTAATGGTAGTTGCCTATAAACAGAAAGACGAGGTATTGCAATTTAACGCTGAACTTGCTAAAGACGGAGCTCATCAACTGATAGCTGGGCTTGCCCTAACTTTTTATGTGCGGAAGGATCAGCAAGCCCCACTACTACAGTTCTCTTTGAGAAATCGTAGCGGAAACTGTTCTCGAGACGGCACAGCCCTATCCGCCACATGGTTTGTTGGCTTGGGGATGGGCAATATTGGTATCTTGGGTTTTATTGGTTTAGTATTGTTTATCTATGCGCTGGTTGTAATCTTGCTCAAGCCGGCCAGGGAAAAGAAGTTATCTACAAGAGCCCAGAGGCGCCGCTCCAAAAGGCAGAATTTCTCTACCAGAAGAAGAATAAATAAATCTATAGCCTATTTGCTGGCGACAGCGGGCATAGCCGCATTGATTGGCGACTTATTTGGCGTTGAGCCGATGTCCAATGACAGTTTTGACATTATCTTTGAGCGCCACCGCAAGAAAGATGATTTTGCCAATCACAAAAAATACCTTAGCAGACGAATCGCATCCGCAAAGAAGGCAGACAAGAATGTCAAATGCATATTGGAATGGTCGGATCCGGAGATTAGTACTCCGGAAGGCAGAGGAATTTTAAGTGCTTATAATAGCGGGAATCGCCCTTTGGCGCAGAAGCTCCTTAACAATAACCGAAGCAGCGCAGAATTATATTTTAATCAAGTCATAGAAGGGCGGGAGCCAATAGAAGAGCTGATAGCACAGCTTAAAGGAACAGATGGCGGCGAATTTAAGATTGAACTGATCAAGTTCTTGAAGAGTAATAAAGTGGGAGTGGTTTTGGAAAAGCTGAGCCTGGAATCCTGGAAGGAAGATATTCTCAGCTGGGTTAAAGAAGAGCAGGCTCTTCAGGCATATACAGTTAACAATCTTGATTTATTCAATGAATTAGCTGCTTTGGTAGTTGAGCATAAAAGAAAATCTATAAGCTTGCGCGATTCTGATTTAAGAACTCAGGTAAAGCGGCTGATGCGCAACAAAGATGTTTATCTTTTCGGTTTTAGAGGAATTTCTCATACCGGTACAGAAAAAGGGCTGTTGAATGAGCAGTTTACTGTAACTGCACGCCCCAGCAGGCATAGTAGAGCAGATGAATTGGAGTATGGATTCTGGGAGATTTTACTCAAAGGGGCCTTAAACAAAACTTTTGCCCCTTCAGAAATTGCGGAACTTATGTTTAAACACCCCGCCTGTACTTTACTTTATAGGTATTTTGTTAATCAGCAATCTATGGATAGGGCCAAGGCCACTGCCATGGCGCGGAAGATTATATATCGAGATACGATCAAAATGGCCCAGCTTTATCAGCTAGCCGAATATCTTTCTGGACTAAGTGATAGAAGCGATCAAAACTTAGAACGAGAAACCTACCAGTGGTTCAAACAGCCCGGTTCCGAAGCCAATCGGGAAAATAGGGACAGCGACCGATTTCCGGAAACCCTCTCCGTCTTTGGGAAGGAAGGGGATGGTTCACCGATTGGCTCTGGCTCAACTTTCCGATTAGATAGGGAGCAGGCCCGACAGTACGAACGGAGAAAGATAGAACGGGCCGCAACATTTACTAGGGAAATATTAGCAGATGATGAAAATAGAAGAGCAGATGTATGGGAGGCGCATCTCTGTCAAATACATTCGCTTTTGTTGGATTATCTTCTCAACGTAATTGGAATCGAAACGGATATTGTTGCAATACTTTGGAAACCGCTCAATGAAAATTACGCCCATGTTCATTATTGCGGTAAAACAGCAACAGGTGTATACGCCGACGCTTTACCGGAAAGAAACGGTCTTAATTTGGATGTCAAAGATCAGGGTTTAGTTCTTTATCCGGGTGATGATGGATATAGCGAATACCTGAAAAGTGAAAAAAGAGCCATGTCACTTTATCTTAGAGATCATTTCCAACGAACACCAAAGGTTGTTTTGTTAGGTAATGGGTATTTCCTAGGGAAATTCATACAAATAATGACCGCATACAAAGGGCAAATCGTAAAATTTACACTGTCCTGTTTATCTGTAGAAGCGGCGAGTGGAGAAAGTGTTCGTTCTGATCGGGCCAATGTCTCAGATAATGCAACCCTATCCGTCTTGGGGCTGGGGGGCTTGGGCCTGATGGGTGGCTGGGATATCGTGGGCTTGGGGATTGGCGTGGTGCTGTGGAAGCTATTACGAAAATCACCATCAGTTCATAAGCTAATAAAGCCAGCCTGTTTAGTAGGGGTATTAGGCATCGCAGCTATATTACTTATTCCGGAGCTGATTGCGGCGGCAGGAGAGCTTAAGCCTTTGCTTCCGCTAGGTGGTGTAGGTTTGGCTATGGGGGCAGTGTTGGGGGGAATAAAAGGCACCAATGATAAAGGTAGCTGTGTTGCGTGTTATAGCGGAGGAAAAGAAAGTATCCTTGCTATACAACTAGCAGCAAAGCAGGGCCTTATTGTTTCTCATCTCCTAGAGTGGGGGGTAATCGCCGAGCCTGAAGATCGATCAACCTTAGATGGTAGATGTGCCAGTTTAACCCGAGCACAGGCAGATATCTTAGGGATTCCCCTAATACAGAAAAGAGAGCCTAAAGAAATACAAGCACAAGTTTGTCGAACTGTGGTTGAAACACTTTCAGAACAGGGCAATGATATCAGCGGAATAGTTGCCGGAGATATGCTTCCTAGGGAATTTGATAAGCTGGATACACTTTGCAATGAAACCGGTCTTAAGTTATTTGCGCCATTGAGAGAAAAGACCTCTGAGCAAATCTGGTCAGAACTTAAAAAGGCCGATATTAAAGCAGTAATTACTAACGGTATTTCTAATTTTATCGGAAGAAATATGATTGGCCGTCAGTTAGACGATTCAATTATTGAAGAGTTAAGAAGAAAGAAAGTTGATATTATAGGTAGAAATGGTGAGTATCATACGCTAGTAATTGATTCGCGTTTATTCCCAGAGAAGATTGAAATAGTAAAAGCAGAAATTGTTAAGGCTAGTATATTTTGGTGGATATGGGATATTCATGAATATAGAAGGGTTCCCAAAAATAGCGACAGACGCCAATCTCCGGAAACCCTATCCGCCTTTGGATTTGGCGGATTGGGAATGCTGTTGGGCAAAGCGAATTGGATTAATGCTGCTCTGTGGGTTGCGGCGGCTATAGTTACTGGCATTATCATTTATGTCGCAAGAAAATCAGAATTGTCTCAACAGGGGCTGGAACTGGAGAAGATAAGAAGTATAACAGAAGATAAAGACTTTTTAGAGGCTTGTAAGTATTTTAATTCTCAAGTGTTGCCAGCGCCAATTTCACTTGGAGACTATCCCCATACGGACAGCGGCCATTATCGCCTAAGGTGGTTCTTGATGAATTATTTATTAATCAATAATGGATACACAGCGTTTTATTTTGAGAAACAGGAACTCCCTTTACTTCGCCATCGGCCTGAGTATCAAAACCCCGCGCTTTTAGTTGAACTGATAAAGGAACGCAGCGGTCCCAGAATAGACACCTGTAAAACAGATTCTATTTACGCTGGCAAGGATGATTTGGTAGGGGCAGAGGAAAAATCTGCAGAAAACAAGATCAAGGTTTTGGTAATAAGCGATGAAACTATATCCTGGCTGATAGAGAGGCTAAAGAAGATAGATGATTCTCTATGTGTTGAGAGTGCATCTGCTGATATGGTAAGTGCCCTGCAAAAGGTGAAGCGGGAAAGGAGCGGATTTGACATAGTAATTATTGGCGGGAGTACGCCAAAGATGAATATCCTGCAGTTTGTGAAAGAAGTAAGGGAAAAATCTGCTGATACATTCTTTATTGTTCAGAGCTCTTTAGCTGTAGGAAGATTGGAACAAAGCCTGGTAGAAATAATCGATATGTTTGTCAGCCGGACTGACTTTACAACAGAGCATATTATGGGCCCTGTGGTTGAGCAGGCCAGGCAGGTGGCCGTACTCACCAGCAATTGCCTGGTTGAGGCAATTGCCTTAAGAGATAACAGATCTAAGAGGGAATTGGCTAAGAGATTTGCCAAGTATTTTACTTCTGAAAAAATAAAGAATAAAGAAATATCATTTGAGAAGGCTTTAATGATTATGAACAAGGAAAATATTTCTGATAGTGATCTATATGTTCAGAGGCGAGTAGAGCATCTCTGGCACGTAGTCTTTGGGGCCAAGGGAGGCTATCAGGAGTTCTCAAAAGTAACAGAAAGATTACGGAAAGAGCCTGAAGAATTAAAACAGGCCAAGCTGGGCAACGATAGGCAGAGCAGCCAATTACCAGGGATAATTAACTTGGCGCTGGCAGAAGATATAGCTCAGGGTGATCCTACCAGCGAACTGGTCTTTTCAGAAACAGCAACTGCTAATGCTAAAATCATAACCAGGGAAGCTGGCATAGTCTGTGGTTTGGAGGCAGCAAGATTAGCTTTTCAAGCTGTAGATGACAAGATTAGCTTTCAGACTAAGCTCAGAGACGGGCAGGAAGTTGAGCAAGGCCAAATTCTTATTGAGTTAGAAGGCAATGCGCGAAATATTTTGATGGCGGAAAGAGCGGCTTTGAACTTTTTAGGCCGTCTTTCCGGGATTGCCAGTTTGACCAGCAAGCTTGTCAATAGAATTAAACCATCGAAGGTCAAAATTATGCCTTATGAAACGACCTGTGGGCTGAAGGAGCTCGAAGAAGGTGCTGTTCTTTGCGGAGGTGGGTTTATCCGTCCGGGGAAAGAGGTGCCGGTTGTAACTATGGATAATCTGCGCAAAATTGTTGCCAGCGGCGTAGCTAAGATTGCAGTGCGAGAGTTGACTCTTTCAACAAAAATACTAGACGTGGCTTTAGATTTGTGCGTATCCGAACCAAATGATCGAAGCCGGGTCTGGACGGGTGATAATGAATCAGGCCAAGCCACATTTGCCTTTGCCTTTTTTGGCTTGGGCCTGCCCGCCTTCGGCGAGACTTTGCCGGTCCTGGGGATGGTTGCGGCGCCGTTGGTGTGGGTGGCGGTTGTGGCTGTGCTGGCTGTGGCGGCAGACTTTGAGCCTTTACTTGGGATGAGCGGTGTAGGTCTGGCTATGGGGGTAGTGGCAGGATTAGGTGACAGATGGGGAGAATCGAAAGTTTTTCATGCTAAAACTGTAATAAAGCGCCTCTTAAATGCAGACCGAAATATAAGAACACCGGCTGCCTTGTTTGAAAGTCTAAGGACTGAGGCCCCCGATGTATTGGCGGCAATACCACCAGTTCGCGAAGATGGAACATTTAACTATACGGTTCAAGAAAGGCGAGAAAAATTGCAAAACCTGGTATCTCTGGCTGCCGAGGAATTACGGGTAAGAATTAATTTAATTGTGGCGAGTTACAAAAGAAATATTGCTGAAGCAGCTTCTGGGGAAGAATTGAAGAATCTTTATAGGAATTTAGGTAAAGTCCTACATCCTGACTTTAATCTTGGTAATGAAAAAATGGCCATTGCTGCCTTCATAGAGCTTGCAAGTGCTGTGGAGAGACGCTTAGCAAGCGACTTACCAGAATTTACTAGTGATATTAGAGCTTTAGCGAAGAAATGGTCAAAATTCATTACTTTTCTTGGTTGTGGTGAAAGCATGCCTTTAATGGAGGGACCAATTGGAGAGCTCTTAAAGAGCGAGGGAAGTGTAGTAGAAGAAGCAAAAAGGCTTTCTTCTTTAGCTGTGGGTAATATTGCCTATATAAGCTTACCGAAACAGGAAAATTCAAAAAGCCTTTCATTAGTGGTCTTACCAAATATGATGATTAGGCGAATACTCGTCTTAGGCCAGTTGACTGCCGAAACCCCATTGCCATATATCAGCATAGAGCCTCCTGTAATCGGATCTACGTTAACTACTGAGGGCATGCCGACCGATAGCTGGTATATTCCCTACTTCTCCGTGGCAAGTATGCTTAATCCGCCTGTGGAACATATCGCATTGGAGGATCTCAGGCAACACAGGATAAAGGCTGTAAAAGAGCCTCTTTATACTGTAAGAGGCACTTTTGGCACTCCTTTCGTAGCCAGAATTGGTGAGCTGTTTGAATGTAATTACGAAGACGGCGGTTTCACCACTTTAAAAAATAAGAAAACACTTACCAGTGTAACGGTAATAAGCTTGAAAAGAGGAAATTTGTACAGGCGCCTTACGCTTTTTCCTTACGGTGAGGGCTCAATTGATTCGTATCATTTAATGCTTCATCCTAGTGAAAGAAAAGTCCAAGGTCAAATAATTAATGTAAGTGTGAAGACAGTACAAAAAGGTGTAGAGGGGGGATATATCAAGATTAGAAGAAAAGTCTTGCCTTCCAAACAAACCCACATAGTTGTAGAGGGCGGCAAAACCAATCTGAGAAGTGTACCCGGCTTAGATGACGAAGCCATCAAAACAGACAATAGTGCCCTCTCTGTCTTCGGGTTGGGGGGCTTGGGCCTGTTTGGTGGCTGGTGGGGTGTTGTTGGTGTGGCGGCTGTGGTTGTGGGTGTGCTAATTATGGATGCTCAACGTGAAAGGATGGTTTCAACCTTCTTCTCAAGGGTGGCAATACGTTTCTCTAAGGCTTGGAAGTCTTGCTTGCGCAGCATATCTGATAAGGCTTTGATGGCTAGAGAGTTGTCCGCCACCATCTGGGCAAGTTTTTCTATGTCGGTTTTTACATTCTTTAAATCAGCGCGAATACCAGCTATTTCTCGCTGTATTTCTTTATTGGACACTTTAATTATGGTAATATCTTCAAAATTTCGTCCTACTTGTTCCCGAGTACCCCTAACTTCTTCTTTGAGTTCTCCTACATCTGCTCGGACGAATTCTAAGCCTTCACCAAAAGTACGAAATTGCGACGACAAATCCTCTAATATTACACCAAACTCTCGATCTTTACTGAGATCTTTACCTTTCTTGGCCACGCTATTCTCCTTATTTGAATTTGGAAATTATGCAACACAAATCATATCACCAAGCCCTGTCTCTGTCAAGGGTAAATTTGGAAGTCAGGATACCCTATCCGTCTTAGGGCTGGGGGGCTTGGGGTTGATGAGTGTTGACTGGGTTAGTGCTGGTTTGTTTTTTGGGGTAATGTTAGTGTGGTGGCGGAGAACTAATAGTGAGTCTTTACCGGTAGGCTTCGCGGCGATGACGGACACGAAACACGATAACTTCTTTAGACGTATCGCTAATCGTATAAATAACGCGATAACTGCCCTTACGCAGTCGATATTGGTTGGCCGTGCCGGTAAGTTTCTTACAATTTCCAGGCCGGGGATTTCCAGCAAGAGAACGAATGGCAGTTATAATAGCAGGAATTTGTTTCTTGGGCAGGGAGCGAATCTGTTTTTGCGCAGAGGCAATGAGGAAGAGCTTATACAACCTTCTCTCCCTGGAGTTGCTCAGCGAATTTATCAAAGGAAATCCGCTTTTCCTTACGGTGAGACTTTATGTATTGGCTGTCGGCCAAATCCTCCACCAGTTCAAGGAGCTTCCGGTAGTCCTTTATACTCAGTATCACCGCAGAGCACTTTCCGTGTTCGTCTACTACAAACTCTTCGTGCAATTTTATCATCGTTTACCCCCAATTTATCCTCTGATTCCAACAACTCTACCGATAAATATAACCCATTTTCCCATAGAAGTCAAGCTGTAAGAGGCCAAACCGCTGTGGTGGGGTGGTTGGGGTTGGTGGGGGTGGTTGTGCTGGCTGTGGCGGCGGACTTTGAGCCTTTGCTGGGGGTAGGCGGTGTAGGCGCAGGTCTGTTTTTGGCCGCAATGATGATGGGTGGGATATATGACGCAAGCAGAAAAAAAGAGTCTGCGCATAATATTAATGCAAAAAAACAATTGATAACAGCTGACCAGATAAAAATGACCGGATATAACCCTACTAATCAGCGAGATAGAGTAATAATTACTTATCAGAATCAACCAAAATTTCCTGTCATAGCAGAAAGCAATGTATTGGCGATGTTTGAGTTCAAGAGATTGGCAGAGTTTGTGGATATAGAAAAGATACAGGTTGCAATAAGCACGGGTTTGCCAAGCCTTGGGTTCTGTATAAAATCTACTGATCCTACGCTTCCGGGATATAACGAAAAAGCACAAGAAGCACTGCTAGTTAGAATAAATGTTTTTATCGATTACTGTTATCCGAATGACTTTAAAGCCTGGGAAAATGGTGAAATAATTAATGCTGCTAGGCTGACCGGGTTACACACAAACCCTGCCATAAAAGGTGAGGTTTTTCTCCATAATCTATTTGAAAATCATTTGAAACCGATGATCAAGAATGCGGGATTTGAATGCATTAATGCCTGGGCATTTGAGATTCCTGGTAAAACGTGGCTTCATCGTCACGGTTTTGTAGATATGAAAGTTGGTGATGGTTCAACTATATTTACTTTAAATTTACAAGATTACAGTCCTGTTGGTACGCAGTGGCATGGTTGGCGGGGGAAAGCAGGAGAATCAGAACCGGCCCAAGAATCTAATATCTTGCTACCTGATGAGTTGAGATGGTCTTCATACAGACTGCCTGATTATTTTATAGTAGATAGAATGAAAGACGATAATGATTTTCGTGAACGAGTATTCAATGAAGGAATTTTGCCTGTAGGGGTAAAAGGAATTATAGATAATCCTGAATTAGCAGATTGGATGAGGACATTTGACCCGCGAATGGTCGCTAAAATCAAGGCTTTTCTGTATAATTCCTACAAAGATCACAAGCGATTAGAGCTGATTGGAATAAAAGGGACCCATCATTGCTCTACTTGCGCTGATGAAATATGGGAAGTAATACCCGGGACTCTATTCCATTGGGCGGCTTGGAATCGAGTTGGTTTAGACCCAGAAAATGGCCTCGGCAAACGTTTGGCCGATATATATCCTTACATAGAAAACCCGTGGATCAAGGGAATGGGCCAGGTGAAATGCAGAGAATATACTGGTGATATTGTGGAAGGGTTTTTACAAAAGCTAAAAGCAGAATCTGAACTTATGCCTGTTGTTTTGCAATTATGCGAGACTTCTAATGAAATCGTATTAGACGATTATTGGTACCGCGCCAGCATTACAAATGCATTATATGGACTGGGCGACCATCATGAATATGATATTTCTCCTTTCGGATTGTTCTTTATAACAAATCTATCCATCCTGTTATTTAAAGAAGGCTTAATAACGCAAGAAGATTACAGGAAACTTGAAATAGCGACAACAAGGGTAGAGTTTCCCTATGGCGGTATTGGGCGTTTCTTGCCGTATAACTTATTTAGAGAGGTATCGGCGTCTAAGGATTTTGATTATAAGCAAGCGGTAAAAAGATTTTTTGAGAGTTGTACTCGCAATGATTATTGTTTATCTGACCAATGGTATGCAGATCAGTTGTATGCTGCACTTTCTGCTGCAAAATCTCAAGGTATAAGTGTTGCTGATGATATTTGGCAAGAGTTTTGCAGAATGTTTCGTCAAAAAAATAGGGACAGCGAGCAATCTCCGAACTCCCTATCCGCCTTCGGGCTGGGGGGCTTGGAGTTGCCTGTTATCGTGGGCTTGGTGGCTGTTGGGGCTGTGGCTGTGTTGTGGAAGCTGTTGCGAAAACTGGGAAAAAGTCAAAATCCAAGACCTGGCCCCATCGACGTTAGCTTGCTTCGGCCGATAGTAATTTTAGCCGGTGTTTTAGCCTATTCTTTTTTCTCTCCGGGAGCAATGGAAGGAATACTTAGTTTTCACTTGTTGATTTGTCTTATAGTGGCGATCAGCGTAGCACTCGTTTGCTATGTTGGGCACATATTCAACAGGGATAGAAATCTAGAAGGACAAAAATCTCAAGTCAAAAAAGATGGAATCACTCCCGAAGAGAAAGAGAAAGTTTTTTGGGATATTGTCAAGATACTAGCCGTGTTGTTCTTGATATGGGTTGTTTTCGGACCAGTAAACACTGCCGCAGGCGGGACATTGGCATTGCCAGCTGCAACCACTACAACTGTGGCACCGGCTGCAGTTCCGTCAACACTGCCGACACTTACGCAAATGCTATTAACTATTTTAGCAATAGCGGTTGGGGTCTATTGTTTGCTGAGACCCAATCTCAATCGGTTTAAGACTCTCTTAAACAGAAATTTGCTTTGGCCGATAGCATTTTTATTAGTCGGTGCTGGTGTTTTAGCAGCATATTTTTTCCTCCCTCCCGAAGCAACAACCCAAGCCATGGCTCAGCTTTTCGGCACAGGAGGCAGCGCAGCAGGAGTTAAGTCCTTACTCCCGGCAGGCGGCATGGCTCTGGCCATGGCGGGGGTGACAGGAAGCGCAGGCGCAGGAGAAAGATCTGAACGAGAATTTAAGCAACCTTCAAGGAATCTTGTTAATAAAGATGGCCCAAAGGCTGGCTTCGGCGCACCGTGGAGAATTGATGTGGCCAATGTGCCTACGCTTGCTTTTACTCAGGTTGCGGCAGCAGAACCCGAAGATTCGATGTTTGCATTGAATATCTATCTGCGCTATCTCTCGGTCGCAGCCAAAAAAGAAATTATGAATAGAATTAGGCGTGCACGTAAGTTTATTGAGAAGCTAGAGTCAATGTATCCCGATGCATTAACTTTTGTGCTGTTTGGAAGCTATCCTTATGGTTTTATGAATGAGATACCACGCGACATAGATGTTCACATTACGGAAAGCAAGAACGAAAATATTACGCAGCTAACAAATCTTGCTGACCTTTTTGATAGGTATAGTCGCACGCCGGAAACCGTGAAAGGCGTAGTTTTTACCGAAAAAGATTTCTTAGGGTCATTATCTCAAAATAACGCAGGTTTGATATTGCCTTACGTTCTAGAGGCATTGACCGGTATTACCGTTAAGGGGAAATTTTATTACGATGTCAATAATCCACCTTCGCTCAGGTATATTTTCTACCTTTTAGATTTTACTCAAGAAACCATAGATGAATCGATGGAAATATTAGATTTGCCTTACTCGAGTGAAAGTCTTCAAGAGTACAGGCATTATAAGGCACACCAAGTGCATAGAGATAAAATTCGCTTTGCTCAAGACACCATAGACGCGTTTGAAAGAAGAGAAAAAGGCAGAGCTGCCATGCACATGAGAGCTATAAGACTTGTATGCCAAAGTCAACTTGTTATGAAGTTGATCTGCGATCTATATGGAGTAGATAGCACAGAAGTCCTGCCGCCAACATCCAATAACCCTTATATTAACGAACAAGCGATCAAGACATTGAGTACATATATAACAGAAGGTGCTCCCCATATGTCGTTCATCATGGACGGCGTACATAATACTGACGACTTTACTTTAGTCTATGATGCCTGTCGTCAGCTATGCGAGGCATTAACGAGTTTGGATGAAAGAGTGGAGAAGTTGCGGCAGCGTACCCAAGACAAAGATCCCGATGCTGCCTCCGGCTCAGACGGTACAGCCCTCTCCATCTTCGGACTTTGTGGGTTGGGGATGGGTGGTGTGCCTTTACTGGCTGTTGGGGCAGTGGTTGTGCTGTGTTTTAGCCGTATGTTTAGGTCGGGCTTAAACAGGTGGGGTTGGGGCATTGCAGCTGCATTATTACTTATCCCAGCGCTATTTGGCCAGTCAACAGAGCTGTTTGCGGTCGCAGGAGGTTTTAAGCCTTTGCTTGGCGGGGCAGGCGGCATGGCTCTGGCTATGGTCGCCATGATGGGTGGGATGACAGACGTTGGCGATGGGTCGCATAAAGATAAAAATAGGTCTGACCCCTTTTCTCCACAACCTTCTTCGGAAAAAGCAAAGAAGGTAAAAGAAATTTTTGGTGAAAACGCGATAAAAGACGAGCTCGATTTAAATTATGATTTTCAGCAGCTTGTAGAAGGACATAGGAGAGAGAGGTTTGAAGAAGGGAACGAAGGTGGGGCGAAAGGGGAAACAAAGTGGTTTCCTTTAAGAATAGCTTTAATGCCGCTTTTTAGATGTGTAGCCAATTGTCTGTATTGTTTCTTTGGAAATAGCGTACATAAAAAAGACGAGATGTCCATAGAGAATATGGCTCATATATTCGATACCCAAGAATTACTTATAAAAAATATTTTCTCACATCTAAGCGGAGGAGAGATTTTCCTGAGGGATGATGTGTTGGAAATGATTGAGAAATTTCCAATCGTTTCATTAGTTACTAACGCGGCAACCATGACTTCTTTAGAAAAAGCTAAGGATTCCATTATAGCGTTAAAGAAAGTATATGAAAAAAGAATAGAATCCGGACAGATGGAGATTTTAAAGCCAGATAGTTTTGGGCAAGTTGATAGATATCAGAGATCCTGGTTGTGTTATTTATGGATGAGAGAGAAACTAATAGAGTTAACCCGAAATGAGCCTTTTCATATAGGTATTTCCTTAGATGACATTTGTTTAGCGGAACACTCTATTTCTGTGGGAAAAATAGCAAATTTAATAGTCGCTTGTGTTAATCATTATCCTAAATTGGGCCTGGGATTTATAGCAATTGATGGAAAATGGAAAGAAGAAGCATACCCTGCCCTGAAGAAAGAACTTGAGAGGCATGGTTTAGCTTTAAAATTCAATGAAAAAAATAATAATTTTCTTTTGACAAGGCACGGTGGATTTAGAAAACTAATCAATTTAAAAGAAAATTCTATTGAAAAAGTGGGCGGCGCTTTTGCTAATTTGTCCGGTGAAAATTTTGGCAAAGCTATTTTACCCAAACAAAGGTCTTATTTTGGATTCTATAAAGATTATTATGGACTAGCTATAATTGATTATAGTGGCAACATGAGTATTTCAGACGGTTTCTTGGCTGAGCATGCACCTCTTATATTTGGAAATGTACTTGAGGAAGGCTGGAGTAAAATACTTAAGAGGGTAGACAAAGATCCACTATTTAGAGCGCTAGTTACCTCAACGCAAAAAATTATTTCAATAGCAAAGGAATATGATCCTGATATTGTAAAAAATATACAAGAGGGCAAGCCCGGTGGGACTATTGCACTATTTTACTGGCTTCTCTCCAACCCCGAGCGAAAACTCTACGTAACCTATCGGCTTCTGCAAGACTATTACGAAGAGGGCGTGTTAAAAGGCAAAAATCCGTTCAAGGACCTGGAGCCACATGAGATAAAGGCTTTAGTTGAGAAAGAGGTTGGAGAATTAAGAGATGAATTCAGAGAAAGACCAGGTAAAGCCACAGATGATGGAGGCAGTCACGAATCTCCTGAAACTCTATCCGCCTTTTGGTTTGGTGGGTTGGGACTGATTGGAGCCGAGCACTGGGTAGTGCTGGCTGTGGGTCTAGGTATTATGTTTGGGGGGACACTTCTCCGATTGGCTCGAGAAACGGTCTCCGATTGGCTGGAGAACCGGTCTCCGTTTGGGCTGAGACCTGGTCTTATCAATGTGCGATTAGTAGGCTGTTTGGTATTGGGGATATTAGGCATCGCGGCTCTATGGCTATGGGGCGGCCCAGGTACAGGGCTGGCTGTGGCGGCGGACTTTGAGCCTTTGCTTGGTGTAGGCGGTGGCGTAAGTTTAGCTATGGCGGGGGTGGGGGTGATTTATGCAAGCTTAAATGATAAAGAGGGGCAGATCATAAGTGCTGTTGAGAAATTTTATAATGAACATGGAGAGAATGTTTATAGAAACACTGCAGGAGGAATAGGGGGGAGATATAAACCATTGCCATCAAAAAAGGCGATGGAAGATTTATGGTTACTGTGTAAACAGTTAAGAATACGAAAAGGAGACAAATTTTATGATTTTGGATTTGGGGATGGTAGAATTGCTGTTATGATGAGAGCGCTTGGTCTCCAAGCGTATGGCGACGAAATAGATGTTAATTTAGCCAAGAAAGCAAAGGTTTTATTAGGGAAAAATCTTAAGAAGTATTCATTTTTAAGTAGCCTTGTAAACGAAGACAATGTACATCTACAACACGGTGATTCCTTCAATCGAGATTTATCTGAATTTGATATTGTCTTTTTCTATTATACGTTTCCTATTCCAGATTGGACCGGAGGAAATCAAGATTTGGCTAGAGAAGTGTTTAAACAAAGAGTATGGGCAAAGCTGATTGGCAATATAGACGGAAAAGGCCTTAAGTCTGGGGCACAATTTATTACTTTCTGTCCTCCCGAGAGCAAATATTGGTTAGATGACTTTGATGAATTTAATGTTATGCATTGTGGTAATTTCGGGATATATGAGCTGAAACCGCAGGTTGGGGATGGAGACTTTGGTGGCTGGATGACTGATCCAATGTCTGGATTTGTTGGTATGCATCAGGCGGGTTGGCGTAAGAAAGCAGAGGAATCGCAACCGCCCCCAGAAGATATTTATTCTATAGCAAAAATAACCGTACCGAAAACTGCACATAGGCAAAAAGGAATACACCACAGGCCTTCGCTAGCTCTTGTTGATACTTGTGGAAAAATATATAAGCTATTTTCTGAAAATATTATAATTAAATTTTCAAGGGGTGAGGAAAGTAGTGGCGATGAGGCTACTTATCGTCATGGAGGCATTGCAGAGTTTGTTTTTAAAATAGGATCCTCAGGTGGATATACAGGGCCATATATAATTACTATCGAAGGGCCTTTTAAGCAAGACCTGCTTGAAGAGGCAGCCAAGATTCTTGCTACCGTTCTAGGGGACGAAAGATTTAAATATGGTTTTCATTCAGACCTGCCACTGAGAGAGGAAATAGATGAAAAGATTAGACAACTCAGAACATCCATTGCCAAAAATAGGGGTGACGACCAATCTTCAGAAGCCCTATCCGCTTTGGGGCTGGGGGGCTTGGGGTTGATGGGTGGCTGGAATGTTGCTATTTTGGCTGTGGTGACTGTAGTGGTTATGGCTATTTTTAGCTTACGGCAGAAACGAAGGGGTGATTATCGTGACAATGAGGTTACTTTAGCCTCAAGAGTAGATATGCGTTTTTCCAGGGCTTGGAGTTCTTGGCGGTCAACTTTAGTTTTGGCGAGATTATCAATGCTTTGGGTAAGTGTCTCAATTTTAGCGGCCATATTCTGGATTGCCGCTTCTAGAAGGGTAATCTTTTCGGTATTCTTGCCAACTTGCTCATACGTAGCATCAAGCTTAGAAACCATTTCTTCTTGTCGTTCGCCAAATGCCTTGAATTCACTGCGAAATTGGTCAATTAGCGTACCTACTTCCGTGGGGCTAAATTTAGCTTTGGCAGGTTTGCTTGTTCTGATGGGTTTTTTCATGGTGAGGTATATAATAAGCCTGCCGAGCGCAAAAGTCAAGCGAAAAATAATGCCGCTAACCGTTAAAGGTGAGCTAAATGTACAATTACTTGAAAGGTTGGTTGATCAGGCTGGCAGAAACGCCGGATTTGTGCTTGATGTAGGGATTATAGCCAGGATTGTTGGCGGAATGAGAGTTCTAAGGTCAGGAAAACGCAAAGATATAGATATTGCTCTTATTTTGCAACATCCTTTTCAAGGTGGTGAATGCAGCAAGTTTATTGAACAGTTTAAACAAATAGTAGAGAAACATCAAGGTGTAGAGTTAAAGAAAAGAGAAGTGAGTGCAAAGGAAGGGAGGCATTTTCCGTTTCATTATCTTAAAATTACTTCTTCTTTAGCAGGACAAGTAAAAGAGATAGAAGTTAGGGATATATTTCTTATACTTGACTCAAGATTGATTTTATCTGCCCTTGCTCCACCTTCACAGGTTCTATCAGACCAGACGCTCGAATCCCTATCCCATTTATCTTTCAAGAATCTTATTACTTTAGAATATTATCTTGGTGATTTAGAAATATACACTAAGATGTTGGAAGAATTCAAGAGTAAAGTTCAAGATGGCGGCGATGTGATCGTTGACTTCGATAAGCATCCTTCTTATGCTGAAAGGGCAAGGACGCATATAGCGGAAGCCAAAAGATTAATGGAATGCAGTGAAAGGGAGTTGGCTCAGGATGAAAAATTTCGTCAGGTTCATACCCGTTATACCTGTTTTATCTTTAATGTAGAAAAAAGGGTCAGACGTCAATCTCCGAGACCGACGAACTGGCGGGGGCATCAGATGTTACCGTCGGGAGTGGTGATGACACAAGAGATGCTGCAGAACAACGGATATGCGCAGGGGTGGCAGCAAGGCAGAGCTGCTCGAGCAGCCAATGCATGGTTTGGCTTAGATGGTGCCGATTCTTTTACAGATCCGCTCATACCCAACATAGCCGGTGCGTTTCGGCAGGGGGTGAATCGGGGGAATGAGTCTGAGTCCATTGGAGAAAGTCAAAATTCAAGACCTGACCCCATTTCTGGTAGAGGGGACGGCAGGAGAGGAAGAAGTGAACCCGTCCCCAATACTACTGCAGACAATAAGGGGAAATCTTTTCTTGCTTTTTGGAGTGGCGGTAAAGATAGCTACTTTGCCGTTAAGTGGGCATTAGAACAGGAGTTGAGGGTTGCTTATTTATTTAATGTTTGCTATCGCAAGCCGCCGAATGGCAAATTGATGTCTTTATGCACTCTTCCTGTCGACTTAATATATTTACAGTCCAGAGCTTTGGGTATTCCTTTGATTACAAGCATTATAAATGTAAATGATATGGCATATCCAGGAGTGGGCTATGTGCAACTTTCTACCAATACTTTAAAGAGGTTTGTTAAGAGTTCAAAGAGTAATGTCGATGGCATAATTGCCGGAGACATGTTGCAGGACAACAAAGATGAATTAGAAAGAATTTGTGCCAGCTTGGGCATTAAACTTATAATGCCACTTGAACATCAAACTCAATCGGAAATCTTATTAGAAGCCGTAAAGTCCGAAAATAGGATAGTTATTTCTTCAGTTCAAAAATCATCTATGGAATTGTCTGAGTTCTTTAGGGGTGGATTCGACAGGCGTTATATTGATTATTTGAGACGGCATCATAGTGATGTCTTAGGTAGTAACGGCGAATATCATACTATAGTGCTCAAGGGGAGTAAGTATGTCAATGGCTGGATAGAAATAATAAATGAAACATTTGAGATCCACAGAGATTGGTGGGTACGCAGCTTTAATGAATATCGTTTTGTTCCCAAAGCGACGAGAGCTGAGGACAAAACACTCAATTCCGCCCAAAAAAATGATTTACCCGATTCTGAAAGTAGTGCCCTATCCGTCTTGGGGCTGGTTGGAGTCGGATACTGGGTAGTGGCGGCTGTGGCGGCGTTAATTTTTGTCATCATCGCCAAAAGGGACACTTTCCCGTTTGGATCTGGCCCAGCTTCCCGATTGAATCCAGACCTGGTCCTACCGATAGGGGTGGGGGTTGGGGTGGCGTTGGTCTTCATGGCGCAAGAGGGGGCGCTTATTGGCGGGATGTTCCTGACCGCAATGATGGGTGGGATATATGACATTGGTGGGAAAAAAGTGTCTGTTCCTAATTTACTAATGTTAAAACAACGTTTGGATACGCTAGCCACAATTAAAGACAAAAGGAAAGCCGTAGAATTCGCTCGTAGTTTTGGGTTGGATTTAAGGCCCAGTATTTATGGAATGTTGCATCCGCTTCATATCGGTCATTCAAGGGCAGTCCATCGGCAGATTTCTGACAATGACGACACAGAAGCTAAAATAGCTGTCGATGGAGCCGGAAGTGTGGACCTGACAACAATTGTACATTGTACCGGAGCGCGTGAAATTTATAAGATAGATCATCAGAGTACCTACACTATTGAACATTGGCTTGGAAGCTGGGATTCTTTTGGGACTCCAAGAGACCCATTACTGAATCGTTACACTGATCCGTATGCGGGATATAAATTTATCAATGGGTACGGCGAATCTGGAGAATATGGGACCTTTTATAATCTAGCACAATTAGTTGCTGAACTAAAAGCATTGGGTGTTGAAAGAAGAGATATTGATACAGTAACAGAAACAGTGCAAAATGATGCATGGAAATGGTACGACGATAAAAAGGGCGAGAGGACATTTTTAAGAGAATTAAAATTTTTGTGGAGTCCAACAAGCAATGAATACGACAAGCAGCCTCACACTGTACATTTTATAAAAGGAGACATTACCGATCCGAGCACCTATTTAAGCAAGATCGAACATTTAAAAAGTAAAGTTGATTTTTACTACCAAAGAGCAGGATTTTCCGCAGCTCGATATTATGGGAACTATATACCCAAAATATTAGAGTTGCTTAAACCCGGAGCTTTTATAATTACAGATGATTATTATTTAAGAGATGACGGAGAAGTCTTGGTAGTAGAACCGGTGGATTTGTCCCTTGTTTTGCAGGAAAAGAAACTAGATTGTTATAAAGTACCTTTATCGCCTAAAGTTGAGGCCTGGCGGAAAGCTATCTTGAAATTTTTAAAACAGACTATTGTCAATAGGTTATTGAAAGGCGAAGTTGGATACGGGTGCGACTTAAAAATTTACCAAAGGACTGCAAATATTGGACCAACCCAATCAACCTCTGCCATCTTTGTTCCCGGCCTGTTCGCCTTTGGCGAAACTATGCCGGTCCTGGGGATGGGTGTGGGGGGCTGGATGGTGCTGGCTGTGGGTCTAGGTATTTTGCTCTGGAGGGACACCTTCCCGTTTAGATCTGGCCCAGCTTCCCGATTGAATCCGGACCTGGTCCTACCGATAGGGGTGGGGGTTGGGGTGGTGGCGTTGTTCTTGGTGGCGCCAGAGGGAGGTTTTCTGGGCGGGATGTTCCTGGCCGCAATGATGGGTGGGATTAATGACGTTAGTGGAAAAAAAGAGTCTGTGCCTAATATTTTGAGTGAATTGCAGGGCATGATTCGACAGGCAGATAGAGAGGATGAATGGGAGTTAATTGTTTCCTGTACCGGGTTAAGAAAAAATATTGTTGCATTTGTACTTAAAAGAGAAATTCCACTTCAAGCTGTGCCTTCGGTTGCCCAAGCTATAGCGCGTTGCGGCTTTTCAAAAACAGAAGAAGCCCTGAAATTGGTTAATCCAGAAGCCGCGGTTTCAGCTGCTATTGCTATTCAATATGTTGGAAGGCCCAAAGTAAAGCAGCTTATGCGGCGTAATATTCCACAGGAAAAACTCGGTGCAGTTGCTGATCTGATAAAATATTATGGCCAAAATGCAGAAAGATTATTTAATCCAGCTTACAGAAAAGAAAGTTTTGTTACTGCACATGCATATGAGACACTTGGCTCATCCCTTTTTAGCGTCTTACTTAGGCAAAGAATTCCATCAAGACACAAAGTGCCTATTGGTAGAACTACTAAAATCGTAAGTAAATCTGATCTAAATCAAGCTTTAGAAATGGGTGTAGCTTTTGATTACGTTCCTTCTGTAGCAAGAGTGATTGCACAGCTGGGTAGACCTAGGACAGAGAGGCTTCTTCAAAGCATTCCTCTTGAATATCTTGAATCTTACGTTGATGCCGAATCTTGTGTAGGAAAATCTCAGGTCAAAGATCTTCTATTAGAAGATATTCCTATTGAGCATTTGGAGTTAACAGCACAAATATACGCAAAAAAAGGAAGAGAGTGGTTAGAAAATGCTCTAGGTCGAGAGTCATATCAAACAGAACTTCCGACAGTTCCCATGCCTTTAAATGAGAAAGAAGCAAAGATAATCAGAGATGCTAGATCTGAATTTCCAGATGAAGTATCAAGGGAAGATGTGCAAGATCGTTATCCCGGGGGAATTCCTAGGATATTGGTACGTTTGATGGGAGGGAAGAATAAGCTTCATCGTAATGAACTTAGTCTAGCAGAACGACTATTTAAATTTCGCGAATCGCATAGAATTGCTCCTTTTGGATGCCGACTTGCATTTCTTCCGGGATTTGCATATGGCATAAAGAGCCTTTTGCATAAAGATAAGTCGCATATTATAGGATTATATCCAGCTGATAAGGAGCTTGAGTTTATTACGGAAAATAAAGGAACATTTCCTCCGCACAATTATCATCCGCCAGGTGCTTTAGGTTTTCTTTTTGGTTTGAGAGGACACAAAGAAATATTTATTCCCAATATAAAAACGGATGTTATTCCAGGATTTCCGCCAATATTGCGCAACCGCTACAGAAATTTTGATTGTTTACTCATGTTGGGGCTTGAAGCAATACTGAGAGAAGCAGAAACCTTGCAAATAGAGCGTATTGCAGTTGCGCCTACATTTGCCGTTATGAGCAACTGGTCCGCTCTAAATCCAAGGGTTGCTTTTCACATATATTCTAAGACACCGAAGCAACTCGGATTTACTTTACAGATGGTTGCTCCTAAAAAGAAGTTAGGAAACATGAAACTCGATTTCGCTTGGATGAAAGACATAGCCCCAAGTAGTCGGCTTGGAGACGATTCTGTAGAAAAAAACTTCAGCTCTTTAATCAATATAAGAAGAGGGTTATTTTCCGAGCGCTGCGCATTCTTACCGCAGGGGCATTTGGGGCTCAGTGATGAGATGATTCACAAGTATCCGACTTATCTTGGCTCCAGCCAACAAAGGCTGGATGCGCAGGCTGCTAATTCGCTAAGGTTTGATGATGAAGGTGTCGGTGCACAAATCGGTGTTCCGGCCGGGTCAAAGTTTAAGCCTGGGGCTGGGTTTGGGGTGGTGCAGGCGGGTTGGCGCAAGGGGCCAGGAGAATCGGAACCGCCATGGAAAGCTAAAATGTCTCAGATAGCCAGGCGCGTTTTTGAAAGAGATCCACACAGATACTTTTTATCATTTTGGAAAATACCTGCTGATGGCGATACATCTCAATTGTTTTCAGAGCCTGATATAGCCATGCCTCAACTAGTCTTGCAGATGAGTGTGCTGTCTTGTCAGAGCATCACTTTAATCATTTTCGATAGCGAGGATGTTGTTGATTGGCCGCAAAGACCACATTTTCAAATATCTTGTGATTTTGGGGATAGAGAAGAGAAAATAATTCTCAAAGTTGTGAAGAGTATTCCCCAGGGACATATTTTATGGAATGCTTTACCTATATTAAGGAAAAAAATCACTGAATTCGCTGAACGGTTAGGTAACATTCAGGTTGAGGATCGAATACAGGATTTAGGAGAAAATAAAGATGAATAAACGGACAAGTAAAAACTATTCTCTGATGCGGAAGCCGTCTTTTTCTAAGATAATCAATTTCTTATCTAAATCTTTCTGGGAGAATTTATTGAACAAGTCTTCTAAGCCGACTAAGATAGTGGAGATAATCGGTGGGCGGGCTTTGATTCTAATAATGCCGTGGAAATTTTTAGGTGGAAAGGTAAGCAAATTAGCAAAATCTTTGTCTTGGGTAAGGATAATGCGATTTTGCCGTTTGGCCAGAATAGCGATATCTGTATCTTTAGTTCCTGAAGTAGGCGTGGTAACATCGTGTCCCTTATCCCGCAGGATGTCTACTAGTTCATCAGGGATGTTCTCGTCAACCAGTAGCTTCAACTTAAGCCACCTTAGTAAAGGGAACCGACTCTCCGGTCCTCATAAGCTCAGCCGCATAATGGAGCGCCGCCTGAATGTGTTTTTTGGTAAGCTTTCGATAATACCTTCTAATTATTTCGTCTTCATCTACTCCGGACTCAAGGAGCTCAAGAACAAGATAGACCATGATGCGACTTCCTTTAAAACAAGGCTGGCCATGGCAGATTTTAGGGTCAACTGTGATATAATCTTCGATTTTGGTGATTCTCTTCAACATATTTTCTCCTTAATTAATTTTTTAGTTCGTTTACGGAATAGCTTCTTTATGAATTTATACCATAATTTTGAGCGTAAGTCAATCAGGTTTTGTGAAGAGATAAGGACAAGTCGGAGCAAGGATGGAATTAGGTTCAACCACCAGCCCGTGGCGCCTGGTTCCTTTTCCCGCCTGTTGGGGACCGCCCCCAACAGGCTTCCGGCTTGTCCGCTAACCATGACCTTACATTCAAAGGGGTTGGTTTAAATGGAGGAGAGGAGAGGTTCTCCCAGGTGGAGGATAGAGCGGCCGATTCTGATTAAGGCAGAAGAGGAACAGGCCGATTTATCCCAGGCGGTTTTAGAGGACATCAATCTCAACGGAGCCAAAGTCAATTTAGAGGTGCCCCTGGCTGTGCGCACCAGACTGAAATTGGTGATTGATGTTGCCGAGGATGCGGCTCCAATCTTTAATGAAGGGGAGGTGATTTGGCAGAAAACTTTGGGCAATCAATTTTCCACGGGCATTCGTTTCACCCTGTTTAGGCCCGCCGACAAAGAGCGATTCCTAAGCTGCTTTGACCAGCAGATTAGGCAGAGTTGGTGGCGCTGAAATTAGGGTTGACGGGAGGTGGAGAAGATGTTACAAAGTAATAGTGTAACGGAAGAACGCCGGGCTGATGAGCGTTTGCTGGTCCGCTGCCCGATAAAATTTCGGACAGAACAAGATGAGGGCTTAAGAGAGGCCTCAGCCAAGGACTTCAGTGACAGAGGAATCGGGTTTTTTACCCATTCCAGGATAGCGCCCAATACGCAACTTGAGCTGTGGGTTAATCTGCTGCCAGAGGCTAGGCACTTGCACGTCACCGGACGAGTAGTCTGGACCAAGCGCGGCCTGCCACGACTTTGGCGCGCGGGTGTACGCCTTGAAGAAAGGGCGTTTACGAAAATAATGAGAATGTTATTAAACAGGAAAGAGAGGTGAAAAATGAAGAAGAAAGATCGCAGAATATTTGAGCGGTTTGATGTTGACTTTTCGGCCAAGCTTAAGCAGGCTGAGATCAGGAAACAAAGCCCGGCCAATTGTTTCGATGTCAGCGCCACCGGTATTGGGGTACTTACTGAGGAGAAACTGATTCCGACTCCGAAACTGGAAGTATCGGTAGATATCCCGGATGGATATACGCCCTTGCGCAGTGGAGTGCGGCTGATTTGGACCAGGAAGGTCCGGGAGGATAAATGGCGTTCGGGATTGGAGTTTAAAGGTATCAGTTTAATGGCCTTAAGGAGGGTGCTGGATAAGCAAATAAAGAAGTGATCGCTCTTGACAAGAAATAGGGTGTTATGATACCATAAGTCTTTACATTTGAGAGTTTTTTAAGTTCTTAACAAAGATCTAAGGAAGAGACATTGGGATTCAAAATAGGTCTAGTTGGTTGCGGCAGCATCTTTCCGATGCATGCCCAATCGTTAATTAATACACCTGGCGTAAAAATAGTGGCTGTCTGCGATCTGCGCAAGTCGCGAGCTCAAAAAGTGGCCCGGAAGTATAATTGCCGTGGTTATTTAGATTATACAAAGATGTTGGAGCAAGAACAGCTTGACGCGGTGCATATTCTGACTCCCCATTATTTACACCCGCCAATGGCTATCCAGGCCCTAAATAAAAAGATCAATGTGCTCACTGAGAAGCCGATCGCGATTAATCCCCGCGACGGGGAAAAAATGATTAAAATCGCCAAGAAAAATAAGGTCAAGCTGGGGGTAATTTCCCAGAACAGATATAATCCCGGCTCACAATTGGTGAAGAAATATCTAGAGAATAAAAAACTAGGCAAGGTTAAGGCGGTCAAGCTGATTGTTACTTATTATAAGCCTGACTATTATTATAGTAAGAGTGACTGGAAGGGCCGGCTGGATAAAGAAGGCGGCGGGGTGTTGATTGACCAGGCCAGCCACTTTATCGACATCTTAAGGTGGCTGATTAATGACCGGGTCGAATATGTCGAGGCCCATACCGCCCGCAGGATGCATAAGAATATTGAAGTCGAGGATTTGGCTGAAGGGTTGATTAAGTTTAAGCGGGGCAGCTACATTTGTTTTTATTTGATAAATTTCTACAGTTTTGACGCTTTTCCGGAAATTGAGATCGATTGCCAGAACGGCCGGGTGAAAATCATTAAGGATTCAGCGCGGATCGATTTATATAACGGCCAGAAACTAAAGGCCGCGCCAAAACCAGGCGAATATATTGATTATGGGGACAACCACAAGGATTATTGGGGGTTTTGCCACTGGATCCAGATTAAGCAATTTTACCGGGCGCTGAAAAAAGGCGAGCAGCCGGAGATAGATGGTGGAGAAGGACTGAAGACCCAAAGAATTATCTGGAATATCTATAAATCAGCACGAGAAAACAGGAGAATCAGGTTGTGATCAGAGTTGGGATAATTGGTTGTGGGAAGATTACGGAGCGGGCCAGTCTGCCCAATTTGGTAAATTATAAGCGTAAGGCCAAAGTCGTGGCCCTGTGTGATATTAAGCCGGAGCGGGCCAGGGGCTTAGCCAAACAATTTAAGTTAAAGGATGTGGATATTCTTGAAGACTATAGGGCGTTGGTCAAGAGAAATGATATCGACGCTGTATTCGTAAATACCCCCAATTACTTACATGAGAGAATGGCTGTGGCCGCGGCCAGAAATAAAAAACATATCCTGGTGGAGAAACCAATCACCATTTCTTTAAAAGCCGCCGACAACATGATTAAGGCCGCCAAAAAGGCGAAGGTTTCGCTAATGGTCGAGCAGACTCAGAGATTTGACCCGGTGCATCAGGCCGCCAAGCGAGTGCTTGATTCCGGTGTATTAGGTAAGATTCATAATATCCGCGGCCGGATCGGCCACGCCGGACCGGAATACTGGTCGCAGGGAAAAAGCGATTGGTATTATAAGAAGGCTGAATCCGGCGGTGGCTGCATGGTGGATATCGGCGTGCATATCGCTGATTTAGTGCGCTGGTTTAAGGTCAAGAAGGTGGCGGCGGTGTTTGCCCGGATTCAGACCTTGGAAAAAAAATTTCCAGTCGATGATAACGCTACAGTACTGCTAAAATTTGCCGATGGGTCCAAGGGCGAATTTGAATGCAGCTGGACTACCCGGCCCTATGAAGTAATGACAAATGTTTATGGCCAGAAAGGAAAATTGATTACCAGTATCGGCACCAAGCAGCCGGTACGCTTAACACTGGCTACTACCGGTAAGGGCCGTGACCCGAATTGCGTTCGGAAAGAGGAATTTCCTCAGACCGGCCGCGGAGACGGATGGGAGAACGCGGTGCATTATTTCATTGATTGCGTGCAGAACAGGCGTAGACCGTTTGTTTCCGGAGAAGAAGGCAAGGAGACTTTGAAAGTAATCCTAGCCGCTTACGAATCGAACAGAGTCGGAAAGTGGGTGAAAGTTTAATGAAACTGGGGTTATGTAGTTGGTCGGCGCATAAGTCATTAGAGTCGGGAAAGTTAAATTTTGAGGGTTTGCTTGAGTTTTGCGCCAAGACACTTAAAGTAGGCGGGATCGATATCATCGCCGATCATTTACCTCAGACAGATAAACAATCTTTAATCGATTATAAGAAAATGGCTACCGATTTACAGCTGACTATTGCCTGTTTGTCGCCGGGAAATAATTTCGGCAAAGCTAAGCAGGAAGAGCGCGACCAGGAGGTCGAGGCAGTCAAGCAATGGATCGAGGCCGCTTATATTTTGGGCGCGCCGGTGTTAAGGATATTTTCCGGATGGCCCGAACCAAATGAAGACAAAGATAAACTTTGGCCGGCAATGGTAGACTGCATCAAGGCCTGTGAGCCGGAGGCAAAGGCGGCCGGAGTAACTATGGCCATTGAGCCGCATAATGACGGCGGTTTTTTACCTACGGCCGTGGATACATTAAGATTAATCAAAGAAATCAACTCCGAGTGGGTCAAGATCAACCTAGATACCGGAAATTATCATGATCCGGATAGTTACCAGGCGATCAAAGATACTATCGGTTACGCCCCGCATGTCCACGCTAAGGTCCACCATATTAGCGATCAGAACCAGGCCCTGGAATTTGATTATGATAAGATCTTCAGCATTTTGAAACAGGCCGATTATCGGGGTTTCCTTTCTTTGGAATTTGAAGGCCAGGATATGCACCAGCAGGATGAGTTGGCCTCAATTCCTAAGGCGATGAGCATGTTAAAGGTTTACGCCAGGAAGTATGGACTCTAAACCGAATTTTTTCCAGGAAATATTTCGCCAGAGGGTTTCTTACCTGTTTATCGCCCCGGCGGTAATCTTGTTTTCGGTGTTTGTGTTAATTCCGGTAGTGACCTCGCTGTTTTTAAGTTTTACCGAATACAATATCCTCAGTGCCCCGCGCTGGGTGGGTTTGGGTAATTACCGTGAAATCTTCCTGCATGACGCGCGGTTCTGGAAGGCCCTGGGCAATACCGCGATTTATGTAATTGGCGTGGTGCCGATTAGCATCGGGATCGCACTGCTTTTGGCTGTAGCCATTGACCAGAAGATCCGGTTTAAGAATTTCTATAAGACGATGTTCTTTATGCCGGTAATTACTTCGGTAGTGGCTTATTCGGTGATCTGGAAATGGCTTTTCGCCGGAGAGAAATACGGCCTGATTAATCACTGGCTGATAAAAATTGGCCTTCAGCCGATAGAGTGGTTGATCAGCCCGACCTGGACCTTGCCGGCGATTATAATTATGTCGATCTGGGCCGGCTTGGGCTACAATATGATTTTGCTGCTGGTCGGCCTGCAGACTATCCCCAATACCTTTTATGAGGCCGCGGAAGTTGACGGGGCCAATGCCTGGTATAAATTCTGGCGGATTACAGTGCCATTGTTGCGGCCGACTTTGCTTTTTGTCTCGATTATGTCGGTGATTAATTCGTTCCAGGTCTTTGAGCAGGTGTATATCGTTACCGGCGGGACCGGTGAGGGGGTCGGCGGGGTGTTGGATAGCGCTCTGAGCCTGGTGGCCTATCTTTACGAACGGGGTTTTCAGCGGTTTGAGATGGGTTATGCCTCGGCGATTGCCTATATTTTGTTTGGCCTGATTTTGATCGCGACCTTGCTTAACCTTAAGTTTGGCCGCCCGAGATTCGAATATTGATAAGATGAAAGATGATGAATAACGCGATTGATAAAAAATTAAACAGCAAGACCATCTTGGTTTATGTATTTCTGACGCTGGGCGTGTTAAGCATGGCCGTGCCCTATGTCTGGATGATCGTGACCTCAATCAAGCCGATCGCGGAAGTCCAGACTTATCCGCCGTCATTCCTGGTCAAGAATCCTACCTCGGAGCCCTATCGTGAGCTGTTTTCTTTGCTGCCGATGGGCAAGTATTTATTTAACAGCCTGTTTGTGGCTTTAATAGTTACCGTCTGCAATGTCTTTTTCTGCTCTTTAGCCGGCTATGCCTTTGCCAAACATAAATTCTGGGGCCGGGATAAGATCTTTATCCTGCTCTTAAGCGCGATCATGATTCCCTACCAGGTCAACCTGATCCCCAGTTTTATCATTATCAGCAAACTAAATTGGCTGAACTCTTTCTACGCGCTTATAATCCCCAATATGGCCCTGGCCTTTGGGGTGTTTTTGTGCCGGCAGTTTATTTTGGCTATCCCCAATGACCTGCTGGATTCGGCCAAGATCGACGGATGCAGTGAATTTGCTATTTACCGGCTGGTTGTTTTGCCGCTGATTAAGCCGGCCCTGGCTACGCTGGCCATCTTTACATTTTTATCACAGTGGAATTCATTTGTCTGGCCGTTGATTGTGATTCATAGCAGTAAAATGCGCACCGTGCCCCTGGCCCTATCGGTATTGAACAGCCAATTCGGCGCCAATTTCGCGATGGTCATGTCCGGGGCCACAGTAGCCACTCTGCCGGTTTTGATAGTATTTTTGTTCCTGCAAAAATATATCATTCAAGGCATAACCATGACCGGATTGAAAGGATAGTAGGTAGATTGATGAAAAGATTAATGCTGACGATGTTAATTTTGTGTGTTGCGGTGAATGTGACGTCTTGTGCCAAGCAGGATGTTGAGCAAAAGGCCGTGGTCAAAATGGAGCAGGCTGTTGAGCAGTTGGCCGCGGTCAAAGCGCAACTGCGTGAGGTAGAAAAAGAGCTGGCTGCTAAAGATTCGGCTCAAACAGAGGCCCTGGTTTATCTGAATGTGGCCGAGGTTTCAGTTTCTTCTTTTGACAGCACCCCGGACTGGGCCCCGCCGCCGGAACCAGAGGCGGTCATCGACGGCAGCTTACTCAGCCGATGGTCATCTGACTATAAGGACAACCAGTGGGTCCGCCTGGATTTCGGTAAACCTAAAGTTTTATCTAAGCTGACCATATTCTGGGAAGCGGCCTATGCCGTTGACTATGATGTTTTGACCTCTGAGGATGGCGCGAATTGGCAGCCGGTTTTATCTTTGAGCAATCAGGACGGAGGAACTGACGAATTAGAGTTTGCCCCGACTCACTTAAGATACCTCAAAGTCCTGGTCAAGACCAGAGTGAACCCGCAATGGGGAGTTTCGGTCTGGGAGTTATTATGTTTTGGCCCGCCGGAAGAAAACCCCACAGACAAATCGTTAGCCATTGTCTTTCCGCAATTAGCTAATCGTTTAAAAGGGGAAGAGGTCACCCAGATTAAATTGGACATCGAGACCCCGCAAGCTTCGCCGGGCGCGATATCGTTCGATGAATTTCAAAAAGGAGTAGTCTATACTTCCTGGAGCAATACCGAGTTAGGCACGGAGGCCTCGGATCGAACCTTGGAATACTTAAAAGAAATCGGCGTGACCTATTTGGGGATTATGGTGGTCTGGTATCAGGATGACATTGATTCCCAGATTATCTTTCCTGATCCTAAAGATACACCGGAGGATCAGGCCTTAGTCCACGCGATTAATAAAGCCCATTCCCTGGGGATCAAGGTGATGCTTAAACCTCACGTTGATGTTAAGACCGATCAATGGCGGGGAGACATTATTCCTTCCGCGGAATGGTTTGCCAGTTATAAGATGTTTATGACGCATTATGTGCGTCTGGCCGCTCAATATAATGTCGAGCTTTTCTCCGTCGGCACAGAGTTAGTCAATGTGACCATGCCCAAATGGCTTGGTCAGTGGGAGGCATTGATTGATGAGATCAAAGGGCTCTACTCGGGACTTTTGGTTTATTCGGCCAACTGGGATGAGTATCAGGATGTAGGTTTTTGGCACAAGCTGGATTTTATCGGCATTGACGCCTATTTTCCGCTGACCGAAAAGAAAGACCCGACCAAGGATGAGCTGATTGCCAGCTGGCATAGCCACGCCCAAGGCATCGAGCAGTGGCTAAAACAGAAAAAAATTAATAAGCCGATAATATTTACGGAGGTCGGTTATTGCAGCGCTGATGGAACTAACACTCAGCCCTGGGCGGTACTGAGTAATCTCTCCGAGGCCTTTATTGACCAGGAAGAACAAGCCAGTTGTCTGGACGCAATGTTAATGGCCGGCAGAAAATATCCCTGGTTCAAGGGTTTCTATTGGTGGAACTTCTTTCCGCAGCGCAGGTGGTCACCGCTGGGATACACCATCCGCGGCAAAGAAGCTGAAGTCGTGTTTGTCAACTGGATGAAGAAATTGTAAAAAGGAGGCAGAAGAATAGCGATGAAGAAGAATTTACCTTATTTCCTAGTGATCGCGGCCTTGATTTTTTTGATCGCCGCGGTGTTGCTTTCGGGAGAAAAAGAGGGCCACTCAATTATGGAGGAGTTTGATGTCATAGCCAGCGAACAGACCCCCGACCTGGTTGAGGCCTACAATTTTGCGCAGGTGAAGGCAGAAACTCAAGCTACCGAGGTGCTCGAACAAGCGGTGATTAAACAAAAGCAGCGGGAGAAGAAAATCCTGTTCGGCTTTGAGGATAAGGCTGATATGTGGGAGATCCCAGATTGGGCTTATGAGAAGGATGATTATGTCGGGGACAACATCACCATTTCGGACAAATTCGCCAAAGAAGGCCAATCTTCTTTAGAATTATTGACTGATTTCCCCGGAGCCAAATGGACCGCGGCCTATTTAGAGACCCAGGCCTATTTTGACTGGACGCCGCATCAAACTGTTTCCGCGGATGTGTTTCTACCCGCCGATGCCCCGTTTGGCTTAAAGGCCAAAATAATCCTGACCGTAGGTGAGGAATGGAAATGGACCGAGATGAGCCGGTTTGTGAAATTAGTTCCCGGAGAGTGGGTAACGATCACCGCCAGCCTTTATCCCGGAACCACTGATTGGCGCAAGACCGAAGTTACTGATGAATTTCGCGGCGATGTGCGCAAGATGGGCATCCGGATCGCCTCCAACATGCAGCCCAAATACAGGGGTCCGATTTATATTGACAATGTAACTCTCGAATAAAGTTAAAAACATCTTTTAAGGAGCTGTAATGAAAAAGCAGAGTCTGTATATTATTATTGGAATAGTTATTATTTTTGCTTTGGGTATATTAGTAGGAAAGATAGATTTTGAGCGGCCGGTTAAGCAGCTGGCAACTGTGCCGGTTCAGTCAGCGGTTGAAACCGCGCCAGTTGCGCAAGTTGCGCCTGTGGCCGAGCCCGAAGCTGTTGAGCCCGAAGCTGTCCAGCCGGTTCAGGCGCCGCCAGTAACTAAGACTGTTGAGGTTCAGAAAGGGATTTGCTATATTGCCTGGACGGAAAAAGGCTACAGCAATGTCAATTCTGCCAAGTCGATGGAGCAACTCAGCGGCTTAGGCGTGAACTGGGTTTCTTTAAGCCCGCTTTGGTTTCAGAACGCCTACGATTCTACGGACATCTATCCGCTGAAGCAGAAGACCGCCTCTGATGAGAGCCTGATCTTCGCGATAGAAAAATTCCATAGTTTAAATATCAAGGTGATGCTGAAGCCGCATCTGGACGTTATTGATGTCGATGGCGGCAGATGGCGGGGAGATATCTCGTTTCCTAATCAGGCCGACTGGCAGGCCTGGTTTGAGAATTACACCGAGTTTATACTGCATTATGCCCGCTTGGCCCAACAACGCGGCGTGCAGATGTTTTGTGTGGGTACAGAATTGAGCAATGCCAGCGTTAATCAACCCCAACTGTGGCGTGAGCTGATTAAGCAGGTCCGAGAGGTATATAAAGGTTGTTTGACTTATGCCGCCAACTGGCACGAAGAATTTGATTATATTGAATTTTGGGATCAGCTGGATTATGCCGCTATCGATCCCTATTTTCCTTTAGTCAGTTCGGACAAACCTACTAAGGAACAATTAGTCGAGGTCTGGAAAGGCTGGTTTCAGATGGTTGAGAACTGGCAAAAACAGATCGATAAACCGGTAATCTTTGCTGAAGCGGGGTACAAGAGCGCGGTCGGGGCCACTGATGAACCCTGGAAACATTCTCCGCCCGGGCCGGTAGATTTGCAGTTGCAGGCCGATTGTTATCAGGCGTTATTGGAAACATTCTATGAGCAGCCCTGGTTTTATGGCGTCTATTGGTGGTATTGGGGCGTCAACCCCAAAATGGGCGGTGAACTTCACCGCGGGTTTACTCCGCAAAATAAACCGGCCCAGGAAGTGATCAGGCAGTGGTATAGCAAGCCGGTTGGAGAGAAACAATATTAGGAGCTTTTTGTTGAGGTTTTGGCTACGGTTGTAGCTATAACTGGGAACAGTTCCCAGATTGGGTGAATAATCTGGAGGAACAGTTCCGCAGGCAGAGGTGGTAGATGAAGTGAAGTACGGATATTTTGATGAACAGAATAAAGAATATGTGATCACCCGGCCGGATACTCCTTCACCGTGGATTAACTATTTAGGCTTGGATGAATATTGCGCGATGATCTCTAATACCGCCGGGGGCTATAGCTTCCATAAGGACCCCCGCGATAAACGGATCCTGCGCTATCGTTACAACAATCTGCCGGCGGACCGCCCGGGAAGATATCTCTATCTGCGCGATAATAAAGATAAGGATTTCTGGTCTTGTTCCTGGCAGCCGGTGGGTAAGCCGCTTTCTAAGTTTCAATACCAATGCCGTCATGGCTTAGGTTACACTAAGATTAGCGCTGAGTATAAAGCTGTCAAAAGCGAAGTGACCTATTTTGTGCCGGAGAAGGAACACCTGGAGATTTGGATCTTAAGCTTGCAAAATTTAGGCAAGAAAACAAAGGACTTATCGCTGTTTTCATATATCGAATTCTGTCTTTGGCAGGCGGTAGCCGACTCGCATGACTTTCAATATACCTTAAATATCGCTAATGCCCGCTGCGAACAGGGGATCATCTATCATTTAACTAATTATTACCCCAAGGCAGGTTTGGATTCTTTGGCTTATTTTGGCGCCAGCCGCCGGCCCCAAGGATATGATTGCGACCGTGAGAAATTTATCGGGCCTTATCGCAGTGAAGAGGATCCACAAGCCGTAGCCCGGGGAAGGTCTTTTAATTCTCAGGCCTCAGGCGGCAATCCGATCGGCTCACTATCTTTTAATTTGCGGCTTAAGCCCCAAGAGACAAAACAGCTGGTGTTTGTGCTCGGTGTGGAGCAGGATAAAGTTCGCGCCCGGCGCAAGGTCAAAAAATTCAGCGACTTAAGCCTGGCGCGTAATGAGTTGCATAAACTTAAGTTAAACTGGAAAAGCTATCTCAACAGCTTGAGCGTAGATAGCGTGGATAAAGAGTTAAACGCGATGATCAATACCTGGAATGCCTATCAGTGCCGGACCACCTTTAATTGGTCGCGTTCGGCTTCTTATTATGAATCCGGCATCGGCCGGGGGATGGGCTTCCGCGATTCTAACCAGGACTGTTTAGGCGCCCTGCACCGGCTTCCGGAGCGCATCAGACAACGCATTATCGATTTGGCCGGCAACCAATTTAAGGACGGCAGCGCCTTTCACCAATATTTTCCGCTGACCAAAAAGGGTGACAAGACCGGCTATTCCGATGACCATCTCTGGCTGATTGTCTCTACCGCCGGCTATATAAAGGAAAGCGGAGATACTCAATTCTTGAACCGCCGGATTCGTTTTGCTGATGGCGGAAAAGATACGCTGTATAGCCATTTGGTGCGGGCCATCGCCTATTCCTTTAAACATGTCGGCCGCCATGGCCTGCCGCTGATGGGCTACGCTGATTGGAACGACTGCCTGAATAATATGGGCCCGGGCGCCGAGAGTGTCTGGGTGGCCCAGTTGCTTTGTTTTGGCTGTAAGGAAATGGCCAGACTGGCTGAATTTATCGGCAAGACCAAAGAGAGCAAAAGATTTAAGCGCCAGGCCGCCAAGATGCAAGAGACGATTAACCGGGTGGCTTGGGACGGCAACTGGTATATCCGGGCCTTTGATACCAACGGCAAACCGGTGGGCTCTTCACGCTGCAAAGAGGGTAAAATTTATCTGAACACCCAATCCTGGGCGGTGTTGGCGGATATCGCCCCGCGTAAGCGACTGACTAAATGTATGAATATGGTTAAGAAGCATCTGGATACCAAATATGGGATAATCTTACTTAATCCGCCTTATACCAGCTTTGACCCAAAAATTGGCGCGATCGGGACATTTGCCCCCGGGTTAAAAGAAAACGCCGGGATCTTCTGTCACGCTAATCCCTGGGCGGTAATTGCCGAGGTGGCCTTGGGCCGGGGGACGCAGGCCTTTGATTACTACAAAAAGATTGCCCCGCCGGCCTATAATAAGAGGCCGGATATTCATAACACCGAGGCCTATATTTACTCACAATTTATCGCCGGTAAAGATAGTCAGGAATTCGGCCGGGCCAAGAACTCCTGGCTGACCGGTTCAGCGACCTGGAATTTTGTGGCCGCGACCTGGCATATCCTGGGGATCCGGCCTGATTACGCCGGGTTAAGAGTGGATCCTTGCATTCCCAAAAATTGGCCCGGATTTAAGGTCGAGCGAGTGTTCAGAAAGACCCGCTACAGCATTGAAGTCAAAAACCCGGCCCGGGTTTCAAAAGGCGTAAAAAAGGTTTATGTCGACGAAAACCTGATTGCCGGCAATGTCCTGCCGGTGTTTAAAGACAAAAAAACGCACCAAGTCAAAGTTATTATGGGATGAAATATACATCCAAGGATAAGTTAAAGTCCGGGGTACATTTGGGCGGCTTAGGTTGCGGCACGCTGCAGATCTTTCCCGACGGCACCAGAGGCGTCTTTACCGGACAAAATAATTGGGAACGCCCTTTGGGGACGCTGCATTGGTTTCGTAAGGGTGCCGGCGGCGATTACCGGGTGGCCAATCCTTTTGCCATCTATGTGGAAAAGAAAGGCCGGACTCACGCCAAGCTGCTGCAGACCGTGGCCTTAGCCGGTTTACCCACCGTCAAAGAGATTCAATATCAAGGCTCCTATCCGATCGCTGATCTGGAATTCAAAGATCAGGATCTGCCGCTAAAGATAAAATTAAAGGCCTTTTCTCCGTTAATTAAAGAAGACTACAAGAACTCCGGCTTACCCGGCGCTATTTATACGTTCCGCCTGCACAACCCCGCCAGTACTCCGATTACAGTTTCTTTATTAGCTTCCGGAATAAACTCCAACGGCGACTGGAATGTCGGCCGCTATAATCAAGTGGTTAATGATGGCCGGTTAATCGGGATTAATTTTCACAAAAAAAACGCCCGGCCCACAGATCCGACAACAGGAACCTTAAGCCTGGCTACCAATTGCCGCCAGGGCAAAATAAGTTATCTGGGCCAGTGGCAATACGCCAAACAGGCCTTTCGGGGTAAATTGACTGACCGGGATTTTACGGCCTGGAAGTATTTTGCCGCCGACGGCACACTGCCGAACACTAATCCTCAGCGTGAGGCTTATGGTGAATTTGATGAGTGGATGGCGGCTTTAGCCTGTAAATTTAAGCTCGCCGCGCATCAGACTAAAGAAGTGTCATTTTATTACACCTGGCATATGCCGCGGCATCATTTAGGCCACAAGTATGAGCAATGGTTCAAAAATTCCTGGCAGGTGGCCGGCTACATTGACAAGAACAGGAAACAGCTGTTGAAAAAGACACTCAAGTGGCAAAAGGAATTAAATGCCTGTAAGTTACCCGATTGGCTCAAAGACGCCCTGGTGAATAACCTTTATGTTTATACCGCGGCCAGCTGGTGGACGAAAAAGAGCGATTTTGCCTTATATGAAAATACGGTCAAATGGCCGTTAATGGATTCCCTGGATGTCCGATATTACGGCACTATTGCCTTGACACTGTTCTTTCCGGAATTGGAAAAAAGGACCATGGAGATGTTTGCCCGGGTCCAGCGCCCCGACGGACGGATTGTCCACGATTTGGGCAAAAGCCAGCTGAACTGTCCTTCCGATGGGACCACCGCGGGCAAGCCCTGGAAGGATTTAAGCACCAAGTTTACCCTGATGGTCTATCGTGATTATTTATGGACCGGCGACCGGACATTCTTAAAAAAGATGTATCCGGTGCTTAAGAAGGCGATGCGCTGGCAGTTCACTACCGATAAAAATAAAGATTTTCTGCCGGATAATGAGGGTAAGGATTCCACTTTTGATGTCTGGGATTTTAGCGGAGTTAATTCTTACACCTCTTCAGTATTTTTGGCTTCCTTGCTGGCCGGGCAAAAAATGGCTAAGATATTCGGGGATGTTGAATTCCTAAAAAAATGCCGCGAATATTTTTTAAACGGCCGGGAGAGCTTCCAGCAAAAACTCTGGAATGGTAAATATTATATTGCCGGCTACGAAAATAACGGCAAGACTTATCAGAGCTCTCTTGCCGGACAGCTCAACGGACAGTGGTATGCCCATTTATTGGGCCTGGGCTATATTCTGCCGCGGGAGTCTGTGCGCCAGGCAGTAAAGACAATGCTGAAACTAAATACCCAGGCCAGTGAGTTTGGCGCGGTCAACTCCGTGTTTGCCGACGGAAAGATCGACCGTTCCAGTTATCACGCCGAGAATATTTGGATCGGTGAGACCTACATGCTTTGTTGTTTAGCGATCTATGAAGGTTTTGTCAAAGAAGGTTTAAGCTTAGCGCGTAAACTCTGGCTGCATATTGCCAAAGGGGCGCTCAACCCCTGGTCGCAAACCGATGTAATTTACGCTAAAAATGGACGGCTCGGGGATGGTGAGCTGTATCTGCGTAATGTCGCGATTTGGGGCATCCCGCTGGCGTTAGCCAGAACACCGCAGGGCAAGTCGTTGGCCAAATGTCCCTTGTTCAAGAAAGCACTTCGATAAATTTCTAATTCCTAATGAAATTCCTAAAAACTATCTTATCTTTATTTTGTATTGCTGGTTTGATTTTCATGGCTGGGTGCTCAGGTCCGGAATCAGCCTCAGAAAAGCAGGCTGATCAGCCTCAGCAGTTGCTGATGTGGCTGGTCGGCGCGGAAAGCCAGGCCAGGGTAGTGCAGCAGATCGGCCAAGAGTTTTTCCAAGCGGCCAACGTTGATTTTATTTGCGAGGCGGTCTCTTGGGGCAATGCCCGCACTAAATATTTGACCTGCATCGCCGGCAACCTAATCCCGGATATTGGCACGATGGGACTGACCTGGGGCACGGAATTCGGCAATTTGGGGGCGATGGTGGATTTGGCCGCCCGATTCCCCGAAGATATCGAAAAAATTAAAGAAAATACATTTTCCGGTCTTTGGAATGCGGTTGATTATCAAGGCAGTGTCTACGGTGTTGCTTTTGATTTGAGTCTACAAACAATGTTTTACCGCCAGGATATTATCCCTAATCCGCCTCTTGACTGGCAGGAATTTACAGATTTATTGATTAGCCTAAAACAGCAGGATAAGGGCATGATTTTTGATTGGGGCTCAATCAGCTGGATTGGCTACGCCCCCTATCTCTGGCAGGCCGGCGGTGACTTTTATAATCCGCAAGGCAGCAAGTCCACTTTAGATTCCGATCAAGCCGTGGCGGCCTTGGAGTTCTTTGCCAGTCTTTATAACGAATTCGGGATATTAAAGGCCAGGATTCCTTTAGAACAGGGCATGCGCAGCGGAGATTTTCCTCTGGCCATTGCCGGAAATTGGAAAATCGATAACCTCAGGCTATCCGCTCCGGAGATTGCCGGGAAATGGTCGATCGCGCTGCTACCGGCCGGGCCGACCACTAAGAACACCGCTTTTCTCGGTGGACGGGTGTTGGGGATATTCAATAAATCAAAAAATAAACAAATGGCCTGGGAATTTATCAAGCACTTGTTTGATCCGGAGATTCAGATTAGATTATATCAAGCCGCCCGAGAGGCCCAGGATTCTTATTTGCCTTCCAATATTAGCAGTTGGAATAAATTACCGATGGAAACAGGATTAAAGCGGGTATTGCAGGCACAGGCCGAGGATGCCCAGGGCCCGCCCGCTGTTTTAGGCTGGGATGAGAGCACCAGATTTATTGAGCAGGCGATACAAAGGGTAGTTTTGCAGGGCGCTGATGCCCGGGAAGAACTGGGGCAGGCGACACAAAAGTTAGATCAGAATCTCAAGAAATAATATAACTTAACATATTGTAAAATAACAAGTTATGTAAATTTATCCGCAGCATTTTTCCTTGGGTCCAGCCCTTGACAATGCTGCCTTTTTATGATATACTTGTTCTGAGCAGTTAAGAGTAAAAAAAGTTAGGTTTTCAAGACCGATTGTCGGTCAAACGGGCGGCAATAGCGGTCTTTTTTATTTACACCCTTTGATTACACACGTCGCACGGGGGAAAAGGAGGTATAATTTTTGAAAATTTTCTTGACCGCAGAGTGTTAATTATGTTACAATGAGGCACTGTTGATAAAAGGCTTTAAAAAGTATTTGATTTAGAAGGAGGCTACGCATGAGAGTTGGGCTATGTTTATTGTTAGTTGCTAGTTTAATGTTAGCTAGCGGTGTTGGTTTTTGCGAAGAGAAAGTCCTGTTTGGTTTTGAAGATAGTGCCAATATGTGGGAGATCCCCGATTGGGCTTATGAGAAAGATGATTATGTCGGAGACAACATCACCCTTTCGAACAAATTCGCCAAAGAAGGCCAATCTTCTTTAGAATTACTGACTGATTTTCCCGGCGCCAAATGGACCGCGGCCTATTTAGAGACCCAGGCATATTTTGACTGGACGCCGTATAAAACTATTTCCGCGGATGTGTTTCTACCCGCCGATGCCCCGTTCGGCTTAAAGGCTAAAATGATCCTGACCGTGGGTGAGGAATGGAAATGGACCGAGATGAGCCGGTTTGTCAAATTGATCCCCGGAGAGTGGGTAACGATCACCGCCAGCCTTGATCCAGGAAACACTGATTGGCGCAAGACCGAAGTTACTGAAGGATTCCGCTCCGATGTACGCAAGATGGGCATCAGGATTGCCTCCAACATGCAGCCCAAATACAGCGGCCCGATCTATCTTGATAATGTACATGTAAAATAGCGTAGAGCGTAAAGTTAATGAAAAAAAACCTAATAATTCTGTTTCTATTGTGGGTGAGTTTAGCGCCGAGAGTTTGTTTTGCGGAAACGGTCAGCGTCACCGCAAGCAGCGCCTTTTCGGTGGCGGAGGTATTTACTTTAGAATTTTATGATCGCGAACCAGGCAAATACCTTTACTCCACAGAAATACCTTTTACTAACATGGACCCCAGTAAGACCTGGGTTTTAGCGGACGGCCGCAGAGAAGGTGACGGAAAAAACGATTTGGGGCTTTTATGCAGCACCAACCTGGGCGAGACCTGGTATTTAAAAATACACGGCAGCCCCAATAATGTATTCTTGAGTAAGATTCAATACGGTTTATGGCGGCCCTGGAATCTGAATGCGGGCGCAGCCGCTAACGGCAATTTGAACGAAGGATGGATTCCCTTACCGGCCGCCGCGGTTACAGTTTATAGCGCCGGCAGCAATGATTTGAACAACCTCGGGCCGGAGGCGCAGCAGGGCACACTTTGCGGATTTAGTTTTGCGGTTGACCCCAGCCGGCTGGATCCCAAAACAGTGCACCGCTGCACAATCCAATTTACGCTAACCACAAATATTTAAATCAGCAAAAGAGGAGGTGAAAAAGAAGATGAAGAAGATTTTGCTAAGCGCAATAATGGCTGTTGCCATTTTGGCAATCGCTCATAATGTTTACGCGCAGGACCAGAGCCTCTCAACAACGGTAACCGGCACTGTAGCCAGTATATTCTCACTTGAGTTTTACACTGATGCCAACGTGTTATATTCAAGCACCGTTCCCTTTACCAGTGTAGATCCCGGTGATCAATATAACTACCCTGACGGCAGAGCGGAGGATGATGGCAAATCAGATGTTGGGCTTTTGGTGACCTCAAACCAGAGCACTCCTTGGTATCTGAAGGTTGGCCTTACTCCCGGTTCAGAACTAACTAGTAAGCTGGCCTATTATATGGGACAGCCTTACAATCGGAACTGGGGAACTCCCTCAGATGGCTCAATCGGACACGGTGACTGGTTCAATATTCCCTCAAATATCGCTCCGGAAACAATGTATACAGCCGGGACAGCGGACCAATTGAATACACCGTTTGGCACATTAGCCACTTTGAGTTTTAAGATCGACGGCGCAGGATTAAGTCCTGGCGGTAAAACTGTCTCAGTCACGTATACCTTGACTCAAACTCCGTAATCCGTTTTCGGAATCGAGGAGTGTCGAAATAATTTAGCTCATAGAGGAGGGGTGTATCTTTTTGTTTGAAATTTGGCAAGGATAGTGGTATAATTCTTACTATGAATAAATGTTTACTATTAGGCTGCTTAATTACTGCACTAGCCTTTCTGCCCGGGTCGGGCCTCGCTGACCAGCTGACCGAGGATGTATTTGCCTCGGTAATTGTCACGCCCACCTTTAACATCACTGTTGATAATGATTTCCTTGACTTTGGTCTGGTTAATCCCGGAGAAAGCGCGACTTTAAAGCCAGCCTCACATTTTAACACGGTCAGCTTTATTTCCAACAAGGCCAGGAAGTATTATCTTAAGATTACGATTCATGGTGATATTAGCGGGCCCAAGGGGGCCAGGATACCTGATTCCAGCGTCAAGTGGAAGGTGGTTCGGGCCTCAGGCAGCGGAGTGGCCGTAAATGGTTGGCAGGAATTTTCCGATCAACCGTTGTTGGTTTATACCAGCTCAGCCGAAGACGCAACTGGCGCGGCCAACAAAATAGACTTTCAGTATCGGCTGGATTTACCGCCTCAAGCCTCAGGCGGTAATTATAGCCTGCAATTAGCCTATTCTCTGACTGAGGAGAAATGATGTCTAAGCGATGGTTGCTTATTTTTCTTTTGTTGTTCGCTTTTTTCGCTAAAGATTGCTGGGCGGCTTTTGAGTTTTCTTTAGCCGAAGGCTACCGGACCATTGATTTTGGCGCGATGGAGCTGAATGAAGAGGAAACTATAGCCGCCAGAGGCGGATATGAACACCAGTTTAATTGCACTTCCGATCAGGGCCGGACCTGGCATTTTAAGGCCCAGCTGATCAGGCCTTTTACCAGCGGGACCCAGACCATACCCGCTGAAAACTTGCAGTGGGTGGTCGAGCGGGTGGGAGCTGGTCGGGGTTTTGTTTCCACCAGTCTTTCTACACCTAGTCCTTTTTCCACCAGTCCGGCGTCAATTTATACCAGCGCTGATACCGACAATACCGGCACCGAAGTTCAGATCAGATTAAGATACAAATTACGTATTCCGCAAACTCAGGCAGCCGGTACTTACACTGCGCATATTCGGTTTATTATGGTTGAGGAGCTCTAAAGTTTATGCTAGATAAAAAAAGCGCAGTTTGTTTGCTGACCATCTTGGCCTGCTTTTTTTTATTTGCTGATCAGCCCCAAGCCGCGGTCAAGATGAATGTCGACCCTCCCCGGGTGGAAATAACTATGGCGCCGGGTCAGGAGCAGGGCGGGCAGATCTCAATATTTAACCACGACCAGACCGGGCCGATCCATGTCAAGGCCTATGTCAATGATTTGGTCTATCTGCCCGACGGAAGCAATGACTTCTTAGCCAGCGGGACTACGCCCTGGAGCGTGGCCGACTGGGTCAAGATCAGCCCGACTGAATTCGAGGTGCCGCCGGGTGAGCCGAAGCAGGTGCGTTATATAGTGGAGATCCCCCCTGGCGCCCAGGGCGGAAGATACGGGGTGGTCTTCTTTGAGATTTCACCTAGACTCCAGGAGCTGAAAGATAAGACCGGGGCGGCGGTAAATTTAAGAATCGGCTCGATTTTTTTGCTGGTAGCCAAAGGCACAGAAGTAAATAGCGCCGAGTTAATCGACTTAAAAGTCGGCTCAGCGGACGCCGCTGGCAGCTTTGCGATATCCTGCAATATCAGAAATGACAGTAATATCCTGGTCCGGCCATTTGGCACAGTAAAGATACTCAGTGACGCCAGCACCGAGCTGGCTGAAGTAATGATCAATGAATCAAAGTCCGGGGTCTTGCCGGGCACCAGCAGGCAATTTTCAGCTACTTACGATCAAACCAAGCTTGCTCCAGGTGAATATTCGGCGCTGGCGGTTTTAGACTACGGAGGAGAGGTTTTATTGGGCGGACAATCCCGATTTACTATTAGTAGGTAGGGAGTAGGGGTTAGGTCAAAAAACAAGGGGGCTAAAAATCAGGCGGCCTCCTATTTTTTTTGTCACTTTGACGAAAAAGTAAAAATATCCTTGACAAAGTAACTATTTTATTGTATTTTTAAGTATAGGTAACTAAAAGTAAGTTTAAGGGGTACTATAGTGAGGATAATATATTGAGGCGGGGGTTATTTATATTTTTGGCTATTGTGCTTTCGCTGCAATTCTGCGGGAGCGCTCTGTCTGCTTCATCGATTGTTGAGTTCCTGCTGGATTTGGCTATTGAGGATTATCAGAAGGGAGATTATCATCAGGCGCTTAAGGACCTGGAAAAGGTTTTATTGATCGAGCCAAACAATCAAGAAGCGCAGCGTTGGATAGAACGGGTGTTAAGAAAATCCAGGCAGAAAGAAGAGCGGCAAATGCTCAGCGCCTTGGATCGACTGGAAGGGGAGCCAGACCTGAAGCCGGCAGAGACAATCTGGGAATTGCCCTCTGTTGAGGCTGGGCCTGACGTTGCTTTTGAGGCCGAGCCTGATATTGTTGTTGAGACGGACTACAAGCTCGCTATAGAGAAGCAGGCCGCGGTCCAGGCCCAATTGAATGTCCTGGAACCGCAGGTTGCCCAACCGGTAAAGAAGTATCGCACCCCACGTCGGGTGGAAACTCAGCCGCCGGCGCAGACGGTAACTACAATCAGTGAGCTTCCTGGAAGAGCTGAACCGACGATCCCCGAATGGATGAGCAAGGCCATCCCCGTGGCCTTGGCCGAAGAAGCCAGGGTTTCCTCTGCGGATCAGAGGAAACCCGAGCCGTTAATCATTAACCGGGCCCAGCCCCGGGAAACAATAACTTCGGCGCAGTTAAGAGGTTATGATCGATTTGAGGGGGCCCAGGTGTTTGTCGGTAATCAGCGGATCGAGATGGACCCGATAATAATTAGAGGCAATGATATTTGGCTGGCTTTAGAAAATATCGCCGGGGCTTTGGGCCTGGCGGTATTTTATCCGGAGGCAAACAGTCTGATGATTATCCGGGACGACGGTTTGCCTTTGGAATTTAGGATTGGCTCCAACGAAGTGCTGGTCAACAAAAAACTCTTTTTAGTGATGAAAGACGCGGTCGCGCTTTATCAAGGCTATGTGATGCTCAGCCTGAATGCGCTGCAAAGCGCCTTGGATATTTTCTATGACTATTCACCGCAGAGCCAAGTGGTAGAAATATCAAAAGCCAGACAGATGAAGTTTAGCAGCTTCACGATCAAAAAACCCCAGGCCATCCTGGAGCGGGAAAAAAGAGAAAGGCTGGCCGCGGTGACGACAGTTCCAAAACGCCGGCCGGCTGAAATCAGAGAGGAGTTTTTGCCTCAAGAGTATTACCCCGACATAGACTTAGACCTTGAATCCAGCTTCAAATATTTTCATGATATGCTGGATGAGAAACGCACCCGCTATACGGAGCATTATTTAACCGGGGAGATGTACGGTTTTGACGTCTACGGCCATTTGAGCATGCGCGATTTTGAAACTGATTTGAAGCGTACATTTCAAGAAGACGCCCAACACATCAGTTTTTCAAAAGACGGCACCACGCTGAGAGTTCTGGATAATGATTTCAGATTGCCGCGCTTGAAATCGCAAACTCAATCCTATTGGGGGGTGCAGCTGGATGCCGAAGGCGAGGATGCCCCGATCAAGCACCACGCCTGGGCCGGTGAAATGGATTCGGTTTATATTAGCGCGCTTGATGGCGGGCGTTCGGTACAGTATACCGGCAAGCTCTATGCTTTACAACAGGATTGGATCGACCGGGACGATTTTGAACTTTCCGCCGTCGAGTTGTTTACGGATAACAAAAGCGAATTTTCTTCAGATGGCGGGGCCACTGACTATCCCCGACGGAATTTTGTCTATTTGCTGGACAGCGATTGGCGGCTGATCCCGGAACTTAATTTTTACAATACCTTGGCCCAATGTTTTTACACGCCGGATAACCAGCATCAGGTCTTTGTCAGCGACGTTGACTTTAAATCCGGCGTCGAACTGGACTATGACCGGTTTGCCCTTAATTCCTCTTTTGAGTATGTTGGCGACAGATTCGTCAGTTTCGGTATTCCTGATTCCTATCAGGATTTTATCGGCGGCGACATCGCCGGCAGTTACAGGGTAACCGATTATTTAAATATCAACCTGGGGGCAAATATGAGCCGGGATAATGTGGCCTTTGATTTGGCCTCACCCAGCTCACATAGCCGGGGTCTCTCAACAAGCAGTTTTTTAGATCTGCCTTGGGGCCAAACCCTGAATCTTGGTTGCAGCTATAATCGTTTTCTTAATCGCGGGGGGACGGTAGTGGCTACGGGCAGTGAATATCGCGATTACAGGGTGGACTACTACAAAGACTGGCCCTACGCGCTATTGCAACTGGGCTGGCAGCGTTACGATATGGATCCTTTGGCCACCAGCGCCACCAAGACGCTGATGGACACTTATTCGGCCAGCTTTTATAAGAGTTTTCCCGGTTTAAAGGGCACTCACTTCAGGCTCTATCACGATCTGACCAGGAACAGGCAGACCGCAGCGGGTTATTCTCCGCTGACCACGACGATGAACACCCATCTTTCAGCCAGGCATGCTTTACTGCCCAACCTGAACTTAAGCGGAGATTGTAGAATTCGCAATACCGAGCATGATCAAGAAGACGATGAAACGCTGATGTCTTTATCCGCGATGGCGGAATATAGAATATTTGATGATACTACCCTTGACTTTACCTATGAGCTCAACAACTTGGATTTACGAGAGGACTTCTCGACCGAGGACTGGTCGGTGCTGTTTGGCATTCGCCATGTTTTTGACTTAACTACCGGAGAAAAATGGGGCCGGATCAAGATAAATGTCTTTGAAGATTTAAACGGCAATGACAAACAAGAGGCGCAAGAGCCGGGTGTAGAGAATGTCCTGGCCTATGTGGTTAACGGCAGGGCGGCCACCACCGACATTAACGGAAAGGCAATAATTGAAAAAGTAGTGCCGGGTAAAAGAGAAGTCCGCTTGGATATAAGCGATCTTGCTTTAGATAAAGTAGTCAAGGGTGAGCCGACCCACAAGGTTTTGGTCGAGCCATTAAAAACAGCGCGGTTGACTTTTATGGTGGTTACTTCCGGCAAGATTAAAGGCAGGGTCTTCGCCGACATGGACAATAACGGGATTTTTGAAAAGCAGATTGATATCCCGCTCAGCAATGTCCGATTGTTTTTGACACCGGATCAGCAGGAGACGCTTTCTTTCTCCGACGGCAGTTTTATGTTTGAGGCGGTCTTCCCCGGGACCTATCAGGTAAACATAGATTTAGAATGGGTGCCTAAGGAATATAAAATGGTTTCACCGGATCAGCAGGAAGTGAAGGTTAAAGCTACAGAAACAGTGGAGGGAGTTGACTTTATTTTGCAGGGCCGGCCGCTTGAGATCAAACAGTTCTAATTATAGTCTGTCCACGATGCTATATATCTTTTCGCCGCTGACTTTACTATCCAGATAGCTGGCTTTGATATATGGCTGGCTCATCGATTGATCTTCGGCTAGTTCTGTTACTACCTCAGCATTTTCGTCGTTCGGCAGCAGGTTGGTTTGGGCAACTGGTTTGACCGTAATGACGATCGTGCTGGTCAAAGTTTGCGAACGGGCAAATGCCGGCTCAGTCACAAGCAGGCCAAGCAGGAGTAGACTAATTGCCGTTAATAGAATTGAACCTTTGTTCATGTTTCACCTCTTCGGCAACCCCGCTGCCCGGGTTAAATTAACCCGGACCGGTAGTTTTGTGCACCTAACCGCTGCGGTTAGATTTACCTTTTTCGGAGGTAAAATTGTCTTACCATATAAGTATATATCACAAAAATAGGCTTGTCAAGGGCAGCTGGCCCGTGAGGTCAAATAGGGGTTTCAGCGTTCATAAGTGCTTGACAAATAAGAAGTACTATGATATTCTAAAGTCAAAGTTAAGGCATTATTTAACTTTTTAAGAAAGTTTGTCGTTAGACCACGGGCCAAAAGTAAAAGTAGATACGGGTTAATTAAGGCCTAAATAAGGACCCCTGTAAAACTAACCCTAGGCTTTACTGAATTGTCCCTGTTTAGACCTCTTAAGAACTCACTGCGTGTTGTGAGGTGCTGTAAGCTTAAGGAGGTCGCATGAAAAAAGGAAACTCAGCAGAAATGGAAAGAAGAGGAGTCATCCGTTTAGAAAAGACTTTACCGGTCAAGCTCGACGTTCCCGATTCGGCTATTCGCGGCGATGCCCTGGAGGCCTTAAGTAGAAATATCGGCGAGGACGGAGTATTTATCGAGACCGATATGGTCCAGGAAGAAAGCCTGAAGCTGGTCAAAGAGATGATCTTAGATTTAGAAATTGAGCTTTTGGGCCAGGGCGGCCGGATCAGGCCCCGGGGTGAAATTGTCTGGATCAGCAAAAAATCGCGTTCGCCGCAAAAGAAAAAGAACGGCATCGGAATCAGGTTTGTCCATATCAGCGCGCAGGAAAAAAAGGCGATTTCCATATTTATTTCCAAAGAGATGCTGGCTCAATCCGAATTTTTAGAAAAGGAAATCCCGCTGATCTCAAGAGTGCAGAAGGCCACTGATCGACAGCGCCGGAATCTAGAGATTTTGGATACGATCAGGAAGAACCGGCTGATCTCGCGGGCGGAGATTTCCAAAAATACGAACGTAAATATTGTTACAGTTTCTAATTATATCGACGGCTATCTGAAAAAAGGCCTGGTCTTTGAGCGGGGCTTGGATATTTCCACCGGCGGCCGCCGTCCCGAACTGGTCGAAATAAATCCGCAATACGGTTATGTCCTGGGGGTAGATTTAGGGCGGTTAAACAGGGAAGCGTCTCTAATGCAAGTGGTGGCCACAGATTTTACTACGCGGGTGTTAGCTAAGGCCTCCGGCGCCAGAGACAACATGAGTATCGAGGATTCGCTGGACAGCCTAAAAGATTTAATCAGCGGGGTTTTGCTTGATGAGCGGGTAGAAAGAAAAAGGGTCCGGGGGATTGGCCTTTCGATTTGCGGGATCATGGATAAGTTCGGCGGCACAGTCTGTAATCCCTTAGACGGAAGCACCGTGGCCAACTATGTGACCATAAAGAAAGAATTAGAAAGTGAGTTTAGTCTGCCCGTATTTGTGGAAAATAGCGCCAATTGCGCTTTATTCGCCGAAAGATGGACGGGCTTAAGTTTAGAGGTCAAGGCCGCGGATAATATTCTCTATATATTTTCCGATAATCAATGCGCGATCATGCTCAGGGGCGAGCTTTATTCCGGGGCCAGTAAAAGCGCCGGGCAAATAAGTTTTGCCCAGCCGCGCAATAATTCCAATCATCAAAATGGGGAGTTCTGTTGGATGAATCCCTCTTTTGATTGTATCTTGCGTTCAGGGATAGTGGATTTTTCTAAGGCCGCCGGCTCTAAAGAAGCCGCCGTTAACGAAGGCGCTAAATTAGGGGCCAAGGTGGCTTATTTGGTCAACGTGTTTAATCCTCAGGTGGTGGTGGTCAGCCGCTGCCTGGCTCAATTAGGCGATCCATTTTTAGACGGCATTCGCCGTACAGTTAACCGCTGGTCATACCGTGAGAGTGCCAACATCATGAGGATCATTCCGGCTACTTTGAGCGAGGAGGCCTGCGCTTTAGGGGCGGCTTCATTAGTGATTGAAACTGTATTTGCCAATATATAAAGACTTTTATTTCGCTATTTTTATACTTTATACTATATAATTAGGAGACTGATAGCGGAATTTTGCCTATCAGTCCATATCAGGGGAGGGGGAATGAATAAAAAAATCAAGATTCTTTTGATTTTTTTAGGAATAGTTTCTCTATTGGGACTGGCGCTAGCGGTGTGGATTTATTTTTCCGCGCAGACAAATATAAATCGATATGTCCAAGAGCAAGCAAAATTTACCGAGCGCAATGATTATCTTGAACAACAACTTAATGCTATGCAGGGTGAGATTAACCGCTGGAAGGATAAATCCGAGTCCACGCTGGCGTCCTTAAATAGACTAGGAAAAGAGCATACAGTTTTGAAAAACCGTTACGATACTTTAGTAGAGGAAAGAAAAACTTTATTAACGGAGCAGGAACAGCTGAATCAGCAGCTCCTCAGACTAAAGAGGTCGCAAGCTCAACCGCCGTCCCTTTCGCCTCGGCTTGCGCAGCCTGCGGCGCCAACAACAGAGACTTCGGATGAATTCTTAAGCTCGCTTTTGGAAGAAAGGGCCATCTTGCAGGTCGAGGTCGAGGGCCTAAAACAGCAGGTGATTGACTTAGAAACTGAGGTCCGTCCGGCGCAAAGGAAGGCTAGCCGCCTGGAAGAAGAGCAGGGCGATTTGGTCAGTAAAGTTGAAGCCGGCGAAAAGGTCTCTACCGTATTGAGCAAAGACCTTTGGCAGGAGAAGAAGAGAAACCAATCTTTGCAAAAAGAAATCAGCAATGTCGAGCAGCGTCTGCAACAGGTCATTTCAGAAAAAGATAAGCTGGCCGATGAGCTGGATAAAGTCCAGCAGGCCTTAGAACAAAGACTGTTTCAATTAGATAAGACTAAAGAGGTATTGCAGGGTGCGGTAGCCGGCGCCCGGAAGGTCACCAGTCTGGCTGAGCCGATTTCTATAGAATTATCGCCGATTGTGGTTAAGGCCGAAGAGCGAACCAGCGCTAAACCCTCAAGCCCAATCAAGACGGCATCCCGGCAGATAGCGGTGCCGGTGGCCAGGGAAACGTTTGAGTTGGCCGGCCGGGTAATTAAAGTTAATTCCAGATATAAATTTGTGGTGATTGATATCGGCCAGGTCGACGGCGTAAAAAAAGGCATGAGCTTTGAGGTATTCCGCAACGATCAAAAAGTAGGCCAGATTAAAGTGATTGAGACCCGTCAAAATATCGCCGCCTGTGATGTAAAAGAGCTTAAAGCCAAAGGTTTTCAGCTGAATGACCTTGTCCGTCGTTAGGGAAGCTCAAAAAACAAGAGAAACCATGAGAAAGATTAGCAAGAGTTTAGTCTGTTGTCTGATCTGGGTAGTCGTATTTATTATATCTGCCGCAGGCTTAGTAGCGGCCGATAGCTACTCAGATTATTTTTTAGAGGACAACGAACAGGAATTTGTCACTCCGGAGAATATTCGTGAGTTGGCCCGGATTCATTATTCTCGGGCCAGAGAGTTTTACCGCCGCGGGGAATATACCCAGGCCCGTAGAGAGTTTTCCGAGGTGCTCAAATATGACCCCAGGCATCAAGGCGCCCAGTGGTATTTGGAGGCCATCCAGCAGGAAATAGCCAAGCACGGCGTGAGCCCAATGCAGGTTGGTGAGTCAGGCCGGTTGACAAAATCAAAGAGCTTACAGCAAGCGTTAGATACAGTTGAAGGCAGCGACAATCAGGTTCGCGAACAGAAGGCTAAGCAGCAGGCGATTATCGATGCTGAGGAGAAAATGCAAGAGCAAAAGAGCCGGCGCTGGCGTAGCCAGGATCACAAAAGCAGGCTTAAATATCAGAAACAGCGTAAACAGCAACAAGCCCAGGCAGTTAAAGAAGCAATCGACGACCATCTGATCCAGGCCAAATACTTTTACCAAGAGGGCGATTTTGCTCAAGCTGAACAGGAATGCCAACAGGCCCTGGAGCTGGATCCTAAAAATAAAGAGATTCGTAGCCTCCTGCAGAAGATTGCCCGGGCTAAAAGCCGGATCGCGGAACAAAAGCGCAAGACCAAAAGAGAAGCGGCCCTGCAGGCTCAAGCAAAATTAAGAAAGGAAAAAGCGCTTCGAACAAAGAAAGAAAGATCGGAGCAACTTAAGGCCAAAAAAGATAATCAAGAGCTAGAGCAGAAGATCAGGCTGCATTATAACCAAGGCAAGAAACATTTTAAAAATAAAGACTATATTGCCGCGCGTAAAGAATTTAAAGACATCTTGATTTTTGATCCCAAGAATAAATATGCCTTAAATGCCATAGAAAAAGTAGAAGCCACGATCCGAAAAGAAGAAAGGGAGGCTGAGCAAAAGCGGCGCCAGGAGGAAAAGCTGGCAGCCAAGCAGCGCAAAGAAACTATCGCCCAACATTTCGGCCAGGGTAAGATTTATGTTCATGAGAGAAAATATACTCAGGCCTTGGAAGAATTTAAGCAGGTTTTAATCCTTGATCCGGGTAATACCACAGCGGAAAAATTTATTATAGAATGCCGTAAACTATTGGTTAAGTCTCAGCGCCTGAAGAAAGAACACTTAAGTAAAGTCAAGCAGGCCGAGAAACAGGCCTTAAGGCAGGCCCAGCAGGAGTTAGCCAATCGGGCTGAGCAAAAGGCCCGCGAGGAAGAACGGGCCAGGCTAGAAGCCGAGCAAGAAACGAAAAAGCAACGCCAGGAAAAGATCAAGCAGCATCTGGCTCAGGGCAAAATTTACTGGCATCAAAACCAATACGCCCAGGCTGTTGAAGAACTGAAACAGGTTCTAATTCTTGAGCCGGATCATCGCAGCGCCGAAAAACTACTTTTAAAGAGCAAGAAACGCGTCGCCCTCGCCCAGCGCCGCGAACAAGAGCGCCTGGAAAAAGACAAGCAACGCCAGGCCCAGGCCTGGCGCCGCGAACAAGAGCGTCTGGAAGAAGAAAAACAACGCCAGGAGCGTGAGGCCGAGCGCGAAGCTGAGCAGGCTAGAATCGAGGCTGAACAAGCCAAAATCAAGGCTGAGAAAAAAGCCCAGGAACAAAAACGCCAAAAAGAGTTGGCCCGGCAAAAACAGCTCAAAGAAACAATCAACTTTCATCTTGAAGGAGCCAAACATTACTTTAATCTACAGGAATTTGACCAAGTTAAAGCTAAGCTTGATCAGGTGTTTAAACTCGATCCCGCAAACAAAACAGCCCGCCAATATCTATCCAGGATCGAGCAGACCATCAGGGAACAAGAGCGGGCTGAGGTTTTAGCTGAGCGCAAAGAAAAGCAACGCCAGGCCCAGGCCTGGCGCCGCGAACAAGAGCGTCTGGAAAAAGAAAAACAACGCCAGGAGCGTGAGGCCGAATTAGCCAGGATTAAGGCTGAAAAAGAAATTGAGCTTGCCAGAATCAAGGCTGAGAAAGAAGAGCGTTTGCGTCAAGAACGCTTAGAAAAAGAAAAGCAACGCCAAGAACGCGAGGCCGAACTCGCCAGAATCAAGGCTGAGCGCGAAGCTGAGCAAACCAGAATCGAGGCCGAGAAAGAGGTCCGGCTGGCTAAGATTAAAGCTGAGAAAGAAGAACGCCTGCGTCAACAGCTCCTGGCGAAAGAAAAGCAACGCCAAGAACGTCAGACCAAGCTAGCCAGGATCAAGGCCGAGAAAGAAGCTCAGGAACAAAAACGTCAAAAAGAGTTAGCCCGGCAAAAACAGCTCAAAGAAAAAATCAACTTTCATCTTGAAGGAGCCAAACACAACTTTAATCTGCAGCAATTCGACCAGGTTAAAGCTAAGCTTGATCAGGTGTTTAAACTCGATCCCGCAAACAAAGCGGCCTACAAATATCTATCCAGGATCGAGCAGACCATCAGGGAACAAAAGCAGGCTAAGGTTTTAGCTGAGCGTACAGAAAAACAGCGCCAGCTGCGTGAAGAGCTCCTGCGCAAAAAACGCGCAGCCGACACCCAACGCCGCGAACAAGAACGCCTGGTAGAAGAAAAGCGCCAAGCTAAACTTGAGGCTGAACTAGCCAGACAAAAAAGGCGCGAAAAAACAATAGCGCGCTTCTTAACTCAAGGAAAAGTTTATTTTCATCAGGAAAAATATAAACAGGCGCTCAAAGAATTTAAGCAAGTTTTAATTGTCGACCAGGATCATCCCCAGGCAGAAAAATATATCTTAAAATGCAGCAAGGCTATAGCCAGAGTCCAGCGCCGCGAACAGGAACGCCTGGCGAAAGAAAAACAGCGCCGGGAACAGGAGGCTGAAGCAGCCAGGATCAAGGCTGAGAAAGAAGCCCGACTAGCCAGGATCAAGGCCGATAAAGAGGCCCAGGAACAAAAACGCCAAAAAAGACTAGCCCAACAGCGCCAGCTGGCCGAAAAGATCAATTTTCATCTCACCCAAGGGAAATATCATCTCCAGGAGCAGAAGTTCGACCTGGCTAAGCAGGAATTTGGTAAGGTCCTTTTTCTGGACCACAACAACCAACCCGCCCAAAAATACCTGAGCCGGATGGAAAAGGCAGTTAAGCAACAAGCAGCTGCCCAAGCCCTCACTCAGCGCCGCGAACAAGAGCGCCTGGCAAAAGAAAAACAGCTCCGGGAACAGGAGGCTGAAGCAGCCAGGATCAAGGCTGAGAAAGAAGCCCGACTAGCCAAGATCAAGGCCGATAAAGAGGCCCAGGAACAAAAACGCCAGGAACAAGAAGCCCAGCAGCGCCAGCTAGCCGAAAAAATCAATATCCACCTCGAAGAAGGCAAATACTACTTTAAGGAGCAGGAATTCGCCCAGGCCCGATCAGAGTTTAAGCAAGTCCTGGCCCTGGACTTCAAAAACAAAACCGCCCGTGATTATATCCATAAAATCGAAAAGAACTTAAAACAGGACCTGCCCCAATTTTCAGCCGCCGGAAAACTAGATACTAGCCGCGAAGTCAGGTTAGACAAGTTAATGGCTGAGCAAATGCTGGAGTTGGAACAGACACTCCAGGGCTATCAGGATGTATTAAAAGGTGACCGCCTGGCCCAAAAGGAAGCCCGGCTCGATGACAAAGTCGCTTTGTATAGAACTAAACTGGCTAAGTTAGAGCAGCAGAAGCTGAAGATCGGGCAGATCGACCCGGATACCTATCAACAGGGCCTAACACTGCAACAAGACGCTGAATACAAAAGTCTAGAGTTAAAGCTGACCAATAAGTTACGCCGGGCAAAGACAGAACAGCTGGAGAAGACCTTGCAGGCTGCGCTACAGCGCAAAGAGGCCGAGATAGGAGAAAAGATCAGGGCCTACGAAGCCAGTATCGATGAACTGAAAAAAGAAAAGGCCCGGCCATTCTATCAACAAGGTTTAGCCCAGCTTAAGAAGAAACAATACGCTCAAGCCAAAGAAAGCCTGGATAAAGCCCTGTCCATTTACCCTGATTATCAGCGTGCCAGAACAGCTCGCGAACAGATTGATAATAAAGAGAAGCTGGAGATTTATTTCGTTGATGGCAAAGATCATTTTGAAAACCAGGAGTATGAGCAAGCTAGAAAGAAATTCGAAAAGATAGTTGAGCTTGATTATAATCATCAGCCGGCGCGAAAATATTTATCCCAGATTAAAGAACAACAACGGCGTTGGACAGAAAAGCAGCGCCAGGCCCAAGATCAGGCGGTAATCGAGGCCCAGAAAAAATTAGCTAAACAAAAGCAGCGCCAGCTAGCCGAAAAAATCAATATCCACCTCGAAGAAGGCAAATACTACTTTAAGGAGCAGGAATTCGCCCAGGCCCGATCAGAGTTTAAGCAAGTCCTGGCCCTGGACTTCAAAAACAAAACCGCCCGTGATTATATCCATAAAATCGAAAAGAACTTAAAACAGGACCTGCCCCAATTTTCAGCCGCCGGAAAACTAGATACTAGCCGCGAAGTCAGGTTAGACAAGTTAATGGCTGAGCAAATGCTGGAGTTGGAACAGACACTCCAGGGCTATCAGGATGTATTAAAAGGTGACCGCCTGGCCCAAAAGGAAGCCCGGCTCGATGACAAAGTCGCTTTGTATAGAACTAAACTGGCTAAGTTAGAGCAGCAGAAGCTGAAGATCGGGCAGATCGACCCGGATACCTATCAACAGGGCCTAACACTGCAACAAGACGCTGAATACAAAAGTCTAGAGTTAAAGCTGACCAATAAGTTACGCCGGGCAAAGACAGAACAGCTGGAGAAGACCTTGCAGGCTGCGCTACAGCGCAAAGAGGCCGAGATAGGAGAAAAGATCAGGGCCTACGAAGCCAGTATCGATGAACTGAAAAAAGAAAAGGCCCGGCCATTCTATCAACAAGGTTTAGCCCAGCTTAAGAAGAAACAATACGCTCAAGCCAAAGAAAGCCTGGATACAGCGCTGTCTATTTACCCTGACTACCAGCCGGCCAAAGACGCCCGGGAACAGATTGATACTGAGGAGAAAGTCCAGTGGCATCTTGCCCAAGGCGAATATTATCTTGGGAAACAAGAGTACGCCCGGGCGCGATTAGAGTTTGAAAAAGTTTTCAAATTAGACTACAGAAACCAACAGGCCAAAGATTCGCTGAACAAGATTAACAGCCAAGTCCGAGAGGTAGCGACTGCCCAAGCGCAAGCGAGAAAAGAGGAAACAGCGCGCCGGCAGCAGGCAAAAATAAATTTTCATCTTAATCAGGGCAAATACTTCTTTGTTGAAGAAAAATATAGCCAGGCCAGATCAGAGCTTAAGAAGGTCCTGGCCTTAGACAGCACAAACAAACCGGCCCAAGACTATTTAAGCAAAGTTGGCAAAGCGGCCAAGGAAAACGCCCGTGCTGAAGTCATGGCCAGGGCTGAGGAAAAACAGCGCCGGCAGGAACAATTGCGTCTAGCTAAGATTAAAGCAGGGCAGCTAGCCAAAGAGAAAAGGCGCCAGGAGGAATTGGCCAAGAAACGCGAGCTGGAAAGAAGGGTTGATTTTCACCTGGCCCAGGGCCGCTATCTTCTCAGCCAGGAAAATTACGCTATGGCCAAAGAAGAATTTAATAAAATCCTGGCCTTGGATTTCGAGAACAAACAGGCCGAAAGGTATTTAAATAAAATTACCGAAATAGTTGAGAAAGAAAAGCGCAATGAACAGCTGGCCAGAGAGAAAGCAAGGCAACGCCGGGCCAAAGAAACCGCCGAGAAAAAGCGCCAGGAGGAATTGGCCCGGGAACGGGAGCTGGAAAAAAGGATCGCTATTTACATCAGAAAGGGCAGGCTCTACTATGATCAACAAAAATACGAGCAGGCCCAGATGCAGTTTAATAGTGCCCTGAACTTAGACCATAAAAATAGATTAGCTAACAGCTACTTGCAGAAAATTCAGGCACAGCGAGAGCGCTTCGAGAAAGAGCAGCAACGAGCCATTGTCTTGGCCGAGGAGAGATTAAAGCAGGAACAAAAGCGAAAAGAGAAAGAAACCGCTGAGCAAGAGCGCCAGAAGCAATTGGTCAAGAAGCGCGAACTGGAAAAAAAGATTAAATTTCACCTGGTCCAGGGCCACTACTGCTTTAGCCGTCAAGACTACGCTCTAGCCCGAAAAGAATTTAATAAAATCCTGGCCTTGGATTTCGAGAACAAACAGGCCGAAAGGTATTTAAATAAAATTACCGAAATAGTTGAGAAAGAAAAGCGCAATGAGCAGCTGGCCAGAAAGAAAGCTAAGCAACGCCGGGCCAAAGAAGCCGCCGAGCAAGAGCGCCAGAAGCAATTGGCCAAGAAACGCGAGCTGGAAAGAAGGGTTGATTTTCACCTGGCCCAGGGCCGCTATCTTCTCAGCCAGGAAAATTACGCTATGGCCAAAGAAGAATTTAATAAAATCCTGGCCTTGGATTTCGAGAACAAACAGGCCGAAAGGTATTTAAATAAAATTACCGAAATAGTTGAGAAAGAAAAGCGCAATGAACAGCTGGCCAGAGAGAAAGCAAGGCAACGCCGGGCCAAAGAAACCGCCGAGAAAAAGCGCCAGAAGCAATTGGCCAAGGAACGCGAGCTGGAAAGAAGGATTGATTTTCACCTGGCCCAGGGCCGCTACTACTTAAGCCGGCAAGACTACGCTCTGGCCAAAAAAGAATGCGATAAGGCGCTGGTTTTAGATTACCAAAATAAGCGGGCTAAAAAATACTTAAATAAAATTGCCAAGGCAATGGAAGCAGAAGCTCGGCAAGAGGTGTTAGCTAAAAAAAGTAAATTGGAAAAAAAGGTTAGCGTTCATCTTGACCAGGGCAAGGCTTACTTGCTAGAAGTAGACTATCAAAATGCGATCAGAAAGTTCAGCCAGGTTTTAGTGTTGGACCAGGACAATAAGCAGGCCCAAAAATATTTGAATAAAATTGCCAAAGCAATTGAGGCCGAAGCGCAGGTCAAAAAACAGACCCTCGCCCAGCGCCGCGAACAGGAGCGCCTGGAAAAAGAAAGACAGCGCCAAGAGAACATTAATCAGCATCTGGCTCAGGGAAAGATTTACTTTCACCAGGGCAAGCACCAAGAGGCGATTGCCGAATTTGGCAAGATTTTGTTTTTTGATCCTGAACACGCTGATGCCGAGCAGTATATGTTACGTTCTAAACAAGTCTTTTCCAGAGATAAGCCTCAACAGCAGCTTGACCAGAAAACGGTGCAGGAACAGCGCCAGCGCGAACAGGTGCAGACCAAGCTGCTGGAAGGGCAGATGACTAAGCTTAAACAGGTGTTAGAAGAATATGAACAGGCCCTGGAGGAGAAACTGGCGCAAAAAGAAGTTGTCTCCTCTCCGCGATTTGCCAAATTTGAGTCCCGGGCCACTCAATTAGAAGAGGAAAAGCAGAAAATTGAGCTGGAGATCGTCCGCGAAGAAGCGGAGCTAAAAATGGCTCAGCAAGAACGAGAGAAACTTGAGACTGAATTAGGGCAGCTGCGCCAGGAACAAGAACAGTCAATAATCGAAGAATGGCAAAAATATCAAGTGAGTTTTCAGAATGAATTTGAGCGGCTGACGCAGAAAGAAGCCGAACTCGAACAAAAGATTAAAGATTACGAAGCTAAGATAGAACAGCTGCAAATGTTTCCCTCTGTTGCCGTCGTCGCCCCGGCAGCCCGCGGCGTTGAATATGAGCCGCAATACTTAGTTGGCGACGCCGAAGCAGCGGATGGTTTAAAAGAAAAGGCCGCCCCAGCTGATAGTGTAGAGACAATTATGCTTAAACTGAAGATGGAACAATTGCATAATCAGGTCGAAGGCTTGATGCAGGAAAAAGCCAAGCCGTTTTACGAACGCGGCCGGACCCATTTAAAGAAGGAAAGATATGCCCAAGCCAGAGATGATCTTGAGCAGGCCCTAGCTATTTATCCTAACTATACGCAGGCCCAGCGGGCGATTGATGCAATTGAACAGGTGGAGAAGATCGAGATCCATCTTTCCGAAGGTAAATTCTATTATGGCGAAAAAAACTATCAAAAAGCCAAACAGGAATTCACTAACGCCCTGGAGTTAGATTACAAACATAGAGAAGCCCGTAAATATCTGCGTCGGATAGAGAAGGCGCTGAAGGATGGAAAATCCGGTCCGCGGGAAAAGAGGAGATCCGTCTCCAGTCGGGAAACCAGGGAGCTTGAGCAAAAAAGACTCAAAGATATTAAAGACTTTTATGAAAAAGGAAAATTTTATTTTGGTCAAGGCCTCTATCAAGAAGCCGTGGTTTGTTTTGAGAAAGTTATTGAATTAGAAAAGCAGTAGGCCGCAGGTAGGTAGGGGGTAGAAAAAAAGGAGGCGCGAAAATTTTTAGGGCTATTTTAATTGTATCTTTTGTTTTTGTTTTTGTCGCACCGGTTGAGGTGTTTGGAGAAATTGTGGATACAGGTTTTGAGAATCGCCATACTTACCGCGTGGATACGCGCAGCGACGACGATGATTACAGTTTTTACATCACCCGGGCCGCAGGCTATCTGGATTTCAATTGCCCGCTATTAGAAAGGACTTTCCGGATTGCCCCTTTTTTTGAATATCAGTCTAATCTTGATACCAATACTTGGTGGCGTAAAGAGCTGGGCGCGGAGATTGGCACCAGTTTCTTCAACGATATTTTTTACTACGGCGCCTCACTGCAATATGTCTGGCAGAAGCTGGACAATTACCCCGTTGAAGATACCACCGAGACTGCTGAGTGGGAATCCCGGTTTGTGATTACTCCGCCGATAAATTGGTGGATTTTTGGCGACACATTATTTTTGCGGCTGTTTAATGAATATACCGTTGATCTTGAACGCGGCCAAGGCACATTTAATCAAGTCGGGGTAGTCTTTGACTGGCAGGTTTTGGATTGGTTGCGGCTGCCGATTGGTTACCGGCATGTAGACCGAGTGCACGATTACGACGCCGACACCTTGGAATTCTCTGTTGTGTTTAGCTTTTGAGCCAGAGGCGCCAGGGGAGAAAGGGGACGTAAAGATGTTAGCCGATTTCTTAGAGAAAAGAAGGCATTCCAGGTTTGATTTGCGGGTTCCTTTGCGTTATCGCAGGATTCAGTCCGCCACGCAGGAATTTAAAGGCTCGCTGATAAAAGACTTAAGCCAAGGGGGACTAAGAATAGGCACCTTTGAATTTTTGCCGATTAACTTAAGGCTGGCCATGGAGATACCTTTGATCGCGGGGCTGAAGTCAGTTGAAGGTACAGCTCGGGTGGCTTGGGTGAAGAAGTCAAATTCAAGCCAGCAGTATGATGTGGGAGTAGAGTTTGAGAGCCTCAACCATGGCGACCAGCAACAGATTACCAAGTTTCTTTACGCACGTTCGGAAGAAAAACCGGTTTAATAAAATGAAACGAAACTTTATTTCAACAATTACAATTTTAGCGCTGTTATTAATTGGGGCGCAGACGGCTTGCGGCTATTGGATGTGGACTCCGGAGACAGGCAAGTTCGTTAACCCTAAGTATGCCGTCAAGCAGACGCCGGAGAAGCAGTTCGAATGGGCGCTGAACTTCTATCAGGCCGAGGATTATAAAAAGGCCATCGACGAATTCAAAAAGTTAATTAACAACTATCCGCTTTCTAAATTAGCCAGTGAGGCCCAGTTTTATATAGCCGACATTTACGAAAATTTAGGTAATTATTATCAAGCCTTTGAAAATTATCAAATGGTAATTGATAAATATCCCTTTACCGAACGGGTCGAGGAAGTCATCGAAAGAGAGTACCGGATCGGCAACCTGTTCTATACAGGTCAGAAAGATAAGCTCTTAGGTATGCCGATTTTACCCGCCAAGCCGCGGGCGATCGAGGTGTTTACTCAGGTAGTCGAGAACGCCCCTTACGGGGAGTACGCCGATATTGCCCAATTTAAACTAGGTGTTTGCTACATGGATCTGAAGGACTACATCAATGCCGCTTTGGCCTTTAAGAAGATCATTGAAAATTATCCGCAGAGCGCGTTGGTCGATGACGCCAAATATAAAATCGCCATGTGCGCGGCCAATTCCTCAAGCGGCCCGGAATATAACGAAGAGGATACAGATAACGCGATCAAAGAATTTAATGACTTTGTCAGGCGGTATCCTGATAGCCAAATGGAGAAAGAGGCCCGCCAATTTATCGACAGCTTAGAAGCGCAAAAGGCGGAGAAGATATTTAATATCGCTCAATTTTATGAGAAACGGAAAAATTCAAAAAGCGCCTCGATTTATTATGAAGAGATATTAGAGGAGTATCCGCATAGCGAATGGGCGGTCAAGGCGCTGGAGAAATTGCAAATCATCCGTAAACAGGAAGAAAGATAGCGGGTAATTTTATGATCAGAAAATTTGTGTTGGCGCTATTGTTGGCCTTAAGTACAGCAGGATGCGGTTATACCACCGGCTCACTCTTACCTGAGCATCTGAAGACTATTCGCGTCCAACCGTTTCGCAATAAGATTCAATTGACCGCTGAGGTGCCGGCGGACCAATACCGTTTTCGCAGCTATACCCCCAATTTAGAGACTGATATCACTAAGGCAGTGTTGGATAGATTCCTCACCGACGGAAATTTAAAAATTGTCGAAGAAGCGAACGCCGATTTGATCTTAACCGGAGTATTAGTCGATTATTTGCGCCAGCCTGTGCGCTACGGCTCTGACAACGAAGACGTGGATGAATACCGGGTCAGTATCATTTGCGCGGTGGAAGTTAAGGATGTCCGGGACGGCTCAACATTATGGCAAGATCCCCGGGTGATCGGAGACTCGACTTATAATGTTTCAGGGACATACGCGGTTAGCGAAGCGGCAACCATAGATAACGCTGTTGCCGATTTAGCCAGACGCATAGTTAACCGCACCATTGAAGGATGGTAAAGCTCAAACAGTCTTCAGTTTACCTGCTCGCCGGAACTGAACAATTCTTAAAACAGGAAAGTTTAGCGCAGATTAAATCTGCCTGCCTCGATAAAGAATCTTCCGATTTTAACTTTAACGTCTTTTATGCCGGCTCAGACAGTTTAGAAAAGATTTTAAGCTGTGCCCAGACTAAGCCTTTTTTAGGTAAAAAAAGGCTGGTTTTGGTTTACCAAATTGAACAGTTTTCCGCGGCCGACAAAAAACTCATCCTTCCCTATCTAAAAACCGATTTATCCCAGACCGTGCTGGTTTTAGAGACCGGGCAAAATTATCTTAATCAAGGATTTTTTGCCGAACTCACTCAAGGCGCGCAGGTAATTTTTTGCCGGCCCCTGGAAGGGCCAGCGGCGCTGGCCAGCTGGATTAAAAGGTACCTGGCGCCGGAGGACAAAGAAATTGCCGAAGATGCCCTGACGCTTTTACTTGGCCATCTCGGCGGCAATTTACAATCCTTGGCTGCGGCTTTAGAAAACCTGATCTTATATACTGGAGGGCGCCGGAAGATTGAACGGGCTGATGTGGAAGTGTTGGTGGGTATAGATCTCAGCGCCAACGCCTTTGAATTGTTTGAGGCCGTATTGGGTGGGGATCGCGATCGCTGTTTTGAAATTCTGGATAGTCTGCTAAAAAAAGGAGTCAATTCAGCGCAGATCATCGGGGCCTTTGCCCATAAGCTAATTACGCAAAGAAACAGCCCCTTTTTTAACGAGTATCTTTTAGATTTACAGAGGACTGACAGCGAGATTAAAGGCGGCCGGCAGACTCAACGCTTGGGGCTGGAGCTGATGTTAACCAGATTAACCAACAGGCGCTTAAGCGTTTAAGCTTTTTTTAGGCTGCGCACCAGGCGGGATTTTTTGCGGGAGGCCTTTTTTTTGTGGATTACTTTTTTGTTGGCCGCTTTATCTAATTTCGAGACCAATTGAGTAAGTACTTTTTTTGCCTGTTCAATCTGTTTCTTGGCCATCAGGTCTAAGAAATTTTTGTTGAGTGTCTTCAGTTCCGAGATAGCCTGGATATTTGTGTGATGTCTTTTTTTGGCCTTGCGTAGTTCTTTGAAGGCCGATTTTTTTATTGGCATTTTTAAACCCCTTTGTTTTGGGAATGATAGCATATTCGAGGGTTTTTGTCAAGCATGCAAAGCAAATCCTTAATTAAATCCGCGCGGGTGATTGGTTTGGCCACCTTGGCCAGCCGGATCTTAGGCTTTACCCGTGACGTCATCATTGCTAAGTTGTTCGGTACCGGGGTTCGGGCTCAGGCCTTTGTGGTCGCTTTTAGGATTCCTAATCTCTTACGCCGGCTGGTTGGGGAAGGCAGCACTAATAGCGCGGTAGTGCCTGTTTTGGCCCGGCTCCATCAACAAGACCGGCACCATGAGTTTTGGCAGGTGGCCGGCTGTCTTTTGAATGTCTTGCTGGTGTTCTTGGCGGTGTTGACATTATTAGGCGAGCTGTTTGCGCCCTATATTGTGCGAATTCTGGCCCCCGGCTTTATGCAGGATCCGGCAAAATTAGACCTGACCATCCGGATGACCAGGTTTATGTTTCCTTATCTGCTTTTGGTGGGTTTATCGGCCTACGCGATGGCAGTATTAAATTCTTTAAAGCATTTTAGCTTACCGGCCCTGGCCCCTTGCATGCTGAACATCAGTTTGATTGTGGCCAGCTTATTGCTTTGCCCGCGACTGGCTGAGCCGGTTGACGGTCTGGCTTGGGGGGTATTAATCGGCGGATTTTTGCAGCTGGCTATTCAGGTGCCTTTACTGATTAAAAAAGGTTTATTTAAAGAGAAAAGCTCTGGATTTATTCATCCCCGGGTCAAGGAGATCGGCAGGTTATTCCTGCCGCGCACCTTAGGTATCGCGGTTTACCAGGCCAATATCTTTATTGACAGTATCTTGGCTTCTTTGGCCTGGATTGCCGGCCAGGGGGCGGTAGCGGCGCTCTATTTCGCCAGCCGTCTGGTGCAGTTTCCCTTGGCCTTGTTTGGCTTGGCTTTGGCCCAGGTGGTTTTGCCGGCCTTATCCGGAATGGCGGCGCAAAAAGACTTTGTTCAATTGAAAAACACAGTTTCTTTTTCGCTGCGCAGCGTATTGATCATGATGGTTCCGGCCACGGTGGGGATGATGGTTTTGGCCCGTCCGTTAATTTATATCTTATTTGAGCGGGGAAGTTTTTCCAGCTATTCTACAGACATGACCGCCGCGGTATTATTGTTTTATTGCCTGGGCTTGACTTGTTATGCCGGCATAAAAATATTAGCCTCATGTTTCTATTCGCTTAAAGACACCTTTACTCCGGTGAAGATCGCTTTCTTTTCCTTATTAATTAATTTAGTCTTGAATCTGATTTTAATGCGTCCGCTTCAGGTAGCCGGATTAGCTTTAGCTACGGCGATCGCGGCCGGTTTTAACATGCTGATGCTTTTATCTATTTTAAGTAAAAAAGTGGGCTCGTTTGGCGAGCTACGGCCGACTTTAAAAAAAGTAATTATCGCCGCATTTTGTATGGGCGCGGTAATATGGTTTTTCTTTTATCAGACCCAGGTGCTCACGGCCACAAAGCTCCTGCTGAGTGTAAAATTGTGCATTTCTATTTTGTTGGGGATCAGCACCTATCTAGCGATGTTAAAGATTATTGATCCGGAGGCAGCCGAGTTATTTTACAGATGGATATTAAAAAGAAAGTAAAAAATTTTCCCGATTCACCGGGCGTGTATTTAATGAAAGACACAGACGGTGAGATTCTTTACGTGGGCAAGGCCTGTTCGTTAAGAAAACGGGTCGGTTCTTATTTTCAGAAACCACCCACGGCCAAGACCCAAGAACTCATCCGGCGCTCTCGCGATATCGAATACCTTGCGACCTCCTCCAGCGCCCAGGCGCTGTTGTTGGAAAATATCTTAATCAAAAGGCATCAGCCTTTTTATAACGCCGCGCTCAAAGACGATAAAAGTTATCCCTATGTAAAAATCAGCGCCGATGAATATCCGGGTATCTCCATTGTCAGGGGAGAAAAAGTAAAAGGGGCGCGTTATTTCGGTCCTTACACCAGCGTCAAGTTGTTGAAAACAGCCTTAAAGGCCATCCGTCCGCTATTTCCTTTTCGCAGCTGCCGCCGGCTGCCGAAAAAACCCTGCCTTTATTTTCAGCTTAAACTTTGTCCGGGGATCTGCGCTGGGAAAGTTGAGCCTGGGGCCTACCGCGATACTTTAAGGCAGTTGGAACTTTTTCTTGAAGGCCGGCACAATGAATTGCTGCGCCATTTGCAGGATCAGATGCGGCAGGCCGCTGGCTTGAAGCAGTTTGAGCAGGCCGCTAAGTTAAGAGACAGGATAAATTCTTTGGTTGAGATTATTTCTCAGACCAAGCAGCCCAGTGGCGCCGATTTAATTGTCGAGTTGCAAAAGACCTTAGGCCTGTCTGAGCCGCCATATCGAATTGAGGCCTTTGATATCTCCGAAATCTCCGGGGCCGGTTTATCCGGCTCGATGGTTAGTTTCTTATCCGGCTGGCCGGACAAGAACAATTATCGCAAATTTAAGATCAGGACAGTCAAAGGAATTGATGATTACGCGATGATCGCCGAGCTGCTGCGGCGTCGCTACGCCCCGGAAAAAAGAAAAGTTAACTCACCCTTGCCGGACTTAGTGATTATTGACGGCGGAAAAGGACATCTCAACTTGGCCCAAAAGACCTTGAAAACCTTGGGCCTAACTGAACTTCCGGTGATTGCCTTAGCCAAGCGCTTAGAGACTATTTACGCTTGCGGCGGTAAGGTAATTAATTTACCCGGAGATTCAAAGTTACTGCATCTTTTGCAAAGGATTCGCGATGAGGCCCATCGCTTCGCGATTTCTTATCATCATAAATTAAGGGAGAAATCTCTGCGTCAGTCGGCGCTGGATGGCATCGGCGGTGTGGGAGAAAAGAGAAAAAAACTGCTGCTGCGCCATTTTAAAACCGTCTCGGCGCTTAAACAAGCGAGCCGGGCGCAGTTACTAAAAGTAAAAGGGATCGACCTCCGGACCGCCGAAAATATCAGTAAACATTTTAAATGAACAATGAAACAATCAGATTTTGAAACCAAGGTTTTTAAGGCCGTGACCCAGATCCCGTTTGGCCAGACCCGCAGCTATAAGTGGCTGGCAAAGCGGGCCGGCTACCCGCGGGCAGTGCGGGCGGCGGCCTCTGTTTTGAAAAAGAACCGCGACTTATTTGTGGTGCCTTGCCACCGGGTGATCAGCTCAGACGGCTCGCCCGGCGGCTATGTCTTAGGCCAGAAAATAAAAAAGATGCTTCTCGACCTCGAGCATGCTATAATAATCAAGCAAGAAAGTTACAGGAGAAGGAAGGGAAGGTAATGTTAGAAGAATTAAGAGGAAGATTGAAGGGAATTGACAAGCACCTGGCCCAACTGCGAGGTTATCTTTGACGTCGAAAAAAAGCAGTCGCGGATAAAAGAGATTGAGCAGGAGATGTCGGCGCCGGATTTCTGGAAGGACAATAAAAAGGCCCAAGAGATTATAGTTGTGCTCAAGGGTTTAAAGGCTGGTTGTCAGCCCTGGGAGAAAGCGAGCGAGAAATATAAAGAATTACAGGAGCTGATCGAGATTGTCGACAACCACGATCAGGTTTCTATTGCCCAGTTGGAAAAAGACCTGGCCCAATTAGTTCGAGATTTAGATAAATTGCAATTAGCTACTTTGCTCAGTGGTGAAGAAGACATAAATAATGCCATTTTAAGTCTGCATGCCGGGGCCGGCGGCACCGAATCCTGTGATTGGGCGGCGATGCTGACCAGGATGTATCTGCGCTGGGCGGAAAGAATGAGTTTTTCGGCGACTACTTTAGATTTTCTGCCCGGTGAAGAGGCGGGGACCAAGAATATTACAATCATGATTAAAGGTGAATACGCCTATGGGTATTTACAGTCAGAGATTGGGGTCCACCGGCTGGTGCGGATTTCTCCTTTTGATTCTAATAAACGCCGGCATACTTCGTTTGTCTCGGTAGACGTGATTCCTGAAATTAGCGACGACATTAAGATCGAAGTCAAACCCGATGAATTAAAGATTGATACCTACCGCGCCAGTGGCGCCGGCGGCCAACATGTGAATGTCACCGACTCAGCGGTGCGGATTACGCATCTGCCTACCGGTATTGTGGTCCAATGCCAAAATGAGAGGTCGCAGTTTAAAAACAAATCCCAGGCGATGAAGATATTACGCGCCCGGCTGCATGAAAAAGAAAAGACCGAACAGCGCAAACGAATAGAAGCAGGTTATGCCCTGAAGCAGGAGATTGCCTGGGGCAGCCAGATTCGTTCTTACGTAATGCATCCTTATACCATGGTCAAAGACCACCGGACTAATTTTGAAAAGGGTAATGTTGGCGCCGTAATGGACGGTGAAATCGATAAATTTATCGAGATGTATCTAAAGTGGAAAGTACAGGGAAAGAAATAGGTTATGTTTGATTTTGTTAAGAATATGATTATGGGCTCGCAGAGCGAGCGGATCCTCAAAGGCTTTCAGCCGGCGGTGGAGAAAATCAATGGCTTGGAGCAAGCTATCTCGGCGCTAACCGACGCCGAATTAAGGGCCAAGACCGCGGAGTTCAAAAGTTATATCAAGCAGAAGTCCGGCGAATTCCAAAGTCCCTTAGCCGAGTTGGAGCAACAGCTCAAAGAAGTGGCCACTCCTGATGAGAAGCAGAAGATTAAGCTAAGAATTCGCGATATCAATAATAAAATTTTAGAGGATATTTTAGCGCCGGCCTTTGCGGTAGTGCGCGAGGCGGCCAAACGCACCATCGGACTGCGCCATCATGATGTCCAGCTTTTAGGCGGGATGACCTTACATTACGGAATGATTGCCGAGATGGCCAACGGCGAAGGCAAGACTTTAGTGGCCACGCTGCCGGCCTATCTGAATGCCTTGAGTGGAGGTGGCGTGCATATAGTTACAGTCAACGATTACTTAGCCCGCCGGGACCGTTACTGGATGGGACCGATCTATGAATTTTTAGGCCTTACGGTAGGGACCATTCAGCATGATCTGGATGACCAGCAAAGACAGGCGGCCTACAATAGTGATATTACTTACGGGACTAACAATGAATTTGGTTTTGATTATCTGCGCGACAATATGAAATTCCGTAAGGAGAATATGGTCCAAAAAAAATTCAATTTTTCGATTGTTGATGAGGTCGACAGCATTTTGATTGATGAGGCCCGCACCCCCTTGATTATTTCCGGTCCGGCGGAAGAGGCGACCGATAAATATTATCAGGCCGATAAGATTGTGCGTAAATTAAACGGCCGCAAGATTACCGACAAGGAAGAGATCGAGGCCAAATATAACGATATCGATTTAACTAAAGGATTCGATTTTATAATTAAAGAGAAAGAACACCTGGCCTACCTGACCGAAGAGGGCGAGAAAAAGGTCTCTGAGCTCTGGGGGGTAGAGAGCCTCAGTACCGTGGAGAACATGTCCTTGAAGCATCTTTCCCAACAGGCCCTGCGGGCGCATAATATGTTTCAGCGTGATGTGGCCTACATAGTTAAAGAAGGGGAGGTAATCATCGTCGATGAGTTTACCGGCAGGCTGATGCCCGGCCGGCGCTGGAGCGACGGCCTGCATCAAGCCGTGGAGGCTAAAGAGGGCGTGAAGATCGAGAGAGAAAATCAAACCTTAGCCACGGTTACTTTTCAAAATTATTTTCGCATGTATGAAAAGCTATCCGGGATGACCGGTACCGGAGCGACTGAGGCCCAGGAATTCCATCACATTTATAAGTTAGATGTGGTCAGCATCCCGACCAATAAGCCGGTGATCCGCGATGATCTGGCTGATACTATTTATAAGACCGAGCAGGAAAAATTCAAGGCCGTGGCCGATGAGATTATTGAGAGCAATAAGGATGGCCGTCCGGTCTTAGTCGGCACTATTTCCATAGAGAAATCAGAACGCTTAAGTGAAGTGCTGCGCCAGCGGGGCATCAACCATCATGTCTTAAACGCCAAATATCACGAGATGGAGGCGCATATTGTGGCTCAGGCCGGGCGCTTACACGCGGTAACCATCGCCACCAATATGGCCGGACGGGGAACAGATATTCGCTTAGGCGGCAATTTGGAATTTATGGTTAACGATGCCTTACAGCAAAAGAAGGTTATGCCCGGTGATGCTAACTTTACTCAAGAGCGCCAAAAATTAGTTGAGGAGTTGAGTCCGGAAATAACCGCGGAAAGTGAAAGAGTAATGGAGTTGGGCGGACTTTGCGTGATCGGCACTGAGCGCCATGAATCAAGACGGATAGATAATCAGCTGCGCGGCCGTTCCGGACGCCAGGGGGTGTCGGGGGCTTCGCGGTTCTACCTGTCTTTGGAAGACGATTTAATGCGTATCTTTGCCTCCGACCGGATTAGCCGGATTATGGAATTTTTCAAGTGGGAGGAATCGATACCGATCGAACATCCGCTAATTACCAGAAGTATTGAAACCGCTCAGAAAAGGGTGGAGACACACAACTTTGAAATCCGCAAACAGCTTTTGCAATACGACAATGTGATGAATCGTCAGCGTGAGATAATCTATGAGGAAAGACGCCATGTCTTAGAAAACACTGATCTTAAAAGACATATCTTTGAGATGATTGAGGAGTTAGCCGACAATCTAATCGATCTTTACGCCAATGAGCAAATCCAGCCTGAAGAATGGAATTTAGCGGGCTTAACAAATCAGATTAAATCGCAATTCTTTTTAGAGATTAAACAGTTAGGCTCAGGGCTGACCCGCGAGCAGATTAGAGAGCAGATAGTCAAGGCGTTGCGCTGGCTCTATCAGAAAAAAGAAGAACAATTCGGCGCGGATAATCTGGATAATTTGATCCGGATCGTGATGTTGCAGATAATTGACGCCAAATGGAAGGACCATTTGTACAATATGGATTTCTTGCGCGAAGGCATTGGTCTACGCGGTTATGGCGGACACGATCCTTTAGTCGAATATCAACGCGAGGGCTTCGATATGTTCAGCCGGATGATTGCCGGGATTAAAGACGAGGCCTTAGAATATATCTACAAAGTGAAACCGGTAAAAGAGGAACACGCGGCCAGCGTGTTTAGCCAAATCCCGCAGCAATTTCTGCACCCGCAGAGTCAAGGGATTAAGGATTTGCCGCGACCAAAGCCCGAAGAAAAAAGTTTTACCCCTCCGCAGAGGCCTCAGGCGCCAGCTCAACCGAGCAGCGAAGTCGCGCATCCTTTTAAAAGGGATGAGCGTAAGGTCGGAAGGAATGAGCCCTGTCCTTGCGGAAGCGGAAAAAAATTCAAAAAATGCTGCGGAAAAAATGCTGCTTAGTATCTTTTTATCCACTGTCTCAGCAATTCTTTTAATCCTTTCTTTTCCAAAACCCGATCTGGGGTTTCTGGCCTGGATTGCTTTTGTACCTTGGTTGTTTGCCCTTAAGCAAAAAAGGCTAAAAGATGCCTTTCTGTTATCCTATCTAGTCGGGATAATATATTTCTCCGGCGTAATTTATTGGATCAATCACGTCAGCAGTTTAGGGTTTTCGATATTGGTGTTGTATCTGGGACTATATTTTGCCCTGTTCGGATTAATTGTTTCAGTCTTCAGTCGAAAATCTTCGGTCTTCAGTCTTTTGGTGATTCCCTGTGCCTGGGTCACACTGGAGTACGTCCGCAGCCATTTGTTTAGCGGATTTGGCTGGGCCCTGTTAGGTTATTCGCAATACCGCTATTTGCCGATTATCCAAATTAGCGATTTGACCGGGGCCTACGGGGTATCGTTTCTGATTGTTTTGGTTAGCTGTGGGATCTGGCAGCTAATTCATGCCTTGCAGAACAAATTTTCTATAAAGAAGATTATTCTTATTGTTGTCTGTATTTTATTTCCGGTGCTTTTAGCCTGGGGATACGGCTATTACCATTCCCGAATCGCGATCCCCGGGCAAGTGATTAAAATAGCGGTAGTGCAGGGCAATATCCCCCAACGCTTGAAATGGGACCCGGAAGCCAAGGAAGATATTTTAGAGATTTATACCGCGCTGACCAGAAAGGCAGCCGCCGATCATCCGCAAATAATTATTTGGCCGGAAACCTCGGTGCCGGGATATTTAACTGAAGATCGAGAGTTGTTAGAACGGATTAGCCTTTTATCACAAGAGATCGCTCCGGCTTATCTTTTAGTCGGCACGCCTCACGTCGGAGAAGAAAGAAAAGTTTACAACAGCGCGACTTTATTGCTCAAAGGCAATATTATTCAACGCTACGATAAATTACACCTGGTGCCTTTCGGTGAATTTATTCCGGGACAGCGCTTTTTTTCGCGTTTTTCTTTTGCCGAATTAATCGGTAACTTCAGTCCGGGTGAGGATTATACCGTGTTTACCCTGTTTCGGACCGTGCCGATGACTAAAATAGGCGCCCTGATTTGTTTTGAGGATGTATTTAGTTATCTGGGCCGGGGGTTTAGCAAAAAAGGGGTGGAGATTTTAGTCAATATGACCAATGATGCCTGGTTCTTTGATTCCTCCGAGCCGACGCAGCACCTGCAGGCCTCGGTGTTCCGGGCGGTGGAGAACAGGGTCAATGTAGTGCGCAGCGCCAATACCGGAATTTCTTGTTTTATTAATCGTTGGGGTAAGATTGAGGCCGGAGTTACTGATGCTTCAGGAAAAGACGTGTTGGTGGCCGGGCAGAAGACGCACGATGTCTATGTAACCAGCGCTCTACCTGGTTTCTACACCACCTACGGCGACATCTTCGCCTGGCTCTGCATAATTTTTAGCGGTACCTCGCTTTTTTGGTGGTCTCGCAGGCGTCCGTTTTAGATTTAATTGGGAACAGGTCCTTACTTTTGTTAATAATCTGGAGAGGACCAGTTCCTCAAGACAGCGGTTATCTTTATGGCTATATATTGGCTGACTAAATTTTTGTTTGGCGCCTTTGCCAGAATATGCTTCCGGTTGAAGGTGGAGGGGCTGGAGAATCTGCCTAAACAGGGCGGCCTGATCCTGGCCGCTAATCACGCCAGTTCCCTAGACCCGTTTATCCTGATCGCGGCTATTCCGCGTTATGTTCGCTGGCTGATAGTGTATGAATTTTATGATGTTGCGTTTTTGCGGCCTTTATTGCGCGCGATGCGCTTTATTCGCCTGGCCAACAACTTACCTAAAACGGCCTTCCGGGCACTGCAGCAAGGCGAAATGATAGGTGCCTTTCCCGAAGGAAGACGCAGTTGGGGTGGAGCAGTCGGGCCGGGCCGGCCGGGTGTAGCGGCTTTGGCCCGCAAGACCGGCGTGGCTATTGTTCCGGTAGCTATTGTTGGTTCCTATGATGCCCTGCCGCGCACCGGCCGCGGCTTGAGATTGCGCCCAATCACGGTGCGTATCGGTGAGCCGTTGCGTTTCCCAGCCCCCGCCAAAAAATCAGAGGCCGCAGCGGCCGATCAAGAGAACATCGCCAAACTAATGCAAACCATCTCCCACCTCCTCCAACGCTAATTCCATAACCATTTTTGCGGCTTTCACTCGGCATTTTGTGCTTGCTTATGAGAGAGCGGAGTGTTTTTGTTTAGCGAGCATCAGCAATTTTTTGGCAACAGAGTTGTGTGCATTTACAGTGAGCAAATGGCGGAACTGACCGAGAGACACCAGATTATATTCTTACGAGGGAATTCCGCCAAATTTGCGAATTGCCTCTCCTTAAATTCACAATTTAGCAGGCCGCGAGCGAAGCGAGTGGTAAATGCCACAACTCGGCAAAAAATTGCAGCGAGCGGCAAAAATACGCAGCTCTCTCATTAGTGCTGAACTCTCTGATTGACAAGGTATCGGCTTATAGTATATAATAGGCTGATTATTAGCAGACTAATGGCTGCTTAGCCTCCGCCTTTGTGAAACTGTTCCCAACCCAATTATTAGCAGGAGGTAGGGGAACTGTTTCAAGCAGCAGCTGAAGCAGAGGCCTAAACCTAACGCCAAAACGTGTTAAACTATGGATGAAGTTAGATTACAGAAACTAGAGGCGATTCGCAAAAGCGGGACCTGTGCCTATCCGCGCCAGTTCATTAAGTCCTCTGTTATCAAGGAGTTAGTGGATAATTTCCAGGAGGCCAAGGTAGTCCAGACCGCGGGCAGGATTACGGCTCTGCGCACTCACGGTAAAAGTCTGTTCGGTGATGTCAGTGACGCTTCTGGCAAGATCCAGTTCTATATTAAGCTCAATGCCGTAGGCCAGGAGCAGTTTGAATTCTTCGTTAATAACATCGATATCGGGGATATTGTTGGGCTTAAGGGCGAGCAGTTTAAGACCCGGACCCAGGAGCCGACCATCGCGGTGGCTGAATTTACCTTGTTGTCCAAGTCGTTGCGGCCGTTACCTGAGAAATGGCACGGCTTAAAAGACGTAGAGATTCGCTTCCGCCAGCGTTATCTTGATCTGATTGCCAATGAAAAGGCCAAAGAAATATTTATTTTGCGCAGCCGGATCGCCTCCAAGATTAGGGAATTTCTCGACCAGCGCGGTTATCTGGAGGTAGAGACACCGATGCTGCACCAATTAGCCGGCGGGGCCACCGGGAATCCTTTTAAGACCCATCATCAGGCCTTGGACGCGAATCTATTTTTACGCATTGCCCCGGAGCTTTACTTAAAGAGGCTTTTAGTCGGCGGGTTTGATAAAATTTATGAACTCAACCGTTCCTTCCGCAACGAAGGTATTTCTACACGGCATAATCCTGAATTTACGATGCTGGAGGTCTACACCGCTTACATAGATTGTGAGCAGGTGATGCAATTGACCGAAGAACTGTTTAAATTTTTGGCCCAAGAGTTACTGGGGAAACTGAAGCTTGAATTTCAAGGCCGGACCATTGATTTGAGCCGCTGGGAAAGGATCTCTTTTCAGGAATTAATGGAGAAGAATTTTGATATTCATCCCCACGAAGATAAATCGACCTGGGTGGCCAAGATCCAGAAAAAAGGGATTAAGCTGGAACACCAAAAGTTGAGCCGGACCCAGATTTTAAATATTGTCGCCGACTTAATCGAGCCGGAGGCGGCCCAGCACCCTGTGTTTGTGACTGATTTGTACGCCGAACTCTGCCCGTTAGCCAAGACCAAGAAGGATAACCCGCAATTGAGCGAAAGGTTTGAGTTGTTTATCAGCGGCTTAGAAGTAGCCAATGCCTATTCTGAGCTGAATGATCCCCAACAGCAGCGTCAGCGTTTTTCCGAACAGCTGGCTGAAAAAGATGAGCAACAAAAAATAGATGAAGATTACCTGCAGGCCTTAGAGTACGGTATGCCGCCAGCGGGAGGCCTAGGAGTGGGCATCGACCGGTTGGTGATGCTGTTTACGGATTCGGCGTCAATCCGGGAAGTGATCCTGTTTCCGCAACTAAAACCAGAAAAATGAATTGGGAATTATTAGTCAGTTGGCGTTATTTTAAAGCTAAGCGTAAACAGCGGTTTATTTCGCTGATCAGCCTGATTTCGATTTTAGGGATTGCCCTTGGCGTAATGGCCTTGATCGCGGTAACTTCAGTGATGAATGGTTTTGACCAAGAGCTGCGGGAAAAGATTGTCGGGATCAATCCGCATATCTTAATTGAAAAGGCCGGGGGCCTGGCTGATTTCGAGCAGATGCTTTTGACTTTGGACGAGCGCGAAAACGTGGTCGGGGCCGCCCCTTTTATTAACGGCCAGGCCCTATTTAAGGCCGATTCCGGAGTCCAGGGAGTAATGCTCAGGGGGATTGACCCGGTCCGTGAGCAAAAAGTCACCAAAATAGGTCAGTATTTAGTTGCCGGCAGCTTCGATTTAGCTAAGGATGAAATAATAATCGGCGCCGAGCTGGCCAAAAGGTTTTATCTAGATTTAGGCGATGCGGTGGCAATTATTTCTTCTGAGAAAGGCCGGAGTTTTGATTTTACCGTGGCCGGAATTTTTAATTCGGGAATGTATGAGTATGATCTGAATTTGGTGGTCACCAATATTGCCGCCGCCCAAGATATTTTTAAGCTTCCCGGAGTAGTCGGCGGGGTGGGCTTGCGTTTAGATGATCTTTATCAGGCTCAACAGCTGCGTCAAGAGTTACAACAGCGCTTAGGCTATCCATACTGGGTCAGAGAGTGGATGAGCATGAATAAGAATTTATTCAGCGCCTTAAAATTAGAAAAACTGATGCAATTTGTGATTACCGCCTTGATTGTAGTAGTGGCTTGTTTTAGCATCGTGGGCACGCTGATCATGATGGTGATGGAAAAGACTAAAGACATTGGTATCTTAAAGGCGATCGGCGCGACCAGCGCCGCGGTAAGGAAGATGTTTATGCTGATTGGCCTGATTATTGGCACGATCGGGACTCTCTTAGGGGCGCTAGGCGGGGTTTTACTGTGTCGTTTCTTGCAAACCTCCGATTTAATCAGTCTGCCTAAAGATATTTATTATATTGCTACTGAAGGCGTGCCTGTACAAATGCGCGGAGTAGATATCGCGATTATTCTCGGCGGCGCTTTAGTAATTGCGCTAATGGCCACGATTTATCCGGCGCATCAGGCCGCTCGCCTTGAGCCCGCTGAGATACTTCGTTATGAATAATACCGAAAACAGCCCTAGTTTATTAAAGACAGAAAATCTTTACAAGATTTATAAAGATGGTAAAATAAATTTAGAGGTGCTCAAGGGGATCGAGCTGGAAATAAAGCCGGCTGAGGTCGTTTGTGTGATCGGCCCTTCCGGGGCAGGTAAATCTACACTGTTGCATCTCTTAGGCGGGATCGAGGCGCCATCTTCGGGAACGGTGCTCTTTGAAGGAATGGATTTATACAAGCTTAGTGAGCGACAGCGAGCCGGGATTAGAAATAAAAGAATCGGTTTTGTGTTTCAGTTTTACCATCTTTTGCCGGAATTCAGCGCGTTGGAAAACGTAATCTTGCCGGCTTTAATAAATCGAACCGACTACGCGGCGGCAAAAGAGCGGGCCGTTGAGCTTTTGGAATTAGTTGGCCTGGGAGCAAGAAAAGAACACCAGCCCAGCCAACTCTCAGGAGGCGAACAGCAGCGGGTGGCGATTGCCCGGACGCTGATTAATGATCCGGACATCATCTTCTGTGATGAGCCCACGGGTAACTTAGATTCGGAACGCGGCCAGGAAATTGCTCAGCTTTTGCTGAATTTAAATCAGGAACAAGCAAAGACATTAGTAATTGTCAGTCACGAAGAAAGACTCAGTGAAATTGCCACCAGGATCGTGCATATCCGCGACGGCCAACTGGTTTAGGATGAAAAAGACAGCCAAAACCTAAAACCAATGCCCCGAACGGGACAGTTCCTTTAGGGAACTGTACCTCGGGGTTGCAGCAATAAGCGATGCGGATAGCTTAAGCAAAAAGGAGTGTAAAATGAAAGTTTATATCAACGGTAAATTTTACGAGAAGAATCAGGCTAAGATTTCTGTATTTGACCACGGCCTGTTGTATGGCGATGGTGTGTTTGAGGGCATTCGTTCCTACAATAGGCTGGTGTTTAAGTTAAAAGAACACGTGGAAAGACTTTTCGAATCGGCCCGAAGTATTATGTTGGATGTGCCGCTGACTCCCAAACAGATGGCCGCGGCGATTATCGCTACGCTAAAAGTGAACAAACTTAAAGACGCCTATATCCGGGTTTTGGTCACCAGGGGCCCGGGGGATTTGGGTTTGGACCCGCGTAAATGTAAAGGCAATGCCACGGTAGTGATCATTACTGATAAAATTGTGCTCTACCCGGAGAAGCTTTACAAAAAGGGTCTGGAGATAATTACAGTGCCGACAGTAAGAAATCTTCCGGAGGCGGTGAACCCGCAGATTAAATCATTGAACTACCTGAATAACATTTTAGCCAAGATCGAGGCGGTCAATGCCGGTTTTCAGGAGGCGATTATGCTCGACTCGATGGGCTATGTGGCCGAATGCACCGGCGATAATATCTTTATTGTCAAGCGCGGCGAGCTGTATACCCCGCCGCAGTGCATGGGCAGCTTACGCGGGATTACCCGCGATAGTGTTTTGGCTATCGCCGGCAAAAAGCGCACTCCGACACACGAACATGTGCTCACCAGGCATGAAGTGTATATCTCTGATGAGGTGTTTTTAACCGGCACCGCCGCGGAGATTATTCCTGTAGTCAAAGTTGACGGCAGGGTGATCGGCAATGGTAAACCGGGTTGTTTAACCCTGACCTTGATGAAAGAATTTAAAAAACTCACCAAAACCGAAGGAGCAAGATACTAAAATGACTTGCGATATTTGTCATAAAATCGAAGCCACCGTGCATCTGACCGAAATCGTCGATAATCAGATTACCGAACTGCATCTTTGTGAAGAGTGTGCCCGGCAAAAGGGCGCTCAGATGGAGCAGCATTTCGGTTTGGCTGATCTGTTGGCGGGTTTGGCTGATTTCGGCCAGCAGTTTGAGGCGGCGGGTAAGACCGAATCCAAATGCGGAAATTGCGGACTGGCTTATGAGGATTTTCGCCGGGTCGGCCGTCTGGGTTGCAGCGAATGTTATGAGGTGTTTAAGGATAGTTTGGGCGTGTTGCTGAAGCGGATTCATGGCTCAGTGCAACATTTGGGACGGGCTCCGCTGAGAAAAGTCGAACCAGCGCCGACTACTAAGAAGGCCTCGGAGATAGACGTCTTAAAAGGCAAGCTGCAACGGGCGATTAAAATGGAAGAGTTTGAAGAAGCGGCTCACTTGCGCGATAAGATCAGGGCGCTGGAAGTCAAAAAGACTAAATCTAAAAAGTAATTTAACTGGGAGTGACTTTGATGAAACTGAATGATATGGTTAAACAAAACTGCGAGTGGTTAAAAGGCACCGGCCCCAACTCTAATATCGTAATTTCCAGCCGGATCAGGCTGGCCAGAAACTTACATCAGATTCCTTTTTCGCATTGGGCCAACAAACCGCAAAAGGAAGCGATCTTCGGCAAGGCCAAAGAAGCGATCGCCTCCAGTGACTACACCAAGAGCGCGTTATTTCTCAATATGTCGGAGTTAAACAATCTGGATAAACAATTTTTAATCGAACGGCATCTGATTTCCAAAGAGCATGCCCTGCGGGCCAACCATAAGGCGGTCATCGTTGACGACAGAGAGATCTTAAGCGTGATGATTAATGAAGAGGACCACTTAAGGATTCAGGTGATGCAGTCGGGATTCAACCTGAGTGAGGCCTGGCAGATCATGAAAAGGATCGATAGCGATTTTGAGAAGAAGCTTAACTTCGCTTATTCGGTCAGGTGGGGTTACTTGACCGCCTGTCCGACCAATACCGGCACCGGCCTGCGGGCTTCGGTAATGTTGCATTTGCCGGCTTTAGTGATGACCAAACAAATTAATAAGGTCTTACAGGCGATCACCAAACTCAATTTGACTGCCCGTGGTTTTTATGGCGAGGGCACCGAGGCCAGCGGTAATTTCTTTCAAATTTCCAATCAAGTAACCCTGGGGCATTCCGAAGAAGATATCTTGGATAATATTGAGCGGATTATCAAACAGGTCATCGGGCACGAACAGAATGCCCGCAAAGTACTTTTTGAACAGGACCGGGCCAGGATTCAAGACCGGATTTGGCGGGCCTACGCTACTTTAAAGAACGCCCACATCATTACCAGCAAAGAGGCAATCGACTTATTCTCTTCGGTCAGGCTGGGAGTGGATATCGGGATTTTTAAAGATGAGTTAAGCATCCCAACAATTAACAAGATCTTTATTTTAATGCAGCCGGCGCATTTGCAGAAGATTGAGGGCAAGAGTCTCACCCCTCAAGAACGGGATATTAAACGCGCAGAATTAATCAGACAGGAATTAGGAGGAAAATAGAAATGTTCAACAGGTTCACCGAACGAGCACGCAAGGTAATTATTCTGGCCAAAGAAGAGGCCAAACGTTTTAATCACGACTACATCGGCACTGAGCACATCTTATTGGGGTTGATCCGCGAAGGTGAAGGTGTGGCCAGCGCGGTCTTGCAAAATACCGGTCTGAATTTGGACAAGATTAGGCTGGAGATTGAAAAGCTGGTCCAGCCGGGACCGGCGACTGTTGTTTCCGGAGATATTCCGTTTACTCCCCGGGCCAAACGCGTGATTGAATTGTCAATGGAAGAAGCCAGGGGCTTAGGGCATAATTATATCGGCACTGAGCATCTGTTATTAGGACTGTTGCGCGAGGGAGAAGGAGTAGCCGCGCAGGTGTTGGTTAGTTTAGGGTTGGATTTGAATAAGGTCAGAAATGAGGTGCTGGAGCTTTTAGGTCAAGGGATACCCGGACACACCCAGCAGGGTCCGGAGGGAACAAAGACCAAAGGCAAGACCCCGGCTTTAGATGCCTTTGGCCGGGATTTAACCACTTTAGCCCGCGATGGCAAGCTTGATCCGGTGGTGGGCCGTAGCGATGAGATTGAGCGGGTGATTCAGGTTTTAAGCCGGCGGACTAAAAACAATCCAGTGCTCTTAGGTGAGGCCGGGGTGGGCAAGACCGCGATTGTTGAGGGCCTGGCCCAGCAGATTGTGGCCGGGACCGTTCCGGAGGTGCTCAAGGATAAGCGGATGGTGATTATCGATTTGGCGCTGATGGTGGCCGGGACTAAATATCGCGGACAATTTGAAGAACGAATCAAGGCGGTCATGGATGAGATTAAGCGCTCCGAAAACATAGTCATGTTTATTGACGAGCTGCATACCTTAGTTGGCGCCGGCGGCGCTGAAGGGGCGATTGACGCCTCGAATATTTTAAAGCCCGCGCTTTCCCGCGGTGAGATTCAGTGTATTGGCGCCACAACCCTGGATGAATACCGTAAGCATGTGGAAAAAGACGCCGCGCTTGAGCGCAGGTTCCAGACCATTATGGTCGAACCGCCCTCAGTCCAGCAGACCATCGAAATCTTAAAAGGCTTAAGAGATAAATATGAGGCCCATCATAAAGTTAAATTTACCGATCAGGCCTTAGAACAGGCGGCTAAGCTTTCCGACCGCTATATTACCGGGCGCTACCTTCCGGATAAGGCCGTGGATTTGATTGATGAGGCCGGGGCCCGGGCAATGCTTTCGGCCCGGACCGCGCCCACTGATTTAAAGCAGGTCGAAGATAAAATCGAACAGATCAGAAAAGAAAAAGAAGCGGCAATTAAGAGCCAGGATTTTGAGAAGGCCGCCCATTTCCGGGACCAGGAGCGCCAGGCCAAACAAGAGCTGGCCAAGATGAAAGAAGACTGGAAGAAGAAAAAGATTGAGACCCAGCCGGTGGTTAATGAAGAGGAGATTGCCTATATCGTCTCCAAGTGGACCGGGGTGCCGGTGTCTAAACTGGAACAGAAAGAGTCAGAGAAGCTCTTGAAGATGGAAGAAGAATTGCACCGTAGGGTCATCGGTCAAGATGGGGCGATTGCCGCGATTGCCCGGGCGATTAGACGCTCGCGGGCCGGGATCAAAGACCCCCGCCGGCCGATTGGGTCTTTTGTGTTTTTAGGGCCGACCGGCGTAGGCAAAAGTTTGCTGGCCCGGGCCGTAGCCGAATTTATGTTTGGCGATGAAGAGGCCTTGATTCAATTAGATATGTCTGAGTATATGGAAAAATTTAATGTCTCGCGTTTGGTCGGGGCGCCGCCAGGATACGTAGGCTATGAAGAAGGAGGCCAGCTGACCGAAAAAGTCAGGCGCCGGCCTTATTCGGTGGTTTTGCTTGATGAGATTGAAAAGGCCCATCCCGACGTGTTTAATATCCTGCTGCAGGTCTTAGAAGACGGCCGGCTGACCGATAGTTTTGGCCGCAAAGTAGATTTCCGCAATGTAGTTTTGATTATGACTTCCAACATTGGCGCGGAGATGTTACGCAAACAGGGATCGCTGGGGTTTAAATCACAGGACGCTGGGGTCACTTTTGAAGAAATGAAGAAGAAGTTGATGGATGAGGTCAGAAGGACGTTTAAGCCGGAATTCTTAAACCGGCTTGACGAAATTAACGTTTTTCACCCATTAAGCAAAGAGGACCTCTACAAGATCATCGATATCGAGGTGGGTGAGGTGCAGAAGAGGTTAGCCGAGCAGGACATTAACCTGGAGTTAACCAAAGAGGCCAAGGAATTACTGATCGAAAAGGGCTTTAATCCTCTATTTGGCGCCCGGCCGCTGAAGAGGACGATCCAGAGATTTTTGGAAGACCCGCTTTCCGAAGAAATAATCAGCAAGAAACATAAAAAGCTGCGCAAGATTAAAGTCGAGCGCAAAAAAGAAGAATTAGCCTTTGTCTGATGCGCAAAAGACTTAAAACCTTCCTGATCGTTATTCTGATTCTGATTGTGGCCGCTTATGCGGCCCGGGGGCTTTTGTTTGAGCAGGCCAAAAAACTGATCAAACAGAATCTGGAGCGTAACCTGCCTTGTAAGCTGGCCATCGGTAAGATCAGGGCCGGGCTGCTTTATGGATTAGTCCTGGAAGATTTAGAGATTAGTTTTCCCCATGGTTTTTGCGGTTTGGGACTGGATATTCAGGTAGCTGAAGCCCAGGTTGATTACAATCTCTGGCAGCATATTTTTGACCGCCAGCAAGAAGATGTGCGTAATTTAAGACTGATCGCGCCGAAGATTAATTTTTCTTATCTAGAGAATAAAAAAGACAGCCAGCCGGTAGGGCCGGAGGGGCTCAAGTTAGGCAATCGCTCCGTAACAGTGTCAACATCCAAAAAAAAGCTTGATTTGCAAAATTTTGCCCTCACGCTTGAAGGTGGTCAGATCAGATTTATTCAAGACTCTTTCACTGTCAGTGATTTGCAGGGTAAGATCATTTTTGCTGAACAAGGGTTGTATTTTCGGGATCTTCAGGCCAAGGTAAAAGATAATCAAACCGATGCCTTGCAGGTTGACGGGGAATTATCGGAAAATAATCTTTCTTTGACTACCAGCCTGGACCATTTGAAGCTGGGTCATGCCGATATTTTAACCAACCTGGTGCTTGATTTAAGTCGCTCCGCTGATTCAGACAATAAGATCAGGGGCACTTTAAAGACCTATGGCTCCGTGTTCAACAACCGGCCGTTTCCTGAGATGAGCTCTTCTTTTGAAATTCATGATCAGAAGCTGCGGATTTTTGATTTTCGTTTGGGGGATAATTATAACTTACGGGGCATTGTTAATTTATCCGTTCCGGTCACAGCGGACCTGTCTTTGAATTTTTATCAGGCTGAGCTGAATGAGCTATTGTTAAGGCTTACTGATGCACCCCAGCTGCAAGGCGAGTTTAATGCCAAAGAACAGTCACAGTTTTCCGGATTGATCAACGGCTTAATTAAGATTACCGGCAACCTGCAGGCCCCGGAAGTGGAAGGATATCTGGAGGCCAAAGACGGTCACTTCGGCGACTTATATTTTATCAGCGCCGATATTAACATCAAAGGCCGTTTTCCCAAAATTATATTTGAGGATTCGCGTATCTTTCGAGAAGATGATTCATTCGTGATGGATGGTGAGCTGGATTTCTCTATTCTCGAGCAGCAGGATTTTGTAGAATTAAATTTTGAACCTAACAAGGGTATGATTTGGCAAGGCTGGGACATTACCCGCAGGCGCGAAGATCAGTTACGGATGTCCAAAGGCGTGGCCGAAGATATAAAAATTACCTTTGATACCTATATGGAAGTAGATCAGGAAGATTACGAGGACAATTACACTAATGAGTTTGGAATAGAGTATAAGGTGTTTGGCGATAAGCTGATTAAATTACGGATTAAAAAAGATGAGGGCATTCTAGGTTTGGAGCGGAGGATGAAATTTTAATGAACAAGCTCCTGAATAGAATAGGAGAGAGGTTTTTAAGCTTCCTTTATTACAGCGGGGGAGTGCTGCTTTTAGGCTTAAGGGGTTTTTTAGCGATCTTTACTCCTCCGTTTAAGCGCAAACAAATTGCCGAGCAAATGAGCAAAATCGGAGTGGATAGTTTCTTTATAGTATTTTTGTGTTCTCTGTTTACCGGAATAGTTTTAGTCTTTCAGAGCGCCTATCAGCTGCAGAGATTAGGGGCCAAAGAGTTAATCGCTCCGTTAGTTGCCCTTTCGATGTGCCGGGAGCTGGGACCGGTGTTTACGGCTTTAATTGTAGCCGGCCGGGCTGGGGCCTCGATTAGCGCGGAGCTGGGCACGATGAAGGTTACTGAGCAAATCGATGCCTTACAGACCATGGCCACCAACCCAATTAAATATCTGGTCGCGCCCAGGCTGATAGCGTTAATAGTGATGCTGCCGTTGTTAACGGTTTACGCTAATTTTGTGGGTATCTTCGGCGGGTACATGGTGGCGGTCGGGAAATTAGGGGTGACTTCCAGTATGTATATCAATTCTACTTTTACCGCCCTGGCCTTAAAAGACGTATTTAGCGGCTTGTTTAAATCCCTGATCTTTGGAGGCATTATTTGCGTGGTTTCTTGTTTTCAGGGGTTAAATGCCGAAGGTGGCGCCGAAGGAGTAGGTAAGGCCACGACTCTGGCGGTAGTAATTTCTTTTATCTTGATCATTGCCGCGGACTGTTTGTTTACCGCGTTCTTTTACTTTGTCTAGTTAAGCAATGCCTTGAGAACCTGTTCCCGCAGGGAACTGGTTCCAATTAAGGCTAAACGGCCGTCAACAGCTTAAACCAAAAAGGTAACATGATAGAAATAATTAACTTATGCAAGTCTTTTAATAACGGACATCAGGTTTTAAAACACTTAAACCTGACCATCAAGCACGGCCAGACCCAGGTAATTATTGGCCGCTCCGGTTGCGGTAAGAGCGTTTTACTTAAGCATATTGTCGGGCTGTTAAAGCCGGATTCCGGACAGGTATTTGTTAATGATCAAGATGTGGTCAGGCTTGATGAAAAACAGCTGAATAAAATCCGTCTGAAGATAGGGCTGCTTTTCCAGGGGGCGGCGCTATTTGATTCGATGACCGTGGGCGAAAACGTAGGTTTTGTCTTGCGCGAGTATACTGATACAGATGAGATAACTATCGTCAAAAGGGTTAAAGAGAGCTTGGAACTGGTTGGTTTGCGTGGCATTGAACAGCTGATGCCTTCAGAATTAAGCGGCGGAATGAAGAAAAGGGTCGGTCTGGCCCGGGCGATCTGCGCGCGGCCAGTAATAAACTGTTGTACGATTGGGTCTTTACTCTCTTTTGTATGATGAGCCGACTACCGGAATCGACCCGATTATGGCCGACGCGATTAATACCTTGATTCGTGAATTACACGATAAGCTTCAAGTGACTTCCATCGCCGTAACTCACGATATGGTCTCAGCCTATAAGATTGCCGATACAATTTCCATGCTTTACGACGGCCGGATTATAGAAAGCGGCTCGGCCCAACAAATAAAAGAGAGTAAAGACCCAATCGTACAACAGTTTATTACTGGCGCCGCTCACGGCCCAATCACTGATAGATAAAAATATACGGGGGTTTCTTATGACAGATAAAGGCTTAGAATTAAAGGTAGGGGTATTCGCGTTTATTGGTCTGATCGTGCTGACCTGGGCGGTATTTTCGATTAGTGAGATTTATATTTTTAGTCCCGGCTATTTGATTAACGTGGAGTTTAATTTTGCCAGCGGCATCGATGTCGGGGCGCCGGTACGCGTGGCTGGCGTGCAGTCCGGAGAGGTTAAAGCGATCGAAATGCAATATGACCCAATCAGCCAAACAGATAAAATAGTGCTTTCGGTTTGGTTGAACCAGGGGGTTAAGGTTCCTGCTGACTCCCGGGCCTATGTAAATATGCTGGGCTTGATCGGTGAGGTCTATTTGGAGGTGATCCCCGGAGAAGACTACGCCAATTTATTACAACAAGGCAGTCTCTTAGTCGGGCGGGACCCTTTCTCTACGGAAACAATGATGGAAGCGGTACATAAGGTAGCCGACAGCTTTGACGAAGTTTTGGGTTCAGTAGATGATCTGCTCGATCAAGAAACAAGACAAGCCTTAAAAGACACAGTAACTAATTTTCGCGACTTCTCCGACAGCCTGAAGGTTATTGCCGGGCGCCTGGAGCGCGGGGAGGGTAAACTCGGCGCTTGGCTTAAACCGCGCAAGAAGCGAACTCCTAAGAAAGAAGAAACAAAAGATAAGAAAGATCAACTGCAGGGTTCCAGCACGCAAAATTTCTAGATCAGATGCCTAAATTAAAATCAATATTTATTTGCCAACAATGTGGTTATCAGACGGCCAAGTGGTTAGGCCGCTGTCCCGATTGCAATAGTTGGAATAGCTTGGTTGAGGAGACGCAAAGCAGCGAGAAGAAACCCGCCCGGTATCAATTTTCTTCATCACATCCTCCACAATCTCTGGCGGAAGTCGCCACCCATAGCGAAATTAGGCAATCCACCCAGATTAAAGAGCTCGACCGGATTTTAGGCGGCGGGGTGGTCGCGGGTTCTGTGGTCTTAGTCGGCGGTGAACCGGGCATTGGTAAGTCGACCTTACTTTTGCAGGCCTCCAATAAGTTCAGCGCATCCCGCGGCAAGGTATTATATGTCAGCGGCGAAGAATCAATTAGCCAGACCAAGCTGCGGGCCAACCGCTTGGGCGAGATCCCCAGGGACTTATATATTGTCAGCGAGACTAATGTTGATTTAATCGCTGAATACATTAAAAAAATTTCACCCTCATTAGTGATCATTGATTCTATTCAGGTGGTCTATAGTCCCGGTCTTTCCTCAGGCTCAGGCAGTGTTAGTCAAGTCAGAGAGTGCGCCGGCATCCTCACCGCCTTAGCCAAAAGTACCAATATCCCGGTGTTTTTGGTCGGCCATGTTACCAAAGAAGGTTTTCTGGCCGGTCCGCGGGTGTTGGAACATATGGTCGATACGGTACTTTACTTTGAAGGTCAAAGACAGACCGCTTTTAGGGTCTTGCGGGCAGTGAAGAACAGGTTCGGCTCGACCAATGAAATCGGCGTGTTTCAGATGACCGGCAGCGGACTTTCAGAAGTCAGCAATCCTTCAGAGTTGCTTTTGTCGGAACGCCCGCAACAGGCCAGTGGCTCGGTGGTCGTGCCTTGCCTGGAAGGGACCCGTCCGCTTTTAGTGGAAATCCAGGCCTTGGTCAGCCGCTCTAATCTGGCCATGCCTCGGCGTTGGTGCTCAGGATTAGATTATAACCGGATCGCGCTGTTAATCGCGGTGTTAGAAAAACGGGCCGGGTTAAATTTAGCCAGTCAGGATATATTTGTCAACGTGGTCGGCGGGGTCAAGGTCCAGGAGCCGGCAATTGATTTAGGCGTGGCCTTGGCGGTGGCCTCCAGTTTAAAAGAGGTGCCCGCTGATCATCAAGATGTCTTTTTAGGCGAGGTCGGCTTAAGCGCTGAGATCCGGGCGATTAATCAGGCTGAGGTCAGAATCCAGGAAGCGCAAAGACTGGGATTCAAACGTTGTATAATCGCTAAGAATAACCTTAAGGGTTTAACCCAGAAGATTAAGGGTGGAATTGAGTTGGTTGGCGTGGAGACGCTCAGCCAGGCCTTAGAAGTAGCGTTAAGGAAATGAAGATGAAGATAAAACGTATCGGGGTGTTGACCAGCGGCGGCGATGGCTCGGGGATGAATGCCTGTATTCGGGCGGTAGTCCGTACGGCCATCCATCACAAGTTAGAGGTCTGCGGGATCTTTAAGGGTTATCAAGGGTTAATTGAGGGCCAAATCAAACCGCTGACGCGGCGTTCGGTATCCAACATCTTAAGTTATGGCGGCACGATTCTCAAGACCGCGCGTTCTCCTGAATTTAAAACGGCTGGTGGCCAAAAAAGGGCCAAGGCGGTAATTGACCAATACGCCCTGGATGCCCTGTTGGTAATTGGCGGAGACGGTTCATTTCGCGGGGCGCATAAATTCTGGCAGAGATATCAGGTTCCGGTAATCGGCATACCGGCGACAATCGATAACGATATAAACGGTACTGACTATACTATTGGCGATGACACCGCGGTGAATACCGCCCTCTCGGCAATAGACAAAATCAGAGATACGGCCACTTCTTTAGAAAGAATATTTGTGATTGAGGTCATGGGCCGGGGTTCCGGTTATATCGCGATTCAGGTGGGCTTGGCCGGTGGAGCCGAAGACGTAATTATGCCGGAGAAAAAATACAGCATAGATAAGATGTGCGCGGAGATTCGCACCGGCCACAAAAAGGGTAAGATTAGCTGGATTATTGTCGTGGCTGAAGGGGCCGCATGCGCCACTGAAGTGGCCAAAAAGATTACGAAAAAGACAGGCCTGGAGACCAGGGTCACCATTTTAGGTCATGTTCAGCGTGGCGGGCCGCCCTCAGCGGATGACCGGGTCTTAGCTACGCGCTTAGGTGTGGCGGCGGTAGAGGCGGTAATTTCCGGCGAGACGGATCAGATGGCGGCAATTGTAAATAATCAGGTTAAACTGGTTAAGTTAACTCAGGCGGTCAAGAAGAAAAAGACCGACAACAAGGCTTTATATAAATTGTTACGGATCCTTTCTTCATAACAAAAACGAGGGGGTAAATTAAGTGTACAAGGATATCGAAGATTTACTAGAGCAGGCCAGAGGAGTAATCAGTATTTCCGCCCAAGGCGTAAAAGTAGAAGACAAATCAAAATTACGGGCTAAGGTGATTGACGAATTGGTTTATAATCTTTGCCTGAACCAGAATCAGGCAGTTAAAGATAGCTGCCAGTGGATGATCTGGGAGGCCGCCGCGGATTTAGGGATTCATTCTGCCTCGATTCAAGGGCTTTACCAGGCCAAGGGTCAAGAAAAGTATTCTAAGATTACAGTTCCGGCGGTAAACATCAGGGGCCTAACCTATGATGTGGCCCGGGCCTTAATCCGCACAGGCATTAAGTCAAAATCGCTGAGCTTTATTTTTGAAATCGCCAAGTCGGAAATCGGCTACACCTTCCAGCGTCCGGCGGAATATACAGCCGTTTGTCTGGCCGCGGCGATTAAAGAAGGTTTTCAGGGGCCGCTATTTGTTCAGGGCGACCATTTTCAACTAAAGGCCAAGACTTTCTTTTTGGAAGATCAGAATAAAGAAATTGAAAATATTAAACAGTTGATCGCTGAGGCTATCTCCGGCGGTTTCTACAATATCGATATCGACAGCTCCACCTTAGTAGACCTGCGGCCTGAGTCTTTAGACCAACAGCAGTTTCACAACTACGATGTGACCGCGAAGTTAACCGCCTTTATTAGAGAACAACAGCCGGCCGGGATTGAAGTTTCTGTCGGCGGTGAGATCGGAGAAGTAGGGAAAAAGAACACTACGCCTGAGGAATTCCGCGCTTATATGCAAGGGTTTAAGAAACAACTCGCCCAGCTGGGTGAGGATCTAACCGGGATCAGCAAGATCAGTATCCAGACCGGTACGGCCCACGGCGGAGTGGTCTTAGCCGACGGCAGCATCGCCAAGGTCAGCCTGGACTTCGATGCCCTGCGCGCGATTTCCGAAATCGCCCGCGGTGAATATAAAATTTCCGGCGCCGTTCAACACGGGGCTTCGACTTTACCGGACGACGCCTTCCATCACTTTCCGGAGACCGAGACCGCGGAGGTGCATTTAGCCACCGGCTTTCAAAACACTATTTATGAGAGCAAGCATTTCCCTAAGGATTTAAGAGACAAGATTTATGCCTGGTTGCAGGAAAATTGCTCCGGGGATAGAAAAGAAGGGATGTCTGAGGAACAATTTATTTATAAGACCCGTAAAAAAGGCTTTGGCCCGTTTAAGCAGCAACTGATGGACTTGCCGCAAGATTTAAGGATCAGCTTGGGTGAGGAGTTAGAGAAGACTTTTACTTTTCTGTTTGAGAAACTTAATGCTACCAATACCGCCGCCCTGGTCAATAAACATGTCCAGCCGGTCCGGGTAAAGAAAGACTGCCCAGAAGCCTTACTTCGGTGTACGGCGCATTAACATAATTCCTACCGTGGTAAACAGGATGTTGGCAAACCAGGCCGCGAAAAGAGGCGGCATGGTTCCGCGTTTACCTAAGGCCAGGCTTAAGGCCTCCACGACATAATAGAAAAAACCAATCACCAGACATAAGCCGATACTAGCGATCTTTCCTGTGCCTTGCGCCGAAATGGCAAACGGGATCCCCAGAAACATAATCACCAGGCTGATAAAGGGGAAAGAGACCTTATGGTGCAATTCCACAGTCAGCCTCTGCACGATTTTGGCCCCGCTTCCTGATAAACGCTTGATATATTGCTTGAGCTTGCCATAGCTCATATATTGGGCAGAGGACTCCCGCCTTAAGAAATCCTTCGGCTTCTCTTCCATATTAAAAAACATCTTTTTATAAAAGGCGGGCTGATTTATTTCTTGGCCTGAGTCATTGAAGTTATAAGCGACGCAGTCAAAAAAGGCCCACTGCCGGTCAATCCATTCGGCCTGTTTGGCCTGAATTTTGGCGGTAACTTGTTCATTATCGTTTTGTTCTAAAATAGTGACATCTTGCAAGAGATTCTTCTGGACGTAAAACTTGCGCGCATGAATCAGCCGGTTATGCGTTCCGTAAATGGCGATATTTTCGACCACTTTCTCGGTCAAATGCTGACTTTCACTTTTTAGGTACTCTTCTTTAACCGTAGTCGAAATCAGGTTGGCCTCAGGGATGATCTTGTCGTTGATAATCAGCGTGGCCACACTGATTAAAAGACCTAAAAAAAGAAAAGGCATGGCCAGCCGCCAGACGTTGAATCCGCTGGCCTTTAAGGCCAGGATTTCATTATATTTGGTGAGATTGCCTAATACATAAAGAGTGGATAGAAGCACCGCGATCGGGGCGGTGTGCACAAAGATGATCGGCAGGAAGGCGCCATAATACTTCAACATCTCCACTGCGGGCACCTGCTGTTTGAGAATGTCTCCCATTCGGCTGAATAAATCGATAATCACCGAAAGAGAAACGAATACGAAAAGGCAATAACAAAACGGCAGGATGAATTCTCTGGCAATATAACGATCGATAATCTTCATTTTAACGTTTGAGGGTTTGAATGGTTAGTACGATTCCGGTAAAGATCAACACCGCGTCGGCCAGCCACATCCCCGCGCCCGGATAAATAAAACCTTTAATCGACAATACCTCACCGACAAGAAAAAGGACGTAGTAGGCCACAAACACGGCGATACTTAAACCGATGCCGACAAATTTCTCTTTCCTTCTGGTCCAAATCGCCAGAGGCAAACCCACCAGCACAAAGGCCAGGGGCGAGAAGGAAAAGGCCAGCTTCTTATTGATTTCCGTAATCACCGCAGTGGTGTCTTCAATCCGGCTGGCTCTTAATTCTCTAATCTTCTGGCGCAGTTCCTTAATGCTCATATCTTTTAATTTCTTCTGTAGATTTTGGGCGCCGCCGGAGATATCCAGCGTCAAATAATAGGTTTTAAAATTAAGCTTATAGAAGGCATTGGGGTCGTTAGGGTTAGGTTCATCGCTGGAGCCGTTAATAAGTTTTAGTTTAACCACATCCTGTTCCGGGATCGGCAGGAACTCTCCTTCGTTAGCGATAATTGTCCGTGTAGGTCCGTCTGGCTGCGGCTGGTAGATCCTGATATTGCTCAGCTTATTTTGCTCAATCCCGTAAATGAACAGAATATAGTCCTGAAACGTCCTGATGAAGGTGCCGGCTTCTAAAAACGCGGCCGGGCTTTTAACGCCAATCTGTTTGACAATTTTTCTGGTGGCAAACAGGGCGCTGGGCTTGAGCCGGTCGTTGAGCGGAATAGAAGCCAGGCTGCTGATTAGGCCGATGATAATTATCGGAAAGCAGAGCTTATAGAGATTGATGCCGCCGGCGCGGATGGCAATGATTTCATTGTCGGCGGAGAGCCGGCCGATAGTTAACAGGGTGGCGAAAAGAATAGCCAGAGGTATAGCGTAAGAAAGAATATTGGGGATTAAAAGCAGAATCAGCTTAAACATTAAGGTGACGCTGACACCTTTATTAATGACCATGTTAAACAAATTAACCATGTTGCCCATCAACATGATAAAGATTAAGATGCACAGCGATAAGCTGAACGGCCAAAATAACTCTTTTAACAAATATTTCCGTAGGATCTTCACCTTTTAAGTCCCTCGGGCCAGCGTGAGCACATCCACTTGTTTGGCCCCGGCATCCAAGAGCGCCTTGGCGCATTCATTGACCGTGGCCCCCGTAGTAAATACGTCATCGACCAACAAAACGTTTTTGCTTTTAACCGGCTTATTGTTACGGATCGTAAAGGCGCCCCGGATATTTCTTGACCTGGCGGCGCGGGTCAGACTGACCTGATCCGGTCCGGGTTTAATCTTAACAATCAGTTGAGGCTGGATTTGTTTAGAAAACGCCGCGGCCAAAGATTGGGCTAAGTTTTGAGCGTGGTTAAACTGTCTCTGGCGCAGCTTTTTACTATGTAAAGGTACGGGTAAGATTAAATCTATCTGGCTCATATCGCAGTTGTGGGTGGCAAAGTCAACCAAAAGCCCACCCAGGGGTTTAGTTAACGAGAGCTTGTGATTATATTTAAAAAGGTGAATACACTCTTTGATTACGCCATCATATTTACATACAGAACGCACCTGCTTAAAATAAAATTGCGAGTTTTGGCAATCTTGACAGACCAGGGCTTGACTTTGATGCCTGGCGGGCCTGCCTGCCGGGCTTCCAGCTGGGCAGGCAGGCAAGGGCTTGCCACAAACTCGACAAAAAGGAGCAGGATTATACTCAATCTTGCTCCAGCAGACTGCGCATAATGGTTTCTGGCTCAGCGGGTCTAGCTTGATCCCGCAGATTAAACAGGTTAAAGGGTAGATGAGATTAATAAGACTTTTGATCCAGGGCCTAAACACCGTGCGTAACAATATACCACCATCTGTTGCCCCTGTCAAACGCTTTCGAACTCATCCGGCCGCCAAGCGTGTGGGGTAAATTGTGCTGCGCATTCCCCTTACGGGGAAGCTTCGCAATATTTACCCCACGGCGGCTCGGATGTCTAAAGGAGCTTGCAAACAGTCGGGGTTTATGATAGGATATGAGGGCAAAAATGAGCTCAAATATACGCTTACAAGTGGCCCTGGCCCAATTGGGATTTGCCGCGCGCAGAACCGCGGCCGTTATCATCAAGGCCGGCAGGGTAAAAGTTAACGGCCAGATAATTTTTGCGCCCGGACACAGAGTAAATTTAGATAGAGATAAGCTAACTGTTGACGAAAAAAGTAGATCTGTCCCAAAAAAGGCTTATTTCATCCTGAATAAGCCTAAACAAGTTATTTGCACAGTAAAAGATAGGCACGCCGAGCGTTCTGTCCTGGATTTAATCAAGAACAAACCCGCGCGCATTTATCCGGTCGGTCGTTTAGACAAAGATACTACCGGGCTCCTGCTTTTAACTAATGACGGCGACTTGGCCTATCGGCTGACTCATCCTAAATTTGCCGTGCCTAAGGTCTACCGCGTGGTGATAGCGGGAAAAATTGAGGCTGAGCAAATTAAGCAGTTAGAAGCCGGCATCCTGCTGGAAGGCAAAAAGACCTATCCCTGTAAAATTAGGATCCTCGCCTACAGGGCGCAAGTTACTAAATTAGAAATTTGCTTAAATGAAGGACGCAAACGTCAAATTAAAAAGATGTTTGCGGCAGTTGGGCATACTGTGTCAAACATCAACAGGATCAGCTTTGGTCCGTTAAAGCTGGGTCAGCTCAGCCTGGGCTGTTGTCGGGAGTTGACTGCTCAAGAATTGAGACAATTAAAAAAGTTGGGTTAGGGAGTTAAGCTGTAATTGAATAGTCTAGTCGGACAAATCACGGTGTTGGCGCTGTTATTAATCTTTTCCGCGCTTTTTTCGGCTTCGGAAACCGCGCTGTTTTCGCTATCCAAGATCCAGCTGCGCCGGCTCAAAGAAAGCAGGCCGCAGTCCTGTGCGGTGATTACGCAGTTATTAGATTCCCCGCGCCGGACACTGAACACTATTCTCACTGGAAATATGCTGGTTAATGTCGCCGCCAGCGCTTTAGTGACTAAAACCGCGCTGGCGCTGGCCGGAGAAAATGCTCTGGCCATAGCCTGCGGCCTAACCACATTTTTACTTTTAGTCTTCGGTGAGATTACGCCGAAGACCTTTGCGATTTCTTTTGCTGAAGGTTTTTCTTGTTTGGTGGCCCGGCCGCTGTATCTTTTTGCCAAGGTAGTCTTCCCGATCCGCTTTGTTTGGTCGGCCGCAGCCAACTTCTTTACCGAGAGGTTAATCGGCAGACGGCATTTCAAAAACCATTTTCTTACTGAAGAGGAGATCCGCGGCCTGGTTTCGATCGGGGAAAAAGAAGGCGTAGTCAGCGCCGAAGAGGAGCAGATGATTTCTACCGTATTTGACTTCGGCGTTAGGCACGTTAATGAGATCATGACCCCGCGGGTGGACATTGTCGCTGTGGATGTTAATCAGGATCAAGCCGCGCTTGAACAGACGCTGAAACAAAGCCGGCATACCAAATTACCAGTTTTTAAAGATAATGTGGATAATATCATCGGGGCAGTTTATGCCAAAGAGTATTTGCTGGATGCCCGCGCTGATTGGCAGGCCCTGGTTAAACCGGTTTTATTTGTCCCGGAAACTAAAAGAATAGAAGAATTATTGCTGGAATTTCAAAGCAAGAAGTCATACCTGGCCATTGTCACCGATGAATACGGAGGGACCTCGGGGCTTTTGACTATCGAGGATATTTTAGAAGAAATTGTCGGTGAGATTCAGGATGAATATGACACCGAGGAGAAGTTGATTGTCAAGGTGGATGAAGATACAGTCTCAGCCAGCGGTAAGACCGCGCTTTATGATTTAAACGAAGAACTGCATACTAATTTTAAGGCCAAAGACGCCCAAACGGTCAGTGGTTTTATAATTCATTTATTTGGCCGGATTCCTAAATCAGGCGAAAGCATAAAATCCGGCCAATACGTTTTTACCGCTGATGATGTACGTAAGCACAGGATTCGCAAGGCTACAATCAGGAAGCACCCGCAATGATTTTAGAAATGACTCTTTTAATATGTTTTTTTGTTTTGCTGGAGGCCTTCTTTTCCGGATCAGAGATGGCTCTGATCTCGGTAAATAGAATTAAATTAGAGCAATTGGCGGACAGCGGCCTGGCCTCGGCTGCGGTGTTGAAGAAGATGCTTTCCTCACCCGACAGATTGTTGAGCACCACCTTAATCGGCACTAATCTTTCGGTAGTGATGTCCTCGGCCTTGTTTACGGCATTGGTGGTCAACGCCTGGGGCGCCAGATTCAGCTGGCTGACTCCTTTAGTCATGACTCCGGTAATCTTGATCTTTGGTGAGGCTGTGCCTAAGGCGGTGTTCCGGCATTATGCCGACACGATTACGCTGCGGATAGCCGGGGTGTTAAGATTTTTTGAATTAATCTTTGGCCCGCTAATCGTACTGACCTCTTTTATTTCCCGGATCATCCTTTTGCCGGCTAGAAGTAAAAAGAAAAAACGCAGCCTATTTGTTACCCGGGAGGAACTAAAATTATTAATCAGGGAAAGCAAGGCCGATGAGGTGGTCAAGCCGCACGAACGGGCGATGATCCACAGGATCTTTGAATTCGGCAGCAAGAAGGTCAAAGAGATTATGGTCCCGATACAAAATACCGTCAGGATCGAGGCCGGCGATGGTCCGGGATTATTAAAGGAATTGTCAAAGCGCAGCGGTTTTTCGCGGATTTTAGTGTATCAGCATCAAAAACAAAATATCGTGGGTTTCGCTAATGTCTTTGACGCTGTTTACGAAGAAGGCAAGTTCGATAAAATTAAAGAGCGCTTGCGCCCGGTTTTATATATATCCTGGGATACCCCGATTGATCAGGTATTTTACGCCCTGCAATTAAAAAGGATGCAGATTGCTATTTTACAGGATGCGCGGAAAAGAGATGTCGGGATGGTTACTTTTAAAGATTTGCTCGATGAAATAGCGGGAGAGATGAAATGATGGCGAGTATTGCCCGGATCGTGAGTGTAGTCAGTTTGCTAATTTTGGCAGCGCCTTTGAGTTTTGCTATCGAAGAAAGATTGGATGTCGATGCTGATTTCTATCTGAGCGAGCAGAGATTAGAGCAATTGCAGATTTATTTTGAGACCGGGATGTTTGATCAGGCCGCGGAGTTATTAGGCCAGTTGCAGCTTGAGTTTCCGGAAGAGACCAGGTTTAAGTATTTAGCCGGGATTGTCGATTACCAAAGAGGAAAATACTCCCGCGCCGAAGGCGTATTCCTGAAATTTATTGAACAGTATCCCGAGGTGGTTGAGCCGTATTATCTACTCTCAGAAATTAATTTGAAAAAAGGCGATTCCGCCCGGGCCCTGGAGTATTTAGCTAAATACTGCGAATTGGTTCCGGAAGATCTAGAGGCCCACCGGAGGATGACTTTACTCTCTTCAACAGACTCAAGGGGCGCGGTTTTGATTGAGGATGGCCGGGAGGATCAGGAATTAGTTAAGAAGGTTGGTTTTTACGGCGGCTGCGTGCATAGTTATCAGGATCAGACGATCAAGCTGATTAATAGCACCTCCGGCGGCTGGGCGGAAATGGGCATCGACTTTGCCCATCCTGTTGATTTGCGGGGCAGGCAAATTGTGCTTAAGCTCAGAGGCAAGCACGGTGGCGAAAAGCTGATTCTGGCCCTGCGCGATAAATTTGCCTCCGATGCACAGCCGCAATTAATGCTTAGTCCGGAAAAAGAGCTTTCTGAGAATTGGCAGGATATCCGGGTCGATCTGCAAACTGAGGATACCAAGATTGACCTTTCGCAGGTAGTGCACCTGGGCCTTGAGATCGGCTACGCTACGGCCGATAACCCGTTCAACAGCGTTTTGTATGTAGAGGATATTGCAATCAAGTGAACGTAATTAAATATATTTTTCTAGGGATTATTCAGGGGCTGACTGAGTTCTTGCCGGTGAGCAGTTCGGCGCATTTAGTGATTTTTCAAGAAATCTTCGCGGTCAGCCAGAATCAGCTGCTTTTGGACATTGTTTTGCATTTAGGCACTCTTTTGGCGGTAATAGTCTTTCTATTTAAGGATATCCGCAGTGTCTTAAACCCGAAGATGCTGTTGAAGTTGTTTTTAGTCACAGTTTTGACCGGCGCAGTAGTGCTTTTGGGTCAGGGCTTCTTTGAGCGGCTGTTTGTTTCTGCGGCGGGGGTAATACTGCCGCTAATTATCACCGGCCTGATTCTTTTGGCCAGCAAAAAGTTCACCCAGGGCCAAAGGCGGATGGGAGATTTGAAAATTAGCGATGCGCTTTGGTTGGGTATAGTCCAGGGCTTAGCCGTGATTCCCGGGATTTCTCGCTCCGGAGTGACAATTTCTACATTGCTATTTCGTAATGTGGAGAAGGAGACCGCGTTTAAGTTCTCCTTTTTAGCTTCAATATTGGCTATTTTAGGGGCTTTATTTCTTAAACTTCAGGATTTTTCTCAGATTTCAGTTTCTGAATTAGGATATATGGGCTTAGGCTTTGTGGCTTCTTTTTTAAGCGGGCTAATTGCGCTAAAAGTTCTGCTGGCGGTTATCCGCGGGGCGCGCTTACATCTATTTGGCTATTATTGTATTGCCTTGGGCCTACTACTATGGGGTCTGTTACGATGAGACATTCCTCAATCATGATTCCGGAGATTAAAGAGCTGCTCAGATTAAAACAAAAGGATCAGCTGCGCGAAGTGGTCAAAGAGATGCACCCGGCTGATATCGCCGATACCCTGTTCAATTTGGATATTAAAAAACAAGTCACCCTGATTAGCAGTATTGACAAGAAGCAAATGCTGGAAGTCTTTGATGAGCTGGGGGAAGATGAGCAGGCCCTGCTTTTGGATAGATTAGAGAGTGAGCTTTCCGCCTATCTTTTGAATGAGATGTCTTCTGATGATCGGGCGGATTTGTTAAGCAGCCTGCCGGATGATGTGGCTGGCAAGTTCCTGAATTTAATGAGCGAGCCTGAGCGCCGGGATGTAGAAAAACTGCTCAAATACCCGGCCAATTCCGCCGGGAGCATCATGACCACTGAGTATGTCTCTTTGACGCCTGAACTTAGCGTAGCTCAGGCCGCCGAACTGATTAGGCAGGCCGCGCCCAAGAAAGAGACTATTTATTCTACTTACGTTACCGATCGCGACAATCGGCTGATCGGACAGGTCTCGCTGAAAGATATCTTTTTGGCCGATGGGGCGCTGCCGATCAAGAAGATTATGCACCACAAGGTAATTAAGGCCGGGGCTCATCAGGACCAGGAAGAGGTAGCCAAGATAGTGCGTAAATATAATCTCTTGGCCCTTCCGGTGACCGATAAAGACAGAAAGCTGGTCGGTATCGTTACGGTTGACGATATCCTTGATGTAGTCAGGGAAGAAAACACAGAAGACTTCTATAAGATGGCCGCGATGCTCGCTCCGGAAGACCCCTATTTTGAGACCGGCTTTTTTACTTTAGTCCGGCGCCGGATTGTCTGGCTGGTGATTCTTTTGGCCGCGGTCCAGTTTTCCGGGCAAATCCTAAAAAATTACGGTTTTGCCTTGGAGGCGGTGGTGGCCTTGTCTTTCTTTATTCCGATGCTGCTCAACACCGCCGGTAACGCCGGCACTCAATCGAGCACCACTATTATCCGCGGACTGGCGACGGGAGACATAGGAATTGATCAAGTGCTCACGGTTGTCCGCCGGGAAATGGTCTTGGGCCTAGTCCTGGGCGGGATCTTAGGCGTGCTGGGTGTGGGCCGGGCGCTGTTGTTGCAGACTAACCCCTTTGTCAGTTTGGCGGTGGGCTTGACGCTGGCGGTGACTATTGTGATGGCTACTTTAACCGGGGCCTTGCTCCCGCTGCTTTTAAAAAGATTAAAGATTGACCCGGCTGTAGCTGCCGGACCGTTTATCTCAACTGTAGTGGATATCACCGCGCTGATTATCTATTTCGAAATCGCCAAGGTGCTGTTGGGGCTGTAGTCCTTTTTGGTTTAAGCTGATGACGACCTTTTAGCTTTAAGTGGGAACAGTTCCTGTGATTGGGCTAATAATTTGGAGGAACAGTTCCTCACGGCGTATCCAGCAACAGTAATATTATCTTTGCGGAGTGTTTTGTTAGCGAGCATCAGCAATTTTTTGGCAAGAGAGTTGTGAGTATTTATGGCGAGTGAGCGCCGAAACTGACCGAGAACCACCAGATTATTTGCTTACGAGGGAATTTCGGCAGGCGAAGGAGCCACCCTTCCCGCCAAACAAAATTTAATTTAGCACGGGTCACGAGTGAAGCGAGTGATAAATACCACAACTCGGCAAAAAATTGCAGCGAGCAAACAAAATACGTAGCAAAGATAATATAGGGAGGCATCATGAGTGGGATTTTTGGTGTAGTTTCAAAGCAAAATTGTACAGAGACTTTATTTTGGGGTACGGATTACCATTCGCATCTAGGTACTGAATACGGCGGGATCGCTGTTCTGGGCGATGGTTTTATCCGCCAGATCCATAGCATTAACCAGACTCAGTTTAAATCGAAGTTTTATGACGATTATAGAAAGATCAAAGGCCACAAAGGCATCGGCGTCATTAGCGCCCTGGAAGAGCAGCCGATATATCTGCATTCTAAATTCGGCCCGTTTTGCATAGTTACCAATGGCCTGATCGAGAATACTCAAGAGTTAGTCAGCGCGCTGTTAGGCCAAGGCATATCTTTTAGCGAAGTCAGCCCGGATACGGTCAACGCCAGCGAACTGGTGGCTAAGTTAATCAGCCAGGGTGAAAGCATTAGTGACGGAATAGAAAAGATGTTCGCTCAGATTGAGGGTTCCTGTTCACTGCTTTTACTGCACAAAGATGGGATTTATGCGGCCCGGGACCGGCTGGGCTATACGCCTTTAGTCATCGGAAAGAAGTTTAATGACTGGGCGGTGACTTCGGAGACCGCGGCTTTTCCCAATATTGAATTTGAGACCGTTAAGTACTTAGAGCCGGGGGAAATAGTTTTAATCAATGAGCAGGGCATGCTCAATAAGAGACCCGGCGGTGACAATGAGCAAATCTGCACATTCTTGTGGATTTATACCGGTTTTCCGGCTTCCAGTTATGAGGGCATTAATGTCGAGAAGGTCCGTGAGCGCTCCGGTCAGTTGTTGGCCAGACGCGACCGGGATATTAAGGTAGATATAGTTTCCGGTGTGCCTGATTCCGGCACCGGCCACGCCATTGGTTATGCCTTGGAATCCGGCAAACCATTTAAGCGGCCATTAGTAAAATATACACCCGGTTACGGAAGAAGCTATACCCCGCCTTCTCAAGAAACACGCGATTTGATTGCCAAGATGAAGCTGATCCCGATTCGTGAGATCATTACGGGTAATCGCATCGTGGTCTGCGAAGATTCCATAGTCAGGGGTACGCAGCTGAAGAACTTTACTGTCAAGAAGTTTTGGGATGCCGGGGCCCGCGAGGTGCACGTCAGGCCGGCTTGTCCGCCGCTGATGTTTCCCTGCCGGTTTAATCTTTCCACCCGCAGCATCCATGAATTAGCCGCGCGCCGGGCAATTCATAGCTTAGAAGGTGAGCATCTGGACGACGTCAGCAAATACGTTGACCATACTAGCGAACAATACAAACGGATGATCGATTGGATTGCCCGCGACCTGGAAGTAACTACTTTAAGATATCAAACTGTGGATGACATGGTGAAGGCGATTGGCTTGCCCAAGGAGAAGCTCTGCCTCTATTGCTGGAGCGGGGAGTGCCCAAAAAGGAAAAAGTCAGGTTGTTCTTGTTGAGCAAAGATCGACCCCAACTTTTGATTGCCGACCATAAAGGCAGGATTTATAATCTGCCTGATCTTGAAGCCACCGGTATGAAAGGTGGCTTATTTTTTCGCTTAACCAAAAAAGATTTAGTTCCCGTGCCTCCGGGAAGTGAATTGTTTATGTTGCCGCGGCGCCTGCCGGTCGGTTATCAGCTGCGAACCAAAAGCTTTGTAGCCATGGATAAGTGTTTGGCGGTGGCCGGTTTTGTTTCTCCCGGGTTTACGACCAGCTTTAACAGCGCTTACAGTGAAAACGGCCGGGTTAAGATGCTGCCGCTTTTCTCTTATGCGGCCGCAGCCTTCTATAAGGGGAAATTCCACCTGGCCGCGGTAAGAGTTGATCGTGAGAGGCGGCAGGACTTACGCTTGATGGATATCAATCAAGTCAGGAAAAATGCCGGAAATTTAAAAAAAATTTTTGACGGAAACCGTTTGGTCAGGCACCTGGAGAAATGTGCGCTGCTCTATAGCTGTCCGGCAGCAAAAAATTTCTTTCTCTCAAGGTATGAGGCCCCGCTGCCAACGGCCCCGATTTGCAACTCGCGCTGCCTGGGCTGCCTGTCTTACCAACCCAAAAAAAGATGTTCGGTGACCCAGCCCAGGATAAAGTTTGTTCCGCGGCCTGGCGAAATTGCCGAAGTGGCCTTGTTTCACATTGAACATGCGGCCGATCCGGTAGTCAGTTTTGGCCAGGGCTGTGAGGGCGAGCCATTGCTGGTGGGTGCTGTCTTAGAGCAAGCCATCAAATTGATTAGGAAAAAGACCAGCAAAGGGATAATCAATTTAAATACCAATGCCTCCCGGCCTAAAGAATTAAACAGGCTTTTCGCTGCCGGGTTAGACAGTATTAGGGTCAGCTTAAATAGCGTCAGAGAAGAATTCTACCTAAGGTATTATTTGCCTAGGGGATACACGTTTAAAGATGTGCTGAAATCAATCAGAGTGGCTAAGAAAAGCAGAGGCTTTGTATCCGTAAATTATCTAACTATGCCCGGTTTTACAGATTTACAAGAAGAGTTCATTTGTTTTAAGAATTTCATAGAAAATTACCGCATAGATATGATACAATGGAGAAGCCTTAATTTCGATCCGTTGCAATATTTTCGCCTATTGCGAGTGCCGGTAGAGGGCCTTAAGCTTTTGGGTGTCCGCGAAGTTATCGCTGCAGTTAAGCAAGAGTTTCCCCAGGTGATCAGAGGCTACTTTAACCCTTCCCGCTTAAGAATTAAGCGCAACTCAACGGTAAAAAATGAAAAATAATTATTCTTTCGATGCGGTTATCTTTGACCTTGACGGCGTCATTACCCAGACCGCCGGAGTCCATGCTGCGGCCTGGAAGGCCACTTTTGACGGGTATCTCAGGCTGCGCGAAGAAAGAGATAAACTCACCTTTCGCGAATTTACCCATGATGCCGATTATCTACCCTTTGTTGACGGCAAGCCCAGATATAAAGGGGTAAAGAGTTTCCTGGAATCAAGAAAGATCTCTATTCCTTACGGTGACCCAAGTGACGCGCCTGATCAAGAGACTGTGTGCGGCTTAGGTAATAAGAAAAATGCGCTTTTTGTGCAGTTGCTGAGCCATGGCGCGGAAGTCTTTCCTTCGACCATGGAGTTAATTAAGGTGTTAAAAGATGCCGGGATTCGTATTGGCGTGGCCTCTTCCTCAAAGAATTGCCAATTGATCCTTAAGTCCTGCGGGATTGAGCACTATTTTGAAACCAGGGTTGATGGGGTGGTCTCTGTTGAGCTGGGACTAAAGGGTAAGCCCGAGGGAGACATTTTTATGACCGCCGCCCGCAATTTGGGGGCCAGGCCGGCGCGTTCAGTAGTAGTGGAAGATGCCACCTCAGGCGTGCAAGCCGGTAGAAACGGTCAATTTGGTTTTGTGCTGGGGGTGGCCAGGAAAGACAATCACGATGAGCTGATCAATAACGGGGCGGATATAGTAGTCAGCGACCTTGAGGAGATTGATATTGAGAAAATAGAAAGCTGGTTTCACCGCCAGCCTAAGCCACTTTTGGCTAATTGGCAAACAGCAAAGAGCGTTTTATTAAACGGGCGCCAGCCGGTTTTGTTCCTGGACTATGACGGTACGCTGACGCCTATTGTCCAGCGACCGGAACTAGCGGTGTTGGCTGAGCCGATGAGAGCAATGCTTAAGCAACTGGCCAAAAAATACACTCTGGCTATAGTCAGCGGACGGACCAGGGAAGATGTCCAGAACTTAGTTAAGCTGGACAATATTTACTATGCCGGAAGCCATGGTTTTGATATCTGCGGTCCCAGCTTAAGCATGATCCAGCCGCAAGCGGAACAAGCGCAGCCTAAAATTTCCGCGATCAAAGAGGATCTGGATAAAAAATTAAGAGCTATCTCCGGGCTTTTCATCGAAGAGAAGAAGTTTAGTCTGGCCTTGCACTATCGCCTGGTTAAACAGGAAAGTGACCTGGTCAAAATTAAGCAGGAAGCTGATAAAATAATCCAGCAGGATCAGACCTTGCGCTTGATCTCGGGCAAGAAGGTCTATGAGATCTTGCCGGATATCGATTGGGATAAGGGCCAGGCGATTAGATGGCTGATGCAGGGCTTAAAGATTAGTTGGCCAGAAAGTTCAGTGATATATATTGGCGATGATACCACAGATGAAGACGCCTTCCGGGCGGTGCGCACCAGGGGCACGGCGATTTTGGTCGCTGATCAGCCCAAAGAATCGGCAGCCGATTTCCGACTGAGCAGCCCTGAAGAGGTAAGGGAACTTTTTGAAAAAATCATTCAATCTTAGCAAGTTAAGAAAAGATAGCCGCAACTCCCCTTGGCAATTGTGTTATGAAGAATTTAAACCTGCTGAGGAAGGCTTAAGAGAGACCCTCTGCACACTGGGTAACGGATATTTTGGCACCCGGGGCGCGGCTTGCGAATCTTCCGTATCCAGGACCCATTACCCCGGCACTTATATTGCCGGGATCTACAACAAATTGACTACCCGAATTGCCGGCCGCTCAGTAAAGAACGAAGACCTAATCAATTGCCCTAATTGGCTGCTGTTGACCTTTAGATTTGAGAAAGGCGAATGGTTAAGCCCGGGCACCGAGTCGGTCCTTTCCTATTGCCAACAACTAAATTTACGCCGGGCGATACTTTCCCGAACATTACGCTTTCGCGACCATCGCAATCGTAAGGTTACAGTGGAGAGCCAGCGCATTGTGCATATGGATAAACCCCACCTGGCCGCGATCAAATATACAATTATTCCGGAAAACTATACTGGTTGGATGATTATCCGTTCAGGACTGGACGGGACAGTGGAAAACACCGGAGTCCCCCGTTATCGGCAGCTGGAGTGTAAGCACTTAAGGCCGCTGGCATTAGGTAAGTTTGGTAAAAATGGCATTTATCTTTCGATGCGGACTTCGCAGTCGGCGATTGAGATCTCCGAGGCGGCCAAGGTCCGCATCTTTTGTGGCGAGAAGGAAATTAAACCCGAAATTAAAATCTTAAGAAAAGGTAAAAAGGCAATTTTCCAAGAGCTAAAAATATTTGTGCATAAAAAAAGGCATTATCAGATTGAAAAGACAGTCAATATTTATACCTCTAGGGATTTAGGCATTGCCAATCCCCAGGCCTTAGCGATTAAATCTACAAAAGCGGCCCCGCGATTTGACGCGTTATTGCCTAGCCATGTTGCCGCCTGGGAGAAGTTATGGGAAAAGTTTGATCTACAGCTGAGCGGCGGTGACTTTGCCCAAAAGGTCTTAAGGCTGCATACCTTTCATCTGTTGCAGAGTGCTTCCAAACACAATATTCAGATTGACGCCGGCCTGCCGGCCCGGGGCTTACATGGAGAGGCCTACCGCGGCCATATCTTTTGGGATGTGCTGTTTACCCGGGAATTCTTTGATTTTCGGGCCGCGGAAGTATCCAAGGCCTTAAGTTTGTATCGCTACCGGCGCCTGGGACAAGCCCGTAAGAATGCCCGGGAAAATTGGCATCGCGGAGCGATGTTCCCCTGGCAGAGCGGCTCTACAGGAGAAGAAGAAACTCAAGTTGTGCATTTGAACCCGATGTCCGGCAAATGGGGGCCGGATTACAGTCATAACCAGCGCCACATATCTTTTGCCATTGCCTATGATACCTGGCAATATTGGATCCGCACCCGCGACCTGGATTTTCTGATTCGTTATGGCGCGGAGCTGTTCCTTTCGATCGCGCGTTTTGGCGCGAGCTTAGCCATTTATGACTCAAGCGATGAGCGCTATCATACTGAAGGCTTGATGGGTCCGGATGAGTTTCATGAGCGCTTTCCCGGGGCGGCCAAACCCGGATTTCGCGATAACGCCTACACAAATATCTTGATTGTTTGGACACTGTTGAAGGCCCAGGAGATTTTAACGGTCTTGCCCAAAAAAGAGCGGCGCAGGCTGACTGATAAACTTAACCTGACTCCCGAGGAGATCGATCGCTGGCATTATATTACGCAAAAAATGAAGATTGTCATCAATAAAGACGGGATCATCGGACAGTTTAAGGGCTACTTTAAATTAAAAGAATTGAATTGGAAGGCCTACAAGGCTAAATACGGCCGGATTCAGAGAATCGACCGGATCTTAAAGGCTGAAGGCAAGACCCCTAATGAATATAAGGTGGCCAAACAGGCCGATGTGTTGATGATTTTTTATCTTTTTAGGCTCAGGGAGGTAAAAGATTTATTATATCGCCTGGGCTATCGGTTCAATAGAGAGATGCTAAAAAGGAATTATGATTATTATATGAGCCGGACCTCGCACGGCTCAACTTTAAGCAAGGTAGTGCATTGTTACATCGCCCATCTGTTAGGTAAAGCCCAGGAGGCCGAGGAATGGTTTTTGGAGGTGCTCAAATCTGATGTCTATGATACCCAGGGAGGGACCACTCCCGAAGGGATACATACCGGAGTAATGGGGGCCTCGATTGGCATTGTCTTGCGGGCCTTTGCCGGAGTGATACCTTCGGAGCAGCGAATTAAGATCGAACCGCACCTGCCCCGGAACTGGCGCCGACTTAAGTTTAAGATTTGCTGTTCTCGACATTGGATTTCTTTTGTCTTTACCAGAAGCGAAGTGGAAATTTTTATCCAGGGACCAAGATTGAGGCGGTTTCCCGTTCCTTTCCAGATCTCCGGAAGGCTGCATTATCTTAAATGCGGCCAAAAACACAAAATACTTTTGAAAAGACCGCTGTTGCAGATGGTCTCCAAGATGGTCAAGCAGAGGATCTTGATTGTTGACGGTGATATTGGTCAGGCCGAGATCCTGGAGATGCGGCTGAAAACCAAAGGTTATTTGGTTGATTGCGTGCGCAGCTACCAGCAGGCCTTAGAGGTCTTAGAAGGCAAATGGGTAGATTTGATTGTGCTGGCGGTTGTTTTGCAGGACGGGATGCATGGTTACCAGTTGTTCAAAGAGATTAAAGAGAGAAAGAAATTGGCCCGGATACCGACTCTGGTGCAGTCCAGCAAGATCGGCATGCGCCGGACCTTTGAGAAGATGGGCGCGGAAGGGTTTTTGGTTAAACCATATTCTGTAGATTTGTTCTTGGACAAGGTCGAGGACATCCTGTCCAAAAAGACCTACGGCATCGTAAAATAAATTATAGGACCAGGTCCATAATTAATCGGGAAGCTGAGCCAGACTCAATCGGGAAGCTGTCCCTTATGCATGTGTTCAGTGTTTTTGTTCTTTGTTGAATGCTGGTGTGCGTCTCGCGGCCTGCAATTTTTTGCCGAGTTGTGGCATTTATCGCTCGCTGCGCTCGCGCCCCTGCTAAATGGTGAATTTAAGGAATGGCAGTTCGCAAATTTGGCGGAATTCCCTCGTAAGACTATAATCTGGTGTTTCTCGGTCAGTTCCGCCATTTGCTCGCTGTAAATGCTCACAACTCTTTTGCCAAAAAATTGCTGATGGCCGCTTAGCCGCCCACCAGCATTTAAATGAAAAACACTTAGCAAGATTTAAAAATCGAGACTTAAAATGATTAAGATTTTAGCAGCATGTTTTACTTTCGGAGGAATAATTATTTTAGGCGCAAAGGAGATTTATAGATGTGCCCTTCGTTTACCTGAAGAGTATTTAAGTGGTCCAAGAGTTACAGAGGAGCCTTTTACGAGTAGGATCAGGAAATATAGATGGTTTAGTACTAATATCTACGATAAATATAAATTTGTTTTTCTAGGTCCTTTACTTACAATAATTGGATTTATTTTGACTTTGTTTTAGTTCATTGTGGCGAGGGGTGGCGAGGGTGCCAGCTTTCGGCGCGCAGTGAGAGAAAACACAGATAGTATAAGTTTCTTCTGCTGTAATCGAACGAGCCCCGTACTAGGAAGAGAAGGGAGATCCAATGGCGAAGACGATTAAGCCCAGATTACAAGACTTAACCAAAAAGCTAAAATCCATTAAGGCCAAAGACATCATGTCCACAGAGGTAGTCAGCACTAGTGAGCAGGCGACCTTGGCTGAGATTGCCGAACTGATGGTCCGGACCAGGATTTCCGGATTGCCGGTTTTAGATAAAAAGGAGAAGGTGGTCGGGGTGATTACCGCCACTGACCTTTTTATCGTGATGGATATGATTAAGTTTGGCAATGTGGTCGAAAACCATATGCAGACCGTCTCTAACCCCACCGCCAGATTTGCCATGTCCACCAATGTGATCAAGGTTAAAGAATCGACCACGCTGGATGAGATTATTTCCATGACCAAGTACCACAATGCCCATACCTTGTTAGTGTTTAGGAAGGGTAAGCTGATGGGGATTATCGGCCGGCACGATATATTTAAAAATTTCTACGCAGCGGTCAAGGCGCTGAATAATAAGTAGAGAAATTTTATAAGGAGGCGGTTATGATGAGATTTGGCATGGGCGAATTAGTCGTAATCCTGTTAATCGTGCTGGTTCTTTTCGGCGCTTCCCGGTTGCCGGAGATTGCCCGGGCTTTAGGAAAATCGATTAAAGAATTTAAAAAGGCCGGAAAAGAAATAAAGGACGACATAGATAAGCCGGCTGAGGAATAAGACCGGCCGATAATGGAAGATAAAAGACTGACCCTTACTCAGCATCTGGAAGAGCTCAGAGAAAGAATTATTAAGTCAGTTATCGTGATCATTGCCTTCTCCTGCCTGGTCGGCGCCTTTATTGATAAAATATTTCCCATTTTAGTCAGCCCGGTGGGAAATCTTGTATTTATAGTACCGCAAGAGGCCTTTGTGGCCCGGATAAAAATAGCCTTTTTCGGCGGTTTGTTTCTGGCCGCGCCTTTTAACCTCTATCAGATCTGGCGGTTTGTCGGAGCGGGTTTAACTCAGCCCGAACAAAGACAGGTATTATTATTTGGCCCGCTGTCGTTTGTCTTTTTCGCTCTGGGCGTTTGCTTTGGCTACTTTGTGATTGTACCCATCGGGATCAAGTTTCTATTAGGATTTGCCACCGATTTCCTCTCTCCGATGATCACCATAAATAGTTATATCTCTTTTGTCGGGACCTTGGTTTTGGCCTTCGGCCTGATTTTTGAACTGCCTTTAGCCAGCCTTTTTCTGACCAAAATCGGTATAGTCACGCCAAAATTTTTATCCAGTAAAAGAAAGCAAGCGGTGGTGGTAATCTTTATATCGGCGGCGATATTGACCCCTCCGGATGTAATTACACAATGCCTGATGGCCGTGCCGCTTTTGGCGTTGTACGAGATCGGGATTCTATGCTCTAAATTGGCATATCGGCCACGATGATTAAAAAAACCACAAACTCAACCAAAATAGATTATTTGCGCCTTTCCTTAACCGATAGATGCAATCTGCGTTGTATTTATTGCTGGCCTAAAAATGGAATTATCCGTAAAGCGCAACATGAAGTCCTCAGCTATGAAGAAATCTTAAGATTGGCGAAAATCTTTGTGTCTTTGGGCATCAAGAAGATTAGGCTGACCGGGGGAGAGCCTTTGGTCAGAAAGGGTGTGATCTATTTAGCCAACGCCCTGGTTAAGACAAAAGGCCTGAAAGAAGTTGTCTTAACTACTAATGGAATGCTTTTACCTGCCTATGCCCAGGCCTTAAAACGGGCCGGGATCCAACGGTTGAATATTAGCTTGAATACCTTAAACAGGGCCAGATTTGAGTCGATCAGCGGCAGCGATTATATCGATCGGGTCTTTGCCGGCATTGCCCAGGCTAAAAGTGTCGGTTTTAAGCCTATAAAATTGAATACTGTAATAATGAAAGGCGTCAATGATGATGAGCTCATTGATTTTGTCGAATATGCTATATCAAATGGGCTGATCTTGCGGTTTATAGAATTTATGCAGGTTACGCCGTTATGGAGAGAGCAATACTTCATTTCCATAGAAGAAATCAAGAAAGTCTGCCAAAAGAGGTTCAGGCTGAAGAAAAAAGGCAATCTCGGCTGCAGTCCAGCCGAATATTATCAAATTGATGATAATGCCGTTTTGGGATTCATCAAAACCGATGAAAATAATTGTAGAAAATGTAACCGGCTCAGGCTTAGCTCTACAGGTGAACTAAAGATCTGTCTATATCAGGATAAAGGCGTTTCTATAAAAGAACTGCTAAGGACCGGTGCAACGGATGCCGAGATTAAAGATCTGCTTACCGCAAAGATGGCGGCCAAGAAATATACCGATTATCGCACATATGAGCGCGCCGGGACATATATGTGTAATATCGGCGGATAAATAAACTCCATGGACAAGAAACTAAAAAAGATATTCTCCGCGTATCAAGGCAGCCGGGATGAGCTGATCCCGATACTGCAGAAGACGCAAGAGCAATTTGGCTATCTTTCTAAAGCCGCGATGCTGGAAATCGCCAAGTTTACTAACCTGCCCGAAAGCCGCGTTTATGCGGTAGCCACATTCTACGCCCAATTTCGTTTTAGCCCGATTGGTAAAAAACATGTCCTGGTCTGCCGGGGCACTGCCTGCCATGTTCGGGGAATCAAGCAAATCTTAGCTGAGATCGAGCATCAGCTGGGCATAAAAGAAGGTGAAGTGACCCCGGATTTGGAGTATTCCCTGGAAAGCGTAGCCTGTATCGGAGCTTGCGCGCTTTCACCATGTTTAATGGTAAATAAAAAGGTAGTTGCTAAAATGACCACAAGCAGAGTAAGGGAATTGTTTCCTAAAGGTAAACAAAAATGAACATTAGCTTAGCCGGGCTAGAGAAAAAAGCCGTCCAGCAATGGCAGGATTTAAAAACAAATAAAAAGGCTTTGGTGCTTATTGGCGCGGCTACTTGTGGTCGTTCAGCAGGGGCCTTAGAACTGGTCGAGCTGTTTAATAAAGAACTAAAAAGAAAAAAAATAAAACACAATCTTGTTCAGACGGGTTGCTTGGGTCTTTGCTTTGCCGAGCCGATTGTTTGCATCCAAAAGCCCAATGCCCCAATGATCTGTTATGGCAATGTAACCGAGTTAAAGGCCAAACAGATTATTAAAAGTTACCTAAGCGGTGATGATCCTGTAGCAAATTATGCCTTAGGCAGTTTATCAGGAAGTAAACTCGCAAACATTAAGCCTTTATTTGAGCATCCGGTATTAAAGCCGCAAGTAAGAAGAGTACTGCGTCATTGTGGTTTTATCGACCCTACCGAGATCAATCATTATATTGCCAATCAGGGCTATAGCGGTTTTATTAAAGCCGTTAATCTGGGGCGGGATCAAACCTTAGAGCAGATTAAAATATCGGGGTTAAGAGGAAGAGGCGGGGCGGGATTTGCTACCTGGAAGAAATGGAATTTTTGTAAGATCAGCCCTGCTGAGCAGAAATATTTAATTTGCAATGCCGATGAGGGTGATCCGGGCGCGTTTATGAACAGATCGCTAATCGAAGGCGATCCGCATGCGCTGATTGAGGGCATGTTAATTGCCGCATTTACAATTGGCGCTAATCTCGGATTTTTATATTGCCGGGCCGAATATCCATTGGCATTAGAACGATTAAATAAAGCTATAGCAGATGCCTCACAGAGCGGACTGTTGGGTGAGAAGATTCTGGGAACTGACTTTAGCTTTGAAATAAAGGTAAAAGAAGGCGCCGGGGCTTTTGTCTGTGGCGAAGAAACAGCCTTGATCGCTTCGATTGAGGGCAATCGCGGGATGCCGCGTCCGCGTCCGCCTTTTCCAGCTGTATCCGGGTTATGGGGTAAACCGACCATAATTAATAATGTCGAGACCCTGGCATCAGTGGCCTTAATTATGCAAAACGGGGCAAAATGGTTTTCTGAATATGGCACTGAAAACAGTAAAGGCACCAAAACCTTTGCTTTAGTGGGTAAAGTGAAAAATACCGGCTTAATTGAGGTGCCCTTGGGGATTAGCTTAAAAGAAATAATCTATGATATCGGCGCCGGCGTATTAAACGATAAGCAGTTTAAGGCAGTGCAGACCGGTGGGCCATCAGGCGGCTGTATCCCAAGTGATCTGCTTGATCTTGAAGTTGATTACGATTCATTAACTCAAGCCGGTTCGATTATGGGCTCTGGCGGCATGGTGGTGATGGATCAAGACAACTGTATGGTTGATTTAGCCCGTTACTTTTTAGAGTTTACCCAAAAAGAATCATGCGGTAAGTGCGTTCCTTGCAGATTAGGCACAAAACAGATGCTGGAGATTTTACAAGATATCGTAGCCGGTGAGGGCAAACTAGCAGACATCGCCCTGCTTGAAGAAATAGGCCAAACAGTTAAGCAAACCGCTCTCTGTGGCTTAGGTCAAACAGCGCCCAACCCAGTACTGACTACTATCCGCTATTTTCGCCATGAATACGAACAACACATAAAAGAAAAAAAATGTCCCGCAGGCGTTTGTACTAAGTTAATCCATTACCAAATCGATCAGGCAAAGTGTGTTGGTTGCGCAGTTTGTTTTAAAAATTGTCCTAATCAGGCCATCAGCGGTAAAAAGAAAAAAGCGCACAAGATTTTACAGAAAAAATGTGTTAAATGCGGGGTTTGCTTTGAAGTTTGTAAATTTAAGGCAGTCCGGGTTAAATAGATGGAAAAATACATAAACTTAACGATAGACGGCAAAAAAATTACTACGCAGAGCGATCAGGCCATTCTGCAGGCGGCTTTGGATAATCATATCTATATTCCGCATCTTTGTTACCATGCTGATCTTGAGCCCGTAGGCGTCTGCCGGCTTTGTATTGTTGAAGTCAAGGGCCGGGGCTTAGCGACCAGCTGTAACACAAAAGTTGAACCGGGGCTAATCGTTGAGACCGCAACCGCTGAGGTTAATCAGCTGCGCCGGGTAAACGCCGAACTTTTAATTGCCAACCATCACCAGGAATGTCTGGATAACTTTGAGCAAACCGGCTGTAAATTAAAACAGATTGCCGACTTTCTGGGTATTAAGCAGGAAGATACCAAGCGTCTTAAGGCCCCCGAGGTCAAACGCCCGATTGATACTTCCAATCCTTTTTTTGACCGTGACCCGAATAAATGTGTGCTTTGCGGTATTTGCGTGAGGACCTGCGAGAACTTAACCTGTGTCAGCGCGATTGATTTTATTCACCGGGGCTATGATAGCAAAATCGGCACTTTTGCTGATGCGCCGATAGATCAGTCAAGATGCGAGTCCTGCGGTGAATGCGTGATGCGCTGCCCCACCGGAGCCTTATCGGCAAAAAAATTTAAGCAGCCGGAGCGGTTTGTCAAAACAACCTGTACTTATTGCGGCGTAGGCTGCGGTTTGTATTTGGGGATCAAGGATAACAGAGTAGTTACAGCAGCCGGGGACCACAATAATCCGGTTAACCGGGGTAGCCTTTGTGTCAAGGGCAGGTTTGGCTATGATTTTATCAATCACCCGGAACGGCTGAAGTCACCGTTACTAAAAAGAAATGGCAAGTTTGTAGCTATCGGCTGGAATCAAGCCTTAAAAATCGCCGCCGCTGAGTTTTTGAAATACCAAGGCCAGCGTTTCGCGGCCTTATCTTCCGCCAAATGTACTAACGAAGAGAACTACATTATTCAGAAATTTGTCCGGGCGGTAATGGGCACGAATAATATTGACCACTGCGCCCGACTTTGCCATGCCCCGACCGTAGCCGGCCTGGGCATGAGTTTTGGCAGCGGGGCGATGACTAATTCTATTAACGAGCTCAAGGACGCCGCTGGCATATTGGCCATAGGCACAAATACGACCGCAGCCCACCCTGTGATTGGTTTAAAGATAAAACGGGCCCAGAGGCAGCAGGGCGTCAAACTGATTGTAGCCAACCCCAAAGAAATAGAACTCGCCCGCTACGCGGATATATTCCTGCAGCATAAACCCGGCACGGATGTGGCTCTTTTGATGGGAATGATGCAGGTAATTGTTGCGGCCGGGCTCCAGGATCGAGAGTTTATCCGCAAGCGTTGTGAGAACTTTGACGCTTTCAAAAAGTCGTTGAGTAGTTTTAAGATTAGTGTTGTGGAGAAGATTACCGGCGTCCCTGGCGATAAGATCAAACAGGCGGCCCGAGTTTATGCGACCAGTAAACCGGCCGCGATTGTTTACGCCATGGGGATTACCCAGCATACTCACGGAACCGATAATGTCTTGGCCACCAGCAATCTGGCGCTTTTGACCGGCAATATCGGCAAACCGTCTTCCGGCGTTAACCCTCTTCGGGGTCAGAATAATGTCCAGGGCGCCTGTGATTTAGGGGCCTTACCTAATGTTTATCCGGGCTATCAGAAAGTAGAAAATACTGAGAGCAGAAAAAAGTTTGAGTCGGCCTGGGGCCTGACGCTTCCTGAACATAACGGCCTGACCCATGTAGAAATCTTTGATGCGGTCTTGAGCCGCACGATTAAGGCCATGTATATTGTCGGAGAAAATCCGGTGTTAAGTGAAGCTGATGCCAGCCATGTCAAAGCAGCCTTGCGCAAACTAAAGTTTTTAGTAGTCCAGGATATCTTTCTTTCCGAGACCGCTAAATACGCGGACTTAATTCTACCAGCGGTGAGTTTCGCCGAAAAAAACGGCACCTTTACCAATACCGAGCGCCGGGTCCAAAGAATACGTCGGGCAATAGAACCAACCGGCCGGGCTCAGCCAGATTGGGAAATCACCTGTAAGCTTGCCCGGAAGATGGGCGCCAACGGTTTTGATTTTTCCGATCCTGAGCAAATCATGCGGGAAATCGCCGCGCTCACTCCCAGTTACGCCGGGATATCCTATCCGCGGATTGAGCAGACCGGTTTACAATGGCCCTGCTTAGACAGCAAGCATCCCGGGACCAAATTTTTACATAAAGGCAAATTCGCCACTACCAGCGGCAGGGGTAAATTTATGCCCTTGGCATACAAACCCTCCGCAGAATTACCGGATCAGCGCTATCCATTTTTCTTTACTACCGACCGCAGCATCTTCCATTTTCATACCAGCACAATGACCAGAAAGGTTAGCGGTTTAGATATACTAGACGCTCAGGAGTTCTTGAACATTAACCCTAAAGATGCCTTCAGGCTGGGCTTAAAGGACGCGGAGCTAGTCCGTGTTTCATCCCGGCGCGGCAAGATCAAGGTCCGCGCCAAAATTAGCGATAGTTGCCCTCCAGGCGTAGTTTCCATGACCTTTCACTTTGCCGA
>JBHPFV010000002.1:0-128637 GCA_042571705.1 Candidatus Omnitrophota bacterium
ATTAGATAAATAAAGCCGATTATTAATGCCCAAAATATGATTAAAATCAATAAGTTAAAATATCGGTATAAAAGACCGGCTGCCTTTGGCGAATATGAAAATATTTTGCCTGTAATTGCACAGCGCAGCCTTGAATTGAAGTCTATGCTACTGATTAAGCGCAGATTGGCATCCTGCACCGCAACAATCAATTTTCTTAAGGTTTCTATTGGTCTGTAAATTCTGCCGATCATATAAAGAATGGCATTCAAAAAAGCAGATAAAAAAACTATTGGCAAAGATAAGGTAAGTAAACCGAGAAAGGTTGCCTTGCTTCTATTAATGTGGAAGCCACAGCATCCACTATCACCAATCATTTTTCCACCAATTTAGAAAGTTTACTGCCTTTAACTCCAGTTGTATATTCAACCAGAAGTCTGGTTAAGGATTCTAATTTATCTTTATAGAATCTTACGGTGATCTGCTTGTATTGATCATAGCTATGGTACTGCAAATAATACCAAAGCACATAAATGTTAAAAAGCATAAACTGGAAACAGCGCGGCTGCATTTTTTGGTCTAATTCCGTACCCTTAACATTGTCTGAGGGCATCAAACCCAATTCAAACAACTTATATCCGGTGGTTTTTTTCTTTTGATCCTGGCTGGAGGCTTCTTTTTGCCGGTTGGGCAAAACACTTTCCAAGTGCAATCTATCGGTAAATTCAACATCCTGTGGGCCGGCAAAATCAAAAACAGGCGTTGTGTATACTATCGCAAAGCGAGCATACATCTTCTTCACTTCTTCTATAACGCTATCCATCTGGGCGGGAAAAAGATACATGCCCTGATTGGCCCCATCGCAGATATTGCTAATATGATTATCAAGGCAAAATATTACCGTACGCAGATGCATAGCCATTTTACAAAGACCGCAGGTGGAAAGCAGCAAAAAACCGTATTTGATAACGTTTCTAATATATCGCTCATAGGACACATAATTAAATAAGCGGTCTATTTTAATTATCTGGTGGATAAATTTATCTTTACCAAACCTGCTTTGCAGCTTATGCAGATTAAGCTTGGTGTTATTAATTGAAAAGAATCCAAGGCGTTGATAAGTAATTAAATACACCTTTTGATATCGTTCCGCCGCTAAAGCAGCGGTAAGCGTTGAATCTGTACCTCCGGAAAAAAGCACGGCCACTTTTTTATCGTTCATTTTTTCCTTTAGCTAATTCCGACTTTTTTAATTCTTTAATTATAAATTTTAAAATCAGCACATAATTCAAATACATGAATTGAGTTATCCAACCCAGGATTTCGGAATAGATAATTCTTAAGCGTAACGGTAAAATTATCCCGATCGAACAAATAACAAAAGCTATTGCCTTTCTAAGCATTTCTTTTTGAAAACTCTTCCTTAGCCAGCTGCTTGGTTAAATAACCCTGTAACATTATTGCCGCTAAATTAAACATATTTTTCAGAAAATTAACCTTATCTGTCGACTTTACAAATCCACGGCGCAATCTGTTAAAATTCAGATAAAACTTTTGTTGGCCCTCCAACAGTATTTTATTCAACTCAGTAGAGGATAAACCCTGAGTAAACTTGTTTTTGGAATAATAACAAAGGCCTAGAGCCGTTTCTATTTGGATCTGATTTATCGGATTGACTCTGGATTTGTAGATATCCACAATGTCAGCAAACCGGGTGGCTTTAAAAAAATAGGCCAGGTCTAAATTTGAATTTGCAGCAAAATCGATGGTCTGTCTCATTTCATCAACAGTCTCATTTGGAAAACCTAATATAAAATATCCACCCACAATTATTCCTGCCTGGTGAGTCTTATTGATTATATTTGTAACCTGTTCAAGATTAAGATTCTTGCCCACCTTCCGCTGCAGTCTGGCTGAGGCTGTCTCAATTCCGTAGACCAACTTATAGGTCCCTGCCTTTCTCAATAACGTTATTAATTCATCATTCATTAAGTCAGCCCTTAAGCCATGCGGAAAAGCAAGGCTCAAATCTATTTTAGAGTTTATGATTAAACGGCAAATCTGCTTTACCCTTTCTGGATCATAATTAAACACTATATCATAAATATGGATTTCTTTGACATTATATTTTTCGCGCAAAAGCATAATTTCAGAAAAGACATTTTCAGCAGAACGGGCCCTGAATCTTTTGCCAAAGCATTCTCGATTACAACAAAATATGCAATTAAAAGGACAGCCGCGCGAAGTAAGAATGGGTATGTAGAATTTCTCTTTAAGATTGCCATTCCAGTTTGGGTAACGAGCATACTCTTTGATCGGGATTAAATCCCAAGTTGAGCCAGGGATTTGAAAATCATCGAGATTATTGATAAAAGAACGCGGCCTGGTGGCAACAATATTACTTTTTTCCCGAAAAATAATACCATCAACTGCTTCAGGATTATGTCCATTTTCTAGAACCTCTAGCAGTTCGCAAACTGTTTTATCTGCTTCTGCGATTACAACATAATCAATATTTTCATCTTGCAGCAAGCAATCTTTGGCCAATGTGGCAAGTTGCCCCTGTACAAAGACATATACATTTTTATTATTCGCTTTAGCCAGGCTGGCTATCTGATGGACTAAGCCGGCTTCCCAGACTAAAGCATTTAAGCAGATAATTCCGGGATTAAACCCGTTAAGAATAACCTTGATATCTGATAAAGAGAGATTGCCCAGCCCGGTATCGATAATCTTGATCTGATATTTATGGTCAAAGCTACGCATTATTGCCGAGGCGATATAAAGTAATTCTAAAGGAGGGAGCGGCCCTCCGGCGCCAACATCCTTAAATGTCCTGATTAACAAAATTCTTTTTTCCAAAGCCTAATCCTTAAAATAAAGCGTAGATTGCCGGCAGAATCGATTGGTTGCCGGTAAGGCTGACAAACAGTCCTAATAAAGCCAAGACTAAAAGAAACGGCAGCAACCACCATTTTTTGTTTTCTTTTATTAGGATAAACAGCTCGATCAGAAGGTCCTTATTATTCTTCAAGCGGCTGAAAGATTTTTTCATCAAATTCCTCTCCATTTAAGAGCAATCCCTTACTTAATTAATTCTCGATAAACATTTTCGGCCATCACCCGATGGCCTTGCTCGGTACAATGGTCGTCATCCAGCAAATAAATATCCCTTTTGGCGCTAGAAATAAGTCTGTGGAACACAGCGCGATTTTCCACAAATGTTAAAGAATTCTTTTGGGCGATTTTTGCCAGTACCCCATTGGCCATCGGGTAAGCAATCGGATAATTTTGAACAACTAACTTAACCTTGTTCTGCTGACACAATTTTACAATTTTTTCTAAATCCTTCTCCATCCATTTGTTGATTTTTTGTTCCCAGCCTTGCTTGTCTTTAAACAAGCTAAAGTAATTTATAAATAGCCTATTTTGCTCAAGATCAGGATTTTCCGCAATCATTGTCTGAAAAGCACTGAGGATAAAATTGGAATCAAATTTGCTTTGCAGATTATAGGCCTTAAGCAAGGTATAATAATTATCGTGCTCATTAGGGTCTAACTGAATAGATTTCAGAAAATATTCAATAGCTAGAGCATAACTACCTTTTCTGGTATAAATAGTGCCCATTTCACGGTAGAAAAAGGCTAAATTACTCAGAGCAATCTCGGATTGCCGATTCCGTTCAAAGGCCTGTTGATAGCATTCGGCGGCCTGCTGATATTGTCTAGTTTTAAATAGATATATATAACCCAGGGTGCCTGATAAATTTTCGGAATCGGGGTTACCAATCAATGATTCTTGACATAATTTTAAGGCCCGTTCAACCTGCCCCGTATTGCAATAAAACCAAACCATCGCTAACTGATCATCTTCTGAAGGAGAATTAATCAATTCCATGATTTCATAATAGTCTGAAGCCCGGTCGGATCTGGTCCTCTCTCTGGTGCCACCGTCGATTCTAAAGGTATCGTCATTATCTTGAGTCAAGATATATCTACTGTTCCAACCGAGCGTTTTGCTCTTTAAATTTAACATTATTAGTCTAATCATTTTAAATACCCTGAGATCGGAAATCATATCTTTAAAGGCCGCACCTATATCTTGTTTGGCCTGGAGATTATAGCCCCAAGGATTGAATCTATTGGTCGCGCCGACTAAAATGACTACCGCGTCCGGGCGATAATGCTTTAGCCAATTCGGTAAATATTTTAAAAGTTGCCTGGAATTGTATCCACAGACCCCTTGATTAATAACAGAAAACTTTTGCTGACGGTTATTAGCGTTCAGTAATTCTGCCAGCTGCGCAGGATAAGTCTCTTCATACGGGCCTTCATCACCACGGGTAAAAGAATCGCCAACACACAAAATTACATAATTATCGATGGCATCTTTAACTTGTGGGCCGCGAGGCTGTCGGTAAGTGACATCGAAGATTTGCTGGTGAAAGTAAAAGTGACCAATGCTCCTCAGCCCGATCTCCAGCAATCCTAAGGATAAAATCAGGCTAAAGAAAGAAATCAAGAGTTTAACTTTCATCGAATGACGTTTTTTTTCCATAACAGACCTCCGATAATAATTGTCGCAGCCGTAAGCAAAGACCCGATTATAAAACTAAACGGCAAATAAGAAAATATTATCCGCTGTTGGCCTGGACTAACTACTGCTGCGATTAAACCGTTAAAAGATTCGACAGGTTTTCTATTTTGATGGTTTTGCACCCGCCAACCCCGATCATAGTTTTGGTTTAAAACTAACCTATCTGCGCCTTCGCTATCAACCTCGACCACTATTTTATTTGGAGAAAAATAATCTATCCTTACATTGCCGTTATCTTTCAGCAAAAAGGCCTCTTTTTTATAACCAGATTGATTGATTGTGGTCACCTCACCCTTTTTGACATGGGCGATTTCATAGCCGTTGATTATCCCGCTATTACTTAAAAATATAGGATATAAACTGCTTCTGCTTCTGCCGGAGAATATGTTCAATTCTCTGTATCTTTGCTGAAATTGGGCATGCCTTTCTATCTGTACAGGCTTTATAGTAAACATCTGCTTCAATAAAGGAAAATTTAATAAAAGTAAATCTAGGACCACAACGCCGATCAGCAGTTTAATCAATGCTTGCTGGTGCTTTTTAACGCTTATAGTTTCCAGTTTTGATAAACCTAAGCCGGAAAATATAGCCAACGTAAATAAAAACCCTAATAAGAATCTTGAGGGCACATGCAGGGAATTGTAAATGGGAAGCTGGTGGATCAGCCCCCAAAGATTACAAGCAACTCCGGCACCCAGACTAATCCATAATGCTGTTAGTCCAGTCAGTAAGAGCGGCCAATGAGTTCTGAAATAGAAAAATAAGCCGATTATCGCCAAGACCAAAGGCAGCCATCCTACATAAGCACCGTATTCATGCCAGCCATACTCAAATCCCCTGCCTCTGAATTTAACCCTCTTTTTAGGATCGGTCCATTTTGTATTTTGATATAAGAGCCCCTGCTCTCTGGATAGTAGGATTGTCGGCAATAAGGAAATCTCTGTAGCCTCTAAAGAGGCAATCCGCCGGGGATTGGCCCGTAGAAATTCTAGCATCGGGATTAATTTGATCGCCGACAAAAAGAACGCACCGATAAATATGATGCCCACAATTTTTAAGGGTTTAATGCTCTTATTTTGTATCGCTGATAGACAAGAATAGAGAAAGAGCATAATTGCCAATATGCTGGATACATAGACGCCTCCGGACATTATGATTAAGGCCAGTGAGCCTATGCCAGCATATATATATTTATCATGCTTCAGGCCTTTTAAGAAAAATAAAAATAGCCAGGGAATAAAAGCCATGGTTAGCCACTCCAGATGCCCCTCAGTAAGATGCAGCGTAAAGATTGTGCTGAGCATATAAACAAAAGCGGGTAAATAAGTAGCAAATTTTGCTAGTCTCAGGTGTTTGGAAAGTAGAAACATACCAAACATTCCGATTAGCAAATGAATGATTATCTCCAATTTTAAACCAATTATTGGACCAAATAATAGAACAAAAATATACAGTGGAGACAAAAACGCAGAATGAGGATGGGCCAGCAGGACATTGCCCCCATTGCTATAGGGATTCCATAAAGGAAACTGATGATATCTTAAAATCGATTCACGCGGAACCGCATACCAGAAAGTAAATTGATCCCAATCCATACTCCCCCAATTTTCTATATTTTTAAGTAAGGGTACGGCCCAGGCTACGCCAACTAATAAAAATATAATCAGAGTTGCCAGCTTATCTTTTTTCGACTTCACTCTTAATCTCCGCAGCCTTGAATAAAACCAGTAATTAAACCAAAAAGCATATACGGGCTGTGCCAATAAAATAGCTCATATCCTGCCATAGCGACTAAAAGCCCTATCACCGCAGACAAAGGCACAAGCAAGGATTCTCTGTTGATACAATCATTCAGTTTATTAATCTGTCTTATTCCGTACTTAAACAAAAGAGAAAGAAAGATTATGAACCCGGCTGTACCAATCAGCCCAGTTTCTGATAAAAGCGTAAGATACATATTATCCGGTATCATAAACTCGTAGGGCACGGTTTCTTTATCTTTTTTTTCGCTATACTCATTAAACCTGATCCTGAAATGCTCAAGGCCTATTCCAAAAAAAGGGTATTCTCTAAGTATGTTTTTTGTCATCTTAATCCTGCTAAGTCGATGTTCTGAGATAATGCTATCATATCTTCCATATATCATTTCCGTAAAACCGAAACGGCTTAACCTGCTATTCGACCAAAAAGAGCCAAGCAGCATTAGTAGAATTAAACAACTCATAATTATTTTAGTGCCTTTTCTATTCTTATGCCATAGATAGAATAGAAGTAAAGCCACAAGGCCTAATAACGCCCCTCTAGATAGCGATAATATAATCATAATAGCGCATAATAACGACGCAATAACACCGGTTAGTCGTAGACCAACAGACTTACTTTTGAAGAAATAAAAACTAAAAGGCAGGCATCCGAGAAGATAGGAACCCAAAACTGCCGGCACGAACTGTGTAGACAATGGGCAGGGGGCATATCTTACATACCTTTCCAGCTCGGCAGGCGGAGCAATGCCCGCAAAGTACCTGGCGTAGAACGGATTAGCAATGTACTTTTCATAGATTATATTTCTCCCAAAATATAATTCAGCGAAACCAATTAAAACAACTAAGATACTACAGGAACAAATAGTCAAACAAATGAATTTCACATTCTTTTCATTTCTATACAAACACTTACCCACGTAAAAAAGTAACAAAAAGGTCGTTGCAAGATAAAAATATCTTTCCCAAACCACAGTTTTATTAGTAGCATTGACCGTACCAGCCAGCAGACAAAGCAAAAATAGCCACTGTGGCCAATCGCTTCGAAAATTGAATATTGTTTTTACATCTTTTAAGCTTTTTATTTGCAGCGCCAAAATGCCAATCAGGCAGATCCTTACCCCCAGATCATAGCGCCCAAAGAAAAGCTGCTGGAAGAAGGATATCCAGACAAATAATGCGATAATACAAGCGATTGTTAAATATTTTCTAATGTCTATTTTCTCCATTATGCCGTTTTTTAACCATTCTTGGCAAAAATTTAACTACACCGTATGATGCCTTTAAAAAATATTTGGGATTGGTGACCAGCATAAATATATTGCGCCAGAGATCATAAGCTAAAAAGACAATAACCAATCTTAACAGCCCGGTTAGGGTTTCATTTTTCGTAATCACAAAATATCTGTTGCGCAAACATAAATATTGCGAAATCTCATCCTTATTACGCGATCTGCCTCCGGCATGCAAACATACGGCTTTTGGGGTATAGACAATCCGCCAGCCTCTTTTCTGCAGCCGCCAGCTGAGATCAACATCTTCAAAGAAATAGAAGAAATCCTCATCAAAATATTCCCGACCCTGCCTGACTGCCTCCAAGGCCTCTTTTCTATACAGCGCAGCCGCGCAAGAGGCACCAAAAGTATCCCGCTGCCGATTAAATCTATGCCCTGCTCTTTTTCCGCTGCCAATATCATGAAAGCGCCTTAAAAAGGAAAGATGGATGCCGGTAGAGTAGATAATCTCGCCATCCGGGCGGAGCACCTTGGGCTGGACTGCCCCAATTCTATCATCGTTTTCTAAAGTTTGCAGGACATTTGCCAAAAAATTGCGGCTTAGCTTGGTATCGTCATCTAGACACAAGATGAAGTTACCATTCGCTCTGGCTATGCCTTTGTTGCGAGCTTTACAGGGACCAAGATTCTCTAAATTCTCAAGTATAGTAACCTCAGGGTATCTATTCTTAATTAACGACTTGGTCTGATCTTCCGAGGCATTATCTACTACGATCACCTCAACATCCTTAAGACCCTGGGCCAATACAGAATCCAGGCACTCTTGGATATAGTTACTTGAGTTATGCGTAACTAAGATTACTGAAACAGCCGGCATTGACCGAAAACCGTCCTTTTAAATAATCTTTTCAGCACGTTTTGATCCTCACTCAGGGCCACTGATTCCCATAACAACTTGTTCAAATATTCATAATCTATGCCCCTAATTTTTGGCTGGTAATTGTTTCTGCGGTAGGCATCATGATTTTTGATCAAAGAAAGATCATTGCTGATGCAATATTCAAATAAGTCGCTGCCTGGATGTGGTGTAAAATAAGTCGGACTGCAATGATAGGGTCTAATCTTCTTAATCATCTGGACTGTTTCTTTTTGCTCCTGTTTTGTTTCCGTGGGCACACCAAACATATAATTAGCCCAGATCTTTATTCCTAATCTGCGACAAACTGCTGCCGCCTGCAAGTTCTGCTCTAGTTGATACCCTCTTCTTAAAAAATTTAACACCCGTTGACTGCCACTCTCAAAACCTATAATCAATAAAGCCAAACCGGCTCGGCGCAAGCTCTGCACCATTTCAGGATGCTCACAAATTAGATCGGGCCTGCTCTGACAAACAAAAGGTTGCTTAAAGCCGCTCCTTCTATATTGAGCGCAAAACTCCATTACCCACTCTCTATCTTCGGTCAGGCAATCATCGTGAATCATCATGCTCCTAAAACTATATCTCTGATCTAGATATTTGAGTTCCTCAATTACATGATTAACGCTTCTTCTGCGAACCTGATTGCCAAAGATCATCCTTTCCGCGGGCTGACAGAAACTGCAATTATACCGGCAGCCCCGGCCGGCAATAATAGTCACAAAAGGGCTTTTGAAAAAAGAAAAAATAGGTTCCTCAGGTACGGGAAATAAATCTCGATCAGCAAATGGAAGTTCATCTAAATTTGGCCTTTGGCCATAGATTATCCGGCCATTTCCTTCTTGCTGCTCTAACTTCCGCATCAACTCAACAATCGTAACTTCAGCTTCTCCGACAAATATATAATCAATTTTCTCATTTACTGTAAGTTCTTGCGGTAATATCGAAGCGTGCGCCCCACCCACCACAATTTTAACACTCGGCTTGATCTCTCTGATGATATCTATACATTGCGTGACGGTATTGTAATCTACGCTCATCATGGTTAGGCCGGCTATATCGAAATCCCTCTCATGAATAGTCTGCTTAAAATCGGCCCAGCCTTTTAATCTCCGCAAATCAATCAAATCAACAGCAAATCCCGCTTTTTTAAGGACCGCGCTGATTAAACAAAGCCCATGATTGATCCAACTGCCTTCGTTCCCTTTTGGATTATCAAATCCGCAAGCGGTGATCCCGGTAAAGATTAATGTAATTTTTTTATTCTTAATTTTGAAATCACGCCCCTGAGTGTCATTAACAACATTTCACAGCCCTTTTTGGACAAATTTAACCCATTATAGCAGAAGAAGTTATCCATGTAATCATCTGGCACGAAACTCCTGCTTTGAATAATTTTTCTTTTAGAAAGCATCTTTTTGAACATTTTTAATGTTAAGAACAAAACCTTTAATCTTAAGACTCGAGATATAGCTGCCGGAGAAATGATCAAGAATATTAACTCGCGACCTATAATTTTGAACCTATTTTTCTTCCAGTATCCCGAGCCAATATTCTTAATCATGCTACAGTAGCGGTTTCTGAATCCGTAAATAAGATACTCCTTTTGGATCTGGGGATTATTTTTCCTGGTGATTCCGCGCTCATGATAAGCAATGGCAGCAGGATTATAGAGGCATTGCCACCCTCTCTGTTGAGCCCGCCAAGATAAATCAACATCTTCAACGTAGTTTACAAAATCATGATCAAAAAATTCATTAAAACACCTAGTATCTTCTAACATAGTTCGTCTATAAAATGGTGCCGCGCCACAAGCTCCAAAGACCATTAAGCTGTCTGGTCGGTCGTATTGGCCTAGATCTTCCTCCAACGCCCCCCGGGGACGCATAAAGCAATGCTCCATTGTAATGCCTGTGGAATCAATGATCCTGCTTTTAATTCCACTCGCTTGTTTATACAGTTTACCTGAAATTATACCTACGCCCGGATCTTTTTCCATAAGCTTAACCATCTCGCTAATAAAATTTGGCTCAAGAAATACATCAAAGTTCAAAGGTAAGATATATTCACCTTTGCTAGCTTTAATGGCTTGATTATGGGCATAACAAAAACCCTTGTTAATCTCATTTTCTATTAATTTAATACCATTGGGACTTGCCTTTATGCACTCTAAAGAACCATCTGTAGAATGATTATCTACGATAATAATCTCTATTCCACCCTGATAATCCTGCTGATAAACAGAATTAAGGCATTTAGTTAAATAATCCCTACCATTCCAATTGACAATACAAACGCTTACCATTTTTTAAATATATTTTTAATTGTTGTATATAGTTTATAAAATCTGGAATTACAAACATTATTCAGATGCTCTTTTAAATTATCTCGGGTTGCCTCAAGGCCAGAAACGTGTTTTTTTAGATTAGTTCGTTCGTTTTCCAGATTAGAAATGTGTTTCTTTAAGCTATTGCGTTCGTTCTCGAGTTTAAGCCGTTCGGCTGAGATCTTGCTAATTTTATTTTTTAGTCTATCTATGTATTCTGCTTCAATATTGTGCCGAAACTCATCTTCTAAATTGCCAACCGGCCCGGATAGCCGTGACTTAGCAATCTTATCCGGGGCATGCTTGGGCTGCTTGACCCATTTGCGGAATGGCTCAGTAGTCAGCTGATAAGAGAAATTCCTCTGAACAAAATCTCGAGCCCTCTGGGCATACTCAACAAGTGTCTGTTTCTCAGCAGTTAGCTTAAGCATTGTCTGGGCTAGAAATTCAGCATTATTGCTAGGGAAAGTAAACACCATCTTTCCTTGATCCAGTATTTGAGTTAGCTCACTTGGCTTAGTAGTTAAAATCGGTAGGCCCGCCTGCATCCAATCCAGCAGCCGATGTCGGCTGCCTAAGACAACCTCGTAGTTAAATTTGTCGATATTTATACCCAAATCGCTTTCCAGATAGATGCTGGCTAAATCTGCTGCTGGCACCCAGCCTAACATGATATACCTATCTTTATGTTTGGAGCCGGCGATTAGTTTAAGAAAGTGAGCATAGGTAAGCTGATCTTGCCCGGATATGGCCCCGCCTGTTGAGACGAATTTTATTCTTTTGTTCTTGGTCATGGCCAGCTCTAAAGAAGAAAATAGTGTCTCGATATCGGCCCAGGTATTATATCCTCCTGACCAAAGCACTACAAAATCATCATTGTTAACATGTTTAGCGCGAATAATATTCTCTTTCTGCCGATAGCCTGTTTCTTCTACAGCACAAGGGATTACATTAATCAACTCATATCCGGTTGTATATTTATTTAATCGTCCAGCGCTGCCTAACCTGCCAATCAAAGCAAATCTTTGCGGAGCCGAAACTGTGGAAAAGACATCTCCTCGTCCTAAAACCAGTTGTTCTAATTTCCAAAAATCATAAAGATAATCGTCATTATTCTCTGTAGCTGCCTTTAATTGAGCCTCGGCCATTAAGTCGCCTCGATCAAACCAGATCGGTCGCTCGGTTTTCAACTGTACTGCCGCACGCGAAGGTAAGAATGAGCTAATACTGAAAATACAATCCGGCTGAAAAGCGTCGTGTAGTTTTTGAATATTCGCGACTTCACTAAAATCACCTTCTGAGAGAAAATAATAAGATAGATTACTAGGGGTGTTTTTCATTTGTGGCTTCGTGCCGGATGCCTGCAAACAAACCAGGCAGACTTGATGGCCCTCATCAAGCAAAGGCCGGACAAATTGCCAGGTCCTAATGCCTGGGCCTTGGTGAACTATCGCGTTTTCTATCGGTAAGGGCGCAGCGCCGAAAGCTAAAACTTTGCTCATTGTTTAACCAATTTTTTATAAAAGAGTTTCTTCGGCAAAGAGAAAATATTTGCAAAGTAAGCGGCCAGCAATTGACGTCTAAATTCTCGAGGCTGAAAGCCTTTGAACCATTTTACTTCTGCTTTCAAAAATCCCGTAAATAAATATCTGAACTCATAATTCTTAATCGCAAAACGGATCCGGCCCTTATGAAAAAGATAATAAAATCTCGCATTCAAGCCATTTGTTGAATAATTTTCATGATGCGACAAAACAGATTCGGGAACATAAACAACTCGGTAACCTCTTCTTTTGGCCCTAAAAGCTAAATCCGTATCTTCATAATATAAAGGCGAAAATCCCTCATCTAAATAGCCTATCTCTCTAAGCAGTTTTCTTCTAAATCCTATTGAGGCCCCGCAGACATAATCTACTTCTCGTAAGCGATCATACTGCCCGGAATCTGCTTCGCCTCGGCCCAGGTGAACAGCAACTGCATTATTATTGAGCATGCCTCCGGCATGTTGAATAGTCCGCTGATCAGCATCAAGTATTTTTGAACCTACAATCGCAATCTCCCGATCCGAAATCAGCCCCTTGACTAATTGCTTTAACCAATCTCTTCTGACCACAGTATCCATATTCAGCAAGACCACAATTTCTCCGCCAGATACCCTAATCCCCAGATTGACAGCGCGCACAAACCCCAGATTCTTGCTATTTTCGATAATCTTGATATCCGGAAACGAACTCCTGACAATAGCGAGTGACTCGTCAGTTGAGGCATCATCTACCAGGACTATTTCGAAATTAGTATAATCTAAGGCCAATACAGAACTTAGACAATCGCCAATTGTCCTGGCGCCATTATAATTCGGAATAACAACCGAAACAGAAGGTAAATTGCTTGACGATTCGCGCATCTTAATGTAAAATTAGGTTCATGCTAAACATCCTGTTAAGCTTGATCTTTATCCGACCCTTTATCTCTTCTTTAAGCTATCCCTATTTTGACACCTGCTATTCCCTGCTTTTAATCGGCGTATCTCTGGTATTCATCAAAACAAAGAATCTGCGTCAATTGAGCTTCTTCGGGCAAGGGTATTTGTTCTTATTTTTTCTAGCTGTAACCTCTTCAGCATTCTTCTCTTTTTACCCCTTAAAGAGCATGCCGGAATTACCCAAATTTATTTCTTATTTTTTTATCTTTTTGGCTACTTATTCTGCCGATAATCGAGAAAAAAGAAGAATTATCTTCACCATGATTTTATCGGCAACTGCCTTAAGCCTCTACGCTATCTATTGGTTTTATCTGGGCTCCCTAGACCTTTTGGCATATATCGAAAACCAGAGCTTCAGCTATCCTTTTGTCCGGGAAGTCTTAAACCGCCATCGGGCGTTCATGCCTTTTGCCCTGCCTAATCTACTCGCTGGGCATCTGATTATGGTGCTGCCTGTTAGCGTAGCCTACTTATTGAAAAAGAACCAAGGACAACCGCTTAAACTTAACTTCCAGAACGTGCTGCTTAGTTTGCCAACCCTGTTGATTATTTTTACACTGTTACTGACCCGGTCGATTGGCGCATTCTTAAGCATCTTTTTAGCCTTTTTAATCTTCATTTTCTTATCTGGACGGTTTAACAAAAAAACCTTTATTTTGTTGTCGCTATTTCTGCTGGCTGTTGTTCTAATCTTTTTACTACGTAGTAGCCAAACAGCGCTAAATTGGGAAACTCCTCTATTTTCCATTCAGAGAAGATTGATCTATTGGCGTCAGGCCGCCGCGGATATCTCGCGGCATCCTTGGCGCGGAATCGGCCTGGGCAATTTTCCATTTATCAGGAGTCAGTTTACGCATAATTCCTATCTGCAAATCTGGGTTGAAAGCGGCATTCTGGGAATAATTGGCTTCCTTGGTTTTCTGTGTAAATCGCTCAAACCCTCCCGAATAAGACTACTAAGTAAAGATAAATTATATATCGGCATAATTGTGGCTAATCTTAGTTTCTTAGTCCATAATCTTATTGACTTCAGCTTCTTTCTCCCTGAGGTCGGTCTATTTTGGTGGATAATTTTAGCTCTATTTTTAAATCCATCTTACCTGACTAGCTCGCGATAAACCTGCTCAATTTCCCAGGCGTTCTCCTCTATACTTTTCACTTCTGGGATGTTCTGCTTCAATTTACTTATTATTCCAGGATTATCTATTAAATATTGCAGTTTTTCTTGTAAGTCCTTGATGTCCCCGGGAACAGACAATAATCCGTTCTGACCATCTTTGACCATTTCCGGAATCGCCCCGATATTAGAAGCGACTACCGGGGTTCGGGCTAAAAAGGCTTCTTGAATCACTAAGGAAAAGGTCTCCCCCCAGACCGCAGGCAAAACCACGACATCAATCTCAGACAAAAGCCCCCCAATATCCTTATTTTGGAATTCACCCATTAGCCGAATATTATCGGGCCTGGCCAGATTTTTTATATAAGCAGGATAATATTCAAATCCCCTGTAAGGGTAGAGCTTGCCATAAATCCTTAATTCTATGTTGTTGCGCTGGATTTTATTAAAAGCCTTAATCAATATATCTACGCCTTTAGCTGGCAAGATTGTGCCAATGAAAGCAAAGCACAGTTTAGACGATTGTTTCCTGGTTAGACCATTGAGAAAATTATTGTCTAGGCCGTGGCGCAGGAGCATAGCTCTATTCCCCAATAAACCGCAGCGATCGAATTTGCTCTTTAGAAAGGTTGAAGGTAAAATGAATCTATCAATTGATTGACACATCTCTTTGATCTGCCCATTGCGGGCCTTAATCTGCTTAACCCCTTGGTCAGAAAATTGGAAATTCATCTTTGTAGAGTAAAGATAAGCGGATTTAAACAGCTTAACTAAAAAGGGCGGCATTATTTTGAGTAAGCTCAGATAAATTCTCTTGGGGCCTTTTTTTATACTAAGCTGATCTCTTAGGCAATTCACACATTCTTTTAAATTATCACCACTACAAGCGCTCAGTCCGTCTTTTAAGAAAAACCATTGCGGGCAGATTAACCAATAGTCGTGTACCGTAAAAACAATCGGGATTTTCCTTTTCTTGATTTCAGCAACAAGTTTAGTAGATAAAAAGATCAAATGCTGAATATGCACTACTTCAGGGTTAACTCTATCCAAAACCCGGCTAAATTCACTGGCAATAGAATCATTGTTATAAGTCATGGCGAATGAATTGCAATTCCTAAAAGTGTTATTTATTGTGTAGATATTCAAGCCGTTGTTTTTAGAGAAAATTACATTATACTCTTTCTGGCCGGGATCGCAGACACGGTGAAAGATAGAGACTTCGTGCGTTTCTGCCAATTTATTCGCTAAATTATAAGTATAAATTTCTGTTCCGGCAAGCGTGTGCGTGGGAAAACTATGTACGATCTGAAGAATTCTCATTCTTACCTAAATACCTTTAAATTTGTAAGGCCGGCCTAAGCGCTGGTCCTTAATTGCCTGGCGCTGAGCCAAGACATCGGCTAAACACAAAAGATAAATTCTCTTCAGCGACCTAATTGCCTTAATCAATCCTTGATCTTTGCAGGCATAATAAAAACTACCCAGCCCGCTGACCAACAGCCTCCTGAACAGAAAAACAAAAAATATCCGCGGTCTTAATTGGAACAGCTCATTTAGCTTGCGATAATTAAAGTAGGCCCGTCTATATTCATAGTCTATTGACCTGTTGTGAGCGTGGATTACAGAGGTCTGGGGTTGATACACAGTTTTATATCCTCTTTCTAAAACTCTCTTGGCCCAATCTAAATCCGCGGCAAATTCTGTCCGGGTAAAGGGTAACTCTTCCCAGGCAGATTTCCTGATACATGAACAAACATTATCAAAACGGCAAAGCTGATATTTCTGTTGGGGTTTAAGGCGCTGATAGTTTCCGGCATCCTGAATAAAATTAAATTGCGGAATATCCAGCTGAGGATAGCTCTTGCGGGTGCGTCTTTTAATAAACGGATCCGTACCTTCTGGTGCTATCTGGCGGCAATAGGCCCCGGCTATATTCTGGTCACGTTCCAATGTCTTGACCAGGGTACCCATCCAGTATTCATTGCAAGGAACAGCATCCTGACTAAGCAGGATAATATACTGGCCGCAACTCTGAGAAACAGCAAGATTTCTGGTCAAGCCATGGTTAAATGCATCTTCCGGAATAGTAAATAGTTTTACCGGGTACTTTTTAAGAAGCTTAAGTGTTGAGTCTGTAGATCCAGAATCTACGCAGATAATTTCATAGCTATAAGTTGTCTTTTGATCAAAGATTCTCTGCAAACTTTGCTCTAGAAAATCGGCTCCGTTTTTGGTCAAAATCACTACAGATACTTCTATTCTTTTAGCATTACTTTTTTGCCTGATCATCTAAGACCTTTCTATACATCTTCAGAGTCCGTTCAGCCATCAATTCACGAGTAAAATTGAGTTCTACATGTCTTCTGGCGGCCTGGCCCATCTTTTCTCGGCGTGGTCGATCTTTAAGTAAAGATATAATCGCCTCAGCTAGACTGACTACATCTTTTGGCGGTACTAATATCCCGGTCCCTTGGTCAATCACTACCTCTGCAACGCCACCGACTTTGCTGCCCACAACTGCTTTTCCGTGGGCCATCGCCTCAACATAAATAAAACCAAAAGACTCATACAAAGAAGGAGCGACAAATAGATCACAATTGCTATAATATTCAGATAGTTTATTCTCTGCAACATACCCTAAAAAATGGACATTATCTTTGTATTGCGCGGGAAAGCTCCTTAACACAGTCTCCCTAAACGACTCTCTCTGCGGACCCTGAAAAGAACTACGCTTACGATTCAAGAAAGTGTCCCTACCAATCAAAGTAAAACTTGTTTGCGGCAGTTCTTTTAAAACATGGGGAATGGCGCGCATTAAAATATGCACCCCTTTTCTGCGCTCTAATCTGCCCACAAAAAGCACATTTAGTCTGTCCCTAAAAGCTGAATCTGCCGCCGGCTGTTGAGTTATCGGCTGAGGTGTTTCTATGCCTAAAGGAATAATGCTGATTCTTTTCGCATCTATCCCCAACTGATCAGCCAAGGCCTGGGCCCCGCTCTTTGTCGAGCTGGTGATTAAATTACAATGAGAAATTGAGGCATCTTCAAGAGCACAGCTTAATCTGCGGTCTAAGGTCTGAGACCACTGGTAAGCCTTGATGATTTCAGAAAATGACGAATGTAATCTTACTACCAAAGGCGTCTTTAAGCAAAGTGCGGAGAATACGGCCTCAGCAAAGAAATTAGGCGCCTCTATAATATCGATATTAAATTTTTTGATCAGCTGTTTCAATTTCTGATATAGCTTATAACTATACTCCACCCTGACAGCGAACTCCTGAAAAATCAATTTTTGAGGAAATAATTCACGATGGGCAATGCGATGCACATGGATATCTTCATCCATATATTCCCTGTCGCCGTTTAAGCTTAAGGAAATAACATGGACCTGACATCCTTTCTTTGCCAGACTATGCGCTAATTGATGGGTATATCTGCCGATCCCGCCCCAGCCAGTTTCCTCAGGATATTCCCGCGAGACCAGACACACATTTAATGCCTTGCTTTTAGTTAAACAGGTGCCTGACTGAATATTGCGCATCCTGGCTAGAAATGACTCAATCTCCTGATGCTGCCTGAGGTCCTCTAAATATTGCACTATTTCCTGGTCTGAAATCACAAACGAATCTATATTGTTGCAGTAGAAGCAACGTTTAAACTTTTTGAAATCTCCGCGGATATGCGCCAATCTCATCTCCGTGATTTCCCGACCATTCCAGATCTGCTCTAAGGACTGGGTGTTTAGATCTCCCACTTTAAGTTCCAGGTGTAAATCGCTGCAGCAGGGCACTACTAAACCAGAATTGTGGACCACTAAGGTCCGCCAGAGTGCCGGACAGGGCCTCCTGTACAAATCATGTTGCTCCTGACTATTCTTTCTTAATATGGCATTAGTCCTGATAATCCTTTGATTGGTCTGGTGTTTAGATATTAGACCCAACCGGCAGGCCACCTGTTTATGCAGTTGTTCGGCTTTATATTGTTCATAAGCATCTTCTCTTCTAAAATATATTGCGTCTGTGTCTTTTGTTGGATAATTTTCCGGCCAGTCATAAACAACTTCATACTTCCTGTCATATTGCTTCAGGCGTCGGGACCAAAATTTTAGGAACTGTTCCGCTTCGTTCTTATTCGCTTGCGTAACTACAAACAAAAAGGTCAAATTTGGAAAGCGCAGCGTTCTTCTTTTTCTCTCTCTCATCAGATAATCTAAATTACTTAAAACAGTCTTTAGGTTCTCACCCGGCTTAGCGGTAATCTTCTGATACATCTTCTCAGTTGCCGCATGTAGGGAAAGGTGAATCCTAAAGAAACCTTTTCCTCTCTTTTCCAGAAAGGCCGCATAATCCAGGAAAACATCAGCGATCTCTTTATTTAGCGATAGGCCGTTGGTATTCATTGTAAAGCTATCAAAAAAATCATCCTTATTATTTTCAGCAAATAACCTTCTGGTCAGTTTGGAAAATTCAGGATGGCAAAGCGGCTCACCTAACCATCCGGCGTGGAAACAGCTAAGATGCACTTTGCTATTCTTAAGACGGTTGACTATATTTTCGAATAAATCTGCCGGCATCAGCCCCAAAGGATACTCCCCGTGAATCTTCAGTCCGCGGCCATGGTCGCACATAATGCATTTTAAGTTGCACAAATCGGTGAATTCGTTGAGCAGGTATATGCTATTGATCCTGGTCTTGTTGATCATTTTAATAAAATCAACCCTTCTTTCTCCATGGCGGCTAACGCCGTCTGAGCATATATTCTGTGTACCTGCGGGTGCGGATGTCTGTCTTCCCTGTTTGCCGGCAGATAAAAAAAGCCTCTCTTGACCATTTCGGGGAGCACATCAACATACCAAATACCAAGCCCGGCCAACGCTGCCTGCAACTGAGAGTGATGCTCCAAATAATCATACGGGCGTTCTAACGGTTCAGGAATAATCAGCACTAAAAGTTCGATGCTATGCTCTGCGGTTAAATCCCTGATATCCTGCAGTGCCTGCAGACACCTTTTCCATTGCGCCCCTTGAGGATCCCACATCTTGCTCTTATAAGTTGCCCAATAATTTTCTTTATCCAATTCTTTCCTTCTTGATTTTCTCTGTATATAATAGGCTAAGGAAGATTGCTGATCTTGAGATTCGTGTTGGATGTTCATTTTATTGTTAAATGGCAAAGATGGGTCTTCCGGATCGTTGCTGATCAGGAACCCTAAGATAATCAGGTCCGGATTTAAACCGAGCAATTTATGCTTAATAAACCAATGCTCATCATAAGTATTGTATCCCGATACCCCGGCATTAATTACCTCAATATTTTTTGAGTATTTACTGCGTAAGGACCTTTCTAATACCTTTGCATAAACATCATCGAGCGCCACCGCTTGGCCGAAGGTCATCGAATCTCCGACGCAGATAATCCGATAACTACTTTCATCTTTAGCAACAGGATACTCTCTATCTCTGAAGCCCAGGGCATTTATCTTGTATTCAATCCCCTCTGATGAAGCCACTGCATTAGGTCTTAATATATGGCGTAGATTTTCACTTCCGTCTGCATAAAAAAGTGGTCTCATCCGCCTGAGGTCATACCTATATGCGTACAAAGCAAAAAAATACATGCAAGATAATAACAATAGGATAAAAGCCGCTAGATTGACCACAATAATCTTAATCAGTTTTTTTTTGCGACTCATGATTGTGTTGTCCACTCCTTTTCTAATTCTGCCTTAAGCTGTTTATTCCAATTTCTGTAATATCTATTCAGGTGCGGGTCAGAAACCATGTATTCCACATTGAGCGCATTTAAAGTCTCTATTAAGCGCAAGAATCTCTGTTGGCGCCCGCCACGATCAACTGCATCAGAACGCCACTTATAAAGATGATAGGAATCATCCTCAAATTTAACTATCCCCGGCCGGTTACTACAATATTCCGAATTGACTACAAAACAATTAAAGCAAATATGCGCCAGACGTTCGCTCTTCCCCCTAAGCCAAGTCAAGGTCTGCTGAAAATCTGCTTCAGTTTCAATGGGGTAACCGTAGATCATTAAAAGAGCTACCTTAACTCCTTGGTCAATAAAAGCAGAAAGCGCCCTATCTGTGACAGCATCACTGGCGACCTTACCCATATCCTGCCTGACTCTCTCTGAAAAGCTCTCCACGCCAAAAGTAACTTTTTTTAATCCGGCCGCCACCATTTTTTTAACGCAAGTTTCATCGATTAATGAATCTACTCTCTGATTATATATCCGCCATTCTATTTTAAGCTTGTCTTTTATGACTTGATCGCAAAATGTCATGAATTCTTTAAAAGTAGTCGCGGATAGTAAATTATCACCTACAAAAATAAATTTATAACAATTGAAATGCCTGCTATGATGAACTATCTCTTGGTACATACTTAATCCGCTTCTTGATTTTTGCCGATCAAAATAGTGCTTTCCATTACAAAATGTGCAATTGGCATTACAGCCCCGGCTAAACTCAACCGGAATTTCTCCCGAATATGATTCAATAACAAAATCAGAGAAGTCAGGAAAAGCTAAGCTATCCAGATCCTTAATCCTCTCTGCGGGAGCGCTCAAGCAGACCTGCTGCGCATTTTTATACCAAACTCCTTTGGTTTGAGTAGTCTTACCGTTTTTTTGATATTCATCCAGAAATTGACAAAGTGTTAATTCCCCTTCTTTTTCAATAAGATAATCAAAATAATTCAAATAGTCTTTAATTGTGTAACTCAGCACATCGGGGCCGCCGCCAATGATTAAGGCGGTGGTTAATCTTCTTTTCAAAAGCAAAGCCAAGGCCGAGGCGGAATTTTTGCTCGAGGCCCAAAGCGTAATTCCCACAATATCCGGCTGATATGTTTCTATTCTATCCACCCAGGAGGATATAGTTTCGTAATTTTGATCTAGATATTCCTCAATGTTCCGATCCGGCGGGACCGGACAAGAGACCAAATTATTATCCCCGATTGATAAGTCCAGGCACTTCACACTGTGGCCATTTTGAATCAAGCTTGACTTTAAATAGGTCAAGCCCAAAGGTGGATGCTCAAGATGGAACGCTGTAGCTGTACACAAAACGACTCTCATAACAACTCCTGATAAGCTTCCACCAGCTGTCTTGCTCTTTCTATTGGGCGATGATGATCAACAATCTTCTTTCTGGCCCGCTGTCCCATCATTTCCATAAGTAATTTATCTCTCAGAGCAAAAGTAATCTTATCAGCTAACTCTTGCGAATCACCGGGCTGACAAAGAATTCCGTTGAGACCTTCATCGATCATTTCAGAGAATCCTCCAACCCGGCTGGCGATGACTACCTTGGCACAGGCCATGGCTTCCAAGGCCACAAAAGCAAAATTTTCCCATAGCGATGGAAAGACACATAGATCAGCGCCATGGTAATAAGCGGGCATTTCTTCCCTGGCCACCTGTTCGATGAAAGTAATATTAGCTGAGCAACCAAGTTCCTTGATTCTACGCTCCAGCAAATATTTCACTCCCGCATCGGCACCAACGAAATAAAAGTGGGCCTGAGCATATTTTTTTAGCACCTCAGGAATCGCCTCGAGCAAGACCTGCACGCCTTTTCTCACTTCCAGCCTACCGGCATATAGGATTTTTGGGAAATTATTGCCTGTCCATTGGCCATCCGGCTTAAATAAAAGCGTATTTACCGGATAGTAAGCAGCCTGCAGATTGCCCAACTTAACCTGGTAGTATTGCGAGACTAAGTCTCTCACAGCCTTTGTTACTGGCACTATTTTATTAGCCCGCAAAATCCACCATTCCTCTAATTTATCTTTAACTTTATTATCGATTGTCTGCGGTAAACGGTCGAGCTTAAACACAATGCCCTCGGGGGTATGTAATTTTATGACTAAAGGCGGCTGGGAGTGAAACAAGTAATACCAAAAACCTTCTGAACGGGCCTCGCAACTTTCCACTACATCTATTTTATACACTTTGACTATTGCCCTGAGTCTTCTGGATACAGCAAAACTATATTCTAGGCGCTCCCAGGTCATTTTAAATTTATCTTTTAAAAAGAACGGTAAAGGTAATTCCATCGGCCTAACTCTATGTACGCAAATCCCATCCTCGATAAATTCTCCTTCTTGACCAATAGCCTCACTAATTACATAGACCTGGTGGCCAAGCTTGGTCAGGGCCCTGGCCATCTCATAAGTATAGGTACCCACACCGCCAAGCAGATTAGGCGGATAGTCTCTGGAGAGAAAACAAATATTCATTTTTTAAATTTATAAATAATCTTTCTTATCTTTATTCCGCTGACAATAAAGATTAAAAAGCCAAGCACTGTCACGATTAAGAAGAGCAGGTGCCAAGGCAACAGCAAGACCTGTTTGAACATATCTTTGCTTATCAGCAATTTCTGAACAGGCGTATCCTCAAAACGACCATCTTGGACCTGCTGTTGCTGAACAGGTTGCTGTTTAATCTTTTTTGCCCCGCTCAACAGGGCCAAAATCCTGGCTCGCGCATATCCGGGATAGGTCGATTCACCAACCAAAACTACGGCTGTATCAAATCTTCTTTTTCTTAATTCTAAGATCGACCTTAGCTGCTCGCGAAAGCCAAACTTCTTTAAAAATGGGTTGTAGAACAATTTTTCATCGATTAGTTTATTTTGCGATAATCTTTCGTAATCAACCTTTAGCAAATTTGCCATTAGAACAAGGCGACTCTGGGGGTATGCTGTCTTGAAATCATGCAGAATCTTCTCGGTCTGTTCTACAGAGACCTGCTGCGGCTTAATTAATAAGGTCGATGATTCCACTGCTAGCTTTTGCCTGGTCTCTAATTGGCGGGGCCGAATCACATTTATGGCCTTGAGCAGGTCGAATGTTTTCCAAAGCGGACGGATAACATACTTGAATGTCTCTGTGGAGTAAAAATCGCTAATCTGCTGCTCAAAGTTATTTGCTTGTTTAGTCTTAAAATCTAAAGCCCGGATAGTTTTTTTGAATTCTGCTGTAAGATTATTTAAGACCCTGCTCTGCTCATTTATATGATTGTCTCTTTGTGAAAGTTGGCTGTCTTTTTGTTTCAACTCTTGGAGCTTTTGCTGCAATTGCGTGTTCAGTTGAGCGAGGTCGGCATTTTTTTCTTTGAGCTCAACATCTTTTTCCCGCAGCAAGCCCTGTTTCCGGGCAATATCTTGGGTGTTGAGGCTGAGTTCCTCTAATTTGGCTTGCAGCTGTGTATTGAGTTGAGCGAGGTCGGCATTTTTTTCTTTGAGCTCAGTATCTTTTTCCCGCAGCAAGCCCTGTTTCCGGGCAATATCTTGGGTGTTGAGGCTGAGTTCCTGTAATTTAGCTTGCAGCTGTGTGCGCAGTTGGGTAAGTTGGGTGTCTTTTTCCCGCAATACACTTTCTTTATGGCTGGTCTCTTGGGTCTTGAGCTGGAGTTGATCTAATTTATCTTGCAGCTGCGTGTTGAGTTGGGATAGGTTAGCGTCTTTTTCCGAAAGCAGGCTGTCTTTGTGGTTGATTTCCTGGGCCTTAAGTTGAATTTGATCTAATTTATCTTGCAGCTGCGAGTTGAGTTGGGATAGGTTGGCGTCTTTTTCCGAAAGCAGGCTGTCTTTGTGGTTGATTTCCTGGGCCTTAAGTTGAATTTGATCTAATTTATCTTGCAGCTGCGAGTTGAGTTGGGATAGGTTGGCGTCTTTTTCCGAAAGCAGGCTGTCTTTGCGGTTGATCTCTTGGGCTTTAAGCTGCAGGTCTTTCCTTTTATTCTCTAACATCAGAGTCAAATTATACTTTTCTAAGTTTAAACTTTTCCTAAGGTTAGCAAACAAATCTGGCAGGAACTTACTTACCGTTTTGCCATTATGGTGCTTGAGAAGCTTAGCAAAAACTACTGGTAAGATCTGATAGATATCTTTGTGGCCATTCAGGCTATTTTTGAGTGTAAAGTATCCGCTGCCCAGCACAGCACTACCTAGCTGTTCTGGGTAATGTTTAGCTAACAGCAGCAGTCGGTTTCGTTCGATATAAAAGCTGACCAAGTCATCGCTGGCGCTGCCATGAAACACATGGTAGACAATGCTCCGTGGACAATAGAGCATTTTCTTACCCCGCTTTTTTAATCTGAGCGAGATATCTACGTCTTCCAGAAACATCTGAAAATCCTCATCAAAAAGACCTATTTGTTGTAAGTATTTGCGCCTGTATAAACAAGCCACTCCGGATATACTATCAACTTCTGCTATTTGATCATATTGCCCGCGGTCATCTTCTTTGATTCCCCGGTCGGTCCAATAATAATTTGGAAACTCCATATGGCCTGTACTGTTTATTCTGCCATCCATAAATAAGACTTTGCTACCCACTGCCGCAATAGTCTTATCTCTCACTATTATTTTTACTAACTCCGCCAGCCAGTCTTTTTCAACCTTGGTGTCGTTGTTCAACAAAGCCACAAATTCGCCCTTGGCGCGCTGGATCCCTAAGTTATTGGCCCGGCAGTAATTATTAATCTCGTTTTCTATGATTACCGTGCGGGGATAGTGCTTTTTGATGAAAGCCACAGAATCGTCCCGGGATGAGTTGTCGACCATAATCAATTCCACTTGTTTTTTGGGAAAATTAAGTCTTAATAATGAATCGAAGCATCTCTTCAGGTATTTCTTTCCGTTGTGATTGACAACAATAATACTTACCATGGTAAGACTAGCCTCCATTTATGCTTTAAATAGACTGTTCCGTGGTCTTGACGGTCGAAGACCATCTTGAAAGTTCGCAGGGCATGTCGGCAGAATAAGAAATGCCGCTTGGAGTTATCCCAAACACCTAAAGAAAGCTTATATCCTCCGGGTAATAGCGGTAATTGGTTAAACTTTAACTGAAAATCTTTATCTTTGGCAACTGGTTTAGTGATCCCTTGGCAATAAATGCCGTCGTCCCGGTAAATTCCTACCCACAAATAAGTATTTTTATTCAAAAATGTATAATTATTAAAGCGGACCGCTAGTTTTGCCGGTTGATTAGTCTGAAAAACATCCTGTTCCTGATCCTGAACATTAAATAATTTAACCGACTCAAGCTTTAGTTGGTTTGAATCAACTTTATTAACCGAGCCGTCCTTCGGTAAAGACAATTCGCCAACAGACTCCAAGGGCATGTTCAAAAGTTCATTTGTGGTGTTGTCAAAGCCCGTGACCGTTAGCTTGTAGCGTCCGTTGTGATAAGCAAAGGCCAAGGTCTCTTTTTCATCCCAGATAGCTACGGAGAGATAATATCCGCCTGGCGCCAGCAGCAATTTATCGTAATTTAATGTAAAATGTCCTTTACCTACTTTTAATTCAGGAATTCTATGTCCGTCAAATTTTGTATTCGGCCCGTAGCAATATACGCCGTCTTCTCTGAATATAGCAATACCAAAATGTACATTTTTAACAATATTGCGGACGGTAAAATTTACTTTAATCTTTAAAGGCCCTTGTGTCTTAACGCGCTTACACCTTAAGCCAAACCTATTGCGCAACTCTACTGATTCTATCTGCACCTCATTGGTCCCTAGTCTTTGCCCCCAAACAGATACATCTTCGGCCCATTTCTTAGTATTTTCAATTAAGTTTGTTTTTGCATCATTTTCTGCCCGGCCAACAAAAAACCTCTCTGTATTTAGGAGTGTGTGATATTTGTCAACAGCTTGAGTAGGATGGCCGGAAAAGACTAAACAACCATGGTCTAAAAGCACTACCTGGTCACAGAGTCTGTTGATTAAATCCATGCTTTGGGTGGTGATGATTAAAGTCTTGCCGGAGCGCCTGAAATCCATCAACCGCTCAAAACATTTATTCTGAAAAATCGCATCGCCCACAGCCAAGACCTCATCGATCAACAAAATATCGAAATCCAAGTTAGCGATAATACTAAATCCCAAGCGCAGCCGCATGCCCTGGGAATAAGTGCCCAAGGGCCGATCAATGAAACTTCCTAATTCGGAAAACTCAATGATCGCATTCAGCTTATGATTAAGTTCGGCTTTTGAGGCTCCGACTATCGCCCCATTAAGAAAGATGTTCTCGCGTCCAGTCAATTCATCTTGAAAACCGATACCTAAGTTAAATAATCCTAGAGACCGTCCGTTTACAATCCGTTGACCCTGCGTAGGAGCTAAAGTTCCGGCGATAATATTTAAAAGCGTGGTCTTGCCGGCACCATTGCGGCCGATTACCCCTAAGACCTTGCCGGAATCAATGCCTAAAGAAACCTGATTAACCGCCCAGAAATCTTTAAGGTGAGGGTATTGTTTGCTCACTGCCTGCAACTGCACAGCCTGCAGATTATCAACTTTCTTGTTTGTATTAGTAGGCCAGGTAGTCATTAATCCTCTCTTTGTTCTTGTTGTAGAAACAAAATCCTAAGATTAAACTTAGAACGGCAAAGCTGACCGGGACAACAAACAGGGCTAAGTTGCCGATCTGATCTTGGAGCAAACCATAAAAACCTTTTAAAAATGCGATTCTATACAAATTCAGTATCCCCACAAACGGATTGAGTGTGTAGAGCCTGAATAAAACTTGAGTAAATGAACTTTTGACTAGATAAATGGAATAAAACACCGGAGTGATATAAAACAATAACAGTAAGGCGATCTCTAATACATATTTGATATCCCGCCATCTTACATAAACCACAGAGAAAAAAATCGCCAAACCAATAGTCAGCGCTAAATGGACTGTTAAAACAAACGGCAAAAGTAATATCGACAGGCCTAAACCTTTTAAAACAAACAAGCAAATGATGATCAGGATCACTAAAGAAGGCAGAAAAATAACCGCGTTGGCCAGGACAATAGAAACAGGTATCAGATAATGCGCAAAACCGGATTCCTTAATTAAGTTTCTATTGTCCACCAAGCTGGTAGCTGAAGATAACAGTGACTCTTGAAAGAAACGCCAGGGAAATATCGCGGTCATTAAATATAAAAAGAACGGGGCTTCCTCAATCTTAACTTTTAAAATTACGGAAAATACCAAATAAAACACGCCCCCAGTCAAAAATGGCGATAAGAAGGCCCAGAAAAACCCTAACACCGGAGTGGAATAGCGAATTTTCAGGTTCTTCAACACCAGCTGTACCAGCAGATCGCGCTTAGCTAATAATTCTTTGATCAAAAGCTGTTTCCTTCCCATCGAGAATGGCCTGCTCCATAGACATATACTTCCAGCGCCCGTATCGCCCGATAGAGTAAACTCTTTGCTGATTTAGATATTCATGGATTACCTTGGTGCTAAGGCTATAATTTTTGTCGTAAATGATATAACCGTATTTAATCTCCAGGGGGTCGCAAACTTCGATAGTATCCGCAGGAGCCAAAATTTTTGTTTTATAAAGGTCTTGCAATATTCGCTTAACCATTTTACTTTTGTCTATTGGCTGATCTTGAGCATAGGCTACTTCCACATAAAGCGAGCTCTTGCCCTGGGGCGCTACGGTTGATGAAAAACTGCTCGGTGAACCCAGGCGGAAGAAAATAAACTCCTTTTCCGGAAAATATACCCAGTGTCTATTAGTAATCTCGGGCCTGGCGATCCCTAAGTTTAAGCAGAAAATTGAGGTGTATCGCAAATTTCCAGCGGCCCGGCTGACCTTTGCCGGTAGACGCGGCATAATCTTAAGCAATTCCGGTAACGGTAACGTGGAAATAAGGTTAGTAAACTTTACCTTGCTGCCATTTTGGAAACTGACTGTTCGTTTGCTTAAATCAATTCGCCTGGCCTGGTGCAGCGTATGGATTTGGTCACCAAGGCCTCTCCGGAAGGCACAGATTAACTTTTCTATGCCCCCGTGGCGCGGATACCAAAATTGGCTGTTATAACCAAAGCTTTTTTTGTTTTGGCCGATAGCACCATTCAACACCTCTTTAAGCGATGGCATGGGGATATAGCCATCGACCCATTCGGCGCTCAGCCGCTCTGGGGCAATAGTCCAAAACTTGTTATTATAAGGCAGCATAAAGTGCCTTGATATTCCTGAGCCAAAATTTCTTAAAATCCATTGTTTAAGGTTAGGCTGCTGGGCTTTCTTGTTCCGGCCATTGAGTTGAGTCTCAACAAAACCAAATAGGCATTCTTTGAGCACATCTTTAGGCAAACCAAACAGATTAGCCTGAAACGGATAGCGGGTATAATTGCCGAAACTGCTTATCCATGAATTTCTTTTAATCGAGATTAAATTATCACCCAATAGCTTTTGCACCAGATTTAAGATCTCTTTGTTTCTAAAATGCAGCAGGTGCCCATCATAATCAAAAATGTAACCATTAAACTCGCGAGATCGGCAGAGTCCACCGGGTGAGTTTTCTTTCTCAAAAATCTGGTAATCTTTCTTTAAAAAGAACGCTGTGCTTAAACCAGCTAGTCCCGCCCCCAAAATAGTAAAAGATTTCTTTCTATTCATCGACGTTGAGCGCACCTATTTTTTTTAAAGCCGCAGCGCAGATTACTACAATTAAGACCAAGACTACCAACCCCTGTTGGTTAGAAACCCGGCTGATCACTAAAGCTGAAACCGAAAACAGCAAACCAAATAGATACATCAAAAGCAATGTCCTGCGTTTACTCAAACCGGCGCTAAGCAGGCGTAAGGCAAAATGGTCTTTACTCTTTTTAGTCACAGGCCGGCCGCGGATCAGCCGCATCAAAATCACAAAGGCTGTATCGAAGATCGGCAGCCCCAAGGCCACGATTGGCGTAAGTAAGGCAATCTTGCGTTCCTGCGGCGCGTAATCGACATTAATAGCTAACACCGCTAAGACAAACCCCAGGAACATACTCCCGGTATCGCCTAAATAAATCTTGGCCGGAGGAAAATTATATCTTAAAAAAGCTAAGCTGGCACCCAAAACAGCGGCAGAAATTATCGCCGCTTGCATATTTTGGCTTAAAAAAGAGATGAATAAGAACGCCGCGGCGGCAATAGCGGTAATCCCACTGCAAAGACCATCCATAATATCCAAAAGATTGAAGGCATTAATAATAGCGAACACCCAAAGGAAAGTGATTAAGATATTGAACGGCCTGGCCACTGCTGCTATCGAAGTTGTCACACCAAAGATAATCAAAGCGATTACCGCCACGGCCTGACCAAGGAATTTAAGGCCCGGAGACAGCTCTACGAAATCATCGATTAAGCCCAATAAAACAATTACCGCTGAGCCGATAATTATCCCGAAAAATCCGCTATTTAAGCATCCCTGATTAACACAGGCAATTAACACTACAATGCAAAAGGCGAAGAAAAGCGCTAATCCCCCTAAATAGGAAATCTGTTGTTGCTGAGTATCATTCTTGATGATTTTAAAGGCCTGTAATTTTATGGCCAGCCTGTGGATCGGTGGCGTGAGGATTAAGGTAAGTATAAAAGAAGACAGAAAAGAAACTATGGTGATAGTGCCCATTTGGCCTTTTGAAATTATTCTTTCGCGGCTAAACTACAATATAGATTATCTAAATCCTGGAGCATCCGCTCGGCATGATATCCGTTATTCATTACCAACTCCAATCCGGACTCTCCCATTTTCTTAAGCAAATCTTGATCACCCAGCAGCCTGTTGACACCAGCGGCCAGGCCGGCTGTGTCTTGGGGCTGAACTAAAAATCCGTTCCGACCATCTTTAATCACTTCATTGACACCGTCAACATTATAGGCCACTATCGGAAGCTTGCTGGACATAGCCTCCAAAAATACTCGCGGTGAACCCTCCCACAATGAAGAAAGCACCAGCAGATCCAGACAGCGCATAATCTCAGGTATATCCTCCCGCCACCCGGTTAAGAAAAAATTTGCCTGTAAATTTAAATCGTAAACCGCGCGCTCTACTTTTTTACGCAAGATTCCATCGCCAATCAAAAGAAACTGGGTTTGGGGATTCTTTTTTAACACTAATGCGGCAGCGCGGACAAAGTCTTGCGGGGACTTTTGAGGTTTCAGGCAAGCTACCATGCCCACAATTGGCGCATCTTGGCTTAATCCCAACTGTTTTTTTTTCTGTTTAATGTCGATATCGCAATTGGAAAATTGATTAGTTTCAATCCCGTAGCGAATCAGGGTATATTTATTTTCCGTAGTGATCGAATTGGATAACCCTTTGTTGATATCACTGTAGCTGACACTAATCAGCTGATCAGTAAATTTGGCAGTCATTCTTTCTAAAAATCTGTAGAATGATTTTGTTAAAAAATTTAGATGCTCATGAAAGCTCCAGCCATGAACTGTATGCACGATAATTGGCACTGCGGCTATCCTGGCTGCCCAGCGCCCCAAGATACCGGCCTTAGAGCTATGTGTATGGACTAGATTAATCCTCTCTTTTTTGAATAATGTAATCAGTTTAAATAAAGTCAATAAATCTAAAACAGGGTTAATTGGACGGGTCAGACTGGATAAAAAGACTGTCTTTACTCCGGGTAACCGCTGAGCCTTTTTGGCTAAAGGGCCTTGATCTGAACTTGCTAAATATACGGTATATCTATCTTTATCTAAAAGCCTGAGGATATCTAAAACGTTATTTTGCGCCCCACCCAACTCAAGCTGAGTAACTATATGCATGATTCTTAACTTCTTCAATTTCATTAGGAACTCGTAACCAATTTCCTCTTTAGGATCTTGCCCGTGGGGGTTTTAGGAAGCTCAGGCACAAATTCAATCAAGCGGGGAATCTTATAATTAGCTAGTTTGCCTTTACAAAAATCGATAATTTCGGGTTCACTAGCTAAACAATCCGGCTTCAGGACAATAAAGGCCACCGGAACCTCACCCTTAGCCTTGTCTTTCTTACCCACCACAGCCACTTCTTTGATCTTAGGATGCAGACATAAGACATTTTCTATTTCTTGAGGATAGACATTCATCCCGTGTGTAATAATCATCTCTTTTTTTCGACCGACTATATAAATGTACTTATCCCTGTCAATTTTGGCCATATCTCCGGTGAATAACCAGCCGCCGCGAATGACTTTTCTGGTCTCTTCAATAAGATTATAATAACCTTGCATGACATTTGGGCCGCGCACGATCAACTCACCGATTTCATCAACTTTGGCCTCACTCTCATCATCCCTGACTACCTTGGTCTCTACTCCGGGTAAAGGCAAACCTATTGAACCGGGTTTGCGCACCCCCTGGAGCGGATTCAGCGAAACAACTGGTGAGGCCTCAGTTAAACCATAGCCTTCCAAAAGAGCGATTCGTTTGAATTTCTGATTAAACGCTTCTAGGGTATCCAGCCTTAGCGCAGCGGCCCCGGAAATACAGACTCTGACCCTTAACAATGCCTGGAACAGTTTCGGTAAATTTAGATTTTTAAAAATATCATATAGTTGGGGTATGCCGGCAATTACGGTAATCCGGTTTAAGAGAATGCTGCGTAAAACTTTTTGAAAAGGACGCACGGATTTAATAATCACGATCTTGGCCCCGGCGCAAATAGGAACCAGGATGCAAACCATCAAGGTAAAAGAATGAAACATAGGTAAGACCAGCAACATCCTCTCATTGGGCTTAATCTTTAAGGCCTCTAATGAAGCCGTAACATTAGCGTAAAGGTTACTATGTGAGAGCATCACGCCCTTTGGAAACCCCGTAGTGCCTGAGGTGTAAATCAAAAAGGCTAAATCATCCTGATTAATATCGAGCTTGCTATTTTTGATTTCTGTCTTAACCACAAGCTGCGGCAAATAAAGAAAACCTTCTTGGCTCTTATCGGTTAAAATAATATTTTCTAAATCCGGTAATTCTTCGCGCTGATCCCGGCCAATATTCTGATAAATATCTTGAAATTCAGATGAACTAATCAAAAATCGCACAGCGCAGTCTTTGAGGATAAATTTTATTTCGTTCTCGGCCAAAAACACGTTTATAGGTACGCAAGTCGCGCCTGTTTTTAAAATCGCAAAAAGTACAACAATAAAATCGAGACAGTTAGGCAAAAGCACGGCTACCTTTTGGCCTTTTTTAAAATCCAGTTTTTTTGCTAAGCCAAAAGACAACTGGTTGACCTTTCTATTTAAGGCCCGGAAACTTAAGCTGCTGGTTTCAGAGATCAAACACCTGCGCCAGGAAAACTTTCTGGCGCTCTCTTCTAGCAGATTGACCAAATTCATCTTAGAATCTCCATGGTTTTTTTAACGGTATTATAATGAATTTTTGCGGTGTCATTAATATCTCTGGCATATCCTCCCCCAAACACTACAACAAAAGATGCACCGGCGGCTTGGGTGAGACTAGCGACCAACTGATCCCTAAGCGCCAAACCGGAAAGGGTGAGCTTTAGCCCTCCTAATTGGTCGTTTAAATAGGGATCGGCACCGGCAATATAAAAAATCAACTCAGGGCGAAAGTCTTTTATTGGTTGATGTAATTCTTTTTGCAGGGTTTCTAGGTATTCTTGGTCGGGGGTCTCGTCATCAAGCCCAATATCTAAATCGCTGGGCGGTTTGATGGCGGGATAGTTATTTTGCTGATGAATGGAAAAGGTGAACACATCCGGATGGTCACGAAAAATAGCCGCAGTACCATTGCCTTGGTGTAAGTCGCAATCAACAATCATTACCCTGGCGATATTCTTTTGCTCTAAACAAAATTTGGCTGCGCAGGCAACGTCATTAAAAACACAAAAACCTTCACCATGATCAGAAAAGGCATGGTGAAACCCGCCTCCTAAATGCACGGCGGCCCGTTGCTTTTCTCCTAAGGCCAGCTGAGCAGCCAAGATTGTGCCGCCGACACAAATGCGTGAGGCCTGGACTAGTTCTTTTGAGTAAGGCAGTTCCAGGGCCAAAAGCTCTTGCTGAGATAAACTGCCCCGGGTGAGCCTATTCAGGTAGTCTTGAGTATGTACGCGTAAAATATCTTGGTCGGAACAGTCTGGGGCAGGAATAAAATCTTCTTTCTGGATTAGTTTCTCATGAAGCAATCTTTCGCGGGTCAGTCTAAATTTAGCCGTAGGAAAGACGTGGGCTCCGATATCTACTTCGTAGGCGTGAGAATAAACTGCCTTTATCTTACATCCCTCCTTTTATTTCATCTTGGGCAGCAATTCTTCAACCGCCTGGCTGATCTGTTCCCATTTTTCAGGATCGTGCACAGTAAATTTTTGTTTTCGTTTCCAACCGTCCTTTTTTCTTTGCCAAAGATACAAACAAACCTGCCGGCGGCCCCAAGACTCCACCAATACCGCCGCGGCCCACCAGCCGAATCCTTTGCTTAAAGTTCGGTATTCAACCGCCTGCAAAGGAGGCTCAATAGGAATTTTATCCTCTTTCTTTTCAGCTTCGGCCATTTAGACCTCCTGTTTTTTCAAGAAATCAATTTTATACTCTTGGCCATCTTGCTCTAGCTTGACGTGTCCTTCTCTAGCTAACCAGCCTAAGCTCATCAAAATAGTATCCCGCGGCTTATCCAGTTTAGCCACTAAATCCGAAAGTGTACTGCAGCCGTGTTCCTCCAAAAAATGCCAGATATCTCCGGACACGATTCCCAGTAGCGTAATCAAGATCCACCCCCTTAATGAGCGCATAACTTATGGAAGCACAAAGTGCGACATAAGTTATATGCGCGAATTAACTCCACGGAGTGTTGGGAAATTTTAGGATAAAATTTCCCAACTGCTTACGAAGTGGAGCATTACTCAGGATTTTCCTTCGCCCGCTCATTATAGCTTGCGCAACGCGGACAAACAGAAAATCTCTGGTTTTTGCTATCAACATAAATATAAGTGCAAATAGAACACTGCCAAATCGATTCAATTTGGGCAGTGTTCTTTGCCCTCAAGCTTCCTTTGCCAAACAGCAACCAAACGGTTAAAATTCCAAAAACAATAATCAGCAAATACAGAAAGATAGCCAACTCGAACTGCAATTCAATCATTGTTCTAGCTCAATTTTCACCAGCTGCCAGTTGCCTTGTTGATCAAAAGCAGGCACAAAGCGCCATTTTTCAATATATCTGGCTAGGTTGGCGTCCAATTCGGGATTGCCGCTGGCCTGTAAGCAAGTCCACTCTTCAACCGCACCGGATGCCGAAATATATATTTTAAACACCGCGCTATTTGCTCTAAATTCCTGCTGGGCCCACTCAGGATATTGTGGTAATTCCGGCCTGAAGAGTACTTCCCGCTCAAAAGAAGCGGATCTACTCGGCTGGGCAAAATTAACTGACGCCAATAACTCATTTTTTGGAACATCGGGGTCGATCAGGTAGTCCGGGTCAACAATTTGCTTATTTTCTGAAACAAACAACCGCGCTCCGGCGTAATTAATCTGATGCTGAATCTCGGCCTCGGCTGGCAATTCTATCAAATTCTTATTTGGCGAACTAAAAATTTCATCCAGAGGTACGGCCTGGTTAAAAATTGCGCCTAAAAAATTAACTGAACAATATTCCCGAGGTTGAAAACCGCCCGGAGCCGATATCAAGGTAAAAAATGACAGGCACAATAAATGCCAAAGCAAAGATATTAATAAGGCTGACCGCATATTCCGACTGATAAACATTTTTATTGTACCGGTTGATTAGTGGCAATATTTATTTGAGTCAGGCCGGTTTCCCGACACATATCCCAAATCTGGACCACTTTGCCCAAAGAGGCCTGGCGGTCGGCTTTGATTAATAACGGGCGATCCGCGCCGGCAGCCTTGAGTAAGTGCGCGCGCAATTGCTCCAAATTAACCGGACGCTCATTGAGGAAGATGGCGTTTTCAGCATTGACTGTAATCACTAAATTCTTCTCTTGAATCACTTCGCTGGTTACGGCCTTAGGCAGATTGATCTTAATACCTGGCTGAAAAATGTAACTGGAAGTAAGCATAAAAAATATCAATAATAGAAAGACCACGTCAATCAATGGCGCAATATCCATTTTTCCCTTTTCGAACTCTACGTGCCTTTTAAATCTCATTTTAGTACTGTTCGCCTCTTTGGGATAAAATGTTAACTAAATCTGTGGCTACCCGCTCCATTTCCACAATAAAACCCTTGACCCGGCTAACTAAATAATTGTAAATCACAAATGTCGGTATGGCTACAATCAACCCGGCGGCCGTAGTGATTAAGGCCTCCCAAATCCCCCCGGCTAAGTCGCCCGGGCTAACGGGATTTAAGGCCGTGGCCTTTTCTTGGATAATTTGAAAAGCCCGAACCATCCCGGTTACTGTCCCCAACAAACCTAAAAGTGGCGAGATGTGCGCGATAGTAGCTAAGGCCCCTAAATTCTTTTCCAGCCGCGGGACTTCATAAATACCGGCGTCCTCAATGGCTTCTTTTATTTCGGCGCGCGTTCGATCATGCTGTAGAATCCCGGCCTTGACAATATGGGCAATTGGTCCGGGTGTCTTCTCACACAAATTTATCGCGTCCATTATCCGGTTGCGCCGCAGGGTATTAGCGATGCCGTCCATGAACTTACCGCTGTCAATCCTGGCCCGATGTAAATGGTAAAGCCGTTCAATTACTACGGCCAGAGCCACTATCGAACAAAGCACGATTAAATACATCAAAGGGCCGCCTTTTTGAATCACATCCCACATGATCTCCTCCGGATTAGATAGTTAGGTTATTCTTTAGTATACAAAAATGACCACTAATAAAATAATAATTATAATTGCCGAAATGATATAGAAATCATTAAAATACAAAAAATCTTTTATCTTTTCGGAGCGGGTTTGGGCCTGGTGCTGCATTGCCTCTTCGTCAAGCCTGGCGATCTTAGGCGTCCCTTGAGCCTTAATTTTATCTATCTGCTCTTTCTTAAACCTTAAAATACTGCCGCCCAGCCGGTAGGCCGGGATCTCTCCGCGATCTACCAGTTTTCTTAAGTCCTCCTCAGACAGACCCAAATATAGACAGACTTCTTTTACGTTCAGAAGTTTCTCAGACATTATGCGCTACCTTTTTGCTGATCTGATTTTTATTTTATTTTTTCGCTGGCAATCCAGGTATCGATCTTACTCCGGTCGAATTTCCAGCTGTTGCCTTCTTTTTGCGCCGGGATCCGGCCGCTTTTGGCCCAATCCAACACTGAGCCTGTGTCCACTTCCAAATATTTGGCTAATTCGTCCACGGTCATCAATGTCTGCTGCATAGTCGAGCGGCTAATCTTGCTCTCTCTGACCGACATATCGCATTTGCCCTGCAACACCGCCCCATCGGTTACATTCAATCTGGGGGTACGAATATCACCGATTAAGTAGGCTGTGGCGCTCAGCCCCAAGCTATTGGTGGCTACTACATTACCGGTGACTTTACCGGAAATCACTATGTCCTCTCCGATCACATTAGCCTTGACTTGGGCATCTTCGCCGACAACCAAATTACCTTTGGTGTCCAGGTTTCCTTCAAATTTACCATTGATCCGCAAATTTACAGGGTCACGAAAAGTTAGGCTTCCCTGCATAGCGGCATCAACATCAAGGACCTTCTCTACCGGCTTAGTGCTGACCGTCTCCTCGCTACCCTTCTTTTTCTTCCTAAAAGCCATGCTTGCACCTCCCCTTTTTTTGTGCTTTTGGCAATACTAGACTGGCTACGGTATTAGCTGCTGCTTGGACCTGTTCCCTCCAGGAACAGGTCACATAAGGCCACGGTTTAAGCAACTATTCCACCTCCCATCGGGCCTTGGCCACTCCATCGATTTGCATAACATCGGAAAGAATTTGATCGTCCTGTCTTGTGGAAAGTAACTTCAAATTTAAATCAACGATTACATTCTCACTATCGGCTTCCTTCTTAATCTCGAAATCCCTAATCTCGGCCTTATAGTTAGCTAACACTGCGCGGATATCATGCAATTGCTGAGCATTGCCTTTGGTCTCAACGGCCATGATCTTAAACCAATCTTTCCGCGGTAAGGCCCATTCCAGCCTGGTTAGAAAGAACAACGCAAACAGCACTAAGACCGTTACTGTCAGGGCACCCAGATAAAATCCGCTGCCTACAGCTAAACCAACTCCGGCCACAGCCCAGAGGCTAGCCGCTGTGGTCAGACCACGCACTGAAGCCCTAAATCTGATGATCGTGCCGGCGCCTAAAAAGCCGATTCCGGTAATTACCCCGGCAGCCAAGCGGGCCGGGTCGATCTTGGCCACTTCTTGATAGACAAGAAATAGATGTATTGAAGTCAGCATGATCAAGGCTGAACCGAGAGAAACCAAAATATGCGTTCTTAAGCCGGCTGCCCGGCCGTGAATCTCTCTTTCCAATCCCACTAAACCACCTAACACCATAGCCGCTAATAAGCGGATTACTATTTGTGCCGGTGTAAACATACTCACCCCCCTCCCGATTAAATTAAGTTGGCTTGCACTTCCAGATTTAAATTGGCGACTTTGCCTTTTTTGTAAAGCTGATATCCTAATCCGGCAACCATCGCGGCATTGTCCTGGCAAAGAGCAAAATCAGGAAAATAGGCTGCCACGCCTTGATCTTTTAAGGCCTTAATTAGGGCTGACCTTAAACGGTTATTGGCCACTACTCCTCCACCCACCGCGAATCTTTTGACCTTTTTCACCCGGCAGGCTTGAACAGATTTCTTCACTAACGTATCGATGACCGATTCTTGAAATCCGGCCGCAATATCACGCTTGTTTTGGCTGTTAACCTTTGCGGCCTGATCTCTGACATAATATAAAACAGCGGTCTTCAATCCGCTAAAACTGAAATCCAGGCTATGCTCTTCTAGATAAGAACGCGGAAACCTGATTTTATCAGGATTGCCGGATTGAGCCATCTTTTCTATTACCGGTCCACCGGGATAACCTAATTTTAAAATCTTGGCTACTTTATCAAAGGCCTCACCGGCCGCATCGTCCCGGGTCCGTCCCAGGATCTGCCAATTCAGAAAATCTTGCACGAAAAATAAATTAGTATGCCCCCCGGAAACCACTAATCCCACGAATGGAAAACGCCATTTTTTCTGGCTGATTAAGGCCGCGTAAAGGTGGGCCTGAATGTGGTTGACCCCTACTAAAGGCACCCCCAAAGCTAGTTTTAAGGCCTTGGCTAGAGAAATTCCAATTAACAGCGCCCCAACTAAACCCGGCCCATAAACTACGGCCACTAAATCAATGTCGCTTAAGCTCACCCTGGACTGTTTAAGGGCCGCGGCTAAAACATACGTAATCGACTCGACATGGTAGCGGGTGGCGATTTCCGGAACCACACCCCCATACTTTTTATGTAAATGCAGACTGGAGGCTACGACATTAGAAAGAACGGTGCGTCCGTTTTCTACTACCGAAACTGCTGTCTCATCACAAGAAGTTTCAATTCCTAGCACTAACATTTATTTAGCTAAATCCGAGAGAAACACTAATTTTATCCCCTGTTGCTCAAACAGGGGCGCTAGCTCCTGAAGAACCAGTAAAGTATTCCGGCGGGCATGGCCTACGCCTACGGCTTGCCCCTGGGCTTGAGCAATTTTGATCAGCTGCTTGAACTGCCCTTGAATATACTCATAATCATCGCGATTATCCAAAAAGACATCGCGCGAGACAAATTTTATACCCATCTGTTCAGCTAACTTCCGGCCAACTGAGTTTTCGGTAACCAGATTGTCCAAAAAGAAAACATCTCTTTTCTCGAAGTCCCTAAAGATTACCGACATCACCCGGGAATCGGCAGTGGCCGCAGAACCCATATGATTAGAAACGCCGGTTGCCCCAGCCACAGAGGAAAGGGCCTGCCCTAAGTTAGCCAAAATCTCTGCTTCAGTCATTGTTGTGGTAATGGTATTTTTTTCTAAGCCAATCTCTCTCTGCATCATCTCTGGCTGAAGCGGAAGGTGCAAGATTACTTCCTTATTCTCATTGAGAGCAGCCTCGGCAATCTCTGTCGAATATCTCAGATTTGGCAAAATCGAGACAGTAAACGGCAATTCAATATCTTTTAGTAAATCCAAATTATGTAGATTATATCCCCAATCATCAATTACTACGGCTACCTCTACTTGGGCCTCTGGCGGCTCGATCAGCTCAGCTGGCTTACTTTCCGGAACTTGCCGATCCTCAGATTTATCCTGTTGGCCGAAAAAGGCGGCAATTACTATCATAAAGAAAATAGAAAATATAATCCAAATATTCTTTTGACTGATTTTCATTTTAAGCGCTAGATATTGCTGCCCAACGTCTTTTCTTGCTGTTGATACAGCTTAATTCCTTTTAACAAATCAACCGCGCGGACCAGCTGATTATCCAGATATTCTTGCTCGCGCATATAGTCTTCAAGGGTAACTTCGGTCTTTTCTTCTTGGTCCTCTTGTTTGGCTTGTGGTTGCGGTTCATTTTCTTCTTGATCTTGATCTTGATCTTGATCTTGCTGTTCTATTTTCTTAAATACTGATTCCTCTTTGCTGATCTCCCCGAATTCCTGCTCGCGAAACTCTACCAATACATCTGGTTCGATCCCTTCTTCATGGATACAGCGGTCGCTGGGAGTAAAATATTTGCTGGTGGTCAGACGCAACGCCGAACCATCCGCCAGCGGAACTACTGTCTGGACAGAGCCCTTACCAAATGTCTTAGTGCCCAAAAGAATTCCTCTTTTATAATCTTGGACCGCTCCGGCCACAATCTCTGAACCGCTGGCGCTGCCTTTGCTAATCAGCACCACCAAAGGATAAGTCCGGTGCTTGACTTTAGAGCTGGCCGTAAATACTAAATCCTGTTCGCTGTGGCGTCCGCGTGTAGAAACTATTACTTTACCAGTGGGCAGAAACTTCTCAGCTACTCTGACTGCCGAATCGAGCAGTCCTCCGGGATTGTTGCGTAAATCTAAAATTAGGCTTTCCAACCCTAGTGACTCAAGCTTAGCAAGAGCCTGCTCGAGGTCTTCCGGGCTCCTTTCCTGAAACTCAGAAAGTCTAATATAGCCGATCTTATCCTCAAACAACTTGGCCCGGCGAATGCTTTCAATCTTAATAATGTCCCTGGTAATGGTAAAATCCAAAAGTTTTTCCGCGCCTTCACGCATTACCGTAATATTTACTTTTGAGCCGGGTTTGCCGCGTAATTTCTTGACCGCTTCCAGCAAAGTAATATTACGGGTCAACTCCTCCTCAATCTTGACAATCCGATCATCCGCCTTGAGTCCGACGTTATAAGCCGGGGTATCGTCAATTGGGGAAATGATGGTCAGTAAGCCTTCTTTAATAGTAATCTCGATACCTAAGCCACCGAATTCACCTTCGGTTTCTACTTTAACTTCTTTATATTCGTCGGGATCCAAAAACTGACTATAGGGATCCAGGGACTGCAACATCCCTTTTAATGAACCGTAAATTAATTCTTTATATTTAGTCTGCTCCACATATTCGCTGCGAATCATGCTCAAGACATCGGTAAACAACTCCACTTCTTTATAAAAGTCATCGGCGCTAATAATCTCTGTTTTTTTGGCCTCAAATTTTAAAGGACCGAAAGCCGACCGTTTTTTCTGCTCATCGCTGATCCCGGTCTGTGAATAGACAATTAGCGTGCTGATCAGCACAAGTAGACCTAAGCCAAAAATTGATATTTTACGCATTTTTTCTCCTTTCCAACTCTGTCTTTAAAATCTGATTTATTATTTTTGGATTGGCTTTTCCGCGACTATGGCGCATAATCTGGCCAATCAAAAACATAAACGCCTTATCTTGACCCTGGTAATAATCACTGACCGGTTTAGGATTTTCGGCAATGACTTTCTGGATAATTTCTTCTAATTCACCGCTATCGCTAATCTGCCGCAGGCCTTTATCTTGAACAATTTGCCCGGCTTCTTTTTTAGTGTCCAACATCTCCGGCAGGATTTCTTTGGCGATTTTTCCGCTAATGATACCTTGATCGATCATCTGAAAAACTGCGACCAAGCTCTCAGGTTTAATCGGTAAATTACGCGCTTGTAGATTACGGCTATTCAACTGGGCTAATAATTCAGTCATCAGCCAATTGCTGACTACCTTAGGCTTTGGGTAAAATCGAACGCACTGCTCAAAATATTCCGCCAGATACTTATCGGAGGTTAGCACTGCGGCATCATATTCCGGAATCTGATAATCAGAGATAAAGCGCTGGGCGCGCTGCTGGGGCAGCTCAGGCAAAGACTCTCTGATCTTTTGGATATACTCATCGTCTAAAACAAAAGGGACTAAGTCCGGCTCGGGAAAATAACGGTAGTCATGGGCCTGTTCTTTACTCCGCATCGAAACGGTAAGATTTTTCTCGACATCCCAAAGCCTGGTCTCAGGAACAACTTTTTCATTATTTTCCAAAAGTTCAATCTGACGCTGGATTTCATGTTCTAAAGCTGCCTTGACCCCCTTGAAAGAATTCATATTTTTTAGCTCAACCTTTTCACCTAAACTTTGCGCCTCTTGCGGCATCACTGAGATATTAGCATCGCAGCGTAAAGAACCCTCCTGCATATTGCAGTCGGAAACCTCTAAATATTCTAAGATGGCCTTCAGCGCGCTCAAGTAATCGTAGGCCTGCTGGGCTGAGGTAAGATCGGGCTCGCTGACTATTTCCAATAATGGCGTGCCACAACGATTAAAATCAACCAGGCTAGTGTGCTGCTTTTCCGGGTGGACTAATTTTCCGGCATCTTCTTCTAAATGCGCGCGCCTGATTCTAATCTTGGCCTTACTCTGACCGCTAACGATCTCTAGCCAACCATCGGTAGAAACAGGTAAATCGAATTGAGAAATCTGAAAATTTTTGGGCAAATCCGGATAAAAATAATTTTTGCGGTCAAATTTAATCAACTTGGCCACCCGGCAGTTTAAGGCCAGGGCAGCTTTTAAAGCTAGTTGCAAGGCCTGCTCATTTAACACTGGCAGGCTGCCCGGAAGCCCCAGGCAAACCGGACAAACTGAAGTATTCGGCCTTTGGCCAAAACGGTTTAAGCAACCGCAAAAACATTTAGTCTGGGTATCTAACTGAACATGGACTTCCAAGCCAATAACGGTCTTATACATTTGGTTTTTTAGTGTGCCAGTCGGTATTTTGCTCATAAGTGTAAGCCACTCGAAAAATAATCTCTTCGCCAAAAGGCGGGCTAAGAATCTGCAACCCTATCGGCAAGCTACTTTTAGTCAAACCGCAAGGAATAGAAATTCCCGGAATTCCGGCTAAATTAGCCGAGATAGTATAAACATCGGAAAGATACATCGCCAAAGGATCATCGGCCTTTTCGCCAATCTTAAATGCCGCCGTAGGTGAGGTAGGCGTGATCAGACAATCGCATTCTTTAAAGGCTTGGTCAAAATCATCTTTAATCAGCCGTCTTACTTTCAGGGCCCGTAAATAATAGGCGTCATAATAGCCGCTAGATAAGGCATAGGTGCCTAAAATGATTCTGCGCTTAGCCTCTTCACCAAAACCCTGACCACGGGTTTTTTGGTACATGTCCAATAGGTCACTACCTGTTACGCGCAAACCATATTGCACGCCATCAAAGCGGGCTAAATTGGAACTGGCCTCGGCTGTCGCGACAATATAGTAATCAGCCACGGCATATTCAGTATGCGGCAGCGAAACCGTCTTGATCTGGGCGCCTAATTTCTGTAATAGCGCCAGGGCCTGCTCTGTGGCCTGTTTAACCTCAACATCTAATCCGGCGGCGAAATATTCTTTGGGCACGCCAATTTTAAGGCCTTGGACATCGTTGCGTAATGCTTGAGTGTAATCCGGAACCTCTGTATGGGCGCAAGTTGAATCCAGGGGGTCAGTTCCGGAAATTGTATTCAGCAAAAGCGCCGCATCAGTAACATCTTTAGCTAGCGGACCAATTTGATCTAAAGAAGAGGCAAAGGCAATTAGGCCATAACGCGAAACCCGGCCATAAGTGGGCTTTAAACCCACTACCCCGCAGAGACTCGCCGGCTGACGAATAGAACCGCCTGTATCCGAACCCAAAGCCAAAATTGTCTGATCTGCGGCCACGCAAGCCGCAGAACCACCGCTGGAGCCGCCGGGTATACGCTCTAAATCCCAAGGATTATGCGTCGGCCCATAGCAGGAAGTCTCACAAGAAGAACCGAAAGCAAACTCATCCATATTGGCCTTGGCCAGGATAATCGCCCCTTCTTGCTTTAACTTGCGCACCACTGTAGCATCATAAGGCGGCTTAAAACCTTTTAATATCCGGGAAGCGCAAGATGTCTGCTGGTCCTGAACGCAGATATTATCTTTGACTACTACCGGGACACCAAAAAGCCTCCCCCTGGTATCCGCCTTTTCTAATTGCGCGCATTGATTGTCCAGGTCTTGCTGATCCAACAGGCATAAGGCCTTGACCCTGGAATCGGTCTTTTTAATCCTATCCAATAAATCCTGAACCACTTCCAAAGGATGAGTCTTTTTCTGGTTATATAGCTTGATTAACTCGTGGGCGCTAAGGCGGTGCAGTTCCATTTTATTCTATAACTCTGGGTACGCTAAAAGAATCGTCTTTTGCCGCTGGGGCATTACTTAATACCTTCTCTATTGCCAGAGAAGCGCGGTTTTTGTCTTGACGGAACACATTCTGTAAAGGCAAGGCATGGCTGATCGGCTCAACTTGGTCAACATTGAGCTGTTTAAGCTTTTCGATATAAGCTAAGATATCACTAAGCTGCTGGCTAAGCTTGCGCTTCTGCTCTTGAGAAAGATTGATTCGAGCCAGTTGGGCTACATATTCTATGTCCATTTTATACCCCTATATATAATAGTATTAGGCTTACTATTAGCAGCCTTATAATCAGCGGTAATATAGAATAACACACAAAAACGCAAAAGTCAACCTTTAGCCAAAGAACGCGCTTCCTTTATCTAGTAATTCCCAGAATTTTATATTTTAATGTTCCGGCAGGAATCTTGATCTCTACAGTTTCGCCTGCTTTATGCCCCAACAGACCTCGGCCCACTGGCGAAGTAACCGAAATCTTCCCTTGAGAGAAATCAGCCTCTAATTCTGCAACCAAAGTATAGCTCAACTTCTTGCCCGCGGCCAAGTCTTTAAGCTTAACCGTGGCCCCAATCAGGGCCTGGTCTTTAGGGATGTTGGCGTCATCATCAAGGATTTGGGACTCTGATAGCTTATGTTGGAGCTCAGCAATCTTGGCTTCATTGAAGGCTTGAGCCTCTTTGGCGGCATGATATTCGGCATTTTCCTTAAGGTCTCCCTTCTCGCGGGCCTGGCCAATTTCTTTAGCAAGTTGGCGGCGCTTGGCTCTGGTCAGATGCTCCAGCTCTTCTCTTAATTTTTCATAACCCTCGCGACTCAAATAGTTACCTGGCATTTTGTTCCTCCATTATTTGTTTCCCAGCAATGCCCCAATGCTCTTTTTTGTTTTTTTGGCCTCAGGCACGATTACCGCTCTTAACTCGATATTCCCATTATCATTCCTCAGATAGATAAATTTTTTGCTATCCGCGGACCAAAGCATTAATACCGGATTATAATCGCAAAAATTATCATCGATTCTAGCTGAGCGCCTAGTCTCTGTGTTTAAACAATACAGCTGGCTTAGGCCTGGACCCAAAAGATTCGGGCCCAACCAGCCTATTCTATAAAATATGTGCCTTTCGTCCGGCGAAATAGAGGCATGTCCCAGTCCCGGCTTTAAAATTTCCGGAAAGTCCATTTTGGGTCCGTGACGGGTAACTTTTAGGCCGCGATAAAAGACCTGAATAAAAAGCCCGCCACTTCCTGTTTGCTCCATGTCCGACCTAAACAAATCACTCAACCGCCATAAGTCTTTATATGAACTCTGCCAAAATTGCTGTTCTGCGGGTATCTTGACGAAGTAGCTTCTGCCGGGCACCTCAAAGGAATGTTGCGCATAATCGATACCAGGAAAATAATAGCTTTCCGCTGTTATTCCGCCTGGGCCGGAAACTTCTTGAGCCACCTGGTGATGCTGTAACATGGAATGATCCTGTGGTGTTAACTGATGCAGGGCACAGTTTCCCGACTGAAGTTGCAGCAGATAGAATTTATTAGAGGAACTGCCTTTAAGAAATAACCATTTTCCATCTTTCCAGTAAGTATCATATCTTCCGGCATCTTCAGCCAGGAGCTCACCCGCGATAACCAACTTTTCTCTTAAACCCTGTTCCAGGTCATAGACCAGAAATCCGGCCTGGGAGAAATTCAAGATCAGCCACCTGCTATCCGGAGATAACGCGTACATTTCTAACGAATAATCGCGTTGCGGGATCGGGCCTAAGGTCTTATTTTCCAATGAGAGATCGGTCAAGCCACGCACCAAAGAAACAACGCCGATGACGATCGCGCAGACCAAGAAGTAGACTAATGCTTTCTGAGTGGTGCGCTCTATTGATCTGGTGCGGGTAAACAGGTTGGAGATATAAAGCGCCGCCCAAATCAGGATAACAAACATAATCGTATAAGAGACGAGCTCGAGCATTTACTTCCCTCTTTTGCCCTTTATTTTAACACTAAACCGCCACAAGTGCAACAGCAATGGTTGGTTCGGAGCTAACTCACGCGGGACCGCTCGTTTTGCCCCACATGGCTCGGGGTCCTGTCTTTCTTCAGGCGAGCGGTTGACTCGGGGGGTGCTTCTGCTCATGGGCCCCTCCGCCCGGTGTGGATCCTCCCATTCACAGAACACCCCCCGAGTTCCCGCTCGCTTATAAACAAAACGGGCACGCTAAACAAAAACACTCCGCAAAGAGGTTAGGCAAGATTAACGGTAGGTCAAATTGGCAGGCCAGGGTGAGCTGATTCTTTTACGCTTAGAATTGGTCGCGGACTTCCGGAAGGGAGAGAAAAATAAATATACCGCATAACAGAACTATTTGTAGGGCAATAAAAAACTTTTTAATGAAGAATGAGCGCTGTTGTTGAAGCATCAAGTTCTTCATTTCTTCTCCGCTCACACTAAATTTACGTTCTATAACTTGAGGAATTTCCATCTGTAATCGAGCATAAAAATCTTCTGCTTCTGCATACTGGCGGCTGCTTGCCCAGTCATATTCGGCCACATCAAAATATTTAATCTGTTGCTGCAAGTTATTGGAATGTTTATTTATTTGATATGCGTCATATCCAATAATAACTAAACTCAGGGCGATGACAAATAAGCCCCAATCCAAGGCATTTTTGTTTAAAACTGTAAGGCCCCACCCGATATAAAAAAACAGTGCAGCATTGATGAATCTGCCTATGCCAGAGTAGACAAACACAGGATCATATGAACTGGCCATTCCTCTTAAGGCAAAAGCAATCTCAATAATAGCCATGACTATAAAATATACACCTAAAATATTTATCCACTTATGCACAGTTTCCCTGTTCATTTTTCTCGCCTCCTTCATATTTTACACTTCAATTATATACCTAAAACAAAGCAGCCTCAAGAGTAATCTTGAGACCTCGGAGGGACAGTTTCCCGATTGAGTTTGGCTCAGCTTCCCGATTGAATTGGGACCTGGTCCTACTTGAGGGAGAGACGGTACTTTTTGAGCATGGCGTCGGGCCGGTAGGATGATTTGGCGGCTTTCAAGGGTTCCTTGCCTAGGTCTTCTTCGAAATTAAAGTACTTGTATTTGGCGGGTAAAATCCCGGCGAAGTTATTATACATGTATTGATAGATGCCCTTGAACTGCTTTTTGGCCTTGGCAAAATTAAGCACAAACGTATCGCTGCCTAATTCTTCACCGAGGATAAATCCGGCCGGCTGGTCATTAACATAATATATGCCGCCGCAAAGCACCAATTCCTCATTCATCTTCAAGGCCTCCAGGCAAGGATAGTAATCAGTAACTTCTTTAGGATCAGGCATCTGTTCTTGCCAGTCTTCTAAAATAGCCAGGGCATCGTCGATTCTCTCCGCGGTTAAGGGTTGAGCTTGGTGTTTATAGAGCGTGGTAAACTGTTTCAGCAGATTACGTTTATTATGCAACTTGCGGCCCTGATAAGTGGCCATTTTTTTCACGGAATAGATATAATCAGATTCACCGGCATTAAATGAACGCTGAAACTGATCCAGCTTAAATGCATTCAGCCACTGCTCAGGAATCGGGAATAAAAAATCTACGCCTGTTAACAGACTTTTTAAATATCCCTGATCAATTTTTGAAATGTCACTGGTCGGCATCAGATAACTAAACCCGTCATAGCTTTTACCCTTGATAAATAATTCCCGATCAAGGACCAACTCAAAATTATGCAGATCTCTGAATAGATAGAGGTTGGCAAAGCTGTATTCGGAGATCGGGATATTGATCTGTTTCATCCTGGAGAAAAGCAATTGTTTATGTTTTAGTTCTATTTTTTCAGTGCGCATATTTAGAGAGCAGCTTGCTGATATATTTGTTTTCGGTAAATTTTTCCGTTTGCCAAGAAGCAGCGATTTGCTTTTTATTGGTCGGCCAAAGCTGGATAAAATTCTCCCAGCCTGAGATTGGCCCCTCCCGCCTGACCCAGGGCGCATTGGGTAAATACTGATAAATTCCGTCGGGATAAATCCCCCCGGCCACGGCCTTATAGGTCCAATAAGTCCAGTGAAAACCGCATTTTTTAAATGCGGCCAAGAGATCCTCCAAGAATCTTAATTCCCCATAATATTTTGGCGAACGGTAATTGATACCGAATTCACCAACATAAATCGGCACCTGCCACTTTTGCGCTAACTGTTGATAACCGCTGATGACCTGTTGGATTTTTTGCCGGTTCCAGTATTGGCCGTCAATATATCCGGGATACCTTAAGTGCGGCTGGAAGTTAAAGGTAAAGTTAATCGGAAGATAAACATGGATACTATAGGCTGTGTTTTTGTCTTTGGGCCGGCCTAAAGGTCTTAATTGCTGGCCATAATGGTTGGCCTCCAAAAATAAGATATGCTTCTGGTCTACTTTTCTGATCTCTTTTGTCACCTGTTGATAAAGCCGGAGCAAAACTTTATGGTCTTTGATTACGGCTTCATTTAAGACATCATACCCGGCAATAGTCGGTTCATCTTTGTAGCGCGCGGCAATCTCACGCCAGACCTTAAAATATAACTCCCGGTTTCTCTTTTCATTCCAGAATAATGCCCGGCCCTCAGAGTCGCTATGCCAATCCGGGTTCTGTGCCCCGGGGGCGGCGTGCAAATCTAAGATCAGCCAAATCCTTAATTTTCGGCACCAGCTGATTAGGCGATCCAGATAATTCCAGGCCCGCTCTTGCGCAACCAAGCGATAATTAAACGGCACCCGGATACAATTAGCGCCCAGATTTTTTATGCGCTTAATATCGGAGGCAGTGATGTAATTTTGGCGGAACAGCTGCTTGAAGTTGGCTAATTCTTTTTTCCCGTTTACCCGCGCAAAATCTTGTTTTAAAAGATGCGCGGCGAAATTTCGCCCGTGCAAGATATATCCTTCCATCATCAACCAGCAGCCCAAATTTACTCCGCGCAAAAAGACCGGGCGACCATTTTGTTCAATGATCTGCGTACCCTGGACTCTCAACCAAGATAACTGATCAGCCAATTGCATACCCCCTTTTGTAAAAACAATGCTCAAGCTCAGCAAAGCCCTCAACAGCAACAGTCTCCGGCCGTTGCTGAGGATCAATGCCGGCCTGTTTTAAGGCGCAAGCTATTTGTTCTTTTTCAATATCAACTAATCGATGAGCCAAAGAATTGGCCATGGTTTTGCGGCGCTGCTGAAAACAGGCCTGGACAATCTTAAAGAACTGCTCCTGCTGATGGACTTGCACCCGCGGCTGTGGTAGCACTGCTAAACGGACAAACACCGAATCTACCCGAGGTTGGGGATAAAAGGCCTTCTTAGGGATAGCAAAAAGAATTTTGGCATCGGTAAAGTATTGGACCATGATACTCAAAGAAGAATAATCCTTGGTCCTGGTTTCAGCTACCAGGCGCTTTCCGACTTCACGCTGCACAGTAATAAATATTTCAGCAATATTCTTTCTCTGCTCCTCTAATAAACATCCGATAATCGGGGTGCTGATATAATAGGGAAGATTCCCGATTACTTTTAGGTCCGCCTCAGTAATCTTATTGATGTTGACATCTAAAATATCCGCGCGCATAAACTTAAGGCTGCTATATTTGTTTAGATTGCGTTGTAATATTTTGAATAACCCTTTGTCCTTCTCCACCGCGATGACCTCTTGAGCCTGTTTAGCTAAATCTTCGGTCAGCGCGCCTAAGCCCGGGCCAATTTCCAGGACCTGATCGGTCGGGTTGATCCGGGTGGCTTGAATCAGTTTTTTCTGGATGTTCTGATCAACCAGAAAATTCTGCCCGCGGTACTTGCTGATCCCGATCCGCTCCCGCCTCAACACCTCTTTTATCTCTTTAATTGTCAGCATCTCTTCTCTTCTTCTCTATCTATACAGGGCTCGGGGTCCTGTCTCGGGTGCGCTTTCGGTGCTCGTTCCCCTAAAGGGGTGGGCCTTGCCCTCCTTTAGACAAGGGCCCTAGATTACAGTCCCTGGCTGCCGAAGGCAGACAAGAAACTTATACTATCTGTGTTTTCTCTCACTGCGCGCCGAAAGCTAGCACCCTCGCCACCCCTCGCCAACATCGATGATTGCACATGCGAGCTGTTTTTGCATTTAAATGCTGGTGGGCGGCTAAGCGGCCATCAGCAATTTATTGGCAATAGAGTTGTGAGCATTTACAGTGAGCAAATGGCGGAACTGACCGAGAACTCACCCAATTATATTCTTACGAGGGAATTCCGCCAAATTTGCGAACTGCCTCTCCTTAAATTCACAGTTTAGCAGGCCACGAGCGAAGCGAGTGGTAAATGCCACAACTCGGCAAAAAATTGCAGGCCGCGAGACGCACACCAGCATTCAACAAAGAACAAAAACACCGAGCAAAAGTCAGTCCGCGTGAGTCAGACCCTGAGTCAGTCATTTGTCTCGCTTTTGCTTGATTGCCCGGAGCAGTTTTTCCAAGGGCAGGGTGTTGATCAGGTCTTGCTTCTGCAGCCATCCCCGCCTGGCAACCGTAACCCCTAACGGCATAAATTGTAAATGCTCAAGGGTATGGGCGTCAGTGTTAATCGACATCCGCACCCCTAATTCCTGCGCCCGGCGACAGTTAACATCGATCAAATCCAATCGATCAGGAAAGGCGCTGATTTCCATAAACGTATTAGTCTCAGCGGCCTTTTTCAATACCGCTTCGATATCTAAAGCATAAGGCTCACGCTGAGCTAACAGCCTGCCCGATGGATGGGCGATGATGCTGACATATTTATTTTCCATTGCCGAGATCATCCGCTGAGTCAGCTGTTGCCGGCTTTGCTTAAAACCAGTGTGGATAGCGGCGACGACGATATCCAGCTGCTTTAATACTCTATCCGGGTAGTCTAAGCTGCCGTCTGACTTGATATCCACCTCACTGCCGGATAAAATTCGAAAACCTTTTAATTTTTTATTTATTTTATGAATAAGTTCGCTCTGTTTCTTTAAACGATCAATACTTAAGCCATTGGCAATTTTTATTGATTGCGAGTGATCGCAAATTGCAATATACTGATAGCCCATGGCCGCCGCGGACCGAACCAGATCTTCAATCTTGACCGTGCCGTCACTCCAGCGAGAATGCAGATGTAAATCCCCCTTGATTGATGAGAACTCGACTAGTTTGGGTAAGGCACTATTCTGTGCCGCCTCAATTTCACCCCTGTCTTCACGCAGCTCCGCGGGTATCGGGTCGAGTTTAAGCTGCCTGTATATTTCCTGTTCAGTCTTTCCGGCTAGCCATTTTTTATTTTTAAATACTCCATATTCATTAATCTTTAAGCCTTGCTTGATCGCTAACTGACGCAGTTTGATATTGTGCTGTGTAGACCCGGTAAAATATAATAATGCCGCCCCAAAGCTTTTCGGCTCGACCACACGCAGATCGACCTGGATATCATTCTGGCTCAAAATGCTGGATTTTGTCGCGCCTTTTGCTAACACCCGTTTTACTTGTGGCAACTGGGTAAAAACATCCATAACTTTTTTTGGCCGCACAGATGTAATCAGGATATCAATGTCTCTGACCGTTTCTTTCTTGCGCCTTAATGATCCGGCCGGCTCAATTTGCTTGATTTCCTTTAGTTTTGCTAAGGCGCCGGTAAACTCATCCGCTATGGCCTTAGCCTGCGCCAAAGGCATTCTTTCTTTAGCTTTTTTAACTAAGGCGATCCCCCGGCGAATATTCTCTTCTGTTTTTTCTTTAAACCCGGGCAAATCCCTGATCTGATGCTTCGACACCGCTTGTTCTAAGTGTTTTAGACTTCTGACGTTTAATTTGTCATATAGGGTCTTGGCGGTCTTAGGTCCTACTCCGGGCACAGACATCAAAATAGTCAGCCCTTCCGGTATATTGTCGCAAAGCTCTTGATAAAATTTAAGCTTGCCGGTGTTGACAATCTCCTTTATTTTCTCGGCTAAGTCCTGACCGATTCCGGGGATTTGCTCCAGCGCCTCTTTGGCTGCTAAGTCTTCCACGGCTTGAGGCAGCGACTCAATATTTTGTGCAGCCTTCAGATAGGCCCGAATGCGAAACGGATTTTGATCCTGAATCTCTAAAATCTCAGCGATTTGACGAAAGATCTGGGCTACTTCCTTATTTTTCATTTCTAAAATTTATTTAAGCGCTGCAGCGCTTTAAACTTTTGCACTTGGCCGACTTTTGCCTCGGCCACGGCCTGTTTAAGAATCTGAATAGTGCGGTCGTAACCGCTCCTGTTGACCGGATAAGGATGGCCGTCTTTGCCACCGTGAGCAAAACTAAAACGTACCGGATCGCGAAAAGAAGGACTCAAGCCCCAAATCAACTCAGAAATTAACGCTAGCGACCGGATAGTCTTGGGCCCCACTCCGGGTGTGCCTAATAATTGCTCAAAGTCTTGCGGCTGACGCAGATAAGTCTTCAAAAGTATCCGTTTTAAATTCTCCGGCCGGATGTCGTCCAAAGAAACCGGATGTCGCGAGCTGAGCCGCAACTTATTTAATCCGGCTAATACCTTTTCCGGTTTAAGCGCGCTCAAATCGGCGCTACGCCTGCGGCAGCTTTGACTCTCCTGGGCGACCATATTCAAGGTCTTGTGTTTTTGGTCGCAACAAACCGCATGATGCGGCTCACAGACAAAATCGTTGAGCGTCTCACTCAGCCAATGGTAGCGTCGAGCATATCGAGATTGGCGATTCATCCCTTGCTGGACCACCGACCACTTTCCCTGCTTGGTAAAAATAAACATATGCTGGTAAAGAGTGTAGCCGTCTTGTAAGGCGGCATTATCTACCTTGGCTGACATTCTACTGGCATAAATTAGTTTATCGGGAACAACATCAATTAAACGGGCCTGGCCAATCCGATCAATTTCTTCCGGAGTCTTACGTGAAGTGGCCCCCTTGCCCCCGGCAAAGTAAAGCCCTAACTCCCGGCCAGTGTCTTGTAGTCCCGCTTTTAACGCTGCGCAAACCGTAGTAGTCAGGCCGCTGGAGTGCCAATCAAAACCTAAACAGCAGCCAAAGGCCTGAAACCAAAATGGGTCACTGATCCGGTTCAGGAACTCATCGGCGCCGTGTTCTTTGACAATTGCGTAAACAATCTCCCGAGCCAGGCCGCTCATCCGGCTGAACAGCCAACGCGGGGCCTGCCCATAATGCAATGGTAAATTAGCAATACCGGTGCGCATAATCTAAAATATTCAGAGTAACCCGGATACGATTTTCTCTACATAACCGCCAATAAATGCAGCCGAAGTAAGGCCTGGAGAGTCAATGCCGATAAGATTCACAAAACCCGGAAAACCATTATCTTCTTCATGGCAAATCACAAAGTCTCTAACATCCTCATTTGGGCCTTGCAACTTTGCTCTAATGCCGGCGGTATCAGCGGTTAGATCATCAACCTCAATAAAAGGCAAGAACCTGCCCGCATCTTGAGCAAATTTAGCTCGCTGAGTAAGGTCGATATCATAATTCACTGCGTCTTTTTCAATGTAGCTGGCGTCCGGGCCTAAACGCAAGCCCTGGTCTAAATCAGGCGTAGCGTGAATCCCTAAAGACACACCGCTGGAATCCGGAACCGGGTAAATTAAACGTTTAACCAAAGCGCTTTTGGCGTTACTGAGACGAAAGTATTGACCCTTGCAATACTTGAGTAAATAGCGCTTCTTTTTTATATCTATACCTACCGAATCAGCCAGGCTCGCGCTGTTGAGACCGGCGCAATTAATTAGGATCTTGGTAGAAAAGCTAAAATCAGAACCGTCGGCATCACGCACAAAGACTGTGTAGCCTTGTTTATCCTTGCTAAGCCGGGCAGCCTCAGTCCGCCAGGCGAATTCCACCCCCGCCGCTTGAGCTTGTTGAAAAAAATACCGCATCAGGTTATGTGAATCAACTATCCCGGTTTCCGGAGAATAGAGCGCAGCCTGGGCCTCTACAGCAGGCTCTAATCTTTTAATCGCCTGGCGATCCAGAATTTCCAGGCCGGACACACCGTTATTTTGCCCGTTTTGCTGCAACTGCTCTAATTGCCTGATTTCTGCAGCTGTTGAGGCCACAATTAATTTGCCTAATTTCTTGTAAGCAATATTATTGTTCTGACAAATTTCGTAGGTCAGGCGATTACCCTCTACGCAAGCCAAGGCCTTTAAGCTGTTGGGCGGATAGTAAATCCCGGCATGGATGACTTCACTGTTTCTACTTGAGGCCTCCTGACCGAAGCCTGCAAGCGTCTCCAAAACATAAATTGAGCGATTTTTTCCAGCCAGCTTATCGGCCACGGCCAAGCCAATGATTCCCGCTCCGATAATGGTAATGTCAATACTTTCCATAAACTTTTCTGGGCAGGCCAGCCTGCCATCTCATAAGCTAGGACGGGGCACACCCGCCTACCCTGCTATAAGCTGGGCGGGCAGACCAATATCGGCTACAGTCAATTTGCCAACATATGCTTTAGCCGGTGAGCAGGTCAACCCCTTTTTTACCAAACTAAAAGTAACAGTGTGTTTGGCCTTTATCGCTACTCCACAGACACGGCCTGAGGTCGCATCAATCCCCGAAGGGACATCTAAGGAAAGGGTCGGTTTTGCCGCCGCATTAATAGAACTGATCACTTCGGCGTAAGGCTGGCGCAGATTACTTTTTAACCCAATGCCAAAAATGGCATCAACCACTAAGTCGCACTTTTTTAATGTACTCTTTAAAGCAGCTGCATTATTAGCAACAACATTCAGCCCTTGCTTACGCAGAATTTGATAATTGATCTTGGCTGCATTCGGCATTTTTCTACTGCGGCCAAAGAAGAAGACCTTAACTTTTAGCCCCCAATTGATTAGGTGTCGGGCGCAGACGAAACCATCGCCGCCATTATTCCCGGGCCCGCAAAAAATTACTACTTTAGTCTGACCGGCTCTTAACATCTTTAGTGCGCAAACAGCGCTCACCCGGCCGGCGTTTTCCATCAAGACTACGGCCGGAATCCCAAATCTGGCCACAGCAATCCGGTCTATTTGCTGCATTCTCTTCGCTGATACGGTTTTAATTTTAACTTTTTTATTCCTTTTAAGCGAATTTAGAGTTGAAATCGGAAGGGATGCTGTATTGACGTTCGGTTAATTTAGCGGACAAGATCCTGCGGATATTAAAAGTGCGCAGAGCTACACGCAAATGACAAAAACCCACTATTCTTCCCAATTCTAAAGCATAAATATCGATTTGGCGGCGGCGTCTTCCGTCTTGGGCATTGGTTGAAGAATATTCAATTTCCAGTGTCCGGTGTTCCCGGAAGGCCACTTCGATTAGCCCGCTGACTGTTTGACCTTGGGCCCAGCTGACCGGAATCGTCTCCAGCCTTAAAGCCCGACGATAAAGCAGATGACCTCGGGTCTTCCCGTATTCATAAAGTTCGCGCGTAACTTGCACGTCCTGTTGGCAATATTTAATCAGCTGATCAATCTCCCCGGCGCGGAAATATTTGAGCGCATCCAGGCCGGTGGCGCTTTTTCCGTGATTAAGCGTGGCCTGGGCAAGGGCGTTTAGCCCCAAGCGGTGGCCTAAGTAGCTCTCGACTTCAGTGAAAATATCCAATTTTTTAAGTTGAGTCAGATCAAAATTAAAGTATGGCTGTAAGACCGGAAAGTCAAACTTAATAATATTAAAACCAATAATGAATTCCGCTGCCTTGAGATACGGCTCCAGCAGGTTTAAGTCTTTTTCTAGAAAGTTCTTGTACTGGCCTTCTGAATATGAGTAAATCCCCACCACCGAAACGCCCATCAAATCTAAGCGCCGGTTTTCCACTTGGCCAAAGCTCTTTTTAGTCTCTAAATCCAAGACGATTTTTCCAGACATTCACTCGCTCGCTTCGCGGCTACGCGGCTACGCGCTCAACTAGCTGTTTAACCAAAAAACGTTTTTTACCCTGTTACCTTAAATACCAGGTCATGTTCCCGCACATGCTCATTAACTTTCAAACCGACCTGCTCGCCTACTTTGGCTTCCTGGACTTGTTTATGCTCAATCTCTAATGCGCTCACTGTCTGCTGGAAGTCGCTGGTGTGGCCCTTAAAATGCAAGGTCTCGCCAACCTTAATCCCCTCTGCCTCAACCTTAATTATGCCCACACCGATGTGCCCAAAATAATGTGTGACTACGCCAATCTTTTTCTCTTCCATTAGCCACCATCCTTTTTAAGGTTTATTGTTATGGTCGATATGCTCAGAGACATAACGATTGAGATTAAAGCGATCGAAATCACTGATCCCCGTAAATTCAACCCCGGTATCATACTTTTCTTCTGCCCCGTCTTTGATTTTGCGCTGCCAGACCACTCTGCCTAAGGCATGGATCGGGTCTTTTAAATCCGGGACCTTAATCAACAATTGCAGAGGTGTATCCGCAGGAAAGACCTGATCCAATACTAAACAGAGACCGCCGGCGCTGATATTTTTTGAAAACACATCTATCCCGCCCGGCTTGCCAATTATAGTATAGCTTACGTCTACGGAAGTCTCTAAACGCGCGAACTTCCTTCTTTCTTCACTGGGCCATCCTCTTTTTTGCATCAGTCCACCTCCTTATCTTTTAAACTTTACAAACTTGCTGACTGGATAAAAACTGTGGCGATGAATGGGTGTAATCCCGTATTTTCTGATTGCCCGCAGGTGGGCTTTGGAGTAATACCCGCGATTGGAACTAAACTGATAACGCGGGTAAACAACGGAATAATAACTCATCAACTCATCCCTGAGGACCTTAGCCACAATTGAGGCTGAGGCGATGGAGAGACTTAGCTGATCCCCCTTAACAACAGTGCGATATGGGACTGGTAGCAATCCATCATTAAATCTACCGTCAATCAGAGCAAACTCAGCTGATACGCTTAAGGCCTGCAGGGCCTGTTTCATTGCCAAAATAGTCGCTTGAAGGATATTCACCCGGTCAATCACAAGATTAGGTATGATTCCGATGCCAATGAAGCTCTGGCGCGTTATTTCTCGAAAGGCGTCCCGGCGTTTTACAAAAGAAAGCTTCTTGGAATCAAAAATCCTGTTCGCAAACGAATAATTTTTCAGGATCACGGCCGCGGCCACCACCGGGCCGGCTAAGGGACCGCGTCCAGCCTCATCTACTCCGGCGATCAGCTTAAACTTTTTAGGAAACAGGCGCCGCTCATATCTTCTTAATTTCGCATTATGCCTGTTCCAATTACTGGGCGATTTTTGTCTTTTTGCCAATTTTCTTTCTTAAATAATATAATTTGGCTCTTCTGACCCGACCTTTACTAATTACTTCGATTTTATCGACTGATGGGGAATTAAGCGGAAAAGTCCGCTCTAATCCTTCACCGTAGGAAACCTTGCGTACCGTAAAGGTTAGATTGGTGCCCCGGCCACGTTTGCGAATCAAGGTGCCTTCAAAAACCTGAATCCTGACCTTATCTTCTTCGCGAATCTTGACATGTACCCTGACTGCGCTGCCGACTCTAAGTTCAGGCAAATCTTTTTTTAGATGCGCGGCTTCAACCATATTGATTTGTTTCATCTTGTAATTGCTCCTTTCCTACCCATTTTTAATAAGTCCGGTCTTTTTTTTCTGGTTGCCTCCACAGCCTTAGCTTTACGCCAGTCTTCAATTAGGCGATGGTTACCGGAAAGCAAGACCTCCGGAACACTCATCCCCTGAAATACGGCCGGCCGTGTGTACTGCGGATATTCTAAGAGCCCCTGGTTAAATGACTCAGCAACTGTCGATTCGGCTTTACCTAAGACCTTGGGAATCAAACGCACTACACTGTCAATCAGCACCATGGCCGGCAACTCTCCGCAGGTCAATATAAAATCGCCAATAGAGATCTCGGTATCGGCCAATTTTTCGCCGACCCGCTGATCGACTCCTTCGTAATGACCACAGATCAGGATCAGATGCTTATATTTAGCAAGCCGCTTAGCCAAGCGCTGATCAAGCTTTTTGCCCTGAGGTGTTAAGAGAATTGTCATCACTGCGCTACTGCTGCGTTTGCCTTTAAGCTTAGCCACCGCAGAGAAAATCGGCTCAGGCCGAAATACCATTCCCGGGCCGCCGCCAAAAGGACGGTCGTCAATTTTGCGCTGCCGATTAATAGCGTGCTCTCTTAAATCATGAATCCCGATTCGGACTAAACCTTTTTTTTGCGCCCGCTTAATAATCGATTCGTTTAATACCGGCCCAAACATCTTCGGGAAAATCGTAATTACATCTATTTTCACTGAACCACCTTTAGCCAAGAGGACCTGGTCTCGCCGGATTATACACCCAATATGCGGACCTGGTCCCTTTAATAGCGCAAACCATTGCCCGCTCAATACGCAAAAAGGTACCGTTAAACTAGACCCTCTTTCTTTAACAGGCTCCTCACGGTATCACTAGGCACTGCTCCCGCTTGCAACCACTGCTGCGCTTTGACCCGATCAATTTTTACCAACGGTGGATTTTTTGAAGGATCATAATAGCCTAAATTGGCAATTTCCCGGGCATCGCGGGCCCTCAAGCCATCACAGACAATAATTCTTGAATGCGGCTTCATTTTTGTGCCTAGTCTCTTCAATCTAATCTTTACAGCCATCGCCTACTCCCTTTCTTTCTTATTCTTTTTCTCTCCAAATCTTTGCTCCCAAACCGGAAAGCTTCTCTTCCATTTTTTCATAGCCACGGTCTAAATGATAAACTCTTGAAATCTCAGTCTTGCCTTGGGCCACCAAAGCGGCTAAAACCAGGCTGGCCGAGGCCCGCAGGTCTGAGGCCATCACCGGAGCGCCGCTTAATTTGGCCGTCCCCTTGATAATTGCGCTTGAGCCTTCTTTCATAATTTGGGCGCCCATCCGGCTTAATTCGCTAATGTGCATGAACCGCTCGGGATAAATCTTTTCCGTAATCACACTAATGCCGGATGAGACCGACATCAAAGCCATCATTTGAGCCTGCAGGTCGGTGGGAAAGCCCGGAAAAGGCAAGGTAGTAATATCCACGGGCTTGAGTCTTTTGGACGACTTAACATGTATGGCGTCACCTATATTTTTAATCACTACACCGACATCCCTTAATTTATCAATTAATGCCCCCAAATGCCCGATGCATACGCCCTTAATAGTGATCTCACCCTTAGTCATCGCGCAGGCTAAAATATAGGTCCCGGCCTCAATGCGGTCGTTAATGATTTGATGTTCGACGCCGTGTAGTTTCTGTACGCCCTCGATCTCAATTGTGTGCGTGTTCTGGCCCTTAATCTTAGCTCCCATCTTGACTAAGAAATTAGCCAAATCAACAATCTCCGGCTCACAGGCCGCATTCTCAATGATCGTTTTTCCCGGTGTCAGCGTGGCCGCCATGATAACATTAGCAGTAGCCAAAACTGATGAACCAAACGGCCCGCCTAGATAAATCCTGGCTCCTTTTAACTTTTTTCCGTCCGCAATAACATATCCATGCTCAATCTTTATCTTCGCGCCCAAGCCACTTAAACCTTTCAGGTGTAAATCAATTGGTCGTGGTCCGATTACGCAGCCTCCGGGCAAGGATACCCGGGCTAACTTCTGCTTTGCTAAAAGTGGTCCGAGCACACAGATTGAGGCCCGCATCGTACTGACCAATTTGTAGTCGGCGGTAATGTTGTTATATTTAGTGGGCTCAACGATAACCCGGCTATCTTGAAACTGGGTCTTGACCCCTAAGCTACGTAAAATCTTAACCATCGTCTGAACATCGCGCAGATTAGGCACATTTTTAATAACACACAACTCATCAGTGAGCAATGTCGCCGCTAAAATAGGTAAAGCCGCATTTTTAGCGCCACTAATCTGGACCAGGCCGTTAAGCTTTTTTCCTCCTTCAATAATTAGTTTGTCCATAGCTCCTGCTTCTTTTGCGCAATCAATACTCTATATTTTTGATTGTAGTCCTGCGTTATTGAAGAAAACATCAGCCCGGGGTGTTTTGTTAAAATCTCAATGATCGGCTGTTTTTGCTCTTCGCCAATCTCACAAACCAAAACACCTTGGGTCTGTAAATACTCAGAAGCCTGGGCTATAATCATCCGGTAATAGTCCAGCCCGTCTGGACCGCCGTCAATAGCCAGCTTAGGCTCATAATTTAATTCGCGAGGCAGCTGCGAAATCTGCGCTGTTTTGATATAAGGCGGGTTGCTGACGATTAAAGAGAACTGCCGATCTTTCTTAAAGGCATTGAATAAGTAGCTTTTAACTAAAGAAATGTTGACCCGGTTTAAAAGGGCGTTCTCCTGGCTCAATTTTAAAGCAGAATCAGATATATCGCAAGCAAAAATTTTGGCATTACTCAAATACTTCGCGCAACTTATGGCAATATTCCCACTGCCACAACCTAGGTCTAGGATTTTCGGGGCTAGACCTGTGTCTAGGATTTTCGGGGCTAGACCTGTGTCTAGGATTTTACTAAAACTATCTTTCAGCCGAAGCACAGTTTCTACCAAAACTTCAGTTTCCGGCCGGGGAATAAACACGCCCGGTCTGACCTTAAATGGCAGCCCCATGAATTCTGTAGTTCCCAGTAGATATTGTAATGGCAAACCATCCGCCCGCTCAGACAATAGCCCCCAAAAACGCCTTAGTTTTGGGGCGTAAACCTGAACATTATCAAGATAGAGCTCAATCCGGGCGCAACCCAGCACATGCGCAAGAAAGAGTTCGCTTTCTCCTTGAGCATTGGCAATGCCGCTTTGCGACAAGAAATTATATCCTGCTTTAAGCAATCCTAAGCGGTTATTCATAGTTTAAGCCGTCGTTTCTTGTCCTCAAGGACTAAGGCCGCGGTGATCTCCTCCAGTCCGCCGTTCAAAACCGATTCTAACTTATGCACAGTCAAACCGATCCTGTGATCAGTAACCCGGCGATCCGGAAAGTTATAAGTGCGAATCTTCTCACTGCGATCCCCTGAGCCCACTTGTGACTTACGGGTCTGGCTGATCTGATCTTTCTGATCTGTCTGAATCTTATCTAACAGCCGGGCCCTCAAGACACGCATGGCCTTGACTTTATTTTTTAGCTGTGAGCGCTCATCCTGACAACTGACCACCAGCCCCGAAGGCAGATGCGTAAGCCTGACCGCAGAATCAGTGGTATTTACGCCCTGTCCACCCGGGCCGGTAGCACGATAGAGATCCACTCTAATATCTTTAGGTTCGATCTTGACTTCTACTTCCTCAGGTTCAGCTAAAACAGCGACTGAGACCGCCGAGGTATGTATCCGTCCTTGAGTCTCGGTTGCCGGGACCCGTTGTACGCGATGCACTCCACTTTCATGTCTCAACTTAAAGTAGGCGTCTTTGCCCTGTAAGGAAAAAACAATTTCCTTAACCCCGCCAATTGCTGTTGGCCGGGAACTTAAAAGCTCCATTTTCCATCCTGAGTTGGCGGCATACTTACTATACATCCGGTATAAATCAGCGGCAAACAAGGCGGCCTCGTCTCCCCCGGTCCCGGCCCTGATCTCTACAATAATGTTCTTATTGGCCCCGCTTTCCTCGGCAATGAGCGAGTCTTCTAATTCCTGCTTTAACTTTTGCTGCTGTTGTTTAAGTTCCGCTGCTTCCGCTTTAGCCAGATCGATGAATTCCTGATCCTGTTGATGCTGAGGATCTTCCAAAAGCACCTTAGTTTGTTCCAATTCACGGCCGATGGCCTGATAGCGCTGATGTTTTTTTACAATCTCAGACAAATCAGCAAATTCTTTAGCGCACTTTGCGTACTGGCTTTTATCTTTTAAAGTCTCCGGAGCAGCCAAAAGATCCTGTAATGTCTTGTGGCGCTGCTTTATCTTTTCTAAACGCTCAAACATGCTTATGGTCTATTTGGTTTTCAGTTATTTTTTGATATTGCCGTATTTGCGCTTAAACTTCTCTACTCGGCCCGCGGAATCAACAAATTTCTGTTTTCCGGTATACAAGGGATGGCACTTAGAACAAATCTCTACACGGATGTTTTGCCGTGTGGAGCGAGTGTGGATTACCTCTCCGCAAGCGCAGGTGATCGTCGTATCTTTATATTCTGGGTGGATTTTTGGTTTCATCTTAACCTCCTATATCAAATTTAATTTATCCAACGACATCAAAAACTCAGCATTCGTCTTAAACTTCCTGATTTTTCCAATCAAAAGCTCCATCGCCTCTACTGTGCTTAAGTCATGTAAGGCCTTACGCAAAATCCAGACCTTTTTTAGCTCTTCCGGATCCAGCAGTAATTCTTCACGGCGGGTGTTGGAGCGTTTAATGTCAATCGCCGGGTAAATTCTACGCTGGAAAAGGTTGCGGTCCAATTGCAATTCCATGTTTCCGGTGCCTTTAAACTCTTCAAAAATAACTTCATCCATCCGGCTGCCGGTATCAATCAAGGCAGTAGCGATAATGGTTAATGAGCCTCCTTCTTCAACGCTGCGGGCGGCGCCGAAAAAACGCTTGGGTTTGTGTAGGGCGCTGGAATCCACGCCACCGGTCAAGATCTTTCCGCTATGCGGGGCGATTGTATTATAGGCCCGGGCCAGACGGGTAATGCTGTCCAAGAGAACCACTACGTCTTTTTTGTGCTCAACCAGCCTTTTGGCCTTCTCTAAGACTACCTCGGCCACCTGAATGTGCCGCTCGGCCGGCTCATCAAAAGTAGAGCTGATCACCTCGGCCTTGACCGAACGTTCCATGTCGGTTACCTCTTCCGGACGTTCATCTATTAATAAAATAATCAACATTGCCTCAGGGGCATTGGCGGTAATGGCATTGGCCACTTTCTGCATAATCACGGTCTTGCCGCTGTAGGGCGGAGCGACAATTAAGGCCCGCTGTCCTTTCCCCAGAGGAGTAATTAAATCCATAATCCGCGTGGAGATTCCATCTGCAGAGGCCTCCAGCAAATATCGATCTTTAGGATAGAGCGGAGTAAGGTTATCAAATAGAATTTTGTCTTTGGTCCCTTCCGGATCGGAAAAATTAACCGCCTCTACTTTAAGCATGGCGAAATATTTTTCCCCTTCTTTTGGTGGGCGGATCTGGCCGCTGACCGTATCTCCCGTTCGTAAGGCAAATTTGCGAATCTGTGACGGAGAAATATAAATATCGTCCGGGCAAGGTAAATAATTATAATTAGGAGAGCGCAGGAAGCCAAAGCCATCCTGCAGGATTTCTAATATCCCTTCCCCGAAGATCCGGCCTTCCTTCTGGGCTTGAGCCTGCAGCAGCTTAAAGATCAATTCCTGTTTCTTCAGGCCGCTGGTCCCGTTAATCTTAAAGTCCTTGGCCAGTTTACTCAACTCAGGAATCTTCATATTCTGCAAATTAGTAATTTCCATACTCTCCTCCGTTTTAGACGGTTAAATCTTGCCAAATTTTTCTTACTTGTTTACGTGTCTGCGCCAGCGTCCCAGAATTATCGATCACATAGTCAGCTAGTTTAACCTTAACTGATAAGGGGGCTTGGGAGCGAATCCTCTTGATTGTCATTTGTTTAGATAACCCTTGAGCTTTTTTTAATCGTTTAACAATCAGGCCTTGCTTAGCTTTGACAACAATTAATGTATCTACAATGTTTAGTAAGCCCGCCTCGATTAAAAGCGGGGCATCTACTAAAACTAATCTTTGCTTTTGGTTGCGGCTTAATCTTTTTAGTCTCTGCTTGATGCTGCTGATAATTGCCGGATGAGTGATCCGGATCAGTTTTTTAAGCAACTTGGGCTCGGCAAAAACCTCATCACCCAGCTTCTTCCTGCAAATCTCTCCCCGCGTTGTTAGAATATCACGGCCAAAAACAGAAATTATTTTTTTATAAACCCCTCCGGTTGAATCGATTAACTGATGATAGGTCTGATCGGCATCGATCACCACCGCCCCCAGTCGCTTGAACATTCCGGCAGAGGTGGTCTTTCCCGAACCAAAGCAACCGGTCAAGCCCAAAACCTTGATCTTAGTTTTAATTCTGCCTGCCGCTGAGCACATTTTTGTATAAATTGATATATTTTTTTGCCGAACTATCCCAGGAAAAATCGTAACCCATCACCCGCCGAATTAACTCAGGCCACTGTTGTTGCGGGCGCTGATACAATTCTTGGGCTCGGGCGATGGCTTTGAGCATCTGGGCCCCGGTATTTTTATGATAAACAAAACCATTGCTAACTCCTGAGCCGGGATCGTAATCGCTAACCGTATCGGCCAGACCCCCGGTCTGGTGCACAATCGGGATGGTCCCGTATTTAAAAGCGATCAACTGGCCCAACCCGCAAGGCTCATAAAAAGAAGGCATCAGAAAAAAATCGGATCCGGCATAAATCTTATGCGCCAGCATTTCATCAAAGCGTAAATTGACTGAAAACCGGCCACTGAATTTTTTGCTGAGCTCCCCAAGCGATAGATGATACCTTTGTTCTCCGGTACCCAAAATCACCACTTGTAACTTCAAATCGAGCAGTTGTTCAATAGTGGAGATAACTAGTTCCATTCCCTTCTGTTCGGCTAAACGCCCGACCATCCCGATCAGCGGCAGCTTTTGATCTGCAACTAATCCCAATTCGTCTTGCAGACCGAGTTTGTTAATGGCCTTATCGGCATAACTTTGCTCCCCATATCGCTGAAAGATTTTATCATCATTTTGCGGATCCCAGACTTTAGTGTCTAAACCGTTGATAATACCGATTAAATCTTTCTTACGGCCCCTTAAGACACCATCCAATCCGCAGCCAAACTTTAAGGTCTGAATCTCCTCAGCGTAAGTCGGACTGACCGTAGTTAGAAAATCGGAAAAAACCAGTCCCCCTTTGAGCAGATTAATCTTGCCGAAGAACTCCAGGCCGCGGATACTGAATAACTCTTTGTCCAAACCGGTCTGATCAAACTTATCTCTGGGGAAAAGACCCTGATAGGCCAGGTTATGAATAGTAAATATTGTTTTTGTCCCGTTAAAAAAATGGTCATTAGCAAAAACTGTTTTTAAATAAACCGGGATCAGCGCCGTCTGCCAATCATTACAATGGATTATATCCGGTTTAAAATCAGCCTGTTTAATTAATTCTAACGTCTTTTGACAAAAGAACGTAAACCGTTCTAAGTTATCCGGATGATCCCCTTGCTCTGTTCCGTATAATCCGGACCGGTCAAAATATTTTTCGTTTTCAATAAAATAGACCTCTATATTCTGGCCTAATTTTCCGGCCTTGTTTTGCAGACCGCGATATTTAGGCAGGGCCACCTTAACTTGGCAGCCTAATTTTTCTAATGCTTCGGGCAAGGCCCCGCTGACATCAGCCAGACCGCCTGTTTTTGCAAAAGGAAACACTTCACTGGAGCAGAATAAAATCTTCATTCCATATTTAACCAGTCTGGCCCGGTTTTAATCGCTACCTTGACCGGGACTTTTAATTTGATTACGTTCTCCATCTTGCTCGCAATCAACTCTTTAGCCAGATCCCGTTCCTCAGGCGGCAAAGAGAAGACTAGCTCATCGTGAACCTGAATAATCATTTTAGTTCCGGGGCATTGCTCTTTTAAGCTGCGATAGATTTCTATCATCGCCGCTTTAATCAAGTCGCTGGCTGAGCCTTGCACCGGGGCATTAATCGCCACCCGTTGAGCAAACTGGCGCACGTTCTCCTGCCGGCTTTTGATCTCAGGGATATAACGCCGGCGATTTAAAAGCGTAGTCACAAACCCGTTGCGCTGTGCCTTTTCAATCTGCCGCTGGATAAAGCTTTTCACTCCCGGATAGCGGTTAAAGTAGGACTCGATAAATTCCTGGGCCTGGGCTTGGTTAATCTTTAGGTCCCGGGCCAAGCCGAAAGCGCTGATGCCATAGATAATGCCAAAGTTAACCGTCTTGGCGGTATCGCGCATTTTTCGCGAGATCTCTTCTTGGGCCTGGCCAAAGATTAAAGAAGCCGTAAAGGCATGGATGTCTCGGTCTTGATTAAAAGCGCTGATTAGATTCTTATCTCCAGACAAATGGGCCAGGATTCTTAGTTCAATCTGCGAATAATCTGCGGATAAAAGTAGATCGCCTTTTTGGCCGGGAATAAAGATTTGCCTGATGCTGGCGCCTAACGCAGTCTTAATCGGAATATTTTGTAAATTGGGACCGCGCGAAGAAAGCCTTCCGGTAGCCGTGCCGGTTTGATTAAAAGAGGTGTGAATCCGGCCTGTGCGCGGATGCAAAAGCTTAAGCATCCCGTCAAGATACGTAGATTTTAACTTCGAAATTTCTCTGAATTCCAAAAGTTGATCAGCAATCGGGTGCATCGCGCTAAGTTTCTTGAGTACTTCGGTATCGGTAGAAGCCCCGGTTTTGGTGCGTTTAATTTTAGGTAATTGTAATTTTTCAAACAGGACTACGCTCAATTGCTTAGGTGAATTAATATTGAACTCGGTTTCAGCCAGCGCGTAGATTTCTTTAGTTAATTTTTTTATTTTCTGATCAAACTTCTGCGCGGTTTGTAACAGCAGTTGTTTATCTAAGCAGACTCCCTGCTGCTCCATTTCCGCTAACACCGCAACTAAAGGAACTTCAGTATCCTTAAACAAAGCAAGCAGATTATTTTGCTTTAACTGCTGCTTAAGTATTTTACTCAATTTTAAGATGATCGCAGCCAATTGCGGATTAAATCCGTCTGAGGATTGTTCCAGCCTGCGGTTAAGATACTCTAAGGCCAACTCACCCAAGCTATATGTTAATTTAGCGGGATTTAGTAAATAGGCGGCTAACATAGTGTCGAAGTCTATACCCCCAAGAGTAATGCCGTAGTTAGATAAGATTACCTTGGCGTATTTTAAATTATGCCCGATCTTTTGCACTGCAGCGCTTTCTAAAATTGGCTTAACTTTGGTAAAGAATGATTTTTGCGGCGTGAAACCAACGATCTCATTTTTTCCAAAAGCAAAGGCTATTCCGGTTATTTTAGCCAGCATCGGATTGGCTTGATCTGTCCCGAGATATAACCCTAAGCAATCACAGCGAGCAATCTTTGCTAAATTTTCATCTACTTCTTTTTCATCAGAAACAATCTTATAATCGATCTTTTCCTCAAAATCTTGGGCCACATTTTGCATTAAGCCCTTGAATTCTAATTCCTTGAATATGCTAAACAGCCTTCGCTGGTCAGCTTCAACAAGCTCCAATTGTTTAAGCAGGGCTTGGGGCGGCCTTTGAATTAAGTCCGGAACCCTTAACTCAAGCTGGGCCAATTCTTTACTCATTTGGGCCTGCTGACTAAATTGTTTAATCTTTGCCGAGCGCGACTTATTTTTTATTTCATCTACTTTGGCCAGTACCTGATCCAAAGAGCCGAATTGCCTAATTAGCTCAACCGCGGTAGCCTCCCCAATCCCGGGCACTCCGGGAATATGATCAGTCTGATCACCGGCTAAGGCCATGATGTCCACAACCTGTTCTGGGGCTACCCCATATTTTTGCTTGACCCACTCCGGTCCTAAGATTGTATTATCTTTGTGCGGATTAATTATTTTGATTGAATCGCCGACAATTTGCAGGATATCCTTATCTCCGGTCACGATAAACACATCTTGCTTAGGTCCGCAGAGCATCTTAGCCAAAGTAGCAATCACATCATCGGCCTCGTATCCTTGCTGCTCGAAAACAGAAATATGATAAGCGCCCAGGACCTTTTTGACCACCGGCAGCTGGATACTTAAGTCATCCGGCATGGGTTTGCGGTGGATCTTATAGTCGGCATATCTTTGATGGCGAAAAGTAGGCCCTTTTAGATCGAAAGCCACCCCCAGGTACTCCGGCCGATGTTCGGCAATTAGCTTGTTGAGCATGGTGATGAAACCATAAACCGCGTTAGTCGGCATACCCTTAGAGGTAGCCAGCCCTTTAATAGCGTAAAATGCACGGTAACAGAAGGAATTACCGTCAATCAGAAAAACTTTTTTCTTCATGGAATCCATTATTAGGAATTGCGACTGAGGGGTTATTCAGTGAAAGGCAACGTATCGATCATCTTCTGGAAATACTCGGATGTCTTTTGAAAATCTCCGGCACGGTAAAACTGCATCCCTTCGATGTAATAATCCTGAATCAACTCTTCCTTGGTTTTATATCTTCTGGTCCCCAAGATTTGATCAAAGGCCTGGGTTTCTTTATCTTGGGCTAATTTTCGGGAGAGGTCTTTGGCCTCTTCCTCTTCCAGTTCATCCGGAGCAAATTGTTTTAATTTTAGGCGTGCTTTAATCCGTCCGGGATCGGTTGGCGCACCCAGACGCAACCTTTGTTTCCAATAATATACTGCTTTATCGAACCGACCCTGCCTTTGATAAAAAAGACCTAAATTGTAATGCGCCGGGGCATATTTCTGATTAGCCTCGATAGCCTGTAAATATTGCTGTTCAGCCTGTTCAAACTGGCCCGTCTTTTCGTAACATATTGCCAGGCCGTTATATGCGGCTGCATTAGCAGAGTCTATTCCGATTGCCTTTTTATAAAATTGGATGGCCTGCTTAAGCTGACCTTGCTCTTGAGCTTGTTCAGCTTTAAAGCGATATTCTTCGGCCTGTTGAATCAAATACGCCCAGCTAATATCGCTTCTAGAAAAAATCGTGATAAACGAGAAAAGGATCGCAAAAAGCAGGACCTTTACGGAAGGGCTTTTCTTCATTAACTTGTCTTAACATACCATAAAATAAGGACTCAGGTCAAGAACTATTTTGACAGCCTTTCCCAGGGAAGCAACGGCTCAACCGCGTAGCCCGCTAACCCAATCTCCTGCCTCAATAAGCTCATTCGGTCCTCTGGATCAGGGTGACTAGATAAGAATTTTAAAAAATGCGGCAGCTCCCTTTTTTCCTCTAAACGCTCTAAAAAATCCAGGGCTCCTCCCACGTGTCCGTATTTATGGTGCAAAAGCTTCAAGGCGAAGCTGTCTGCTGCCGCTTCTTGCTGCCGGGAAAATCTAAGATCAGCAGTCAATAATGTCCGCTGAGTAAAATCGGCTATTGCGCTATCGGCGCCGAAAACAATACCGGAAATAAATACCAGCACTAATCCCCGGCCTAAACCGCGCAAATGGTCGCGCTGGGCAAAATGACCCAACTCATGCGCTAAGACCATCGCCAATTCATTCTCTGAATTGACCTCCTCAAGCAAGCCGGAAAACACTAAAATATAATTTCCGGGTATGGCCAGGGCATTGATATCCGGACTTTGATGAATCCGCACAGTAAACCGAGTTGAATCGTCCGGATAATACTGGGTCAGCTCGTCCAAAAGCAACTGGAGTTTTGATTGTTCCGGATCCGGCTCCTCACTTTGCAGTCGATAGACGCCGGCAAACACTCCGCCGGCGGCCTGCTCGAGCTTCTCGGGCATCCTGGCAATCAAGACATCCAAGGCCTGGCCTAAAACAATGTAGACTACTAGAACAACGCCCAGAATCCCGGTTAGCAAAACAAACAATTCCCGTAACGGAGAACTGCGCGAAACATTGACATTCTCTTTTATAATTTTAGGCGTAAATCTCATTTTACCATTTTCGATTTAACTTCACAGCTGTTCCGTAAGCCAAAATCTCAAAACAACCCACGCTGTCCTTCTTTTTTGATACTGTGCCAATCCCGGAAGTCTCAAAACGCATGTTAATTATCATATCCGCGCCCTGATTCTTGGCCGCTTGCTTCATCCGTAAGATTGCCTCTCTTCTACCCCGATCAAGTAGAGTCTCATAGGATTTAATTCTGCCCCCGACAATCTTGCGTAAGCCGGCCAGGAAGCGTTTAAAATAGTCAAGGGAGATAACTACCGAACCAGTTACCAATCTGCTCTGCGCGATCAGGCCTTTGTCTTCAATATCTTTACTAGTTACTACGGGCATTCTAATGAATTCCATCTCTTTTGTCTCCAGCTGCTGATAATGGGCTCGCTCGATCATGTTCCCGGCAAAATATCCCAGACTGATAAAAAAGAGAAAATATATAAAATAACCCAAACTCTCCATTAGTCTTAGACTCCTTAGTTTTAGGCGACTTTGACCGCGGTACCGTAAGCCATCAGTTCGGCAGCACCTTGTGTAATAGCGGCAGTAGCAAAGCGGACATTAATCACGGCATTAGCGCCCATCATCTCGGCCTGTTTGTTCATCCGCTCCAGGGCCTCAGCCCGGGCCTCTTCTAAAAGCTTTGTATATCCCCGCAATTCTCCCCCGACAAGATTCTTCAGTCCCGCGGCAATGTCAGCCCCGGCGTGCCTGGCCCGCACGGTGCTGCCCTGGACTACGCCAAAATGCTCGATTATCTTTTTCTCCGGCACAGAGTCAATGTTAGTGACTATCATTCTTCACCCCCTCCCCCTTTTCGGTGTTGCTGGTGGCTACCTTTTCTTTAAATGCGCTGAGAAGAAGCCCCCGGTTAAAGCATCGATATTGGCTGTTAATTCTGCCAGCCTTAATGCGCGACCTAAGGCTTCTAGATCAGCTTGTGGTGATTTTCGGACCAACTCACTCTTCAGCTTGAGTCTGGCGTAATATAATCTAGTAATCTCATTAAGAATGTCATCACGCAATTGAATCATTAAACGGGCATTGCTATCAATCAGCCTGACCTGTTCATTGAACACTAAATCGCCGATATCCCAGGAAAATGAGAACCCCCAGTCGTAAGGACCGATATAATATCTATCCGAGCCGCTATCGTAAGTTACAGTCTTATCATAATCTATGTCGAAGTCCGGAAGCAGCGCCTTAAGCTTTGCGTTGCGGCGTAAAGTTTTAATTCTTTCCGGGCGGACCACTTCGGCATACCTTAAAGCCGCTTGTTGCACTTGTTGAATCGTTGGTTCGCCTGGCGCGATCTCTGCCAGCAGGCGCTTAATTGGCTCCGGTTCAGCCAATTTTTGCCTTTGGGGCTGCTTAATTTTTAATACGCCGCTGTTTGTGGCCGCAAATAACTGCTGGCTCTGGCGCAGAATAGCCAAACTATGGGCCTGAAACGCCTTGTTTCCCTGATAAATTTGCACCCAGTGATCCGGCTCAGGGGAAAATCCATATACACCGTCAGACCCGGCTGCGTATAAGGTGTAATTTAAGTTTTCAGCCAAAATGATGTAGTTAATATAATCATCCCTTAGACCTGAGTCAGAGAGCTTTTGCCAGGACTCCCCCTGGTCTAAAGATGAATAGACACCGCGGCCTGTTGCTATAAAAACTGAATTAAGCTCTTGGCTATCGATAGCTATGGAGTTAATTAATCCCTGATTCTCGTTAGCCAGCTCAGGATCTTCTTCTGTATCCTCAGCGGCGCGGAAGCTAGTCAGGTATAATCTTTGCCAAGTTTTTCCATAATCTTTTGATCGGTACAGGCCGTAGCTGTTAGCTAAATATAAGATCTGAGGATCAAGCGGGTGGACAACAATAGTTCTTACTCCCGCTTCGGGTAAGCCGCGATTAAGTTTAGTCCAGCTGAGCCCCAAATCATAAGAGGCGTATAAGCCGTTAGCGGTTCCAACATAGAGGGCTTTTTGGTCAGTAAAATCATAGGCAATCCAATTAACAAGATTGGCCGATTCGTTTGGCCGGCTAAAGATTTTACGCCAGCTGGCGCCCTGATCCGCGGTGGCGTAAACCCCTTTTGATGTAGCCAGGTAAATTGTTTTGGGACCGTCCGGGCTGAAGGAGATAAAATTAATTTTTCCGGTTTGGGCCCTTAAAGAAAAAATCTCATCCCAAACCTGACCTTGATTATGCGACAAATACGCAGCTGTAGCGCTGGCGGCGCAGATCAACTCACTATTCCCGGGGCAAATCGAGATCGAGACAATATCGGCGTTGGTTAACCCGGTATTTAGTGACTGCCACTGGCTCTGCGCGGATACAGCCGGGGCCAAGAAAAACAACATCAAAACAACAATTAAACAAATATCCCTATTCATTTGCCTTCCCCCAAAATCTGTCTATGGCATCGCTTAACATCAGTTATCCTCGGCCCGCATAATCAAATCAGCAACTACCATTAAATCTTTTGCCTCACCTCCTTAATCTTTTTTTCTTGCCAAAATTCCGTGGCCTTTCTGGACTCAAAGTAAATTTTCGAAAGCAGGCTATGAAATTGCGCCAGAGTCATATTCCCCGCAATTTGCCGCTTGTTGATTACTCTTTTAAGTACCTGATCATTTATTTTGGTTCTGTACTTAGGAAAAGCCAAACGCGTGGCATAGATAATATCTAAACAGAGCGCCATTCTGATCATCTCCGAGAAACTAACGTCATATTTCTTAGCCACTAACTTATAGTGATCGGCCTGCCAATCATTCAAAAGTATCTGATATCTTCCCAACATCCTTGATCCCTCCTGGTTATTTGATTTTTTCTATTAGTTTTAACTTTTCTCGGCGCACAATTTCCGCGGTCCGCTTTTCCTCGATGCGTAAAGAACTGAGTGAGTTAGTCTGGATATATCGTAAGTCAACGTTAGCTATCTCACCGCTCCAGTAAAACCTAACCCAATCTTGTTCGTGCTGTTGCAGATGCGTCTGGCCGAATTCTTCGACTAAACCCTTTTTTAGATACTTAAAATTTGCCTCGCCCTTGCTGTAAATGGTTACGGCATAGAATTTATTTTTCCAAAAATAATAGTCGATGTTCTCAACTTGGGCCTGGCCCAAATCCAGGCGCTCTTCCTTTTTTCGATACTTTATATCCCGCTTATCGATCTCAAAATTGAGATAGTTCAGTTCAGGCCAAAGTTGATGATAATCAGCGCCCCATTCATAACCTCTAAACCCTAAAGGTTCGGATCCGGGTTTAAATCTAAATTGAGGCTGTTCAGCTTTTTCTTGGGCGCAGCCAAAATTGAGCAACAAGCTCAAAACCAAAATAATCAGCGATATTTTACTGGACATTATTTCAGTTCTTCAATTTTTTCCCGGGCCAATTCCGCGGCCATGGTTTGCGGATATAAGTAACAGACTTTCAGGTATTCATCCAAGGCTTGGACCAAGTCGCCTTGATCCTGCCAGCTGCGGGCAATCGCAAATTGTATTTGCGCATTAAGGTCTGCGCTGTCTGAGCCTAAGGCCTTGCTGAACGCCTGGATTGCCAGCGCGAACTGTTTTTGCCCCTGATAGATTTCACCTATTTTCTTATAGGCTAAATGACTAAATTCGCTCTCTGCGAATTCTGAGCTAATTTTTTTATAAACCTGCTCGGCCTGGCTAAAATCATTTTGGGAACCTAAGAGATCCCCTTGTAAAAGTAGCGCTTGAGCCCGCAGGTCACTATTAGGAAACTCGGTTTGAAAATTGTCCAAAACTTCTAAGGCCTGCTTGGGTTGTTGATTTTTGAAAAATATTTTTGCCTGCAAGAAACTAGCCTGATCACCCAATTGATGATAGGGAAAGTCCTCTTCAATGTTGTCGAGGTAAGTTAATGCTTGATCAAATTGATTTTGCCGGTAATAGTGCTGGGCCAGCCAAAACATTACCTCAGCGGCTAATTCTGTTTGGGGATATAACTCTAAGAATCTCTCGAATTCCTTAATTGCCTTCTCCTGCTTACCAAGTTGATACAAACAAAATCCGCTCTGATAATGGGCCTTGATCTTTAACTTCTCTTCAGGGCTCCTAGCCTGTTTGATTACTTTGCGGAATACATCTAAAGCCTGGGCATATTCGGCATTGTTGTAAAAGGTATAGGCCCGTAAAAACATGATCTGTGTTTTTAGCTGACTGGAGGCCAGCTCCAGGCTTAAGGAATCTAACTGTACTTTTGCTTTGTCTAGTTTGCCTAATCGAAAATAAGTCGCGGCTATTTGATAACGGGCCTGGTCTAAGAATTTACTTTCTGGAAAGTTATTGATTAAGGTGTTGAAGGCCAATATCGCGCTGTCAAACTTGTTGTCTTTGGTTAAGGCTACTCCCAGTTGATACTGGGCGTAATCGGCATAATAGGAATTCGCAAAATCCGCTAAGACTGAGTCGTAATATTTTAAGGCCTGCTCAATATTGCCCTGCTCTAGATAAATATCGCCGATCCTGGTCAAGGCGCCACTTTGCAGAAAGCGGCCTTGAGCATCTTTAAATACCCGTTCAAATTGCTCGATAGCTTCAGCGTATTTTTTGCCCCGGGCATAGGACCAGCCTAAATTATAGCGCAGGTGATCCAGCAGCTCAGTGGATAAGTCCTCTTGCTCGTGGATAGCTGAGATATCCTCAACTTGACTGTAGGCCGGCTTGCCGGGTTCGAATTTCTTAATCGCCTCTTCGTAGGTACGGCCGGCTTGCTCGAATTGTCCCAGCTCAAAAAGGGCATCGCCTTTCCAAAAGTAGGCGTCATCAGACCACGCTGAATGCGCAAAGTCACTAATCAATTGCTCATAGAGGTTGATTGCCTGTTCAAAATTATCTAAGTGGGCCTGGCACCGGGCCAAAGCAAAGATTAAGGAATCGGCCAAAGCCGGACTGAAGTCAGGCGAGGCCTTTAGGCCCTCAAAAAACTGTTGGGCCTGTTCATACTCCTTTAACTTCAAATAGGCCCAACCAGTGCTATAGTTGGCATATCCGGCTACCTTGTCTTTGGGCGAAATTTCCACCGCTTGAGCGTAAAAATCAATAGCCTTTTTGAAATTACCCAAGATGTATTCTATCTCACCCAAGAAATAAAACGCCGCATTCAGCCGTGTAGATTCAGAGAAATTTCTGGCAAACAATTTGAACTCTTTATAGGCCTGGGAATAATTCTTGGAATTATAAAAACACTGGGCAATCCGAAAAGCGCTTTGCTCTTTCAGCTGGTGATTAGAAAACTTCTGATTGAATTCCCGGTAAAGTTCAAGGGCCCGGGTAAATTCACGGCGTTTATAATAACAAGAAGCCCGATAATAGCGGCTTTGCGGCAGAAATTCAGAATCCGGATAGCGCTCAATTAGGGCTTCAAAAGAATGCAGCGCGTTCTCATAATCATTAGCCCGAAAATAGGTTTGTGCTGTCCAGTAAATGATTTGCTCAGCCAGGCCTGCTTCTCTGCTGAGTTGGCTAAGCTCAGCGAATATTTGCAATGATTCGCTAAACTGCTCCAGATTCATCTGGCAACGGCCGATCAGAATATTGACTTCGTTTTTATTTTCAGCCTGGGGATTTTCTTGTAAATATTGCTGAAAATGCTTCAAGGCAATTTCGAAAAATCCATCAGCAAAGGCTTTATTGGCCAAATATAAATCTTCTGAAGTTTGCTGTTCTGTTTGGGCAAAAAGCGCACTCGTGGGCATAGCCAATAAAAGTGCGGCCAACAACCCGATCCACGCTCTGGCCTTAAGCATTGTTCAGCACCTTTTTTAAGTACCTGCCGGTATATGAAGTTTTAGTTTTCGCTAATTCCTCTGGGCTGCAACTGGCCACAACCTGACCGCCATTTTCTCCGCCTTCCGGACCTAAATCTATAATGAAGTCGGAGCTTTTAATAACTTCCAAGTTGTGTTCGATCACCAACACGGTATTGCCTAGCTTAACCAGTCTTTGCAGCACATTTAGTAACTTTTCAATATCCGCAAAATGCAAGCCTGTGGTCGGCTCATCTAAGATATAGAGCGTATTACCGGTGCTTCTTTTTCCCAGTTCCGCGGCCAATTTTACCCGCTGGGCCTCTCCTCCGGAAAGCGTAGTCGCCGACTGGCCTAAATGAATGTAGCCTAAGCCGACATCATTTAAGATGACTAGCTTTTCTCTGACCCTGGGCACATTCTTGAAAAGCTGACCAGCTTCCTCCACAGTCATACTCAAGACTTCAGTGATCGTTTTACCCTTGTACTTTATCTTCAAGGTCTGTTCATTAAACCTGGCCCCTTTGCAAGTTGCGCAAGATACATAAACATCGGGGAGAAAATGCATTTCTATTTTTTTAATCCCCTCGCCCCGGCATTCCTCACAGCGGCCACCTTTAACATTAAAGCTGAATCGGCCCGGTTTATACCCAGCCATCCGCGACTCAGGCAGCCTGGCAAACAACTCCCGAATATGGCTAAAAATTCCTGTATAGGTGACTGGATTCGAGCGCGGGGTCCGCCCGATCGGAGACTGATCAACCACGATCACCTTATCAATGAATTCAGTCCCGGTAATCCGCTGATGAGCGCCGGGCTTCTCTTTGCTGCGGTAAAACTTTTTAGCTAAGGCGCGATAAAGAATTTCATCGATCAAAGTGCTCTTGCCGGAACCGGAGACGCCGGTGACGCAAACTAAAGCCCCTAAAGGAATGCTCACATCTATGTTTTTTAAATTATGTTCCCGGGCGCCGTGAATTGTCAAAAACTTACCCGTGCCTTTTCTTCGCTGTTCCGGTATTTTTATCCCCAGCTTTCCACAGAGATACTGGGCGGTTAAAGATTCTTTGGATCTTAGTAACTCCGGCAAGGTTCCGGCAACCATTACTCGGCCGCCATGCCGTCCGGCACCGGGACCCAAATCAATCACATAATCAGCGGCCCTGATTGTGGCTTCATCGTGCTCAACAACAATTAGGGTATTGCCTAAATCACGCAGGGCCTTCAGTGTATTCAACAGCTTGGTATTATCTTTTTGATGTAAGCCAATGCTTGGTTCGTCTAATATATAGACTACGCCCACTAAACCCGCGCCGACCTGCGTGGCTAAACGAATCCGCTGGGCCTCACCGCCCGAGAGAGTACTGCTCCTGCGGTCTAAGGTCAAATAATCTAAGCCGACATTGATCATAAATTTTAATCTTTCCCTGACCCCTTTCAGCGCTTGATGAGCGATAGTTGTCTGGGTCGGCCCTAGTCTTAAAGTAGCAAAAAACTGGGACAGCTGGCGCACCGACATTTTGACCAGATCCCAGATTGATTTTCCGTTTATGGTTACGGCCAAACTTTCTTTTTTTAAACGCGCGCCCGAACACTCAGGGCAGGCCAGCACGCTCATAAATTTAGCGATTTCGGTTTTTAAATAATCGCTTTCGGTCTCTTTAAACAGACGCTCCAGATGCGGGATTACGCCCTCAAAAGGTTTGCCCCAAACATATTCACTGCCGCCAAACAAAAGCAGGTTGCGCACATATTTACTCAACTTCTTAAACGGCAGCTGCATGCTAAAGTCGTACTGCTTGGCCAATTCTCTAATTAACCCACGGTAATAGAGGATATAACCTCGGCCGCCCCGACGCCAGGGCTCCAACGCCCCTTCAGCCAGGGGCCTATCTTTATCGGGCACCACTAGGTCCGGATCAACTTCAATCTTAGTCCCCAGGCCGTTACAGGCCGAACAGGCGCCGTAAGGGCTATTAAAAGAAAAATCACGCGGGGCTAATTCGGCAAAGCTTATCCCGCAATGAATGCAGGCAAAATGCTCGCTAAACAACAGATCCTGCCAGCGGTCTTTTTTTACCAACCTGGATACAGTTACTGTGCCCTGGCCAATCCTTAAAGCCGTTTCTATTGAGTCGGTCAACCTGGATTTTTCGTTTATGTTTACTGTCAGCCGGTCCACAACCGCCTCAATCGTATGCGCCTTTTTTTTATCTAGATTCAAATTTTCATCTATATCGTGCACTAAATTATCTACGCGCACGCGGACGAAGCCCTGTTTACGAATATCCTCGAAAACCTGACGAAATTCACCTTTGCGGCCTCTAACCAAAGGGCTGAGAATGATAATCTTGCTGTTTTGGGAGAGCTTCAGCACCTGTTTGACTATGTGTTCCGGGCTTTGGCGGGAAATCACCCGGCCGCAACTGTAGCAGTGCGGCTGGCCGATCCTGGCGAACAAGAGTCGTAAGTAATCATAAATCTCTGTTTGGGTACCTACTGTAGATCGGGGATTGGTCCCGGGCTTGCGTTGTTCGATTGCGATTGCCGGAGAAATACCCTCGATCTGCTCGACATCCGGTTTTTGTAATTGCTCTAAGAATTGCCGGGCATAGGCCGAGAGGCTTTCGACATATCTGCGCTGGCCTTCGGCATAGATAGTATCGAAGGCCAATGAGGACTTGCCTGAGCCGCTTAAACCCGTAATCACCGCAAGCTTATTGCGCGGGATGGTCAGGTTAATATTTTTCAGATTATGCTCTTTAGCTCCTCTGATGAGAATGTTGTCTTTGGGCATAGTGTTTAGATTATAACAAAGCACAAGGCCCTTGTAAATAGTATTCTACAAGGGCCCTAATGCTTGCTTTAAAAAGAAGTTAGGTGCATTACCTCTTTTTCTTTTTTTTCTTTTTCCGGCCACCGCGGACCATTTTGGCCATCGAGATGTCGCCTTTTTTATCAATGAAATAAAGATATCCCGGTTTTTTCTTGATTCCGCATTTAGCAACTACCTTGGAGCCGCCACCTTTTTTCTTTCCCCGAGCCATCTTTGCCTCTGCGACGTTACCCTTCTTATCTACATAATAAAGGCAACCTTTTTTCCTGGTGATGCCGCATTTCATTACTTTCTCTGCCATGATTCTGATTCACCTCCCTTCATGTCCCTATTTTAACAACATTTAAGATGTTCTTTAAAGTAGCGATTGCTGAAAGCGCCGCCAAAAAACTGGTTTTGGGATTATCCGGCGAGGGCCGATTTTCCGTACGACTTAGCAATTTACCGAAATCACCTTCCAGCTCCACCTGGTGGGTATTAAACTTAAACTCAGGCGAAGTAATTATTTTGACCGTGGTCTTCTCGGCACCGATTCCGGCCAGGCTTAAGGCCGCGCAAACATTCACATTCTTAGGAAAACCTTCTACCGCCTCAGCAGCTGTACCGTCAAAAATTACCGTTTCTTCTTTTATCTGGCCTAAATCTAAATTGTGCTGTTTAAAATACGGCGCCCCTTTTAGCCCACTAGGGGGCTTGCGGGTAACCAAGGTCGCCTTATCTATCTTACTCATTGCGGCGGCACTTACAGCATCCAAACCGCCCAGCGCCCCGCTGGGGACATAAAGCCGACGGTCTTGGTTTTTCGCCAACTTAAAAAGCTCAGTTGCGCGCGGCAGGAGTCCGCCCACGCTCATCACCATTACATCTTTATTATTCTCCAGGGCCTGTTGGGCAATCTCAGCGGCAACTTCAGCAGCAGCTGCTTCGATAATTAAGTCACAACCCGCAATTAACTTTTCGACGGAAAGTATCGGGCAATCTAAGTGCAGTTCTTCTTTTAGCTGTTGGGTCTTATTTTGGTCCAGATCACAAATAGCGCCGAGCTCGGCCAACTCTCTGAAATGCTCCTTAATCGCCCGGGCCAACTGCTGGCCAATCGTGCCACAGCCAATCAAGCCAATCTTCTTTTTACTTTTCATCTTGCCTGTTGCCGATTGCCATAGGTAATTTCTAACATCCTGTCCAAAGAAGCCTTAGCCCGCTCTCTGACCTGCTCTGGCACCTTGACTTCAAACACTTCATTTTCTAAAGAATGGGCCACCCAGCCTAGAGTGGTCAGCTTCATATTAGCGCAAATTAAATGTTCGCTAGGTAAAAAGAATTTCTTGTCTGGGTTTTCCTTTTGCAGCCGATACAACATGCCGCTTTCCGTGCCAATGATGAATTCGCGCGAGTCAGATTCCCGGGAGTATTTAAACATGCCTCCGGTGCTGCAAACCTGATCAGCAAGTTTAAGCACCTCTGGCTTACATTCCGGGTGGGCCAGGAATTCCGCTTGCGGATGTTCATTTTTAGCCTGAATTACCTCTTCTTCAGCAAGCCTGATGTGCGTAGAACAGAAGCCCTTCCAGAGAATAATGTCTTTTTCCGGGACTTGCGATTGCACGTACTTGCCTAAATTCTCATCAGGAACAAAAATAATCCTTTTGTTCGGCAATGACCTGACCACTTCAATGGCATTACTGGATGTGCAGGCCACATCGCTCTGGGCCTTAACCTCAGCGGAAGAGTTCACATAACAGACACAAGCCGCATCGGGATATTGTTTTTTTAAGGCCTTTAATTTTTCCGGCGAGATCATGTCAGCCAAAGGACAACCGGCCTCTTTAACGGGCAACAACACCTTTTTGTCCGGATTCAAGATACTGGTGCTCTCGGCCATAAACCGGACCCCGCAAAATTCTATAATATCGGCATTGACCTTGCTGCCGGCCTGAGCTAACTGTAGAGAATCTCCTACGATATCGGCAACGTCCTGGATCTCATCTCTTTGATAATTATGCGCTAAGATCACCGCGTTCTTCTTCCTTTTAAGCAGTTCAATCTTCTGGCGCAAATCTTGCTGATATTTCTTGTCATTATCGCTGTAATTAAGCACTGCTACCTCCGTGGATCCGGCACAATCACATTGTCAATTAAACGGGTCTGGCCGAAAAATACTGCCAGGGCAATTAGCTGAGCCCGTTGTAAGGTTTGGGCGGTTTCCAGGCTATCCAGGTCAACAATTTTAATATAGTCTATTCGGGCCCCGGGCGTTGCTTTTATAATTCTGCTGATTTTGTTAATGATTCCTCGAGGAGCTTTTTCACCAGATTTTATCATATCGACGGCAGTTTGTAAAGCTTTATATAAAATTGCCGCGTTTTTTTTCTGCTGCTTATTTAAATATATATTGCGCGAGCTAAAGGCCAATCCATTCTTTTGCCGAACAATCGGCGCAATCAAAATTTCCGTCGGGACATTTAGATCGCTAACCATTCTTTTGATGATTATTGCCTGCTGGGCGTCCTTCTGGCCAAAGTAAGTCCGCTGGGCCCGGCAAATATTTAGCAGCTTCAGCACGATGGTAGCTACACCACTGAAGTGCCCGGGACGCTTGGCGCCGCAAAGCCGAAGGCTTAAATCTTCGACTCTGACGTTAGTTCTAAATCCTGGCGGATAGATATCCTTGACTTGGGGATAGAATAGGATATCAACGCCGTTTAGCTTGGCCAGTTTTTTATCGCGGCTAAAATCTCTGGGGTAGCGTTTAAAATCTTCCTTGGGCCCAAACTGCGTAGGATTGACAAAAATGCTGATCACCAAATAATCATTTTCTTGGCCGGCCTTGCGGATCAGGCTGATGTGGCCTGGATGCAAATAACCCATGGTCGGCACCAGCCCGATGCTCTTGCCTTTTCGGTGCGCGTTCTGAGCCCACCGCTGCATTTCCTTGACCGTACGTATAACTTTCACTTCTCTCCTGTGAACAGTTCGGGGGCGATTTCGCGTAGTGGCTCAGTAACGAACTGGCGCTGCCACATCCGTGGATGCGGGATCTGTAAATCCGCTTGATTAATTTCTCGACGGCCGTAAATCAGGATATCCAGATCAATAGTCCTGGGTTGATTTTTCCGGCGGCGAACTTTGCGGCCTAGCTTGGTCTCAATCTCCTGAAGTCTAAGTAGCAGTTGCTCTGGTGGATAGTTTGTCTCTAATTCGACCACGCCATTGAGGAATTTTTGTTGTGGAGGGCAATCTTGAGGCTCGGTTTCCTTAAACGAAGAGATTCGGCGCACTTCTATGGCCGGATCGGCGCGCAGATATTTGAGCGCAAACTCAATATTTTTCAGCCGGTCGCCAAGATTCGAACCTAAGGCAATATAACAATTGGGCATCAAATAACTTTTTTAATCCTTGCGACTGCTTCCTGCAGTCTCGGTTTGGCAACTGTCAAGGCCATCCGGATATATCCTTCGCCGGAAGGCCCAAAACCCACACCGGGTGTAGCTACCACTCCAACCTGATCAAGCAGCAGTTGGGCAAACTTTATTGAATCGGTTTGGCCTTTGGGTAATTTTGTCCAGATATAGAAGGTGGCCTTTGGTTTTTTTACCTGCCAGCCTATCTCAGACAATCCCTGGCAAAGCAAATCTCTTCTTTCTTGGTAAAGCTCAAGCAAGCTACGGATTTGTTCCGACGGCGAATTTAACGCGGCTATTCCCGCCAATTGTACGGCCTGAAAAATCCCGGAGTCGATATTAGACTTGACCTGACCCAGGTGGGCAATAATCTCACCATTGCCGCAAGCCCAGCCAATCCGCCATCCGGTCATATTGTAGGTCTTCGAAAGAGAATAGAACTCTACCGCCAACTCCCTGGCCCCCTCAACCTGCAGAATGCTGGGGGCGCTATAGCCGTCAAAAGTAATTTCTGAATAAGCGGCATCCTGGGCAATCGCAATCTGGTGCTGACGGGCAAATGCTACGACCTGACTAAAGAACTTCGGGGTGGCGCATGCCGCGGTAGGGTTATTCGGGTAATTCAAAAAAAGCAGCTTGGCCCGGGATAGGATTGAAGAATCAATGCTTTCAATCTTAGGCAGAAAATCATTGTCCGCTAAAAGCGGTAGATTTACCGGCTGAGCGCCGGCGAAAAGTGCAGCCGAGCGGTATGGCGGATAACATGGCTCAGGAATCAGGACCACCTGATCCGGATTAACTAATCCTAGCGGCAAGTGGGCTAAGCCTTCCTTAGACCCAATCAAAGGCAAAATTTCCTTATCGGGGTCAAGCGCTATATTGAACCTTTGCTGATACCATTTGGCAATAGCGGTCCTTAAGGAACTCATTCCAAAATCTAAAGCATAATGATGATTGCTGGGGTCAAGCGCAGCTTGATGTAGCTTAGCAATTACATGCTCAGGAGTTGGTTGGTCGGGATCCCCCACTCCTAAATCGATGATATCCTGTCCAGCTGCCCGAGCAAGTCTCTTTGCCTTGTCAATCTCAGCAAATAAATAAGGAGGCAATTTCTTCAATCGATCAGCTTTTTCTATCATTATCTTTCCTTTTTGCTTTAAGCTGTAGGCACCGCTTGTTTGTGCTGCTTGGGACAGTCCCCTTCGGGGACAGTCCCTTAAGGCTATGCGTCAATGACGTCTTGCATATCGTATAAGCCTGGTTTTTGTTTAACAATAAATTTGGCAGCCGCTAATGCCCCCTGGGCAAAGATGTCCCGCGTCTTAGCGCTGTGCTTAATCACGATTACGTCTTGCGGGCCTGCGAAACGTACTTGATGATCGCCGACAATTTCACCTTCGCGGATAGAGTCAATTTTGATCTGATCGTCCTGAAAACTAGGGCTCTGCTTAATCAACTGCGCCAAACGCTTGGCCGTGCCGGAAGGGGCATCTTTTTTGTGGCTGTGGTGGGCCTCGACAATATCGGCCCGATAATCCCGGCCTAATTTTTGCGCGGCCTGCTTAACCAGCTTAAACGCTAAATTTACCCCCAAAGACATGTTCGGAGAATATACAACCGGAATTTTTTCGCTGGCCTGATCAATCTTGGCTATCTGTTGGGTATCTAAACCTGTAGTGCCAATAACAATTGTTTTTTGGTGCTCTTGGGCCCAGGCCAAATTTGCGCCGGCAGCTAATGGTGAAGTAAATTCGATCAATACATCCACATCTTTTATTTGAGCAGGATCATCGATTATTTGCACATTCAATCCCTTTAGACCAATAACCTGACCCAACTGCTGACCTACTGCTGAATGATCTTTTACTTCTATGGCCGCAGAAACACAAAAGTCACTGTCTTGACTGGCCAAGTAGGCAATCCTCTGCCCCATTTTACCGCAACACCCGCAAATCGCTATCTTAATCATATTAATTTATATTGTTTTAAGACTGTTTTTAGTTTCTCTTCATTTTTGGCCAGCATTGGGCAAAGCGGCAGGCGCAGTTCAGGCTTAATTAAACCCATTAGTCCCATTGCTGTTTTTACCGGGATAGGATTAGTCTCGATAAACATAGCCTTAATTAAAGGCAGCAGCCTGTAATAAATTTTCTTTGCCTCAGCGATGTTACCTTGCTCAAATTGCTTAATCAGTTCAGCAGATTGGTCAGGGACAATGTTGGCTACCACCGAGATTACTCCAACCCCGCCGATAGCTAAAACAGGCAAAGTCAGTGCATCATCTCCAGAAATTAGGGCCAGATTATCGCCACAGAGTTTGAGAATCTGGGCCATTTGGCTGACATTACCGCTGGCCTCCTTGATGGCTACTATATTCTTAATTTGACTAAGCTCAGCAGCCGTGGCTGGTTCAATATTAATGCCTGTGCGTGAGGCAATGTTATACAGCACTATTGGAATATCTACTGACTTGGCAATGGCCTGGAAGTGCAGCAGCAGTCCCCGTTGTGTAGGTTTATTGTAATACGGTGAGATTAAAAGCGCGCCATCGGCCCCGGCAACTTTGGCGTGATTGGTTAATTCAATTGCCTCGGCCGTATTATTAGAACCGGTACCGGCGATGACCGGCACCCGGCCGGAAACGGTCTGCACCGTAAGATCAACCACCCGCTCATGCTCGGCCAAAGACATGGTCGCTGATTCGCCGGTCGTGCCGCAAGGCACAATGCCGGAAGTGCCGGCTTTAATCTGAAATTCAATCAAATCCTTAAACCTTTTTTCATCAATCTTCCCGTTTTCAAAAGGCGTAACAATAGCGACTAAAGAACCTTTAAACATGTTTAAACCCCCTCTAAAACTTTGCCCCGATAAATTAGCTTGGCTTTTCCTTCTAAAAAGACATCATAAATATTGTCTTTTTTTACCTTAAAATAAACCGTCAGCGCCTCAGTGCTCATTGTAGCTACTCTAATTTTATGTAGTCCATCTGGGGACTGTTTCATCTCAAAAGCGGCGATGATGCTTGCGGCCACACATCCTGTGCCGCAGGCCAAAGTCTCATCCTCCACTCCTCTTTCGTAAGTCCTCACCTTGATGTGCGTTTCATCAAGCACCTCAACAAAGTCAACATTAGTGCCTGCGGGCTGAAACTCAGGATGATAGCGAATTGTCCGGCCGATTTCGCCAACATCATAATTATTTAGATTCTGCACAAAGCAGATAACATGCGGCACGCCGGTATTAACGTAATTAACATTGTAGGTCTGGCCATTAATATTTAAATTAAATTCTCTTCTTAAATCCTTGGCGTCAGACATCTTAATTTTTATCCGATCGCGCTTGACTTCACCTTGCAGGATTCCGGCCTTGGTCTCAATTTTCATTTTGGCTGAGCGGACTATTCCTGCATCAATGGCATACAAAGCAATACAGCGGGCACCGTTTCCGCACATATCCACTTCTGAGCCATCGGGATTAATCACCCGCATCTTGAAATCTGCCCGCTGTGAACGTTCGACAACCAGCAGACCGTCTGCGCCCACAGATAACTTGCGTTGACAAAGCTGCTGGGCCAATTTTTTAGCCCGGTTTTTAGTCAAGGCCTTGTTGTTCTTAAACAGATCAACTAGCACAAAGTCATTACCGGAAGCCACTGCTTTAATAAATTCCAAACTGCGCACCCTTGAGTTTTAAACTATAATTTCTGAACGCACTAAATCGCGATAGTTTTCCCGCTTGCGCACCAGACAAAATTTATTTTTATCGACCAGCACCTCAGCGACCCGCGGCCGGGAATTGTAATTACTGGACATGGTGAACCCATAAGCCCCGGCGCTCATCACCGCTAACAAATCATCTGTTTGTAGAGGTGGTAGCAGTCTATTTTTTGCCAGGAAATCCCCGCTTTCACAAATCGGACCAACCACGTCGTATTTCTGTTTTCTGTCCGCGTGTCTCTGGTCTCGCCTGAGAGCCAAGATCTCATGATAAGCCTGATATAGAGCAGGGCGAATTAAATCGTTCATCCCGGCATCGACAATAGCGAAATTTTTCCGCGCTGTCTTTTTTACATAGACCACCTTTGTCACCAGAATGCCGCTATTTCCGGCAATGAATCTGCCCGGCTCAAGAATAATTTTAAGTTTGGCTTGTTTTAACAACGGCTCTACCGCCCGGGCAAACTGCTGTGCGGTCTGTGGCTGTTCATTATGATAAACTATCCCTAAGCCGCCGCCGATATTGAAGTATTTTAGGCTGAACTGCTTGCGCTTTAACCGTTTAATCAGGATCAGCACCTTTTTGATCGCTGATACAAACGGCCGGTGATCGGTGATTTGCGAACCAATATGAATATGCACGCCAATCAAGTCCAGGTTAGAAAATATCCGACTCCTTAAAAAGATATCTTCAGCGGTGCCTAAGTCTAAGCCAAATTTATTAGTCATTTTGCCGGTAGTGATAAACTCATGCGTATGCGGGTCGATGTCCGGATTTACCCTTAAGCAGACTGCGGCCCTTCTTTTTAATTCGTGCGCTACCCGGTCAATTAAGACAAGTTCCGGGATAGATTCAACATTAAAAAAAAGGATGCCGGACTTAATCGCCTGGGCAATCTCCGCTCTGCTCTTGCCAACACCGGCATAAACTATTTTTTTAGGATCTACGCCCACCTGCCGGGCCCGAAACAGTTCGCCCCCTGATACTACATCCATGCCTGCGCCTTCTTTGGCTAAGAGCTTCAACAGCGACAGATTAGAATTGGCCTTTACTGAAAAACAGACTAAAGGCGCCAGGGCCCTGAAGGCCTGCTGAATCTTTTTTAAGTGCTCCACTAAAGTACGCCGGCTATAGATGTACACCGGGCTGCCTACCTTTTTGACTATTGTCTCCAGATTTACACCTTCACAATATAATTTTTTGCCGCGATATTGGAAGTAATGCATTTACTTTAACCTTTTCTGCCATTGAGTTATCTGGGCCTTGACTTTTTGGGGATTGGTACTACCGAATGATCTTTTTTTAGTTACCGAAACAGTGGGATCTAACAGTTGATAAATATCTTTTTTGAAATATCCTGAAAACTTCTGCCACTGCTCAATCGGCAACTCCGAAAGAAAGGCCTTTTTCTGTAACGCCAATGCTACCACTCTACCGACAATATTGTGCGCCTGTTTAAAGGCCACCCCTTTTTTGACCAAATACTCAACTAAATCAGTGGCGCAAAGCAATTCATCGGAAGATAGAATCAAGGCCTGATCCTGGTTAACCTTGGCATTCTTAATCAGCGCTGCTAAAACGCTTAAGCCGCTGCTTAAGTCTGCTGAGGCCTGAAACAAGGGTAATTTATCTAGCTGCATATCCCTATTGTAGGCCAGCGGCAATCCCTTCATGGTAGTCAAGAACGAGACTAGATTTCCGTAAACGCTGCCGGTATTGGCTCTAATCAGTTCCAATACATCGGGGTTTTTCTTCTGAGGCATTAAACTGGAGCCTGTAGTGTAGGCATCGGCCAACTCGAAAAGCGCAAACTCCGAACTAGTCCAGAAAATTAGATCTTCCGCAACTCTGGATAAATGCATCGACAAGATTGCAAACGCAGCCAAAACCTCTAAAACAAAGTCACGGTCAGAAATCGCATCTACACTATTTGCAGAAACCTTGCTAAAACCTAAAAGTTTAGCCAGATATTTTCTGTCGATCGGCAAACTAGTCCCGGCGAGCGCTGCTGAACCCAAGGGCAGGATATCGCATCTGCTGTAAGCATCGCTGAGTCTTTGCTTGTCTCTTTCCAGCATTTCCACATAAGCCAACAGCTGATGGGCCAGGCTCAACGGCTGGGCATGCTGCAAGTGAGTAAACCCGGGAATGATCACCTCGACATTCTTCTTTGCTAAGCTAACCAGGGTGGCCTGCAAATCTTTAATCTGTAGTTTTAGATTTACAACCAGCTCTTTAGTATACATTCTCAAATCGGTAGCTACCTGGTCGTTTCTACTTCTGGCTGTATGCAGCTTATCGGCTACCTGACCAATCCTGCCCTCTAACGCATTTTGGATATTAGTATGGATGTCCTCGCAATTCTGATCAAAATCAAATCTATTGGCTTGAATCTTCTTTAAGATTGCTTTTAAACCACGGACGATCTTGGCGCTATCAGCGGCGGGTATAATCTTAGTTGTGCCCAGCATCTTGGCATGAGCAATACTGCAGAGCACATCATGCTTAGCCAGCTTATAGTCATATCCAATACTTGAGGTAAACTTTTCTACCAGCGGGTCTGTCTTTTTTTTAAACCTTCCACCCCAGAGCTTGTTCATTTTTTTCCCCTTATTTCTGATACGGTAAACCCCAAATTTTGATAAAGCCCTCGGCTGCGGCCTGATCAAACTGATCGCCCTCTTCGTAAGTGGCCAACTCTAATTTATACAATGAACGCGGTGATTTTCTTCCAATGCAAGTTACGCTGCCTTTATACAACTTCAGCTTAATTACTCCGCTAACCTGCTTCTGGGTCTGATTTACGAATTTATCTAAGGCTATCCTGAGCGGAGAATGCCAAAGGCCATCGTAAACCAGCTGGGCATATCTCTGGGCCACGCTGCCCTTAAACTGAAGGGTCTGCTTATCTAAAACTAAATTTTCCAATTCCTGATGGGCCAGGTGTAGCGTTACCGCGGCCGGGGCCTCATAAATCTCCCTGCTTTTTATCCCCACCAACCTGTTTTCCACCATATCTATCCTGCCCACACCGCAGCTGCCGGCTAATTTATTCAGTTTAGCGACTAAGGTTATGCTGGCTAGTTTCTGACCATTTAATTTCACCGGGATGCCTTTGTTGAATTCTACTGTTAAATACATTGGTTTGTTGGAACATTTTAGCGGATTCTTGGTCAATTGATAAATCTCTTCCGGCGGCTGATTGGCCGGATCCTCCAGTACTCCACATTCAATGCTCCTACCCCAGAGATTCAAGTCAAAACTGTAAGGGCTCTTCTTTGTAGCCTCAACAGGTATTTTGTGCTCCTTGGCGTATTCTATTTCCTGCGCCCTGGTCTTCAGATGCCAGACCCTCAACGGAGCAATTACTTTAATCTTCTTATCCAACGCGGCTGCCGAGACCTCGATTCTGACCTGATCATTACCCTTGCCAGTGCAACCGTGAGCAATAAATTGGGCTTTTTCTTTGCGGGCAATCTCAACCAACCCCTCAGCAATTAGCGGGCGGCCCAGCGCCGTGGCTAAAGGGTACTTACCTTCGTAAATTGCCCCGGCTCTCAGGGCCGGAAACACAAACTGTGTAATAAACTTTTCTCTAACGTCTTGAACATATAGCTTGCCAACTCCGCAATCCTTAGCTTTCTTTTTTAACTGGGCAAAATTTATGCCCTGCCCCAAATCCGCTGTGTAAGTAACTACTTCAAAGCCTTTTTGCTTTAACCAGGCTACGCCGCAAGACGTATCTAAACCGCCGGAATAAGCCAAAATTACCTTGGCCATTAAACACCTCCTAATAAGAGTAAAAGTATTGCCTTCTGCACGTGCATCCTATTTTCGGCCTGGTCCATCACCACTGAATTTGGCCCATCGATTACCTGGTCAGTAATCTCCTCGCCTCGATGCGCAGGCAGACAATGCATAATCAAGCAATCAGGCTTAGCTACTGAAGTCAGTTTTTCATTTATTTGGAAACCGCAAAAATCCTTGCGCCTCTTTTTGTAGTCGGACTCCTGACCCATGCTGGTCCAGACATCTGTATAAAGTATGTCGGCATCTTTGGCGGCCTGAGCTGGATCGTTTGATAAAGTTAGCTGGGCCCCGGAACCTTTGGCCAGCTCTAAACACTGAGTAAAGATTTTCTGATTAGGCTGGCGGGCTGCCGGAGTAGTCACTGTTAAGTTCAAGCCCAATTTCGCGCATCCGGACAATAAAGAGTTGGCCACGTTATTGCCATCTCCCACATAAACAATCTTCACCCCTTTTAAAGCGCCTTTTTTCTCTTTGATGGTGTATAAATCACTGAGCGCCTGACAAGGATGTAAAAGGTCGGTCAACCCGTTAATTACGGGAATAGCTGTCGATGCGGTCAGTTCTTCTAATTGCTGATGCGAAAAAGTCCTGATTACCAAACCGTCTAAATAACGCGAAAGCACATTGCCAAAGTCTTTAATTGCCTCACGTGTACCGAACTTGATGTCTTCCGGGGCCAAATAGATTACATGCCCGCCTAATTGATTCATCCCCACTTCAAACGAGACCCGGGTGCGCAAGGACGGCTTAAGGAATATTAATCCTAAAGATTTACCGGCCAGGCCCTGGCTTGAGTCCTTGACCTTAGCCTTTAATTCCTCAGTCAGGCTAAAAATATGCTCCAGTTCTTCTATCTTCAACTCGCTAATAGCAATTAGATCTCTTTTCATTTTTTATCTTTCTTTCTTTATGGCTGATTCCAATATGCTGATGGCCTGATCGATTTGCGCTTTTGACACAGCTAATTGCGGCATTATTCTCAATACATTTCCGTGCGTGCAGTTAATCAAAAGACCCTGCTTAAAACAGGCCTGGTAAACCGGCGCGCCATCTTTAGTCAGCTCCACCCCCAACATCAGGCCTAAACCTCTAATCTCTTTAATAACAGAATACTTTGCCTTTAAACCGGTCAATCTTTTACGTAGATATTCTCCCATTTTTTGGGCATTGATTAGCAGTCGCTCTTTCTCAATAGCTTCGAACACAGCTAATCCGCTGGCGCAAGCTAAGGGGCTGCCGCCAAAAGTAGAAGCGTGCGTCCCGGCATGCAGGGTATCGGCGATCTCACTCCTCGCCACCAGCGCCCCGATTGGAAACCCGCCGCCTAATGATTTAGCCAGCGTAATCAGGTCAGGCTTCAGGCCGTAATGCTGGTAACAAAACATCTTGCCGGTTCGGCCGATCCCCGTCTGGACCTCATCGAAAATTAATAACAGGCCTAATTTATCGCAAAGCCTCCTGATTTGCTTAAGGTAATCGCAACAGGCGACATTGATCCCGCCTTCTCCCTGAATTGGTTCTAACATTACCGCCGCAGTATTTTTACTGATCTTGGCCTTTAACGCCGCGAAATTATTGAACGGGACCTGGGTGAAACCTTTAACTAGAGGAGTAAAACCCTTTTTGTATCTTGATTGGCCAGTAGCAGTCAAAGCAGCCATGGTCCTGCCGTGGAAAGAATTTTCCATTGTAATAATTTCGTACTTCTTGCGGGTGCTGCCGTACATCCTGGCTAATTTAATTGCCGCCTCCACGCTCTCGGCGCCGCTGTTACAGAAGAAAACTTTACCCCTAAAAGAATGCTGGATAATCTTGCGGGCCAGCTTGGCCTGTAAGGCATTATAATAATTGTTGGGGACATGTAGTATTTTTTTTGCCTGATTTGCCAAAGCCTTAACCACCAAAGGATGGGCATGGCCTAATCCGCTGACTGCCCAGCCGGGAAAGAAATCCAGGTATTTGCGTCCATTGATATCCCAAAGCCAGGAACCCTTGCCTTTTGTAGCCAGCAAAGGCATCCTTGTATACGTCGGCATCACATACTTCTTGTATTCTTGGATTAATTTTTGTTTATTCATTTTACAATTTGCGTGCCCACGCCTTGATCAGTAAATATTTCTAAAAGCAGTGAGCGTGGAATACTGCCATCAATAATGTGCGTCTTGCGTACGTCTTTCTTTAAAGCGGCGACGCAGGCCTCGACCTTGGGAATCATTCCGGTCTGAATAACTCCTCTCTTCAGCAAACCTGCTACCTCACTGACCTTAAGCGTCGAAATCAATGAGCCTGGGTCGGCCTGATCGCGCATAATCCCCTGGGTATCAGTCAAAAGCATCAATTTCCTGGCGCCTAATTTTATCGCTATTTCGGCCGCGGCCAAATCGGCATTAATATTGTAAACTTGTCCTTTGATTCCAATGCCTAAAGGAGAAATTACCGGGATGAAATTATTCTTGAGCGATTCTTTTAACAGCTTCGAGTTAACTGAAGCAATTTGGCCGACAAAGCCAATATCCTGGCCAAGATTCAGTTGCCTGGCCTTGATTACCTTGCCAATTATACCGCTAAACCCCTTGGCCTTAGCGCCTAACTGGCTAATCTTGGCGGTCATTCTTTCATTTAGCCGGGCTAGTTCATCCGTGACTACTTTCAAAGTATGTTTATCGGTTACGCGGTAGCCCTGGTGAAATTCAATCCGCTTGCCCAGCTTACGCAGCTTCTCATTGATGCTCGGTCCGCCACCGTGCACTAAGACAGGGTTTAAGCCAACGCAGTTCATGAAAATAATATCTTGCAGGACATTGCCGATCACTTCTTTATTTAAAAGCTGCCTACCGCCACATTTGATCACCACTATCTTGTGTTGGAACTTTTTAATATACGGCAGCGCCTCAATCAGTATGTCAGCTTTCTGTATTGCCCTCTTCATCTAGCACCTTTGCCTTGAGAACAAGGTTAGTACTCCGCGTTAATCTTTACATATTTATTACTCAAATCGCAAGTAAACGCTGTAGCCTGCGATTTGCCTAGCCCAAGACTCACTCTGATCTGTATTTCTTTGTGCTTAAAGGCGTTGTTTAGTTTGCGCCTGTTTGCTTTTAAGGCCGCGCCTCTTTGCAGGACTTTTACCCCACCTAAATAAATGTCTAATCTTTCCTGCTTTATCACCGTGGTTTTAAGCGCGCCGCAACAAGCCGCGATTCTGCCCCAATTAGGATTTTCGCCAAATATCGCGGTTTTCACTAATGGAGAATTGGCTATTTTAAAAGCAACATCTTTGGCCTGCCTCAGGTCCCTTGCCTGCTCAATATGAATCTCGACAAATTTAGTCGCCCCTTCGGCATCCTGAACAATCATTTTGGCCAGGCTTAAACAGACGTAATTAAGGGCCTGCGTAAAGATTGTAAAGTCGCTTGCACTAATCGGCTGGTTGGCTGCTTGACCATTAGCCAAGACCAGCACCATGTCATTCGTGCTCATCTCACCATCAACAGAGATCATGTTAAACGAATTGTTGACCGCTGTCTGCAGAGCTTGGTTTAATCTTCTTTTGTCTATTGCGGCATCGGTAGTAATAAAGCTAAGCATTGTGGCCATGTTGGGCTGGATCATCCCCGCGCCTTTTGCTATTGCGGCTATCCTGACTTTAGCCTTGCCAATCTTAATCTCTACCGTTTTTTGCTTAATCTTTGTATCAGTTGTCAGGATAGCCTCAGCTGCTGGCTTGCTCGCTTGCCTGCTTAAGGATTGTACCAAAACGCCTATTTTTCTTTTTATTCTTGCCAAAGGCAAACGTTGACCGATCACTCCGGTAGAGGCAATCAGCACATCATCCACCGGCAACCCTAATTTGGCGGCCAAACTCTGACAAATCTTTCGCGCATCGGCCATGCCGGGTTTGCCGGTGCAGCAATTGGCATTGCCGCTATTGACTATAATCGCCTGAGCCCGACTATTGCTTAAATGAGCTTTAGTCAACTTTACCGGAGCAGCCTGCACGCTATTTTGTGTAAATACTCCACTAGCCACCGCTGGCAGTTCAGAAAATACTAAAGCCAGATCTTTATTCTTATATTTAATACCGCAGTGGATCCCGGCAGCGAGGAAACCCTTTGGCGCCGTAATTCCCTGGGATAAAATCTTCATTTTAAATTAATCCTTGTGTTTCAGCAAAACCATACATCACGTTCATATTTTGCACTGCTTGCCCAGAGGCCCCTTTAACCAAATTGTCAATGGCTGAGATAACTATCGCGATTCTTCTATCTGAATTTACCCTAATACCCAGATGGCAAAAGTTAGTCTTAACCACGTCTTTCAATTGCGGAAATTTTCCCTCGGGCAGGACTTTGACAAATGGCTGGTCCTGATAAAAGTCTTGGTATAACCCTTGAGCCTCCTGCTGCGAAAGAGCCACCTTTAATTGGAAATAAATAGTGCTTAAGATTCCTCTTTGAACCGGAATTAAATGCGGAGTAAAGGTAACCTCCATTCTTGCGCCCGTAAAATTAGTTAGCTCCTGGTTTATTTCCGGGCTATGTTGATGGGCATCGACCTTATAAGCACAGAAGTTATCTTTCATTTGCGGGATTAGCACCTGCTCCTTCTCACGGCCGGCCCCGCTGAGGCCAGTTTTGGCATCGACTATAATGTGCTGGCGTTCAGCAACGCCCTTGGCCAGGAAGGCCAGCGATCCTAAAATTGCCGCTGTGGGATAACAGCCGGGGTTAGCTAACAGGTTAGCCTTTTTGATCTTCTGTTGATAGAGTTCCGGCAGGCCATAAACCGCAGCCTTAAGGTATTCCGGGCTTTTATGTTTCAGGCCATACCATCGCTCATAAACTGCGGCGTCTTTAATCCTGTAGTCGGCGCTTAAATCGATAACTTTTTTGCCGGCTTTTAAAAATAGCGGGGCGACTTCCATAGATACTCTGTGCGGCAGGGCCAAAAATACCAGCTCACAATTAGGCACGATGTTAGAAAAGTCTGGTTCAGAGCAGACTAAATCCAACTCTTTGCCCAGTTCAGGAAAGATCTTATTAATCTTTTGCGGCTTATCAATCTTTGCCGACAAAGAAGTTATTTCCACCTCCGGGTGGTGGACTAAAATTTTAAGCAGTTCTTCACCGGCATAACCGGTGGCACCCACTATCGCTACTTTCAGCATTCCGCTGTCCTCCCGATGTAGAAGTTATTATAAAGAAAAAAGCCTACTCCGTCAAGAAATTTCGTCGAGTGAAGTAGGCTAATTAATACTATCCAAAACTATAAACTAAAAACCGACTTTTCCTCCTTAACGCTTGGTCCACTGGAAGCGCCGTCGCGCCCCTTTTTGGCCAAACTTCTTGCGTTCTTTCATCCGCGGATCGCGCCGTAAAAAACCGGCGCTTTTGAGCTGACTACGCAGATTCTCGTCTATTTTAATTAAGGCCCGGGAGATCCCATGACGCACTGCCTCTGCTTGTCCGGCTATTCCGCCGCCGTTAACCAACACCAAGATGTCAAACTTCTTAGCGTTATCAGTTATGGTCAAGGGCTGCAACGCGCTAACGCGCAATATCTCAACTGGAAAATAATCTTCCATTGTTCTTCCGTTAACTGTAATTTTTCCTTCGCCGGTAGAAAGCATTACCCTGGCCACAGATCTTTTCCTTCTTCCGGTTGCCTGAATCTTCTGCTCAGCCATTAGTTGATCTCCAAGCTCTTTGGTTGCTGGGCCTGATGCTGGTGCTCTTCACCTGCATACACTTTTAACTTTTTATACATATCTCTGCCTAAGGGCCCCTTGGGCAGCATTCCTTTAATTGCGTGCTTAAGCGCCTCAGTAGGCTTTTTCTGGAGCAATTTCTCCAAGGAGATCTCTTTTAATCCTCCGGGATAGCCAGAATAGCTCTTATAGATCTTATCTTTCATTTTTCTTCCGGTAACCTTTATATCTTTAGCGTTTACAATAACCACATAATCACCGCAATCAACATGTGCGGTGAAGATAGGCTTGTGCTTACCGCGTAAAATGGTAGCGACCCTGGTTGCGATCCGGCCTAAGATCTTATCCTTGGCATCGATCAAAAACCATTTTCGCTTTATTTTCTTAGGATTTGCCACAAATGTCCGGTTCATCTTTACCTCTGATTTAGAGCCAAAAGTATATCATAAGTTGACTCCCTTGTCAACTACATTTTAGGCTTTCCAGTATGCTTTAGAATGTTCTTAACTTTAATACTTAACCCTGATCAGACACAGGCCTTTTGCCGGTGCGCAGGGTCCGGCATCAACCCTGCTTTTAGCGGCTAAGATCCTGGGTATATCTTCCGGTTTAATCTTGCCGCGACCGACTTCAATTAAAGTGCCGACAATGTTCCGGACCATTTTGTATAGAAAGCCGTCGGCGGCAATGTCAAATTGAATGGCCTTGCCCTTCCGGGAAACTTTTAAACTCTGGATTGTCCGGACCGCGTCTCTATTGACCTTGTCCACAGCCTGAAAAGAGCGTAAGTTATGCCGTCCCAGGAGGTAAACAGCGGCTCGTTTAATCTTTTCTATATCCAAAGGACACTTCACCAAATAGCTAAAATGACGCAGTTGCGGCGAAAGAAATGGCTGATTAACGATTGTATACCGATAGTGTTTGCTGCGTGCGGAAAAACGGGCGTGAAAATCAAGCGGGGCATTACAAATGCTTTTAATTCGGATATCTACGGGCAAGATACTGTTTAGACCGCGAGAAATATTATTGAGCTTTAGCTTAGAATTGGTCTTAAAATTGGCTACTTGCCCCAGGGCGTGTGTGCCGGCATCGGTCCGGCCCGAACCAACCAGCTTGACATTTTCTTGCAAAATCTTGGCTAAGGCCTGCTCAATTGTCTGTTGTATAGTCTTTTTCTTGTGTCTTTTCTGGATCTGCCAACCGGCGTAATTTGTCCCGTCATACTCAATAGTTATTTTAAGGTTGCGCATACCAACTCGGCAATCTGCACCGCATTCAGCGCCGCGCCCTTGCGTAAATTATCGGCCACTATCCATAACCAAAAACCATTTTTTACAAATGGATCTTTTCTGATCCGGCCGACAAACACATCATCGGTTCCGGCAGCATCAATCGGCAGCGGATAGGCGCCGCTTTCAGGCTGATCAATGACCTTAATCCCTGAACTCTTGCCTAAGAGCTGTTTAATTCTTTTTACGGTAATATTACGCTTGGTCTCAAGATAGACCGCCTCACTATGTCCGATGGCCACAGGCACCCGGACACAAGTAGCGCTGATTCTGATGTTTTTATCATGCATAATCTTGTGGGTTTCATCGACCATCTTCCATTCTTCCGAAGTATAGTCGCATTTGCCAAAACCACCGATATGCGGAATTACATTTCTTGATATTTGTGAACTAAAGGCCGGCTCTATTACTTGTTCGGCCCTGGTTTCGCTCTCCAGTTGTCTTAAGCCCCCACGCCCAGCTCCGGAAACAGCCTGATAACTGCAGGCAATCGCCCTTTTTAAACCTGCGGCCTGATAGATCGGCCAAAGGGCAACCACAAACTGAATAGTGGAACAATTTGGGTTAGCAATCAATCCGCGATGTTTTTTAACATCTTCGGGGTTGACCTCAGGAACCACCAAAGGTACGCCTTTCTTTAAGCGAAAATCGGCGCCGTTATCAATCACTACGGCCCCGCTTTTGATCGCATCCGGGGAATAGGTTACGGCCGCCCCTTTTTCTCCTTCTGTCCCCGCAAATAACGCAATATCTATACCCTCAAAGGCATCGGCCGAAATTTTCTGGACATTATACTTTTGATCATCAAAGACCACTTCGCGATTACTCCGCGCAAACACACGCAGTTCATTGATCGGAAACTTTCGCTGACGCAAAACGCGCAACATTTCCTCACCGACCGCCCCGACACCAACTACCGCTACATTATATTTCCTCATTCTTTTCCTTTTCGCTTTAAGAGGTTTTGGCACACTAAATCTCCGACTTCGGAAGTGGAATATCCCATCTTGCCGGCAGAGAGGCTCTGTAATTTATTTCCGGTAACATACATTACCGCATTTTCGACCATTTGCCCGGCTTCCTTTTCACCCAACTGCCTGAGCATCATCTCCAAGGCGCAAATTGAGGCCAGCGGATTAATGACATTTTTTCCAGTATATTTAGGCGCTGAGCCGCCAATCGGCTCAAACATCGAGACGCCCCCGGGGTTAATGTTACCTCCGGCAGCGATACCCATGCCGCCCTGAATCATCGCGCCCAAATCAGTAATAATATCACCAAACATATTGTCGGTCACAATTACATCAAACCACTCGGGATTTTTAATCATCCACATGCAAGTGGCATCCACATGCGCATAATCGGTTTGGATATCCGGATAGTCTTTGGCCACTTGATTAAACAAGCGCTCCCAAAGGCCCCAGGCATAAGTCAAGACATTAGTCTTGCCGCAAAGAGTAAGCTTCTTTCTTTTATTGCGCTGGCGGGTAAACTCAAAGGCAAACCGTAGGCAGCGCTCAATCCCTAAGCGGGTATTGCGTGAGACTTGAACCGCCACTTCATCATCGGCCCCTTGATTAATAAATTCTCCCTCACCCACATAGAGACCCTCGTTATTCTCCCGGACCACCACAAAATCAATATCCTCAGGCAACTTGTCCTTTAAAGGCGTCCAAACTCCGGGGTAGAGTTTGACCGGACGTAAATTAATGTACTGATTCAGGCCAAATCTAATCTTTAGCAGTAACCCTTGCTCTAAAATCCCCGGTTTGACCCGCGGGTCGCCGACCGCGCCAAGAAAGATGGCATCAAATTGCTTAAGACCCTCAAGTTGGGCGTCGGTTAGCACTTCTTTAGTTTTCAGATAGCGTTCGGCACCGTAGTCAAATTCCTGGGCCTGGTATTTAAAGCCGCAGATTTTACTCACTGCCTCTAAGACCTTTAAGCCTTCGCGGACTACCTCTGAACCAGTACCGTCTCCGGCGATTACGGCTATTTTATATTTTTCTTTCTTATCCACTGCATCAATCCTCCTGCTCTAATCAACTCCTGCATAAACTTAGGAAATTTTTGGGCGTAATAGACCTTGGCTTGCGCCAGATCGGAAATTTCACCTTTATCTAAATCTATTTCCAGCAAGCTATTATTTTTAATCTGTTGAGCCTGCTGACAGTCCAAAATCGGCAGGCCGATATTGATCGCGTTGCGATAAAAAATCCGGGCAAAACTCACGGCCACTACACAAGAAAAACCGGCGGCCTTAATCGAAACCGGCGCATGTTCCCGAGACGAACCACAGCCAAAGTTCTCACCGGCTACCATCAGATCGCCCTTTTTCACGGCCTTAGCCAACCCCGGCTGAATGCCTTCCATACAATGCCGGCCTAATTCCTTGGGATCGCTAATGTTTAAGAACCTGGCCGGAATAATCTCATCCGTATTAACATCATTACCGAACTTATGTACTCGACCTTTTAACTTCATTAGGGTACACTTCTCCGATTGATTTTAGGACACTTCTCCGATTGAGTTAAGAACCGGTCTTAGTTTTATGTGACACGGTGGTTTGAGTTGCTGGATGTTTTTAATTTCTTAATGAGATTTATATAAATCGTCTTCAAATAATAGACGCCTACCAGAAAAGCTCCAACAAATAGCAAAGATTGAAATGAATTCAATCCTCTTGCATATGTATATTTAATCCAACCTCTATGTGCTTGTGCATGTGCCTCGAATAACGATTTAGCTACTTTTGATTCTCGCTCCGTCTTTGGGAAGAACTCACTGTGCATAGAAGTAAATTGCTCAGTAAAAGAATCATGGATATCTTTTACTTTTATGGCGGTCAAAAATATTGATGTTATAGCTCCTATGATTAAAAGCATACCAATCCATAAGACAATCTTATCGCTTTTCTTGATTTCAGAATTTAGGATACGTTTTTCGATTTTGGTCAATTCCATATTCTTTGCTCTCATACCTTATTATTACATCCTACGTCGAAATCAGCAGCCTCACCCGTGGTTAACGCGTTGTAAGGGTCCGCTGGATTGATTTGTTAGACAAATATTTTAATACCATATTCTTTTAATATCCTCATTATAATTTGAAATATCTTACGGAAGCAATGAGGAAACATTTGCATCTTGATTAAGAATTGATGAATAACGTATGCAGAGTTTATCTAATCCTTCAACGGCTCGATGGATTTCATGCCATTTTATTTTTTTCTTCCCTTTTAATTTTCTTTGACTATGAGCAAAAATGGTATCAACCGTAGTGCCAATGCGTTTAGTATTTTTTTCAAACTTATTCAAGTCTGCAATGACATTTTTTTTAGGTAAGGCGTCGTTGCCGGCGCCAACGAGTGAATTAAAATCTTCCTGACCAAATCTTTTTATATGTTTAGGATACCGCCTGACATAGCTTCTTCTTGTAATAATTTGCGGGTTTTTGGCAATAGATTGCATAAGGTGAAATAATGAGTAAGTCCTATTATCTTTATCAATAAGTCGGCGAATTCCCATTGCAACATGAGTTGCATAGTTCCTTTTTACCCAGTTAATAACAAGAGTGTTGTTTATGTATTTCTGGGAAGTATTTATGATTTCCATTGATTGACGAAAAATATAATTATCAATGAGGACACCGGTAACCATTTTATTTATTTTTTTCATCCGGTATCGCCATTTAGCTCTGGTTTTGGAATAGTCTTTTTTATGCATTTATATTTTGTCTAACAATTAATATAGGAAATTCGTATTTTGTGGTATTACTCTCGTTTGACCTTGCGAGGTGTCTTTGCAGAGCGAGCATTAGAATTTTTTCGGCAAAAGAGTTGTGAGCATTTACAGTGAGCAAATGGCGGAACTGACCGAGAAACACCAGATTATATTCTTACGAGGGAATTCCGCCAAATTTGCGAACTGCCCCTCCTTAAAGTAACCTTTAGCCGGCCACGAGCGCAGCGAGTGGTAAATGCCACAACTCGGCGAAAAAATTCAGCGAGCGAGCAAAGATACCGAAGCAAGGTCAAAGAACCTTAAATTTCCTCAGGATGGGCGATTCGTCCTTTGATCGCGCTGGCCGCGGCCACCGCCGGATTCGACAAATAGACCTTGCTGCTTAAGGCCCCCATCCGGCCCCGGAAATTACGATTAGTAGTGGCAATGGCCACCTCGCCTTCGCCCAGGATACCCATATGTCCACCCAGGCAAGGCCCGCAAGTCGGCGGGCACACTGTTGCCCCAGCCTTAACAAAAATGTCGATCAAGCGTAGCTTTAAGGCCAGGCGAAAGATTTGTTGCGTACCCGGAAAAACAATTAATCTGACCCGGGAATTAGCTTTACGCTTCCTCAAAATACTTGCCGCCGACATCAAGTCGGAGATCCGCCCATTAGTGCAAGAACCAATCACCGCTTGGTCAATGTTTATCTTCTTTAACCTGCCTACCGGCTGGACATTACTTGGTAAATGCGGGCAAGCCACCTGAGGCTCTAATTTGCTCACATCATATTCCCAAATTGCCGAGTATCTAGCCCCGGGGTCACTGCTTAGGCCTCTAAACTTCCTCATGTTTGCTTTGGTCAAGCTGGCCCCGGCCACCTGCCTAAGATAGGCGTGCGTTTTTTGATCGGGGGACACGATCCCTGATTTTGCGCCGGCTTCAATAGCCATATTACACATCGTAAATCTGCCATCCATAGATAAGCGCGTTATCGCCGGACCGGTAAATTCCATTGCTTTGTATAGCGCGCCGGATACGCCAATATCCGCTATAGTCCGCAGAATTAAATCCTTACCTCCAACCCAGTTACCGGCTGTTCCATGATAAACAAACTTTATTGATTCCGGCACACGCAACCAAACCTCTCCAGTAATCCAGGCCGCGGCTAAATCAGTTGAGCCTATCCCGCTGGCAAATGCCCCCAGGGCCCCATAAGTACAGGTATGCGAATCAGCCCCGATCACCAACTGGCCGGGTAAAATCAAACCTTTCTCCGGAAGTAAGACGTGCTCAATACCGCCAAGACCTAGCCGGTAAAAATGCTTAATCTTGTAATCACGCGCAAAATCCTCAACTAATTTATTTTGATTTGCGCTTTGGACATCCTTGCTAGGTACGAAGTGGTCACAGACTAAGGCCGCCTTAGCGCGGTTAAAAACCGCAGCGGCTCGGCTGGCCTTGAATTTGGCGATAGCCAACGGTGAAGTAATATCGTTGCCCAAGGCTAAATCGACCCGGGCATTAATAAACTCACCCGGGGCAATGTCCTTCTTATTTGTGTGCGCCAATAAGATTTTTTCGGTTATTGTTGAGCTCATCAGACCACTGTGTCTTTGGGAACTACCACAATCCCGGAATCAGTAACGGTAAATCGTTTGCGATCTTCATCCAAGTCATATCCGATCTTGGTCCGCGGAGAAATGCTTACATTTTTATCGATTATTGACCGGCGAATTTTACTATGTCTGCCGACCTCGGTACCATGCATGATAATTGAGTTCTGGACTTCGGCAAAGCTATTAATCCGTACTGACGGAGAAAGCAGCGAGTACCTAACCAGCCCCCCGCTAATAATACAACCGTTGGAAATTAAAGAATTAATCGCCCGGCCAATACGGGATTTATCCTCCTCACCACCCCAAACCGTTTTAGAAGGAGGAAACTGCCCTTCATAAGTCCGGATTGGCCAACTGCGATCATAAAGGTTAAATTCGGGGACAACTTTTACTAAATCCATATTGGCCTCATAATAAGCGTCAATATCCCCAACGTCTCTCCAGTAATTAGCTTGTTTTGTCTGGGGATCTTTAAAATTAAAGGCGAATATCTTTCTCTTTTTACTCAGCATCTGGGGGATAATATTTTTGCCAAAGTCGTGTTCGCTGTTTTTTAGTTTGGCGTCTTCCTCCAGCTCATCAATTAGGGTCTGGCGGTTAAAGACGTAGACCCCCATTGACGCGCAAGCAAGATTAGGCTGTCCAAAAAACGGTATAGCTTTTGTCGGTTTTTCATGAAAGCCCTTAATTTTCATTTTACGGTCGACATCCAGAATTCCCAAACGCTGCGATCCTTCTTTGGGCGTCTCGATTACCGCAACAGTCAACTCGGCCTGCTGCTGGCGATGATATTCAATGATTTCGGAATAATCCATTGTATAAACATGATCGCCTGATAAAATCAATACATAATCCGGGCGCTCCTCTTTTGCTAAATAGAGGTTCTGGTAAATAGAGTCGGCTGTACCTGAATACCAAGATTCGCCGATTCTTTGTTGCGCCGGAATAGCGTCAATATATTCGCCTAGTTCACTATTCAAAATATTCCAGCCCATAATTAAGTGGTGGTGTAAAGAACTGGATTTATACTGCGTAAACACACAGATATTACGTAAACCGGAATTAATGCAATTGCTCAAGGTAAAATCGATAATCCGGTAAGTGCCGCCGAAAGGCACAGCCGGCTTAGTCCTTTCTCTGGTCAAAGGAAATAAACGCTCACCCTTTCCTCCGGCCATCACAAACGTTAAGACTTTAGTCATTATTTTACAATCCTGTAAGTTGGATAAGCAAACTGAACATCTCTTTGTTGGGAAAATTCCTCTAGAATGCTTTGGGAAATTCGATCTTGGGTGCTGCGCCTTTCCCTGACTCCGGTCAGGTAACGCAAGATCAACTCAATGCCATATTCAGCGATATTTACATAAACGATCGGGGTCAGTTTGTCATAATAAATCATGTATTCGTGGGCCATCCTGTTAATCGAAGCGGCTACCTGGGGCTGCAATTTGTCGATTTCCGGATTGGCATGCTTCACTAGGATCTCCTTTGCCTTCTGCCAGTTACTTTCGAAGCTGACCGTAATCTTAACTTCGTTCCAGACAAAATTAAACCCTTTGGTGTAGTTGAATACTTTTTCTTTATACACGGCGCTATTTGGCACATGGACCACCCGGCCTGTGCTCTGCTCGGCCTCAACCCAATTCCCTACTTCCAAAAGAGCGGTCTGGAACATCCGCACATCAATCACATCGCCCTTGACCGCACCGAGTTCTACCCGGTCCCCGACCGTAAACGGACGTTTAAAAATTATCAACAGCCAGCCGGCAAAGCAAAGGATTACCTCTTGCAGGGCCACCACCAGTCCGGCGCCAACAATACTGATCACCACAGTTACCGACTTTACTCCTTCCAGCCAAAATACCAAACCAAAGATTAGAATAACCAATACCGTAGAGTAAAGAGTGGTTTTGCGTGCCGTATGTCTTTTGCGCAAGTCTTTAATCTGGCGGTTGATAAACTGGATAATTAACAGCCCTAAAAGGTAAATGCTCGCCGCAAAAAGAAAAAACTGAACAATATTAGTACTCAATAAATCAGATATTTTATAAATCATCACAAACCTCCTTTAGGTAAATACTATAACCGAAGAATGTTCAAATTGCAACTAAAATGGAATGTTTTTTTAAGGCTGATCGGCCAATGCGCCAGGATCGCGGTTTGTTGATAGTTACGCTCAAAACCAGATTCTGAGCAAGATATAGTCTCAATCGGAAAGGCCCAAATATTAGTCTGGCGATCAAAAATCAGGCTGACCCTTAGCTTATTGACCGGGTCGGCAAAGCTAAGCTTTTGGCTGGCGGCGCGGTCTATTTCTTCTTTGTTCGGGGTCCCCAGGGCAAGATTAAATTCCACCCCAAAGATCATCTCCAAAGGTATTTCAGTAAGGTTTTCCAATTTGTAGCGAATGGCAACATCTGCGCTCTCCTGCGCCAGCGCTAATTCTTTGGTGATCTTGACCGCCAGGTCCTGGCCGCGGTAATTCACCTGGCCGGTCCTCTGTAAAAATAGCTTTAACTGATCGGTGCTTGTCTTTTGCGTTAAGGCATACTTACCATTGATAAAATCGCCCAACTCTGGGTAGTCTAGATTTTTGAAGTTTGAGCAACCCAGCTGACTGGGCAGAAAGTGATCTAAAAGTGATGTCCGCAGATATCTATCATAGCTTAAGAATTTATCCAATCCCTGCTCTTTGCTACGGAATAAATCGCGGATGTTCATAGCCTGGCTAAACTTGCGCTTTAATCTTAACTTATTGCTGGAGCCCACTCTTTGATGGTACGCCTCCGGTCTCCTGGAGAATCCGTCGCAGAGATTGACCGCTTGCGGCCGATAATCCAGCTCGGTAATCGCGCCACCCCGTTCAGCAGAAATAAATAAATTCAAAATACCATTTTTAATCATTAATTCCGGCTGAGTGCCCTGATCTAAATCTATAATCTCAGAACTGAGCTGAACTGCTTGCCGATCCTCTAGAGCCGCTTCAGCCCGGATCAAATTCGCGTAAACCGCGTGCCTTAAATGGGCCAGGTAAATCCCGCCAAATACCCCGTGCCAATAAGGGCAATTGCATTGCGCCATATACAGGTATCTTCTGGCGGTTAAGTCTTGATCGGCGCTCCTCGCTAGTCTGGCGCTGACATCAAGCATTCTTTTATGCAAGCGATTTGCTTCCGGATACTTGCTAAAGAAGTTCTCAAAGGCGCCGCCGGACCATTGCATTATCTCCTGATAGCCGCCAGCCGGAACTTGGATCGACCCTTGGGGCTTTTCGCTGTGCAAATATTCGCTAATTGTCCGCGTGCTTAACCAACTCTGGTTATCAACCAAGAGTTGGAAAAACTGCTCCAGCCACTTTTTTCGATATACCCAGCGTTGAGTGCCCGGCCAAAGGCCAAATTTCTCACCGTCATCAACAATAGTCAGGGCTGGGTTTTGGGTATTTTTAGCCCTGTCTTTTAAGTATTTAATTACCTGTTTCGGCCTGGAAAACGGGATTAAATAACGCAGCTCTTTGTTCACTGTAAAACATGATAGCGGGGGCGTGGAATTTTGAATAGTGTAATAACCGGAAAGATCTTTATGGCTCAATCCCGCTTTAAGCAAATGGAAATCATCGAGTAAGATATATTTCAGGCCGACTTTAGTTAAACTGCTAATTAGCTCCGGGGCCCAGACTCTTTCCCCCAGCCAGAGACCTTGAGGTTCATATTCAAAATAGTCCCGAATAAAGTTATTCAGCATTTCAATTTGGCCGATTCTGTCTCTTTCGGGAATTACCGGAAGTACCGGCTCAAAATAACCTCCGCTTAATATTTCTAAGCGTCCCTGTTTGACCATCTGCTTAACGATCTGCAATAACTCCGGATCATTTTTGAGTAACCAGTCAATCAAGGCGCCGCTAAAATGCAGCGTAGACTTAAGCTGAGGAAATTTATTGATCGTCTCAAGAAAGGGGCGGTAACAATCTTCGGTGGCTTTTCTAAAGACCGCGGGAAGATTTCCTACCGGCTGGTGATTGTGAACTCCGAATAGAAGGGTCAGTTTACCTGGCATGCTAGTTTACCAAATGGCAGGACAGATAATGTCCGGGGCTGGCCTGTTTTAAAACCGGCTGATGCCGGGCGCAAACATCCATTGCCTTTGGGCAACGGGTTCTAAACCGGCAACCGGAAGGCAGCTTAAGGCCTGATGTAACTTCACCACGCAGCCTGGAGCGGTTTTTTCTATCCTTGGGGTCGGAAACAGGCACCGCACTAAGCAAGGCCTGTGTATAAGGATGCAATGGCCCAGCAAACAACTCCAGGTTAGGGGCCTTTTCCACAATCTGACCCAAATACATCACCGCCACCTGATCGCAAAAGGTCCTGGTTACATTTAAATCGTGAGTAATAAAAAGATAAGTCAAGCTAAACTGCTCTTGTAAATCATAAAACAAGTTAATAATCTGGGCCTGCACAGATACGTCTAAAGAAGAAATCGGCTCATCCAACACTAAAAACAATGGGCGCAGGCTAATCGCCCGGGCGATGCCGATGCGCTGCCTTTGGCCGCCGCTAAAACTGTGCGGATAACGATTGGCGGCGTCACGACTTAAGCCAACAACTTCTAATAGCTGGGCTACCTGCTTTTGAATCTCTCTCTTGGATAACTGCCCAAAAAAACCCAAGCCCTCGGAGATAATCCGACCAACCGTAAAACGCGGATCAAGCGAATTAAACGGGTCTTGAAACACGATTTGCATATCTTTTCTCAAAGAGCGCATTTGGCGATTGGAAATCTTGGTGATTTCTTTTTGATCAAAAAATATCTTTCCGCTATCAGGCTCAAGCAAGCGCAGAATCGAGCGGCCCAAAGTAGTCTTGCCGCAGCCTGATTCACCAACGAGCCCTAAGGTCTTACCCTGCTCGATCTCCAGACTGATGCCGTCCACCGCCTTGATCCACCCGACAGTTTTGTAAAACAATCCCTTTTTAACAGGGTAATATTTTTTAAGCGCCTCGATCTTGATTAAGGGTTTTTTCATTTGGCCTTCCAACAACTAACCTGATGCCCCTGATCAAACGGTAAAAATGGCGGATATTCATCTTGACAGCGGGCAATCGCCCGGTCGCAGCGAGGATGAAAAGCGCATCCCGATGGTTTATCAGCCGGATCCGGCACAGTACCTCTGATCGCCGCCAGCCTTTTCCGGGCTTGACCCCGGCCGGGTCTAGAATCAAGAAGTTTCTGGGTGTAGGGGTGCTTAGGCTGCTCAAAAATTGTAAATACATCGGTAACTTCGACTACTTTTCCGGCATACATAATGCAGACTCTATCCGCCACCTCAGCTACAATTCCTAAATCATGCGTAATTAGTAGTACGGACATATTAAGCTTCTCTTTTAGATGAGCAAAAAGTTGTAAGATCTCGGCCTGGATGGTTACATCCAAAGCCGTGGTCGGTTCATCAGCAATCAAAATCTTAGGATTTCCGGCTAGACCTTGGGCAATCATCGCCCGTTGTCTTAAACCGCCGCTTAAATTATGCGGATAATCGCTATATCTTTGTTCAGCCTGCGGCATCTCCACCTGCCTCAAAAGCTGAACTACTCTTTGCTGGGCCTCTTGCCGGCTTAAGTTTTGGTGGGCCAAAAGCGCCTCTTGGATCTGATAACCAATCGTATAGAGCGGATTCAAGGCGCTCATCGGCTCCTGAAAAATCATCCCGATTTCCTGACCTCTGATTGCGCGCATCTTTTGTCTTTTAAGCCTGGTCAAATCCTGGCCTTGAAAATTAACCTCACCCCCCATAATCTTGCCGGGAGGATTGGGCACCAGGCCCATAATCGAAAGCGCGGTTACTGTCTTACCGCATCCGGATTCACCCACTAAGGCCAAGGTCTCCCCTTTCTGTAGCGTGAAAGAAACGCCTTCTACTGCCCGGGAGACTTTTTCTTCAAGATAAAAATAGGTATGTAGATTTTTGACTTCTAGTATATTATCCATTAAAGCTTTCTGCCAACTTCCATTTGCGGATCCAGCGCATCACGTAAACCGTCACCTAAAAAGTTAAACGCCATCACCGTAATAAAAATAAACACGCCCGGAATTAAAATCCAGGGATGGAACTTAATTTGGGCCACGGCCATGGCCTCAGTTAATAAGTTGCCCCAGCTGGCGTGCGGGTCTTGAATCCCCAGGCCTAAAAGGCTTAAGGCCGACTCACCTAAAATATACCCGGGAATGGAAAGGCTCAAAGCCACGATAATATAGGAAAGCGTATTCGGCAGCACGTGCCTGGCGATTATTGTCAGCGGGCTGGCCCCCAAAGCTCGGGCGGCCAGCACGTATTCTTTCTCCCGAATAGAAAGGGCCATGCCTCTGACTACCCGGGCCAGGCTGGCCCAACCGATAAAGCTCATAATCACCACGATCAAAAAATATACCTGCAACGAGGAAAGCTGCGGCGGAAAGGCCGCCCTTAAGGCCAGCATCAGATAAAAGCCGGGGATCATCATAATCATCTCGCAGGCGCGCATGATCAGGTTATCGATCTTGCCGCCAAAGTAACCGGAGATGCCGCCGATTATCGAACCAATCACGAAGGTAATCGCTACTCCTGCCAGTCCGATAGAAAGCGAGACCCGCGCGCCAAAAAGGATGCGCGAAAAAAGGTCGCGGCCGCGGGAATCAGCGCCCAACAAATAGATCCGCCCGGGGGCATCTACGCCAAAAAGATGTAGACGGCTCGGGAACAATCCTAAGAATTTATACTCATCGCCACGGACAAAGAATTTAAGCGGATAAACCTTGTTTCGATCAACTGTATAAACACGGCGATAGAATTTATCGAACTGGGCCGCACAAATATAAACAAACGGACGCAGATGGATCTTGCCTGCGGCGTCAATGAAACGCAGCCTGGTCGGGGGATTATAGGAATTGGCTCTTTGCTCGTTATCATAGTGGTAGGGAGCGAGAAAATCAGCAAAAATTGCGGAGAAGTAAAGGCAGACTAATACGGAAAATCCAATAATGGCCAATGGATTCTGCCTTAATTTCCTTAAAGCCAGTTGGAACGGATTGAGGTATGCGCGCTGCATTTTCATTTGTACTGTATCCTCGGGTCAGACCAGGCTAACAGGATATCGGCAATTAGATTACCGCAAATCAACATCACCCCACCCATCAGCATGCTGCCCATTACCAAAAATAAATCCTGGCTTCTCACCGCTTGAAGCATTACTGTGCCTAAACCAGGCCAGCCAATGATAATCTCGGTTAAGGCCGCCCCGCTGAGCAGGCCGGACAAAGAATAACCAAAGATAGTAATCATCGGATTAATCGCATTACGCAGGGCGTGAGTATAAATTACCCGGCGCTCAGAAAGACCTTTGGCCCGGGCAGTAGTGATGTACTGGGCGCGTAAGACCTCCAACATATTGCCGCGCATCAACCGTTGTAACCCGGCTAAGGCACTGGTGCCAATCACTATAGTGGGAATTACTAAATGCTTCAACAAATCCCAGATTTTTCCTAATCTAGACAGGCCTTCATAATTTGCGGAATGCATCCCTCCCAGAGGTAAAACACCCGTCAAGGAAACTAAATACAATAACAGCAAGGCAAAAAAGAAATTGGGAATGGATATCCCTATGAATGAAAACGTGGAAAATACACGATCCCCGATTTTGTTTTGGTGTACCGCGCAGTAGATGCCTATTGGAATAGCGATTAACCAGGTAAATAACAGCGCGCTTAAAGACAATATAAAGGTATTAAACAGCCGGCCTTTAATGATCCTGGTTACCGGGCTCATCAAAGAAAAGGAGTAGCCTAAGTCCAGGCGCAGCAGATTCTTCAACCAATATCCATACTGAACCAAAGGATGCTTGTCTAAATGATAGCGGGCCTCGTATTGCTCAATGGTCTGTTGGGAAATCTGAGGGTTCATCCGCAGTGTATCAAAGTAGTTACCCGGGGCCAGCTGAATGACCATAAAGGCCACAAAGGTCATCGCCAACAGCAGCGGAATGAAGATTAACACTCTGCGAATAATATAATTGGTCATTTTTTCACAAAGATCTCTTCCAGGTTATGAAAGGCGCCACCGTAAGAGGTAGGATAAAGATTGCCGAACTTATTACGCACAGCAATGATTACTTTCGGAAGGACTGTATAAATAAATGGCGCTTCTTCGGCGATGATTTGTTGCCATTCATCATAGAGTTGTTTACGTTTATGTTTATCTAATTCCTGCACGCCTTGATTGAATATTTCATCGATCCGTTTTTCCCAAGCGGTAGCAGGTTGGGCTTGCTTAGGATACCACATGTGCAGCTGACCTGAGGACTGCCAAACATTGTTGCCAAAATGAGGGTCCAGGCCGCCCCCGGTCAAGGCCAGGATCACCGCGTCCCAATCATAACTGGAATTTAATTTGACCACCAGGTTATTGAATTCCAATTGCATAAAATGGACTTTAAAACCTAAATTCTCCAGGTCTTTCCGGATAATGTTGGCAATCTGTATCCTTTGGGTATTTCCGGAATTGGTAAACAGGCTGAATTCAATCTCGTTGCCATTTTGATCCTCAACGATCCCGTCTTTATCTCGATCATAAATACCAACTTCGCGCAGAAGGCTGCGGGCCTGATTCAAATCATATTCATACTTTTTAACTTTAGAATTGTAGAAGAAGCCCATGGCTGGGCTCATCGCCGCATGCTGCGGATAACCTAACCCATTCATCACAATATCTATTATTGATTTTTTGTCGATGCTATAGGCTACCGCCTGTCTAAAATGTTTATTGGTAAACCAGGCCAATTTCTCAGGCGCAAGATATGCTTTACCGGTTTTTTGATCAAGGCTGCGATTTTGATTAAACACCAGGAAGTTGGTTCCCCGTCCGGGGCCGACTTCGTAAACAGTGAAGTTGCCTTCTTTTTCCTTGGGTTTAAGAATCGGATAGTCGCTGCCGCGCAGGGCATAAGAATCCAGCTCGCCTTCCTGGAATTTAAGTAACGCGGTCTCCTCACTTTGGACAATTAAGTAGACTATTTTCCCCAAATAAGGCAAACGGTTCTGTTGCTGGTCTTTTCGCCAGTAGCGGGGGTTTCTTTCAAAAACCACCCTTTGCCCGGGGAGGTATTTAATTAATTTAAACGGGCCGGTGCCGATAATAGATTCCGGGGCGGCATCTAAGGTCCAGGTAGAATTAAACTTACCCCCCGCCACCGCTTCCTGGAGCACATGTTTCGGTAAGATTTCCTGGCCCATACTGCGCAAAAAAGGCGCGAATTTAACCGGCAGGGTAAATCTGACCGTAAACTTATTCACCTTTTCTACTTTAAATATTTTACCCTCGATAGTAAAGATATCCCGCGATGAATTGGGGATCTCGGGGTCATAAATCAGCTTATTGAAGGTAAACACGACATCATCAGCTGTAAACTGCTGGCCATCGAACCACTGGACGTCTTGGCGTAAGCGAAAAGTCCAGATTAAGCCGGACTGATCTACTTGCCAGGACTCGGCCAAATTCGGCTCGACCTCGGTAGTAATACCGTCAGTGCGGGTCAGCCCTTCAAATAATAGTCCGGTTACTGCTGTGGTTGAAGTTTCCTTAGCCAGGATAGGATTAAAGGATTTGGGGTCGGAAATCGTGGAGAAGATGAGTTCGCCGCCGTAGCTGCCGATCTGAGGCTGGTAACTATCTTGGGCGTAACATAGCTTAAGACAAAACAATGATAGGAAAATCGAAAAAAATATTCTATTCCTCTGGAACAACTGGCCCTGCCTCACTCTCTGAGCTTTGCTCATTAGTGATGTCTGTTACCGGCTGCTCAACGGCCTGCTGGATGGCCTCTTCCACCGTCTGGGCGGCGCCTTTCTCGAAAGTAACCTGAGCTACGGGTTCTTTTTCCAATTCTGCCGCTTCTTCAACTAGTGTTGTCTGGCCTTCTAAAAGCGAGCGGCCGCTGCGGCTGGAGAATATTGTCAAACTAATACAAGTCACCAGGAATAATGAGGCCGCTACTGTAGTCGCCCGGGTCAGGAATGTTGAGGCCCGGGTGCCGAAAATAGTCTGTGACGTGGCCCCGCCGAGCATCTCGGCCAGACCTCCGCCTCTTCCTGACTGCAGCAGTATCGCGGCGATGAGAATTAAACAAACAACTACGTGGATAATGATAATAAGAGCGTACATCGCATTTGCCTTTCTCGTTCGCGTTTTTTGGTTTAAGCTGTTGACGGCGTTTTAGCTTTAATTGGGAACAGGTCCTTACTTTTGCTAATAATCTGGAGAGGACCAGTTCCTCAAAGCATTGGTAGTCTTAGAAGCGGTAGCGGCCGATAGCGAAGAATTCGATGCCGGTCAGAAAACTGGATTCAATATTGATCACGATATCTCTGGCTTCGCCGAAATAAACGTCAAAACCGGCCACCAGACCAAAGCCCCCATCCTCGTCATAAGAGGTCTCATTGCCCAGTCCGTCCTCATAATCCAAATTTACAGTGGAATACCTTAAACCCACAAAAGGCTTAAACCTGCTGCCGATTTTTTTGGCTACACAGCTGGCGATTTGCCCTTCATACCAATCGGCATTGGCCTTACCGCTGCTTTTGTGGTGCGAGCGCAGATATAAGAATTGCCCGCTGGCATCGAGTTCCCATCCAGAATCTTTATGTTCGTAAACTATTCCTTTTAATTGGATACCTAAAGCCAAACCACCGCTAAGACTGGTTTCTGTGCCGCCGACGACCGTAGTCTCATCGTACAAATAGCCATAGGAGCCGCCAATTTTGCCGGTAATGCTCAGTCGGTCAGTAATACCGTAGCTGCGACTATGGTATCCGTAAGTAAGATTGGCATGGTAATCTTTAGCGCCGCCGGTTTCCAACGGACGCTCGTAAACATATCCGCCGCCCAAGGAGAAATTCCAGTCGCCTTTTTTTAATAAGCTGGCCGGGCTGCCCACCGGTGCAGCTTCAGCCGGCTGCAAATACGAACACATTGACAAAACAGCAAAAATAAGCAATAAACTATAAACCATAGTCTTCATCAGGCTGCTCCTTTGACAATCTTAGCGAAAGAATCTACTTTTAAACTAGCTCCACCGACTAATGCCCCATCCACGTCTGCTTTGGCCATCAGCTCGGAAATGTTATCTGGTTTGACACTGCCGCCGTATTGAATCCGGACTACTTCGGCTACCTGCTGATCATACATTTTCTTCAGCAGCTGGCGGATAAAATTGTGCGCTTCTTGAGCCTGCTCTGGCGTGGCCGTCTTTCCTGTGCCAATGGCCCAGACCGGCTCATAAGCGATAATTAGCTTTTTTACTTCGTCCGCGGATAAACCATTTAAGCCGCCCCGAACATGATCTTCAATGACGGCGAAAGTCTGGCCACTTTCTCGCTGCTCTAATCTCTCGCCGATGCACATAATTGGAGTCAACTCTTCTTGCAAGAGCTTCTTGACTTTTTTGTTTACTGTCTCGTTGGTGGCGCCGAAGAAGCTCCTTCTTTCTGAGTGTCCGACAATCACGTAGGCCACACCAAGCTCTTTGAGCATGGCGCAAGAAATCTCTCCAGTGAACGCTCCGCTGTCTTCCCAATAGACATTCTGGGCGCCTAATTGGATATTGGAATTCTGAATAACGCCATTCACCGCGGCTAAAGCGGTAAAAGTAGGACAGACAACAATATCTACATCTTGAGTGTTGCTAAGCTCCTGTTTTAAACCGTTTATTAATTCCTGGGCTTGGCTTGCTGTTTTATTCATTTTCCAGTTGCCGGCTATAATTGGTCTCCTCATCCTCTACTCCCTTCGCCACGAGAACCGTTTCCCACCGGATTATATTCTCAATTGCGGAAATGGTTCCAGTAACAGCTTAAACGTTTGCAATAATCTCAACCAAACAGTTACTTATCCTGTAATACAGCGATTCCGGGTAAGGACTTACCTTCTAAAAATTCCAAAGAGGCGCCGCCGCCTGTAGAAACATGACTCATCTTATCGCTGAGCCCGAATTTGGCCACGGCTGCGGCTGTATCGCCACCGCCAATAATAGTCGTCGCGCCTGATGAAGCTAAGAACTCGGCCACTTTGCGGCTAGACCGGCTAAAAGCACCCCATTCGCAGACTCCCAAAGGACCATTCCAGACCACTGTCCGGGCTTCCTTCAAGGCCTCGATAAAACTCTTTGTTGACTCCGGGCCAATGTCTAAGCCCATCCAGCCTTCGGGAATATCACTAGCAGCTATCTTGTTCTGAGCTTGCTCTGAAAAAGAATCGGCAATCACATTATCGTCAGGCAAGACTATCTTGACACTACAGGTCTTGGCTTGGCTCAGGATCTGCTTGGCCAACTCCAATTTATCCGCCTCCAGTTTTGAAGAGCCGATATTCTTATCCATGGCCTTTAAGAATGTGTAGGCCATGCCGCCGCCGATCAAAATCACATCTACCTTATCCAGCAGATTATTAATTACCCCAATCTTATCGGAGACCTTGGCACCGCCTAAAATAAGCGCAAACGGCTTCTCAGGATTGCTGGAGGCCTTACCTAGAAAGTCGATTTCTTTTTCCAGTAAAAATCCGGCCACAGCCGGAAGGTAATGCGCAACCCCTTCTGTGGAAGCATGGGCCCGATGCACACTGCCAAAAGCGTCGCTGACATATACTTCGCCTAAAGAAGATAGCTCTTTGGCAAAATCAGCGTCGTTATCGGTTTCCTGCTTGTGAAAACGAGTATTTTCCAAAAGCAAAACTTCTCCCTCTTGTAAGAGATCAGCTGTTTGTTTCACTTCCGCGCCCACGCAATCCTGAGCCATCTTTACTTCCTGGCCTAAAAGCTCAGCTAACCTCAAGCCCACTGGCTCAAGCCGCATTGTATCTACTACTTTTCCTTTGGGCCGGCCCAGATGGCTCATTAGGATTAGCTTAGCGTTCTGTCCCAAGGCATATTTGATTGTTGGTAAGGCGCCCTGTATCCTGCTATCATCAGTAATATTCTGATTCTCATCCAGGGGCACATTAAAATCAACCCGCATTAAGACTCGCTTACCCTTAATGTCAATGTCCTTGATTGTTTTTTTCATTGTTTTCCCTTTTCGCTAGAGCTTTTTGCCTCTCTTTTCGCTGCAACCCCGGGGGACAGTTTGATTTGAAAAACTGTCCCGCTCGGGGCAATGGTTATCTTGAAGCCAGACTATAATCCCTTCTTAACCATATACTCGATTAAGTCGACTACGCGGCAGGAATAGCCCCATTCGTTGTCGTACCAAGATAACACTTTAATCATCTTGCCCAGCGCATAAGTGTTGGCCAAGTCCACGATTGAAGATGCGGGGTTGCCCTTTAAATCTATTGATACCAGCGGCTCCTCAGAAGCTACTAGGATTCCCTTTAATTTTCCAGAAGCGGCTTCCTTAAAGGCATTGTTAACCTGATCAACGCTGACTTCCTTTTCCAGCTCAAGCACTACATCCACAATGGATACGGTAGGGGTCGGCACGCGAATCGCCAAGCCATCCAGTTTGCCCTTTAGCTCAGGGATAACTAGACCCACGGCCTTGGCCGCGCCGGTTGTGGTGGGAATCATGCTTAATGCGGCGGCCCTGGCTCTGCGTAAATCTTTATGGGGAAAGTCGAGTATTTTTTGGTCATTAGTGTAAGAGTGGATCGTGGTCATCAGCCCTTTTGTCACCCCGAATTTATCCTTCAGCACCTTGACTGCCGGAGCAATACAATTAGTAGTGCAAGAGGCATTGGAGACGATATTGTCGGCCTGAGGGTCATAGGCATCCTCATTTACACCTAGCACCACTGTCTTGACGCTACCTTTAGCCGGAGCGGAAATGATTACTTTCTTGGCCCCGCCCTGAAGATGCAGTCCGGCCTTTTCAGCATCGCGGAATATACCAGTTGACTCTACAATTATCTCAGCGCCCAGGTCCTTCCAGGGAAGTTGAGCCGGATCTTTCTCGGAAAAAACCTTAATCTTTTTTCCGTCAACCACTAAACCATCGCCTGTGGCCTTAACCTCATTGGGTAAAATCCCAAAATTTGAATCATATTTTAGAAGATAGGCCAGGGTCTTGGCGTCAGTAAGGTCGTTCACCGCCACTACCTCGACATTTTTATTATCTAGTGCCGCCCGAAAAACTAATCTGCCAATTCTCCCGAAGCCGTTAATGCCAACTTTTACTGCCATTGTTTTGTTCCTTTCTTTGTTTTAAATTTTTAAGCTATTTTAGCTGCTCTTAAATATTTCGCGGCATATTCCGGGGCGGTAGGATTAATATAGAATCCTGAACCCCACTCAAAGCCGGCAATGTTGACCAGCTTGGGCATGATCTCAATATGCCAGTGATAGTCAATTCTTTCGCCCTGTAGTATCGGGGCGGTGTGAATAATAAAGTTATAGGGTGGATCATTGAGCGTAGATTTAACTCTTAACAGCACCTCCTTTAAAATTCTAGCCAGTTCGATTACGTCTTCTGTCCTAATATGACAAAAATCGGAATGATGTTCTTTGGGTAACACCCAGACCTCAAACGGAAACCGCGAACCATAAGGCGCAAAGGCCAAAAATCGCGAATTCTCGCTGATCAAGCGTTTATTTTCTTGTTTTTCCTGCGCGATCATATCGCAATAAATACAACGTTCTTTATGGCTATAATAGGCCTGGGAACCATGCAGCTCTTCTTTTACATTTTTGGGAATCATCGGCAGGGCGATTAATTGTGAATGGCTGTGCGCTAGTGAAGCCCCGGCGCTAAACCCGTGATTTTTAAAAATCATTATATAGCGGAAGCGTTTATCGCCGCGCAAATCTACGCTTCTGTCCCGGTAGGCCCAAATTACTTTTTCTACTTCGTGATCCATCAGATCGGCCAAGTCTTTCTCGTGGTCAGCCGTCTCAATGATAATCTCATGCGCCCCCACGCCATTAGATAGATCAAACACCCCCAGGCCCTGGCGATTGAGCTTACCATCGATCTTTAAGGCCGGATATTTATTGGGTACCACCCGGGTCGACCAGCCGGGAGTATCGGCCGGGCTTGAGGCTTCGCGGTGAGCCTGAATTTCAGGCGGGGTCATCTTTTCGTGACCATAGCAAAACGGACAGGCGCGCTCTTTTATCTTTTGCCGGTCAATCTCAAACTGATCCGGCTTACGGTGATTTTCGGTAAATACTATTACCCAACGGCTGACGATCGGGTCACGTCTTAACTGATCCATCTTAAACCTTAGTCTCTCTTAAAATCTTGGTGGCTGCTTCAGGCGAGGTCGGATTGAGGTAAAATCCTGTGCCCCATTCAAAACCGGCTACGCGAGTTAGCCGGGGCATAATCTCTAAATGCCAGTGATAATCCTGCTCGATGGTCTTCCAATACCCCACCTTTTTAGTATGACGAAACGGCGCAGTATGTAGGATATAGTTATAGGGCGGATCATTTAAGGCCCGCTTCAACTTAAGCATCACTTTTTTAATGATCCCGGCTAGATTCCTGCGCTGTTGCGGCTTGATGCTGAAAAAGTCACAACAATGTTCCTTAGGCAGGATCCAAACCTCAAAAGGAAATCGCGAGGCAAAAGGAGAAATCGCCACTAAGCCATCGATGTCAATGATCACTCTTTCTTTGTTTTTAAGCTCTTGGGCCACTATATCGCAAAAGACACATCTCTCTTTTAGCTCAAAATGCTGCCTGGCGCCAAATAATTCTTCTTTCACCCGCTTGGGCGTAACCGGCGTAGCAATCAATTGTGAACGGGCGTGATTGAGGTGCCCGCCGCCTGCGGCCTGGCCGTAATTTTTAAACATTAAGACATATTTAAAGTGCTTATTCTTCTTCAGCTGGAGGAACCGTTCCACATAACAATCAATGATTTTAACAATCTGGCCTTCAGCTAAGTCGGAGATATTACCGATATGCTCAGGGGTCTCGATGATTACTTCATGGGCGCCTACGGCATTCATTAAGTCATAGATGCCTTTACCGCGTCGGCCTAAATTTCCGTCTTTACCTAAAAGCGGAGCGATGCTGGGGACTGCACGCACATTCCAGCCGGAGCGGTTGGGCTTGGTCTCAGAGCGGCGCAGGGCAAACACCTCTTTTGGGGTGCGCTGTTCGTTTCCCTCGCAAAAAGGACAGGGCTTCTGCGGGGTCTTTTTCTTTTCAATCTTAAAGTCTTCCGGCCGCTTAGCCCGCTCAGTGGCAATAATCACCCAACGGCCGATGACCGGGTCTTTTCTTAATTCCGGCATAAAAGCTCCGTTTGCTCCCTCAAGGCTCACTATTTACAGCGTTATAGTCTTGTAATTATAACATAACTATATAAGATTGCAAGAGAAAAAAGTCTCTAGCTAGACATAAAAAAGCCCAGTTTTCACTGGGCTTTTTTAACAATCTCTATTTAAAATATCAAACCTAAGGCTCTATTCAGTCTTAGTTAAGGCGTCGTTATACCCCTGCTGATATCCCTTTTGATAGCCGTTAGTAAACCCTTGCTGAAATCCTCTCTCGTAAGCTTGATCAGAGGCCAAACCGGCCGCTTCCATCGGCGCCTCTTTCTTGCTCTGATCCATGGCGTCAAAAAGCATGCCGCTAAAGATGCCTACGCCGGCGCCCACACCTGCGCCAGTTCCGGCTTTACCGCCAGAGGCCGCTGAGGCTGCCGCTCCGGTAGCCGCGCCCGTTACTGCCCGCTTTAAGAAACTATCGGAAAAATCATCGGCAAAAATAGTGCCACAGACAACACAGGCCATCACTAAAATCATGAACACAGATAATAGCTTTTTCATTCCACGCCCCTTTCTATTTTCTTTTGCACTACTAGTATACCTGATTGCGGCAAAAAGTCAATCCCTAATTGACCGCTTTAGAGCATAAAAATAAAACTGCCTCAAGAATTATCTTGAGGCCGGTAAATTTCTGACTTTAGCCTAAGCAGCTTGTTATTTCAAAACCTTTGGGACATAAGTAACTTTAGACTGTCTCTTTTCCGCGCCGTATTTTTTGAGCAGCGAACTTACCTGTTGATCATCTTCCCCCCAACGGGCCTGGGCAATGTCCAACGCGGTCATGCCCGCTGGGCCTTGTTCATTGACTTCGGCTCCATTCTCAAGCACCACCTCAACTACCTCAGGATTGTTGCCCAGCACCGCATACATTAAAACCGTTAGCCCTGACTGAATATTTTTAGCATTGACCCGGGCGCCTTCTTCAATCAGGTAGATTACTATTTCTGGCGATGAGTATCTAACCGCGTACATCAGCGGGGTCATCTCTTTTTCCGTAGTCTCATTGACATCCGCCCCACCCAGCACCACTTTTTTTAGCCACCTGAGATTACTACAGATTATGTCAAAAGGCTTAATGATTGGGAAAAAGGCATAGGCAGGCTCAGCAAGCGTGACTACAAGTAGAGCTACTATAAGCACTGTTGCTCGCCTAAACATAATAAAAACCAAGCCACCTTTCTGTATAATCGGCAGCTTGGCTATCATGATAAGTCCTTATAACGACTTATTTTAGACCCTTGGCTTTGCGAGGCCGGGTTTCCCCGGATTAGCCCTTTTCGATTCTCTAATTTTATGTATATACACTTAAAGTATGCCCGAAAATCAGCCAAAAAGCTAGGGTCAAAATGACATTTTTTGTTCAGTGCACAAAAACGCCTCAAGAATTATCTTGAGGCTTATGGGTTTGTGATCCTCTTTACTTTTTATCCGGACGTTAGTTTTTCAATTATAACTGGAGCAAGCTTGCAAAAGACTTCCCAGCTAAAATCCATGGCCCATTTAAGAATCTTTTTCAAGGTTGACTTATTTGGCGACTCTTTGCTTAGCTCTTTCTCCAAGACCGCGGTTTTTTGTTCAATCTGCTCAATTTTTTCTGGGTCCGCTTTAAAACGGTCGCGCAATTCTTCCAAAGCTAATTTAAGTTTTACGGAAATTGTTACCGAAGCACGAGCAGATGACTGGGCCAGAGACGCTGCATTTACATTGACTTGAACTGGGCTGGCGCCACGCATCTGCGGCCTGCGGACTACTTTTAAATTGGGGCCGATAATAACAATCTCCTCCGCCCCTTCTTTTAATAGGTCCATCGCCACCTTCACCTTCAGCTCTAACTCTTTATCCGCACTCATGCTATTTACCTTTTTTAGTTTTAGGTGGTGTTAAATTGCGGCCGGAACGCGCTGAAAAGTAGCTAATTTCTTCAGCACCAACATTAGCTACTACCGGAGTAGAATTTAGACAATCTGCGCTATGTTCAAGGCAAGCGAGCTCTTTAATGTTGGGAGTAAAAACTACGTTGCCCTGTAATGGCTTAACTCGCACTGACCATTTGGTGCCTGTGGGAAATTTAACAATTAAATCAGTTGGCACCCTGCAATCCTTGAGCTTAATCTTACTATGTTTACAATTTTTTAATGCCTGCATCGCCTTTTGGTCGTTTTTCACGCAAAGTTCCATCTGATCCTTAGCCATTTAATCGCCTCCTGTTACACAAAGCCTATCCAGCATTTGCCAGCTGGAATACTTTATGTCTCAGATTTATTATAACATATTTTTACTAGCATGGCATAATTTTTTTAAAATAGTGACAGCCAAATTGCACACTGTGGATAGTGGGGACACTTCTCCGATCGCCAGAAAAAAAGCCCTGAGGGGTTAACCTCAGGGCTGAAATATAAACCGAGCAATTTCCTACTCTCCCACGGCGTTGCCACCGCAGTACCATCGGCCTTGAGAGGCTTAACTACTGTGTTCGGAATGGGAACAGGTGTTTCCCCCTCAGCAAGATCACTCGGAATTTCTATAATAACAGACAACTACACAGTTAAAAGTAAGATCCTAAATTAAGGTTGACGACACTTATAAAATGAAGACAAAGTGGTCAAGCCGATTGGCAGATTAGTATCTTTAAGCTCAAACGATTGCTCGCCTTACACTTAAGACCTATCAACCTTGTAGTCTACAAGGCGCCTATGTCCCCGAAGGGACGGGATATCTATTCTTGAGGGGGGCTTGGCGCTTAGATGCCTTCAGCGCTTATCCCTTCCGAACACAGCTACCCAGCTATGCCACTGGCGTGACAACTGGAACACCGTCGGTTCGTCAATCCCGGTCCTCTCGTACTAGGGATTGCTCCTCTCAAATATCCTTACGCCCACGACAGATAGAGACCGAACTGTCTTGCGACGTTCTGAACCCAGCTCGCGTACCGTTTTAACCGGCGAACAGCCGGACCCTTGGGACCTTGTCCAGCCCCAGGATACGATGAGCCGACATCGAGGTGCCAAACCGCGCCGTCGATATGAACTCTTGGGCGCGATAAGCCTGTTATCCCCGGAGTACCTTTTATCCGTTGAGCGACGGCATTTCCACACATTACCGCCGGATCATTAAGCCCTACTTTCGTATCTGTTCGACTTGTAGGTCTCACAGTTAAGCTCCCTTGTGCCTTTACACTCCACACACGATTGCCAACCGTGTTGAGGGAACCTTAGGACGCCTCAGTTACGCTTTATGAGGCAACCGCCCCAGTCAAACTGCCAGCCTAGCAATGTCCCCCTACCTGATTCAAGGTAGTAGGTTAGAGCTCTAGTACAGCAAGGGTGGTATTTCACTGTTGGCTCCACCTCAGCTAACGCCAGGGTTTCAAAGCCTCCCACCTATGCTACACATGTTGGACCAAAGACCAATACTAGGGTACAGTAAAGGTTCCGGGGTCTTTTCGTCTAGTCGCGGGTATGCGGCATCTTCACCGCAGCTACAATTTCACCGAACCTCTCGTTGAGACAGCGCCCAGATCGTTACACCATTCGTGCGGGTCGGAACTTACCCGACAAGGAATTTCGCTACCTTAGGACTGTTATAGTTACAGCCGCTGTTTGCTGGGGCTTCAGTTTGTACCTTTGTCTTACGACTAAGCACGCCCTTTAACCTTCCAACACTGAGCAGGTGTCAGTCTCTATACATCCTCTCATCGAGTTAGCAGAGACATGTGTTTTTGCTAAACAGTCGCCTGGGCCATTTCAATGCTATCCCGGTTTGCTCCATTGTACACTTCACAAACCAGGACACCCCTTATTCCGAAGTTACGGGGCTAGTTTGCCGAGTTCCTTAACGAGAGTTCTTTCGAGCGCCTGAGGATACTCTCCTCATCTACCTGTGTCGGTTTACGGTACGATTAATGAAAAGATTAACTTAACAAGCTATTTCTTGGCAGTGTAGTATCAGCCAGTTCGCCTTTGCCGTAGCTCCGGCTCCCTAACACCCCTCAATCCGATTGCTCGGACCTACAGGTTTGGACGGCCACATCCAATCGGCCGCTGACTTAACTTCCTGCGTCACTGTTAAGGTCAAACACCTTTTCACCAGTGTACGAATATTAACGCACTATCCATCGCCTACGCCTTTCGGCCTCGGCTTAGGATCGACTAACCCTGGGTGGATTAACCTTCCCCAGGAAACCTTAGATTTACGGCGAACCCGTTTCTCACGGGTTTTTTCGCTACTTATTCCGGCATAATCTCTTCCGTACAGTCCAGAGCTCCTGACGGTACTCCTTCAACCTGGTACGGAATGCTCCCCTACCGCTTACTAACTTGCAAGCAAGTTAGTAAACCCGAAGCTTCGGTAACGGACTTAGCCCCGATCATTTTCGGCGCCAAACCACTTGACCAGTGAGCTGTTACGCACTCTTTAAATGATGGCTGCCTCTGAGCCAACATCCTGGTTGTCTATGTAATCTGACATCCTTTACCACTTAGTCCGTATTTTGGGACCTTAGCTGTCGGTCTGGGCTGTTTCCCTCTCGACAATGAAGCTTATCCCCCACTGTCTGACTCCTATAATAAGGTGTAACGGCATTCGGAGTTTCATTGGGTTCGGTAGCCTGGTGGGGCCCCTAGCCCATTGAGTACTCTACCTCCGTTATCCATTTTATAAGGCTAGCCCTAAAGCTATTTCGGGGAGAACCAGCTATTTCCGAGTTTGATTAGCCTTTCACTCCGACCCACAGCTCATCCAAGCCGTTTTCAACCGACACTGGTTCAGGCCTCCACGATCTGTTAGGATCGCTTCACCTTGGCCATGGGTAGATCACTCGGTTTCGGGTCTAATCTACGTAATTAAATCGCCCTATTCGGACTCGCTTTCGCTTCGGCTGCCCCGGGAGACCGGGTTAACCTCACTACGCAAATTAACTCGCCGGATCATTATGCAAAAGGCACGCAGTCAAACGTGACAACCGCCGAAGCAGCTGCCATAGTTCTCCTACCGCTTGTAGGCTCATGGTTTCAGGTACTATTTCACTCCCCTCACCGGGGTACTTTTCAACTTTCATTCACATTACTTTTACGCTATCGGTTGTAAGCAAGTATTTAGCCTTAGACCGTGGTCGGCCTGGATTCCTAGGGGGTTTCCCGTGTCCCCTAGTACTTGGGATTCTGTTAGAGTGTTTCGGGATTTCGCCTACAAGACTATCACTTTCTTTGGTCTGGCTTTCCAGCCAGTTCGACTATCCGTCCACATCCCACGTTACAGTCCCGCAACCCCCTGCCCAAAAAATGAACAGGGTTTAGGCTTTTTCCTTTTCGCTCGCCGCTACTGGGGAAATCGCATTCGCTTTCTTTTCCTCAGGGTACTGAGATGGTTCAGTTCTCCTGGTCTCTCCGCATCCCGCCTATTTGATTCAGCGGGTGCTATTCCGATATAACTCGGAATCGGTTGCCCGATTCGGAAATCTCCGGGTCAAAGCCTGCTTGCGACTCACCGGAGCATATCGCTGCTTGCCGCGTCCTTCTTCGTCTGCTTACACCAAGTCATCCACCATAAGCCCTTTGTAGCTTGACCACAAATTATATGGTCATACCTATAATTAAGGACATTTTACTTAAAACTATGTAGTTGTCAAAGAACATCGCAGCTATTCAAGCTGCCAAATAGCAATTTATTAAGTCAGTTAAAATATTTTTAATTAATCTCAGTGGAGCAGAGGAGAATCGAACTCCCGACCTCATGCTTGCAAAGCACGCGCTCTCCCGACTGAGCTACTGCCCCAAATATTCACAGGAAGCATGCGCTCATGACAGATTTGGTGGGCCCACTAGGACTCGAACCTAGCACCCCCGCGTTATCAGCACGGTGCTCTAACCGCCTGAGCTATGAGCCCTGATCGAGACAGAAAACCGATGCCTGCTTAAGTTAGGATTCTGGTCATCGCTTTAATTTCCACCCGATTAGGCATCGGTCTTACAATAGCGAATAATTCAATAGCCTGACAAACTCAAAAAAGCTTATCTCTACTCCTTAGAAAGGAGGTGATCCAGCCGCACCTTCCGATACGGCTGCCTTGTTACGACTTAGCCCCCCTTGCCGACCACTCCTTCGGCGCCTTCCTCCCTTGCGGGTTGGAACAGCGACTTCGGGTGCAGCCGACTCAGTTGGCTTGACGGGCGGTGTGTACAAGGCCCGGGAACGTATTCACGGCATCGTGGCTGATATGCCGTTACTAGCGATTCCAACTTCATGGAGGCGAATTGCAGCCTCCAATCCGAACTGGGGGATGCTTTAAAGATTTGCTCCACCTCGCGGTCTTGCTTCTCATTGTACATCCCATTGTAGCACGTGTGTAGCCCAGGACATAAAGGCCGTACTGACTTGACGTCGTCCCCACCTTCCTCCAGTTTATCACTGGCAGTCTTTCTAGAGTGCCCTCTTGCGAGGTTGCAACTAGAAATAAGGGTTGCGCTCGTTACAGGACTTAACCCAACATCTCACGACACGAGCTGACGACAGCCATGCAACACCTGTGTAAGCTCTTCTTGCGAAGTCGTTCCCCTTTCGGTTCACTACTACCTACATGTCAAGTCCTGGTAAGGTTCCAGGCGTAGCATCCTATTAAACCACATGCTCCACCGCTTGTGCGGGCCCCCGTCAATTCCTTTGAGTTTCATCGTTGCCGACGTACTCCCCAGGTGGGGCACTTAATGCGTTAGCTGCGGCACAGACTCTTGCGAGCCTACACCTAGTGCCCATCGTTTACGGCAAGGACTACCAGGGTATCTAATCCTGTTTGCTCCCCTTGCTTTCGCATTTCAGCGTCAGTATCGGACCAGAGAATCGCCTTCGCCACTGGTGTTCCTCCCGATATCTACAGATTTCACCCTTACACCGGGAATTCCATTCTCCTCTTCCGTACTCAATCCCCCCAGTTTCGAATGCAGTTCCGTAGTTGAGCTACGGGATTTCACGTTCGACTTAGTGGGACGCCTACATGCCCTTTACACCCAATCAATCCGAACAACGCTTGCCACCTCCGTATTACCGCGGCTGCTGGCACGGAGTTAGCCGTGGCTTCCTCTTGGGGTACTGTCACTACTTGAGCCTATTCGACTCAAATACATTCATCCCCCATAACAGAGCTTTACAATCCGAAGACCTTCATCGCTCACGCGGCGTCGCATTGTCAGGCTTTCGCCCATTGCAAAAGATTCTCGACTGCAGCCTCCCGTAGGAGTCTGGGCAGTGTCTCAGTCCCAGTGTGGCTGACCATCCTCTCAGACCAGCTACCCGTCAAATGCCTTGGTGGGCCGTTACCTCACCAACAAGCTGATAGGTCGCGGACTCCTCTAAACACAACAGGCCCCGATAAATCGGGGTCCCCGCCTTTAACTACCTCCTCATGCGAGATTGTAGTCATATTCGGTATTAGCTCGCCTTTCGGCAAGTTATCCCCAGCATAAAGATAGATTATCCACGTGTTACTCACCCGTTTGCCGCTCGTCTATAGTCCGAACTTTCGGACCGAAGCCCAAAAGTTCAGTCTAGTACTCGCTCGACTTGCATGCCTAATCCACGCCGCCAGCGTTCGTTCTGAGCCAGGATCAAACTCTCCAAAAAAATTGTTTAAAGTCGTCACCGACGACTTGGTTTAATCTGGCTTTCAAAAGTTCGTCAGGCTATTGAATTTTCAAAGAACGGAAATAAAAAAAGGGCATCGAGACAACGCTCAATGCCCCAACATTATCTCTATTTATTTATCCGAAACTGTCAAAATAGCTTCTCAAATTTACTCCTTGTAGCCCTAAGAGGATAGCATACCTATTCAGACTTGTCAAGGGTTTTTTAATATTTACCTGATTATGATCCTTGCTACACTATTTTTCTTGCCCCATTTAATGCAATATTCTTTGTTCTTTTGAAGTGCAAAGCGATAATCTTTAATCTTTGTTTCGTCTACGCTAACTGCATTCTGAAGTATCAGTCTACTGAAATCACTTCTGCTCTTTGTCGGCTCAAGAGTACATAGAATATCTACCAGGAAAACCTCTTTGATGTTGTCACTCTTAATTTCTTGAGTTTTCATGCCACTAAATGGGTCTTGTTTCTGGAATGTCTTTTCGAAATCAGCCTGGGCCTGCTGGGCTTTTTTTGCTCCATGATACTGTTGCACAATCTCGCTGGCTAATTGCTTTTTGGCCTCCATCGGATGCGTCTTTTTAACCTGCCCCAAAGCAAAATCGGTTAAGAGCTCATAGTACTTAATCATCATCTGATCGGAAATCGACATCAGCTTACCAAACATATCTTTAGCCGGCTCGTTGATCCCGATGTAGTTATCGTAGGATTTGCTCATCTTTTGCACGCCGTCGGTGCCCTCTAAAAGCGGCAGCGTAATCACCACCTGTGCCGGTTGGCCGTATCGTTCTTGAATCGAGCGGCCCATCAAAAGATTGAATTTTTGATCGCTGCCGCCAAGTTCCAGATCGGCCTTCAGGACCACCGAATCATAGGCCTGCAGCATCGGATAATAAAACTCTAACAGGCTGATATCCTTGCCCTGCTTAAAACGTTTGGAGAAGTCGTCTCTTTCCAACACCCGGGCAACTGTGTATTTGGAGAATAGTTCGGCAATGTCGGCGGCAGTCAATTTATCTATCCAGCTGCTGTTAAAGACCACTTTAATTTTTTTGATGTCTAGAATCTTACTGACCTGTTCCTGATAAGTCCGGGCATTTTCTAAAACTTGGGCCTTAGTCAGCCTGGGCCGGGTTTGGCTGCGTCCGGAAGGATCGCCGATCATAGCCGTAAAATCACCAATTAAGAAAATGATCTGATGTCCCAATTCCTGAAAATGGCGCAGCTTGCGTAAAAGGACAGTATGCCCCAGGTGGATATCCGGCGCCGAAGGATCAAAACCAGCCTTAATAATCAAGGGCTTATTTGTTCTGGCCGATTCCTGAATCTTACTTTTAAGCTGCTCCCTGGAAATAATCTCGACCGCGCCCCGGGCGATCAGCTGCATCTGTTTGTCAATGTCTTTAACTATGGCCATAGATATATCTATTCTATTTGAACACTTTCTTCTCTAAAATTTCTATCCAAAAGATGCCCCACTGCCGCTCGCCAAAATTCGCGAACGGCTGCGCGTAATAATGGGCCAACTCTTCCTGGACCTGGGCCTGGTCTAATTGCCTGGTTACTTGCGGATATCTTGTGCCCTCATCTGGAAATCGGCCGTAGAGCAGGTGCCAAAACCAATCCCACTCCCCGCGGTCAAAACTAGCAAACGGCCGGGGCAGGCTCCGCTTTAGATTTTCTTCCAAAGCGATTGTGGTTAACGGTGGTTTTCTGGACCAGAATATGCTGTCTAAAAAGTTGTTGTAGCTAGTTTTGATTTGCTGGCCTATTGTTGCCCTAAATCCTGTAGTCCGATCACCGCCAATCAAACTGCCCAAAATAGCCAGCACCAACACTACTATTGTCCAGCCAATTATCGCCGGGATAGTCTTTCTGCTCGGCATGCACTTACTCTTTTGTTAAAGAGATCTTGCGCTGCTCAGGATCGACCTTGGCAATGCTTACCTTTAACTTCTCACCGACCTTAAACAGATCAGCCGGCCTCAGTTTGGCGGCATCTTTCAACTCTGAGATATGCAAAAGCCCTTCTAAGTCCTGCTCTATTTCCAGGAAGGCGCCAAAGTTAGTCACCTTAGCCACAGTCGCTTCTACTTCCAGGCCCACGGGATATTTCTTGACTATCTCCGGCCAAGGATCGGGGCTGAGCTGTTTTAGCCCTAAAGCAATCTTACGGTTTTGCTGGTCAACTGAGAGCACTACCGCTTCAATCTTTTGACCTTTTTTCAGCGCCTCTTCGGGGTGAGCGAGTCTTTTGGTCCAGGACATATCCGAGATGTGGATTAAACCATCAATGCCCTCTTCCAGTTCTATAAACGCGCCATATTCGGTTAAGGTGCGCACCTTTCCTTTAATCCTGGAGTCGACCGGATAGCGCTCCTGGGCCTTTAGCCAGGGATTGGTCTCCATCTGCTTAACGCCTAAAGAAATCTTCTGGCTCTGGCTGTCAACATTTAAAACCATAGCCTCAATCACGTCACTGATGGCCAGGACTTCGCTAGGGTGAGAAATCCGGCGCGACCAGGAAAGTTCAGAAATATGCACTAACCCCTCTAACCCTTTTTCCAGTTCAACAAAGGCGCCATAAGGAAGGATATTAACTACCTTGCCTTTGACCTTGGTGCCGATCGGGAATTTCTTTTCTACATCCTGCCAGGGACTAGGGGTCTTTTGTTTTAACCCCAGCGAGACCTTCATGCTGGTCCTGTCCACATCTAAAACCATGACTTCGATCTTATCTCCCAAGGCCACTATTTCGCTGGGGTGGCTGACTCGGCCCCAGCTCATATCAGTGATATGTAACAATCCATCCACACCACCCAGATCAATAAACGCCCCAAAATCGGTAATATTCTTGACTACCCCGCTGCGCATATCTCCTTTTTGCAGCTCCAGAATTAGTTTGCTGCGTGACTCTTCGTGTTCTTGCCTTAAGACATCCTTGCGGGAAAGAACAATGTTCCTCCTGGGTTTATTAATCTTGACGATCTTGAATTTGAGCTTTTGCCCTAGATATTGGTTCAAATTAGGGAATCCGCGTAATTCAACTAAAGATGCGGGTAAAAATGCCTCCAGGCCAACATCGACCATCAGGCCGCCTTTGACTTTGCGCGAGACCCGGCCCTCAATTACATCGCCTTCTTGGAATTCCTTCATAATCCTTTCCCAGCCAATCTTGCGGTCGGCTTTCCATTTGGAAAGGACTACCATCCCATCGTCGTTTTCTTTTGATTCCAAAAGCACATCCACTTCCGCGCCCACTTCTAAAGCCGCGGCATTGGAAAATTCGCTTAAGGCGATATAGCCTTCGGATTTAAAACCGATGTCGATCAACACCTCTTTCTGAGAGATCGAGAGAATCTTGCCCTTAACCACCTCTCCCTCTTTGAATTCTTTAAACG
>JBHPFV010000003.1:0-98232 GCA_042571705.1 Candidatus Omnitrophota bacterium
ACCAGCTGGAGCGGGGGATCAACAAGGTATTTTTAAGCGGCGGCAGCGCCAAATTGAAGAATCTAGATACATTCTTGTCGAGCAACTTAGGAATGGAAGTGCTGACTTGGGACCCTACGGCTCAACTGCAGGTTGCGCCCGGAATAAATCAAGAGCGGCTGAAGTCCTGCCTGCCGATGTTAGCGGTGAGTATTGGCTTAGCTTTGAGTTCTCCGGATAAAGCGTAATAAGGAAAATTAGATATGATTGAGATTGACTTATTGCCGGCTAACTTACGCCAGAAAAGCAAGTTCTCTTTTAATTTACAGCCGGCTTTAAAAATGAAGATAGTTTTTATCGTTTTGGGCGGCGTGATCTTGTTGCAATTCTTTCTCTCGACAATAGTTTTTATCAACAATAAAAGAATTGCCGCGCTGAAGAACAACCGCCAAAAGCTCGCTCCGCAGAAACAGCAGCTGGACCAATTAAGGACAGAATTGTCAGCTTTAAATAGCAGGATGCCCTTGATCGAGGGGCTGTTCAGCCAGCGGGTAATCTGGTCGGAGAAATTGAACAGGATCAGCGACTTGATGGTTGCTGGCGTCTGGCTGCGTGAGATTGACCTGCAGACAGAGCAGCAAAAAGGCCAGCAGGTCTCGAGTATCGATTTGATCATCCGCGGCAGTGCCGCCTCGCAAGCAAAGGATGAGCCGGCCCTAATCGGTAAGTTTATGCAGAATTTAAAAGATGATTCCGTATTTTCCGGAGATTTTAGCGATATTGAATTGGGACCGATCAAAAAAAGAAAAATTGCCGAGACCGAAGTGATGGATTTTATTTTAAATTGCCGGTTTAGGCCGGAACGGCTGGAGGCCCTGATTAGATGAGCAGAGCCAGGCCGGCCGGTTTTACTTTAATGGAACTGATGTTTGGGGCAGTAGTCCTGACTATAACATTGGGCGGGATGATCGCTGTATTCACTGGTAATTTTGTCTTGGTTGATTCAGGCCGGAATTTGACTGTAGCTGTAAATCACGCTCAATGCGTGATCGAAGAAATCCGCGACCGGAATATTCCCGGGTTTGTCGTTATAGAGGACTGGACCGCCTGGGCCCAAGCAGATATTCAGGTCGGAGGAGGCGGATGTAACAGTTTGCCCAACGAGGTTGTCCAGGTAACTTATCCTTCCGGGACAGGGGCCGTCCCCTTAGAGCTTGTGGTCACGGTTAGTTGGACAGAGAAGTCAAGAGCCAAGAACACGCAGCTGGTTACTTTACTGGCGGAGAGATAATGAGAAGATTACGCAGCGGGTTTACCCTGGTTGAATTAATGGGCACGATCCTGATCTTTACCATTATCTTGTTGGGCACGATCACCATTTTTACTATAGGGAAAAACTCCTGGCAGATTGGCGCGGCTCAGCTGGATGTCCAGCAGGAGGCCAGGAGGGCGATGGAGAGCATGGTTCGGGAACTGCGCCAGTCTAATGGCATCGATGGCGCTACCTTTGTCAATGGAGTCAGCAATAATTTGATCAGGTTTACCTTAGGGGCGCTGAACATAGAATTTAGACTCAACCAAGCGGGTTTTAATCCCGATCAGTTAATCAGGAGCCAGGGAGGCGCAAATACTGTTTTGGCTAATTCTATCCAAAGCGTGCAATTTGATCTCCTGGGCGGCAACGTAGTATATATAACTTTAACCGCTCAAAAGAGGAGCAGGTTAGGACATTTAGTTGATGCGGTGGTTGTTTCGCAGGTAGCACTCAGAAACTAAGCGAGGTTTAGAATGATCGCAAAGAGAAAAAAAGGGTTTGTCCTGATTACCGCCTATATGGTAATTGTAGTGTTAGTCATTCTAGGCGCCGCATTTATCAGCAGGGCGATTAATGAAACCAGGATTGCCCAAAGGCAAAACCGCTCGGCCAAGGCGCTATATTTAGCTGAGGCGGGCATAGATTTCGCTTTAACTCAGTTGCGAGCCGGGAATCCGGCCGGCAACAATAACGCTTTTTTAGCTCAGCTTGGCAATTATAATTGTGTTTGGAACCGGATCGGGTTTACGCTTACCTGGGAGATTGTCTCCACGGGCACTGTCGATAACATCCAGCGTATTGTCCGGGTTGAGCTGCAGCCAGACACCTTTGCGCGTTATCTCTATTTTACTGATGATGAACACTTTCGTTGGAATTGGTGGAGGTTGCCGGTATGGTTTATTAGCGGCGACTATTTAGGCGGCCCATTGCAGAGCAATAGCCACCTGCACATATCTGGTGATCCTGTTTTTGCCGACCCTAATTACCATAACGCGGTGAAAACGGTAGGCGATACGATTGACTACATGCACGGTGGTCCGCCAAATGACAATCCTGACTTTCAGGAAGGAATACAACTGGGCGTAGATCCGGTGCCTTTTCCCAGCCAGGCCTTAGACCTGCGCTCGGCTGCGGCTAATGGAGGATACGAGTTTAATGCCTCCGGGGTTAATCCGGCGCAAATAATTTTGCATTGTGACAGCACAATTACAGTTACCGATCAGGTGCGAGTCAGCCAAAACATGGCCTTGCCGGCTAACGGCGCGGTATTTGTTGCTGGGGGAGATGTTCAAGTCTCCGGGGCCTTATCCGGCCAGCTGTCTATCGGCGGCGATAGCAATATTGTAGTTACCGATAACGTTGCCTATTGCGATGACCCGCGAATTAATCCCGAGTCCGCAGATACCTTAGCTTTAATCGCCGAAAGAGATGTCGTGGTGAGCAGCGCTGCCCCTTACGACCTGGAAATTAATGCCAGTATTTTGGCCTTGGGTAGTTCATTTGTTGTCGAAGAGTGGTGGGAGGGTCCGGCTAAAGGTACCTTAACTGTGTATGGAGGGATTATTCAAGATGAACGCGGGCCAGTAGGTACTTTTGATTCTGATACTAATACCAGGATGAGTGGCTATAGCAAGAATTATCAATACGATTTTCGATTATTGGAAGATCCGCCGCCTTTTTATCCTACTACGGGGGATTTTGTAATTCTGCTCTGGGAGGAGTTATAAAAATGAAGGTTAAAAAAATAAAGCTTACCAAGTTATCGCTGGGACTGACGCTGGCGGCAATAGTTATTGTTCTGGCCGTGGGATTAATCATTAAGGCGGCGTTAAGCGTTAACCAGGACCAAAAGCAAAGGGTCATTTCTGAGCCGAGTCGACCAAAGGAGCAAGCAGTTTTGCAGCCGGGATCTAAGTTGCCGCAAATTGAGGAATTTGACCAAGATGAGTATTTAACAGAGCAGTTTATTGGAGAACAGGAACAAGTAGAGCTCAGTGAAATGCGCTTAGAAGATTTGCCTCTTTCGACAGTGGTAACAAAGCCAGGAGTCCAGGTAAAAGACCAGGCCCAAGCCGAGCCGGAACTAAGTACTCAGCCATCTCAGGAAGAACTGGCGGAAATACAGCGTAAAGGGTTGATTATCTTTTAGATTTGTATCCTTCTGGATTAAAGAACAGGGGTTTTAGTGAAAGAGCTTAAAGAAATATTATCCAATAAATCAACAATAAAACTGATCGTGATTATTTTACTTGTGCTGATCTATCTGGGGTTTTTCTTTCGGCCCAAGGTCAAAGAGCTTTTTGCGTTATCAGCTCAGGCCTCAGAGTTGAAGGCGGAGATTAACACCACCAGGCGGGACTGGTCCGATATCGAGACATTAAGAAAACGCCTGAGCTTCCTGCAGGATAAAAATGTCTTTTATCAGACCCGCCTGCCGGATGAAAAAGAGATTCCGGTAATTTTGGCCTATTTATCCACCGCGGCAAAAAAAATAAATGTAAAAATTAACAAAATTGAACCGGGTGAGCAAAATCTACTTGCCGGCCAAATTTATTATGGCCTGCCGATTTTACTGAAGGCTGAATGCCGGTTTCATCAATTGGGGCGGTTTATCGATGAGCTGGAAAAGGCCGACAGATTTATGAAAATAACCGACCTGAAAATAGTCGCCAATCAAGGCGCAGAGCAGGTTCTTTATATTCAGCTAGTTATCGTTACTTATGTAATGAGCTAGAGGTAATTTCTATGAAACAAATTGTTTTGTTGCTGATCAGCTTACTAGTAACTACCGGGTTTATCTTTGCCCAAGGTCAGGGCGCTTTTATCTACGACGATAAAGGCCGGCGCGATCCCTTCTTCGCTTTGGTAGATCAACACGGCAGGTACCGCTCAGGCCAGGAGGTCTCCTATTACTCCGAGAATTTGAATTTATCCGGTATCTTATGGGATCCGCGAGGAGCCAGTTCCGCGGTGATTAACGGCGAGGTGGTTAAATTAGGCGATCCGGTGGCCGGATTTGTGTTAAAGGAAGTCACAGAGAATAGTATCACGGTTTCAAAAGATGGTCAGGAGTATGTGATTAGGTTATCTTTGGATGCTTTAAAACAGGAGGAATAGAATGGAGAAAATGGTGGTAGCGTTAATTGTTTGTTTGGGTTTGGCAGTGGGCTCAAGTCCCGGTTTCGCTCAGCAGGAGCAAGCCGCCAATGAGCCAGCGGTCGCGCCGGCTGAGGCCTCGATTCCGCCTCAAATTACGCAATCAGGAAATATTACCGTTGATTTCAAAAACGCCGATGTTCACGATGTCCTGAAGATTATTTCTTATAAAAGCGGGGTCAATATCGTAGCCAGCCAGGATGTGGCCGGCAGCGTAACGATCAGGTTGGTAGACATAAATTGGGAGCGGGCCTTGGATGTAATCTTAAAAAATAACGGATTTGTCTACGAACGTGACAATGATATCATCCGGGTGACCACAGTAGAAAACCTGAGCAAAGAGGAGCTTTCCACGGAGATCTTTGTCTTAAATTACGCCAAGGCTGAGCAAGTAGCCAATACCATCACCGAGATGCTTTCTGAGCGCGGCAAGGTAAAATTCGATGTCCGGACCAATCAGCTAGTTGTTACTGATGTACCGACCAACTTGTATAAAGTCAGCAAGGTAGTGGAAAGACTGGATAAAAGAACGCCTCAGGTCTTGATTGAGGCCAAGGTGTTGGAGACCGTTTTGGATGATGACGAGCGCCTGGGTATTGACTGGAGCATTTATGCCTCAGCCACAGGCGCCAGCCGTCCGCTGAGCTATCCTTTTGTCTGGGACAATACCGGTGGGATTACCGGCCGGAAGTTCTACCCGAGAATTGATCCCACAGACGGGGATTTTACGAATAGCGTGGAAAACGGCTTTCCCTTTGCCGGGGCTGATGATTTTACTTTCGGGACATTAAGCTTCGCGCAACTGCAAACCGTAATTGAGATCCTGAAGACCCGTTCGGACACCAAGACCCTTTCCAATCCCAAAATCGTTACTTTAAACAACAAAGAGGCGATTATCCACGTCGGGCGCAATTACAATATACCGCTATACGAGAGAAATAGCTCTACCGGGCAGATGGAAATCACTGATTACCAAGAGAAGCAGGTCGGGGTCAAATTGACAGTTACCCCGCACGTGAACATGACCGGAGAGATTGTGGTCGATTTACATCCGGAAGTCAGCGGCTTCCTGCAATTTGATAATTACGGCAATGTCCAGGCCCCGGTCTTTACCACTCGCGATGCCATCACCCAAGTTCGGGTCGAGGACTCCGAGACCATTGTTATCGGCGGTTTGATTAAAGAGGAGATAGTCGATGAGGTCACCAAGGTCCCGCTATTAGGCGACATCCCGTTGTTAAAATATCTGTTTAGCAAGTCCGAAAAAACTAAAGACACAACCGATCTGATTATTTTTGTTACGGTGAGACTTTTAGATGAAGCAGGCAATCAAAAAACAACTCAACAGGCAAAACTCAACGAATAACAGCGCCAAGCCAAGGAGATCAGGACGTGTACCAGGAAATATTAATTAATGTCGAGGCAGAAGAAAAACGTGTGGCGATTATTGAAGACAAGAATTTAGAAGAATTCTTTGTCGAGCGGCAGGATACCCAGCGCTTAGTCGGCAATATATATAAAGGCGTGGTCGAATCGGTAGTGCCGGCAATCGGCGCGGCTTTTGTGAATATTGGCTTGGGGAAAAACGGTTTTTTGTACGTGCAGGATTTAAAGCCCCTGGATTATGAAAAAATGGCCGAGATTATCAACCGGCCAGCGGCTTATCAGGGGGCCGGTAACCGCAATAAAGAGAGTGGGCCGATTGATATCAGAAAAATGCTTAAAGTGGGTCAGCAGGTTTTAGTCCAGGTAACTAAGGAGCCATTGGGTAAAAAAGGTCCGCGGCTGACTACCCACCTTTCCTTGGCCGGCCGGTTTCTGGTGCTGATGCCGGCGGAAAGTCATTTGGGTATTTCTCGCCGGATCCAGGATGGCAAGGAACGCGCCCGGCTCAGGGAACTGTTGCAGGGTTTAAATGTGCCCCGCGACATCGGATTGATTGTGCGCACAGCCGGAAGAGGCAGCACCAAAAGGGATTTTTTGCAGGATTTACGCTATCTGACTAACCTTTGGCGAAAAATAAAGGCCTATTCACAGAGAAAAGCCGCCCCCAGCCTGGTTCATCAGGAATACGACCTGGTCTTAAGGGTGATTAGAGACAACTTTACGGTTCAGGCCAATAAATTATTAGTGGATTCTAAGGAAGAATTTAAAAGAATTATGCGCTTCTTAAGTATCTTCGCGCCAAACTTAAGGCCTCGTGTCCAGTTTTATCACGCCGAAGTGCCGTTATTTGAAAAAAAGGGAGCCGAGGACAAAATTGCCAAAATATATGACCGCCAGGTATTCTTAAGCTCCGGCGGCTATTTAATGATTGAGCCGACGGAAAGCCTGGTGGCGATCGATGTCAATAGCGGCAGATTTACCGGCAAGAAAGACCCGGAAGAAAATGCCTGCCTGGTAAATGTGCAGGCGGCCGATGAGATTGCCCGGCAGATCAGGCTGCGTGATTTAGGCGGAATTGTGATTATTGATTTTATTGATATGAAGTTGCCTAAAAATAAAAAGCGGGTCCTCGATGTCTTGCATGCGGCGCTGAAGCGCGACCACGCTAAAACAGATATTTCCGCTGTCTCAGGACTCGGTTTGGTGGAGATGTCCAGGCAAAGGGCAAGAAAGAGCTTGGAAAGCGTAGTTTATCAGCCCTGCCACTATTGTCAAGGTAAAGGCCTGGTCAAGTCGGCGGCGACTATGGCGATCTTTGTCTTAAGGAGACTGAAGAAAATCCTGCGGCTGAAGCAGACCCAGGCTATTTTTGTCTTTGTCCATCCCCAGGTGGCCTCTTTTCTGGTCAATGAGAACCGCCAGTCCATTGTTAATCTTGAAAATTTACACAAGGTCAAGATTTCCGTAAAGCAAAACGCCAATTTACACATCGAGGAGCTGAAGATCGAGATTGCCTAACACTCGATCAGGCCCTTAAGGAATGGCTTGACACTCCGGCAAGAGTATGTTACTATACTGATCCACTAAAAATGAAAAAGAGGTTCGCTTAAATGTATGCGATTGTAGAGATTGGCGGCAAACAATATAAGGTTGCCGCGGGAGATGAAATCCTGGTTGAGCAGGCAGTATCCGCGCGAGCACAAAAAGTATCTTTAGAAAAAGTGCTTTTGGTAGCTAAAGATAAGACAGTCAATCTGGGCACTCCTTACCTTAAAGCGGCCCAGGTTAACTGTGAAATTAAGGCTCGCTTGAAGGGTAAAAAGAAGATTGCTTTTAAATTTCGCAAAAGAAAAAACTCACAGTCAAAGATTGGCTCGCGCCAGCAATTAGTTCTGCTGAAAGTAAAAGAGATCAAGCACGCGTAGCCTTTTTTGGTGGTCTTGGAGGCTAAGCTGATAGCTATTAAAGGAACCAGTTCTCTTGCTTGTGTGGATAATTGGGATGGGAACAGGTTCTCTTAGCGGCAGTAGAGGAGGAAGTGAGCGATGGCGCATAAAAAAGGAATGGGCTCCAGCCGCAATGGTCGGGATAGTCATGCGCAGCGATTAGGAGTAAAGCGGTTTGGCGGCCAGCTGGTTACATCGGGAAGTATTTTGGTCAGACAGCGGGGCACTAGATTCTTTCCAGGATTAAATGTCGGCCGGGGTAAAGATGATACGCTGTTTGCCAAGGTTGCCGGTAGAGTTGTGTTTAGCAAGCCGCGGGTAATCAGCATTACGCCCGTAAATGATTGATAGTGCTAAAATATATGTAAAGGCCGGAGACGGCGGTAAGGGCTGTACCAGTTTTAAGGGCAAGAAGTTTACCAGATCTCGGCACCCTGACGGAGGAAACGGCGGAAAGGGTGCCGATGTAATTATCAGGACCAGGAAAAACGTTCAGACGCTGGAGAGATTCCGTTTCCAGCGCCATTTTAAAGCTGATAAAGGGGCCTGCGGACAGGCAAACAAGAAACGCGGGGCCAATGCGCGTCCCTGTATCATTGATGTTCCACCAGGGACTGTGGTTTGCGATTTAGAAAAAAACCTGCTTTTGCGGGACTTAGATGAATCAGAACAGCAAATAGTGGTAGCTAATGGTGGATTAGGGGGCCGTGGCAATACACGCACTGAAGAAGCCCTGCCAGGAGCGCCAGGAGAGGCGCGTAATCTTTTATTAGAACTTAAACTAGTTGCCGACATTGCTATAGTAGGTTACCCTAATACCGGCAAATCGACTTTTCTTACCAAAGTATCCTCAGCCCGTCCAAAGATTGCCAGTTACCCATTTACCACCACTTCGCCTTTTTTAGCTGTTGTAAATTTCTCGGATTTTCAGGCACCGCAAGCCCTGACCGTTTTAGAGCTGCCCGGACTAAGTCTTGGCGCGCATCAAGGCAAGGGTTTAGGGTTGGATTTTTTGCGCCATGCTGAACGGGCCAGGATATTACTGCATTTAGTTGATTTGGCTGTTGTTGCCGGTAGAGACCCTTACACGGATTACCTCAATGTAAATCAGGAATTAAGGGCCTATAACCCCGCGCTGTTAGCTCGGCCGCAAATTATAGCGGCCAATAAGCTGGATTTACCCGGAGCAAAGGATAATTTAGAAAAATTTATCTCTAAAGTAGGCCCCCAGCAGGTCTATCCTATCTCAGCCTCAACCGGCGCGGGGATTGCGCAGTTGCTCAAAGAGTGTAGAGGTTATTTTAATGAAAAGGACATTACCAGTTAAACCAAAACGGATTGTAGTGAAGGTGGGTACAGGCATCCTGACCCGTCCGGACTATCATCTGAACAAAGCCTGGATCAGGCGCCTGACGGACCAGTTAGCTAAATTAGCCAAAACGGGCGTGGAGCTGATTTTGGTCAGTTCCGGTTCTATCGGCGCCGGCACCGGCATGCTCAAATTAGCGGCCCGGCCGAAACTACTGCCTCAGCAGCAAGCAGCAGCGGCAATAGGTCAGGGCCAATTAATGAAGGTTTACGATACTTTCTTCAAGCGACATAATATTTTGACCGCGCAGGTGCTGCTCACCCGCGAAGACTTAAGCAGCCGAAAACGATATTTAAATGCCAAGAATACCTTATATACGCTATTGAGCTATCAGGCTATCCCGATTATTAACGAAAACGATACTGTTTCGGTAGATGAAATAAAATTTGGCGATAACGACAAACTTTCAGCTTTGGTAGCTGCTCTGGTCCATGCCGATTTGCTAATCATGCTTTCTGATGTCGACGGTCTTTATGCCTTGCCGCCTGCTAATGCTCAGTCAAAACAGCAAGTAATCCCTGTGGTGCGGGAGATTTGTCCTGAGATTGAAAAGATGGCCTCCAGCAGCAGCACTGAGTTGGGTACAGGCGGGATGCTCAGCAAAATTGAAGCAGTGAAAATTTGTTGTTCAGCCGGGATTGCCTGCGTGATTGCTAACGGCAGGCGCGCGGCGGTAATTGATCAGATCCTCAGCGGGGAAAAAGTCGGCACTTTGTTTTTACCTAAGCCAGGACAGCTGGTAGCCAAAAAAAGATGGATTGGTTTTAGCGCTAAGGTTAAGGGGGTAATTATTGTTGATCAAGGAGCCCGGCAAGCTTTAGTGGAAAAAAACAGAAGCTTGCTCCCTAAAGGAGTAATCCGGACCTCAGGCAACTTTACTGTCGGGGACCCGGTCAGCATTCTAGATTCAAAAAATCAAGAATTTGCCCGCGGGTTGTCTAACTACTCTTGCGCTGAGTTAAATAAGATAAAACTCCTAAATACCGACCAAATTAAGAATAAGTTAGGCTACAAATACTACGATGAAGTTGTGCATCGAAACAACCTCGTTATATTATGAAAATACAATCTTATATGACAAATATGGCTAGGCAGGCTAAGCAGGCCTCGCGGAAATTAGCTTTAGTGCCGACCAAGACTAAAAATAAAGTGCTGTTGGCGATGTCCTCAGGCCTGATTAAAGAAACCCAGGCCTTGATCCGGCAAAACCAGAAGGATTTGGCGGCGGCCAAAAAATCCGCAAAAAATCCTGCCTTTATCGACCGGCTGGTGCTTGACAAAAAACGCATTGGCCAAATGAGCGCGTCACTGCGGGCAATAGCCGGCTTAAGCGATCCTGTTGGCCGGGTAATTAGTTCCCGGCGCCGGCCTAACGGTCTTTTAATTAAGAAGGTCAGGGTGCCGATTGGCGTAATAGCTATTGTTTATGAATCCCGGCCTAATGTGACCAGTGACTGTGTTGGTCTTTGTTTAAAATCAGGCAATGCCGTGGTGTTACGCGGAGGCAAAGAGGCGCTGCACTCCAACCTGGCCATATTTAACGTGCTTCAGAATTGCCTGGTTAAGCATAATTTACCTAAACAGGCCATAAATTTGATCAGTGTTGTAGATAGAAAGGCAATCGATGTCTTGCTGGGCTTACGCGAGTTTATTGATGTAGTAATTCCTCGTGGCGGAGAGGGCCTGATTAGGCTGGTAGATCAGAAGTCCAGGATTCCGGTGATCAAACACTATAAAGGTATTTGCCATACTTATGTGGATAGCCAGGCTGATTTAGCCATGGCTCAGAAGGTAGTGTTTAATGCCAAAGTCCAGCGTCCGGGTGTTTGCAACGCTATCGAGACCTTGTTAGTTAATCAGCGCGTTGCCAAAAAATTTCTGCCAAAAATGATTAAAGATTTACAAGCGGCCGGAGTAGAGATTAGAGCCGACCAGGCCACAAGCAAGATCGTCCCCGGTTTAAACCGGGCCCGTTCCGTGGATTGGTCCACGGAATACTTGGATTTAGTCTTGTCTGTGAAGCTGGTGGACAATATCGATCAGGCTATTGCCCACATTGCCAAATACGGTTCTAGCCATTCCGACGCGATAATTACAAAGAGCTTAAGCCAGGCCGAAAAATTTCTCAACCAGGTGGATAGCGCCTGTGTCTATGTCAATGCTTCTACTCGTTTTACTGATGGATATGAGTTTGGCCTGGGCGCGGAGATGGGGATTAGTACAGACCGGCTGCATGCCCGCGGACCAATGGCGTTGGAAGAGCTGACTACTTATAAATACCAGGTGTTCGGAAAAGGGCAAATCCGGACTTGATTATGAAGAAGATTAGGCGCATCGGGATCTTTGGCGGCACCTTTAACCCCATCCATATGGGCCATTTGGTATTGGCCGAACAAGTCCGGGCCCGCTTAAGGCTGGAAAAAGTAATCTTCGTGCCCAGCAATTTACCGCCCCACAAAAGGTCCCGGCCGCTGGTTACTGCCCAGCAAAGATATCAGATGGTGGCTTTAGCTATTCAAGATAACCCGTATTTTCATATATCAGACATTGAGCTTACCCGCGGCGGTAGGTCTTATTCTGTTGAGACGGTAGAGCAGCTTAGCGGTGTGCTGGCCCGGGCCAGGCTATATTTTATTGTCGGTTCGGATTTCTCAAAGGATTTTACTACATGGAAAGATTTTGCCAAGCTGCAAAAACTATGCCAGTTCGTAATTGCTCAGCGGCCGGGTTACGCTATTCGGCGGGTGCCCAAAAATATGCGCGTCCTAGCCATTAGCGCTTTAGATATTTCTTCCAGTGATATTCGCCAGCGCGTTCAGCGGGCAGAGTCGATCCGCTACCTGGTCCCCGAAAAAATCAGAAAGTACATCTGGAACAAGAAACTGTACCGCTAGCCAGAAAAATCCTTTCCTGGTTGCAATTTTCCTTCTTTTGTGGTAAAATAACCTAACTTTGACAAGCAAACATGTATACAAGGAGGTAAGGATGGAAGCGTATTGCGTGAAATGTAAGGCCAAGAAAGAGATGAAAGACGCCCAGAAAGTAACCATGAAGAATGGCCGTTCGGCCATGAAGGGCAAATGCCCGGATTGCGGGACATCTCTTTTTAGAATTACCAAAGGTTAAAAGTACCTTTAAGAGGTGGCTTAATATAGACTCGCGTTCTAAAGCTTTATTTATAGCTCAGATCGCTCAGGATAAAAAGGCGGAAGATGCGGTAGTATTGGATATGGCCAAGATTTCCAGTATTGCTGATTACTTTGTCATCTTGAGCGGGAATTCTACCCGGCAAGTAAAGGCGATTGCTGATTATATTGGTGAACAGCTTAAAGGCCGGGGTGAGCGGATTTGGCACATTGAAGGCTCGGCCGCTGCGCTCTGGGTTTTGTTGGATTGCGCAGATGTGGTGGTCCATGTATTTCAAGCGCCGACCAGAAGGTTTTATGATTTGGAAAGGCTTTGGGCTGATGCCCCACAGCTAAAAGTAGAAAACCATGTCTGCAAACACAGCTAAAATTAAAAAAAAGTTAAATTCAGCAAAGCGCAGCTCATTCTTGCGGCTGAAGGAGTTTACCGCGCTTTACGAAGTCAACAAATCGATTACCTCCAGCTTAAAACTGACCCAGGTATTGAGTTTAATCACTAAAAAGGCCTGTCAAATCATGCAGGCCAACGGATGCTCATTAAGGCTGCTGCGCAAGAACAAAAAAGAACTGACCTTGCAGGCCCATTATGGATTAAACAAGCGTTCGCATTTACGCAAAGGTAATCTGAGGACAGGCGAAAGCATTGCCGGCAGGGTGTTGCAGGAAAACAGGCCTTATATCGTTCGCGACTTGTTTAGCGACGGTCGTTATAAGCATAATTTTATTGCCCGCAAGGAAAATTTACGCTCGCTGCTTTCGGTGCCGCTTGTTGAGAAGGGCCGGACTTTCGGGGTATTGAGCATTTATAGCGAAGCGGCCGATTATTTTCGCCGAGACGATGCTAAGCTCTTGGCGATGTTTGCCTCACAGGCGGCGGTTTCTATTTCCAATGCCCGTTTATACGAGCGGGCTAAGGCCAATTATTTGGGGGCGATAAGATTTCTGGCCAATGCCTTGGATGCTAAAGATCGATATACTGCCGGGCATTCCGAGCGGGTGGCCGAGATTGCCTCAGTGATTGCCCAGCAAATGCGGCTGACCGACGTCCAAAGGGATGTGCTGCAACATGCCAGCTACCTTCATGATTTAGGAAAGGTGAGTATCAGCATCAATATTTTAAGGAAGCCGGAGAAGCTCAGCAAGCTGGAGTGGCAAAGCATCATTCGCCACCCCCAAATAGGCGCCAATATTATCAATAAGATCGGTGTGTTAAGCGGCCTGGTGCCGATCATCTTACATCATCACGCCCGCTATGCCGGCGGTGGATATCCGGATAAAGACCTAAAATTCGAAAAGATTCCTATTTGTTCGCGTATTTTGTCAGTAGCCGATGCCTACGAAGCGATGATTTCCCACCGTCCCTACCGCAAGGCCTTTTCTTCGGTCGAGGCCTTTACAGAATTAAAGCGCTGTTCCGGAACACAATTCGACCCCTTGGTAATCAACGCCTTCCTCAAAGCCCAAAACCATAACCATAACTAGCCCAAAAATGGCCAAGTTCAAAACAAGACTGATTTTTTTGATTCTGGTTTTAATAATTTTCGTCTGTTTAGCGCTTTTGATTTTTATTTTTCAGAAGCCGGAAAATGTTTTAACAGTCCAGACCCAGGCCCAGCTGAAGACATTAATTTTGCTGGCAATATTTATTACCGTGGCGGCGATAATCGCGGCTTTTGCGGCGTTCTTTATCTTATCAGCCGGGATCACCCGGCCGATAATGGAATTAAATAAAGCCACTCAGGCCATCTCCGAGCTTGATTTTAATCAGCAGCTCAAGGTGCGTTCTTATGCTGAGATTCAGGAATTGATCACTAATTTTAATCATATGGCCGGGCAACTCAAAATTTTCCAGCAGCAGACTAAAAGACAGCACAGGGGCTTAGAAAAGATTGCCCGGGAAAAGACCAAGGAACTTAACTACATCTATCGCATTGGCCAGGAGGTCTCTTCCACTTTAGAATTGGAGCAGGTCTTAGACACTGTGGCCAGAAGGACAGCGGAAATATTAGATTTAAAAATTTGCACAATCTTACTGGTCGATGAGGGCGATACTAAATTAGAGGTGCTCCGGGCCGAAGGGACCAATCTAAAAAAGATCAAAAGACAGGTGGTTAAACGCGGCGAAGGTATTTCCGGATGGGTTTGGAGCAAAAAAGATGCCCTGTTAGTCAAAGATGTAGACCAGGACAACCGCTTTATTGCCCGGACAAAGGAAAAGTATTATACCGGCAATTTAATTTCCGCGCCTTTGGAGGCTAAGGGCAGGATTATCGGAGTGATTAACGGCAACAATAAATTTAGCGCCGAACCGTTTAAGCCGGCGGAGCTTTTACTGCTTCAAGAGATTGCCACCGAATCGGCCATTGCTATTGAAAACGCCCTGCTTTACAAAAATCTAAAAAATGTCTATGTGCATACAATTGCCGCCTTGGCCTCGGCCTTGGAGACCAAAGACCATTACACCAGCAGCCACTCCGAAAATGTGACCCGGTACGCTGTGGCAATTGCCCAGGAGTTTGGTCTTTCCGCTGAACAAGTTGAGGTGATTCGTCAAGCCTGCCAGTTGCATGATTTGGGCAAGATCGGCATCCACGATTATATTTTAGCTAAAAAAGGCAAGCTCTCAGATGAAGAATGGGATGAGATAAAGTTACACGCGTTAAGAGGGGCCCAGATCATCCAGCCGATCGATTTCTTAAACGAAGTATCCGAACTTGTGCGCCAACATCACGAAAGATTTGACGGTCAAGGCTATCCCGGCAATCTCAGCGGTCAAGAGATCCAATTAGGCGCCCGGATTATGGCGGTGGCCGATTCCTTTGACGCGATGATCTCGGCCCGGCCTTACCGCCGTGCCTTAACTTTGAACCAGGCAGTAGCCGAATTAAGAATCAACAGCGGTCTGCAATTTGATCCGGGTATCGTCAACGTATTCTTAAAATTAATCGCGGCCAAGCCTGAGCTGCTTAATCTAGGTTAAGATGGTTATTAAAGCTGAAATAGAAAATTGGATTAAACAAGTAATTGAACAAGATCGCTTACTGGCTGCCGGCATAGCCGGGGTGCCGATATCATTAGAAGCGCCCAAGCTAAACAAATTTGGCGATTATTCCTCCAATCTGGCGATGCTTTTAGCTAAAGAATTAGGCCGTCCGCCGGTAGAAACGGCCCAATCTATTAAAAAGATGCTTGAGGCGGCCTTAAGCGACTCCGCTCTTTCTGCAAAGATAGACAAAATCGAAGTCAACGGCCCGGGATTTATTAATTTCTTCATCAGCAAAAGCTGTCTATATGATATTTTGAGCGAAATCAGCCGGAAAACAGATGATTTTGGCAGATTAGAAATCGGCCAGAATAAAAAGGTCCTGGTTGAGTTTGTCAGCGCCAATCCTACCGGACCCTTAAACGTGGCCCATGGACGCCAGGCCGCCTTTGGCGATAGCCTGGCCAATGTCCTGGAATTTACGGGTTTCCGGGTCAGCCGGGAGTATTACCTGAATGATGAAGGCACGCAGATAGAAATTCTCGGGGCCTCGCTGCGGGCTAAATATTTAGAATTGAGCGGTCAGCCGGCTCAATTTCCCGAGGCCGGCTATCAGGGTAAATACATTGATGATTTAGCGAAAGCAGTATTCCAGAGATACGCCGGTAAGTTAACTAAAGATAATCAACGCAACAGGCAATTTTTTACCCAGTTTGCCTTAGGCCGGATCTTAAAGGAGATCAGGCAGGATTTAGCTGGTTTTGGCGTACAATTTAAATCTTGGTTTAGTCAAAAAAAATTGGATCGTTCCGGAAAGATTACTCAAGCCCTGGAACTCTTGAAAAAGCAGGATTTTCTCTACGAAAAGCAAGGGGCCTGGTGGTTGGCCACGACCAGATTCGGCGATGACAAAGACCGGGTAGCGATTAAAAGCAACGGCCAGCTTACTTATATCTCTCCGGATATTGCCTATCACCAGACAAAGTTTCAGCGCGGTTTTTCGCAATTGATCAATATTTGGGGGCCGGATCACCATGGTTATATTCCCCGGATTAAAGCCGTAATTAACGCCTTAGGCCATGATCCTCAGAAGCTGGAAGTCCTGATCGTGCAACTGGTCTCGCTCTCATCAGCGGATCAGGTGATCCCGATGTCTACCCGGATGGGTCAATTTGTCAGCTTGCATGATATTCTCCAGGCGGTGGGTAAAGATGTAGCTAGATTTTTCTTTTTGATGCGCAAAAGAGACTCGCATTTAAACTTTGATTTGGAATTGGCTAAAAAACAGTCTTTGGAAAACCCGGTTTATTATATTCAATATGCCCATGCCCGAATCTTAAATATTATAAAATTTGCCCGGGAGGGCAAGAAGATTAAACTTAAACCCCAAAGAAAGTTAAACTTGTCGCTTTTGGACAAAGCCGAAGAACTAGCCCTGATCCAGGCCTTGCGTAATTTTCCGGCAGTATTGGAATCTTGCGCCCTGGGCCTGGAACCGCACCGGATTACTACTTATTTACAAGACTTAGCTAAGCTGTTTCATTATTACTACGAAAAGCACAAAGTAGTTACCGAGGATTTAGAATTAACCGAGGCCAGGTTGTTTTTAGTACATGCCCTCAGTATCGTGCTCAAGAACGGCTTGAGGCTATTGGGAATTGGCGCACCTGAACAGATGTAGCGATCTTTAAATGACCCCATGTTTTCTTCACTGAAGTTATATCTCAATCAAAATATCGAATTAAAAGAGTTGGTCAAGACTTTAGTGGAATATAACTATCAATCCTGTGCCCAGGTCAATCAAGAAGCAGACTTCTCGCGCCGGGGCGGCATCATCGATATCTTTCCGGTCAGTTTTGAGAACCCTGTCCGTTTAGAACTTGTAGCCAGCCGCATTAATTCCATCCGCAGCTTTGACCTGATTTCCGCCCGGACCCTGACTAATCACCAGGCTGTGATTATTCTGCCCGCTTTTGCCTTTAAAGGCGGGCGCTTAAAAAGGAACTATCTCGGTGTGGGCTGCGAAGTTCCGGTGGCCAATTTTGTTGATCTTGAACCCGGCGACTACGTGGTCCATGTCAACTACGGGATCGGTAAATTTTTAGGAATGAAGAAATTAAGGCAGGATAAAGGTTTCGTCGATCATATGATTATCGAATATGACCTGGGCGATAAATTATATGTGCCGGCGCAGGAATTACATTTAGTCAATAAATATGTGGCTTTTGTGGGTCTGAAAGCCCGGCTTTCCCGCTTAGGCACTAAGACTTGGGCCAGTTTAAAAAAACGCACTAAGCAGGGCATTTATTCCTTAGCCAATGATTTATTAAGGATCCAGGCCGCGCGCAGCGCCCTGGCCGGATTTAGTTTTTCAGCGGATAATGACTGGCAGCGCCAGCTGGAGCAGTCTTTTGCCTATCAGGATACGCCCGATCAACTCAAGACTGCTCGGGAGGTCAAGCAAGACATGCAGCAGTCTCATCCGATGGATAGGTTGATTTGCGGTGAAGTGGGCTACGGTAAGACCGAGGTTGCTTTACGGGCAGCCTTTAAGGCAGTAATGGACAATAAGCAAGTGGCGATGTTGGTGCCGACTACTATTCTGGCCGAACAGCATCATTATACTTTCGCCCAGCGGCTGAAGGACTTTCCGGTAAATGTGCAAATGCTGAGCAGATTCAGAAGCGCTGCCGAGCAGCAAAAAGTTATTGCCGGCATTCAGCAGGGCAGGGTAGATATAGTCATCGGGACACACCGGTTGCTTTCTGCCGATGTCCAGTTTAAGGATTTAGGGCTGGTGATTGTTGATGAAGAACAGCGTTTTGGCGTTAAACATAAGGAGAGACTGAAACAGTTGCGGCTGTTAGTGGATGTCTTGACTTTAACCGCGACACCGATTCCGCGGACTTTGTATTTATCTTTAATGGGGGCCCGGGATATGTCGGTGATTAATACCCCGCCCCTAGGCCGGGTGCCGATTCAGACTAAGGTCTGCGAATACGATGGTAAGTTAATCAGAAAAAGTATTTTACGCGAACTGAATCGACGCGGACAATGTTATTTTATCCATAATCGGGTCAAAGATATTGAAAAGGTCAAAAAAGATATCGCTCAACTTGTGCCGGAGGCCAGGATAGAATCGGCCCACGGGCAGATGCCGGAAAGACAATTAGAAGAAATAATGCTCAGGTTCATTCAGGGGAAAATCGATGTTTTAGTGGCGACTACGATTGTTGAGTCCGGAATTGATATCCCTAACGCCAATACACTTTTCGTCAACCGCGCTGATCGTTTTGGCTTGGCGGATCTTTACCAGCTGCGCGGCCGGGTCGGACGATTTAAATATAAGGCCTACGCGTTTTTCTTGGTTCCCCGGGGGCAGGTCTGGACAAAAGATGCCCAGCGCAGGCTAAGTGCGATTGAGAAACACAGCGCGCTTGGTTCAGGGTTTAAGATTGCCATGGAAGACTTGCAGATCCGCGGGGCCGGAAACCTGTTAGGGCAGCAGCAACACGGCTGGATTGCGGCAGTAGGCTTTGATCTTTATTGCCGTTTACTAAGGGAGACCATCAATGAAGCTGAAAAAAAAGATAGCGCTGATTTTAATTCTGTTAATAACTAAACTGACTAGTCTGGAAGCCGCGACCATTACCGTGGATCAAATACTGGCGGTGGTTAATGATGAAATAATTACGCAGACCGATGTCAATCGGGCCGAAGCCGCGATTGCGGCGGAATTAATGAGCATTGATGCTGATCCGGAGGTCTTGTCGGAAAAGCTAAAACAGGTCAGAAAAAATATCATCGGCCAAATGATTGAGGAGAAATTGGTGCTTTCCGAAGCCAAAAGACACCAGCTTCAGGTTGATCAGGCCCGGATCGATCAGCGCATTGAGGAGATTCAAAATAATTTTCCCAGCCAGGAAAGATTTGAGCAGGCCCTGGGCGCCCAGGGCTTAAGCCTAAAAGACCTCAAGCAGAGATTTTATAATCAAGAGCTGATGCGCCGGGCTATTGATTATTTTATCCGGTCTAGAATTAAGGTTGATCCGGTCGAAATGGAGCAATTTTATCAAGCGCATCAAGTTGAGCTGGGGAGTCCGGAACAGGCGCATGTTCAGTGCATTCTGACCAAGGCGGAAACTCCGGACGATGAATATCAGGCCTTACAGGCAGCTAAACAAGCTTTAGAGAGATTAAAGCAGGGTGAGCCCTTTGAGGAATTGGTCACGATTTATTCCCAGGGGGCTAATGTTGAAGAAGGCGGAGATTTAGGTTTCATCGAGCAAGGCCAATTTATTCAGGAGATTGACCAGGCCATTTTTAGCCTGGCGCCGGGTGAGCACACTGATGTTTTAAAGACCCCCTCGGGATATCGGATTTTTAGGGTGCTGGAGAAGAAAGAGAAACAGATCATTCCTTTTTCTGAGCTACAGGAGAAAATAAGCAAGATCCTATATAATCAGGAATTTACTCAGGAGTTTGGGGAATGGATGGATAAATTAAAAGACGAGGCTTACATCTCTATAAAGTCCGATGAAGAAAAGTAAACCTACGATCGGGATTACTATGGGTGATCCGGGCGGGATTGGCCCGGAAGTGATTCTGAAGGCCTTAACGGCAAGCAGGCTCAAAGATCAGGCCAATTTTTTAATTATCGGCAACTTTAATGTGTTTCAGCAAACAGCTCAGCTTTGCAGAATTAGGCCGACCATAAAAAGAATAACTAGACCGGAAGACGGGCAATATTCCGGAACAGGGAAGATTTACTTATTAGACACCGGCAGTCTCAAGCAAATAGAATTTGGCCGGCCCTTAAGGGCTTACGGTGAGCTGGCCTTGGATTGCATTGATGCCGGCTTGGACCTGATTAAGTTAAAGGCCATCACTGCCTTAGTAACCGCTCCGGTGAATAAATCAACGATTAATAAAACCGGCCGTTCATTCACTGGACACACAGAATACTTAGCCCGGGCCTGCAATACAAATAAGTTCGCGATGATGCTGGTCGGCGGACCGTTCAAAGTAGTGTTAGTTACCAGGCACATGGCTTTAAAGAAAGTGCCACGGAGCATAACGCAGGACAACATTACCCAGGCCTTGTGTTTAACTGCCAGATATTTAAAAAAGTATTTTGCGATTGAGCGGCCGCGCATTGGTGTCTGCGGCCTGAATCCGCACAGTGGTGAGTCCGGTGTGCTAGGGGATGAAGAGCGGAAAATCATCCGCCCGGCAATTATCCGGGCCAAGAGATACGCGCGGATTCAAGGGCCCCTGGCTTCCGATACAATTTTTTATTCAGCCCGCCAGAACAAGTTTGATGCCGTTTGCGCCATGTATCACGACCAAGGCTTAATTGCCTTAAAGACACTGGCTTTGCATCAGGGTGTCAATCTTACCTTAGGGCTGCCCTTCATCCGGACCTCAGTAGATCATGGCACCGCCTATGATCTTGCCGGAAAAAATATCGCTGATCCCGGCTCGATGGTCGCCGCGATCAAATTAGCCATCAAGATCAGCAGGAGAATTAAACATGCTGCTAGCAGTCGATATCGGTAACACCAACATTAAGATCGCCTTATTTAAAGGCCATAAAATTATCCGCAGGTTCCGCCTGGTTACTGAAAAGAAAGACTCTCTGAGGCGGCAGAGTCGGCTTTTAAAGAAGATCTTTGGCCAACAAAAGACTAAGGGCGTAGACGATATTGTTATCTGTAGCGTAGTGCCCAGGATCAGCAGAATTTTTCAAAAGGCCTTACAGCGGCAATTTCATAAACGCCCACTATTGTTAGGTCAAGACCTGATCGCGCCAATTAAAAACCTGTACAGAAAGCCAAAGCAAGTTGGTCAGGACCGGCTGGCTAATGCTGTGGCCGCATTCAGTAAGTATGGCGGGCCGCTGATTATACTCGACTTTGGCACGGCCTTGACCTTTGATGTAGTCTCAAAAAACGGCAGCTACCTGGGTGGGGTAATTGCTCCGGGCATGGAGCTGGCCCTGAAGGACTTGACTGATAAAGCCGAATTATTGCCAAAAGTAAGGCTAGGCCGCCCTCAAGAACTGATTGGCCGGGATACGGTAACCAGCATTAAAAGCGGAATGGTCTATGGATACGGTTTTTTGGTCCAAGGTATCCTAGCTCAGCTCAAGAAAAAAATGGGGCCAGCAACCAGAATCATTGCGACAGGTGGGAAAGCGCCCCTAATGCAGAGCTACTGCCGGGCAATTAAAATGATTGATCTGGACCTGACCCTCAAAGGCCTATTTATAACCTATAAAAAAAGAAATAACAGGCTTAAAAAGGGCAAAAACTGTTAAAACACGCCATTTTTTCCTAATATTTCTCTAATACTACCTTAAGCTAACCATATTTACCTAAATTAGCGCTTGCTTTTTGTCGGGTTATTAGCTACAATTAGCACTCTTAGGATCAGAGTGCTAATTGTAAAAATCAGAGAGTCAGTTGTCTCTCAACAATGAGAAAAGGAGGGGGTCCAATGGCAGGAATTAAACCTTTAGGAGATCGTGTACTTTTGAAGGTCTTGGAAGCCGAATCAAAGACAAAAGGCGGAATAGTGCTACCGGATACTGCGAAAGAAAAGCCTCAAGAGGGTGAAGTAATAGCAGTAGGCCAGGGCAAGGTTTCTGATGAAGGGAAAGTCAAGGCGTTAGAAGTTAAGGTTGGCGACCGGGTCTTGTTTGAGAAATATGGCGGCACCGAAGTTACTACCAAGGACGGCGATGAATACTTAGTGGTTAGAGAAGAGAGCATTTTGGCTATAATGAAGTAATTAAAGATAGCTTTTTAAGCTATTGTGAAGTAATTAAAGGAGGTTGAAAGTGGCAAAACAATTGAAATATAGCGAAGAGGCCCGCAAGGCGATTCAGGCTGGAATTGATAAGCTCGCTGAGGCGGTTAAAGTTACTCTCGGGCCAAAGGGCAGAAACGTAATTTTGGATAAAAAGTTTGGCACCCCGACAATTACCAAAGACGGGGTTACTGTAGCTAAAGAAATAGAATTAGAAGACCCATATGAGAACATGGGCGCGGAGATGGTCAAGGAAGTAGCCTCTAAGACTTCTGATAGCGCCGGTGACGGCACTACTACCGCCACTGTTTTGGCCCAGGCGATCTACCGTGAAGGGTTAAAGAACGTCACTGCCGGAGCCAACCCCACCGCTTTAAAGCGTGGAGTAGACAAGGCCGTGGAGGAAGTAGTTAAGCAGCTCAGTCAGATTGCTAAACCAGTCAAAGAAAAACACGAAATAGCCCAGGTGGCTACTATAGCCGCTAATTGTGACACCACCATCGGCAATTTAATTGCCGAGGCCATGGAGAAGGTGGGCAAAGACGGGGTAATCACTGTTGAGGAAGCCAAGTCAATGGCGACGACCAAAGATGTAGTGGAAGGCATGCAGTTTGACCAGGGCTACCTTTCTCCTTACTTTGTTACCGATGCGGAAAGAATGGAGACAGTTCAGGAGAATCCTTATATCCTCATTTATGAGAAGAAGATTTCGATCATGAAGGATTTGCTGCCACTTTTGGAGAAGATTGCCCGGACCAGCAGACCTCTGGTGATCATTGCCGAAGATATCGAGGGCGAGGCGTTGGCCACTTTGGTAGTGAATAAGATCCGCGGCACCCTTTCTTGTTGCGCGGTGAAGGCCCCGGGTTATGGTGACCGGCGCAAGGCCATGCTGGAAGATATCGCTATATTGACCGGAGGCCGGGCGATTACCGAAGATCTGGGAGTTAAGCTGGAGAGCATCTCAATTGAAGATCTTGGCCAGGCCAAACGCGTTACCGTAGATAAGGAAAATACTACTATTGTAGAAGGCTCAGGAAAGAGTCAAGGAATCAACGGACGCATTGCCCAGATCAAGAAACAGATTGACGATTCTGATTCTGATTATGATCGTGAAAAGCTGCAGGAGCGGCTGGCCAAACTGGCTGGTGGAGTAGCCGTAATCAAGGTTGGCGCGGCCACTGAGCCGGAAATGAAAGAGAAAAAGGCCCGTGTCGAAGACGCCTTGCATGCCACCAGAGCGGCGGTAGAAGAAGGAATTGTGCCTGGTGGCGGTGTAGCTTTATTGCGCTGCATTCCGGTGCTTGAGAAAATGAACCTTTCCGGAGAAGAAGCCATTGGCCGCAATATCGTCAAGCGTGCCCTGGAAGAGCCGATCAGACAGATTGTCGAGAATGCCGGTCTGGAAGGTTCGGTAGTGGTGAATAAAGTCAAAGAAGAAAAGACTACCTTTGGTTATGATGCCGCGCAGGAGAAGATTGTGGATATGATTGAGGTCGGAGTAATTGACCCGGCAAAGGTTACCAGAACAGCCTTGCAAAATTCCGCCGGGGTAGCTTCACTGCTTTTAATGACTGAGGCTTTAATTACGGATATTCCTGAGAAGGATAAACCTGCTCCTCCGATGCCTGGTGGAATGCCCGGTGGGGGAATGGGAGGAATGTATTAAAAGCGTAAAGCTAAAAGCGCAAAACTAAAAAACCAAAAATAAGGCCCCTTGAGGCTTAGGCTTCCAGGGGCCTTGTTGTTATATTTTTATTGACATTTTGGTCTTATTTTTATATCATTATAGTTCAAATAACTGGAGGTAGAAATGGGGTTATTCATTGGCAAGAAAAGAAAGGCCAGGCGCTGTTACGGATTCGATGAAGTAGCTTTAGTGCCGGGGGAATTAACCATCAATCCCAGTGAAGTGGATACTAGCTGGGAAATCGCTGGTCGGAAGTTCAATGTGCCGATCTTGGCGGCAGCTATGGATGGAGTAGTGAATGTCGAATTTGCGATTAAGATGGGTAAGTTGGGCGGGGTAGCGGTATTAAATTTAGAAGGGGTCCAGACCAGATATGAAGACCCGGACGAGGTGCTGGATAAGATTGCCAAAGCTAGCCCTGATCAAGCCACCAAACTGGTGCAAGCCATTTACCTTGAGCCGGTAAAGGAAAAGTTGATTTCCAAGAGGATTGCCGAGATTAAAAAAGCTAATGTACCCGCAGTAGTCAGCAGCATTCCACAGAAAGCCGAGCGTTACGCGCCGATTACCCAAGAAGCCGGTGGCGATATATTTCTAGTTCAATCAACGGTTAGTACCGTAAAACATATCTCCAGAGAATATAAGACCTTAGATCTACATAAATTTTGTAAAAAGACTAAAATGCCGGTGGTGTTGGGAAATTGCGTAACCTATGAAGTGACCAGGCAATTGATGCAGACCGGCGCCAGCGCTATTTTGATTGGCATTGGCCCGGGAGCGGCCTGCACTACCCGCGGGGTGCTGGGTATTGGTGTACCTCAAGTTACGGCAACCTGTGATGCGGCTTGTGCCCGAGACGATTATTACAAAAAGACTAAAAAATATATACCGATTATCACCGACGGAGGAATGCGTACCGGTGGTGATATCTGCAAGGCCTTTGCCGCCGGCGCCAATGCGGTAATGGTTGGTTCGGCTTTTGCCCGGGCAAAAGAGGCTCCCGGAAGGGGCTACCACTGGGGCATGGCTACGCCACATTTTAACTTACCCCGTGGCACCAGAGTCCAGGTCGGAGTAGCCGGCTCCTTAGAGGAGATCCTGTTTGGTCCGGCCAAAGTTGATGACGGTTCCCAGAATTTAATGGGCGCGCTGCAGACTTCGATGGGTAGTGTCGGGGCCAAAGATATTGACCAGATGCACCGGACCGAATTGATTATTGCCCCTTCGATCCAGACCGAAGGAAAGATCTTCCAGGTTGTCCAACGGGTAGGTATGGGCAAATAAAGCAATTGACAGGGCGAATTTTCTTGTGTATGATAAGATAGTGAAAAAGGAAATTTCCTGCGGCAAGATCCAGGTTTATACCGGGACGGGAAAAGGAAAGACCACCGCCGCTTTAGGCCTGGCTTTTCGGGCCCTGGGCCAAAACAAAAATGTGCTTTTGATTCAATTTTTAAAGCAGGGCAATCATCTCGGTGAACTCAAGGCGGCCCGACGGTTTAAAAGATTCAAGATCGTCCAGACCGGAAGAAAAAAAGATCCAAATAGCTGCCGGGTCAACGCAAAAGATAAACAATTAGCCCAAAAAGGCTTAGCCCGGGCTCAAACAGCTATAAAAAGCGGGACTTACGATTTAATTATTTTGGATGAGCTGAATCCCGCTGTTTATTTTAAGCTGATTAAGCCGGAGCAGGTCCTGGCGATGCTCAAACATAAACCAGCGGCTACGGAATTGGTGATTACCGGCAGATACGCTGATCGGCAACTGGTAGAGATTGCCGATTTAGTCAGCGAGATCAAAGAAATCAAGCATTATTATAACAGCGGGCTGATCGCCCGCCCAGGAATTGAATACTAATTAAGGATTAAGCAGAAGATGAAAGATGCCTTGAAACTTTTGGAAACAATAGAGGATATCGTCAACCGGGATAGCCGCTATAAAATCGACGCTTATAATTTTGTTTTGGAGACGCTTAATTATACTGTGCGCAATTTAAAGAAGACGCGCCATGTTACCGGGGTGGAGTTATTGGCCGGTATTCGCGAGCAGGCCCAAAAGCAGTTTGGTCCGATGGCCCGCACCGTGTTTGAGCATTGGGGCGTGCAGGAAACTTTGGATTTTGGCCACATTGTGTTTAATTTAGTGGATGCTAAGATCTTAAGTAAAACCGACCAAGATTCTATTGAAGATTTTAAGAACGGTTATGATTTTAAAGATGCCTTCGGGTGAAGAACCGGTAGAAAGCGAGGTTAGTAATGACGATTAGGCATTGGCGCAATTTCATCTTTTGCGTACTTTTGCTGGGTATAATTGCCACTGCCGCTGCAGCTTGCGCGCATGCAGAACAAGAACCGGCAAAATGGGGCTTTTTAGGAGAATCAGCCCTGCAAGGCCGAGTAGTCGAACTTAATCTGGAGCATCGGTTTGCGGTTATTAATTTGGGCAGCGCCGAAGGCGTGGAAAAAGATATGGTGTTCAATGTGTTTCAGAAGGATGAAGAAGTGGCTAAGATCAGGGCCCAGCGGGTCCGCCGGCATATTTCTGCCTGTGATATTCAGTTAGTTTACACAAACCGCGGCATCGCGGTGGGGGATCTGGTGATCTTTAAGCCGGTGCCTCCGTTGGTCAAGCTGTTTAAGCCTCTGGAGACCACCAGAAAGATCGGCGTTGATCCGATTGTCGTTGATATTGACGCCCCGAAGCATAAAATTTTATCCTTGGTGCTGAAAGTATTTCAAGAGTTCGGGCTGATTGTGACTGGCTCCAATAGCCAAGAGTTCACACTCCAGGCCTATAAAAACCATGAGCTACCTTTAGATATAGGTTTGCTTACTGACTATGGTCCTTTTGTGCGCAATAAGGTATTCTACACTGCCGAGATCGCCGCTACTATGCAGTACAATCGCTTGATCATCCGTTTACGCGGAATCTATGACAGCGAAGGCCAGGTGTATAATCGACAGATAAAAAAGAGTTCCACGGAATATAAAGAGACACAGGAAATGGCTTTTACGATCAAAGATTTGGCCGAAGAAATGTGAGGAAGATGCCGTAATGAAGCAATCGAGGACAGAAAGAAGACAGCATCCGCGCACGGAAGGTTTGCTGCCGTTAAAGATTTCCCAAAAGGGCCTGGATGTTATTACTGAGACCAAAAACATCAGCTGTTCAGGGGTATGTTGCCGGGTCAATAAGCCCATCCCGCTAATGACCAAACTGGGGTTGACTCTACTTTTGCCTATTCGCCACGGGACTAAGGTTAATACCGCAAAGGTTAAATGCAAAGGCGTGGTAGTCAGGTCTGAGCCGACGATCGTGGAAGAAGCGGATACTGCATATCAGAGCATCGCTGTTTTCTTTTCAGACTTATCCAAGAAAGACAGGGGCAAGATTACTGAATATGTACTACAGTCTTTCCGTAAGGATATATTCTAACCTGCCCAGTTGTTTAGAGAAGGTCAATTTTTTAGTATAATGAATCAAGGCGGCATAATGCCGCCTTATTGGTATATACAAAGAAAGGATAGCAAATGGCAATAGTAGAGATGAAGCTGATTAGAATTTTAATGGATGAGAAAAGGGGAGAGCAGATGGTGGTCTTGAAAGAGAGCAAAGGCAAGCGCACCCTGCCGATAATTATCGGTATCCCAGAGGCCTCAGCTATTAAATTGAAGATTAGCGGCATTAACCCGCCCCGGCCAATGACCCACGATTTGTTAAGAAACACTATCGAACAATTAGGGGCGACGCTGAAGAAAATAATCGTAGATAAATTAGAGAATAATACTTTTTATGCTAAATTAGTCCTCAGCGATTCTAAAGGAAAAGAGATTCTGGTGGATGCCCGGCCCAGTGATAGCATTGCCTTAGCGTTACGGGTAGAATGCCCGATCTTCGCCAGCGAAGAATTACTAAAACAGGTTGGCTCCTTAGAAGCCACTTAAATGAAGGCCATTGATTCTTCCAGCCTGCGCCTGCAAGAGGCCTATCGCAAACTTTACGCCCATTTTGGACCGCAGTTTTGGTGGCCGGCTCAAGGGCCTTTCGAGGTAGTCGTTGGCGCTATTTTAACCCAGAACACTGCCTGGGTAAATGTAGAAAAGGCCATCGCGCAGTTAAAAAACAATAAGTTACTTACGCCGAAGAAGCTCTACAGAGCTGAGACCAGAGTAATAGCCAGGCTGATTAGATCTTGCGGGTATTACAATGTTAAGGCCCAAAGAGTTAAGAATTTTTTAGAGGTCTTATTTAGTGAGTTCCAAGGCAAGTTAGAAATCTTATTTTCCTTAAGTTCGGCCCGGTTAAGAAAAAGATTATTGGCAATTAAGGGGATTGGGCCGGAGACCGCCGATAGCATTTTACTATACGCAGCCGGAAAGCCGAGTTTTGTAGTTGATGCCTATACCAGAAGATTTTTGCTGCGCCACAGCTTAATCGGGCAAAAAGCGGATTACCAACAGATTCAGGCCTTATTTACCGGGCAGCTGCCCCGCCGGATGAATTTGTTTAATGAATACCATGCGTTAATTGTGCGTCTAGGCAAAGATTTTTGCCGGACAAAACCGCGTTGCGGTGAATGCCCTTTAAAAAAATGGAAATAGTAATTTTAGGTTCAGGAACCGGCGTGCCTTCGTTAAGGCGGGGCGCACCCGGTTTGTTGGTCAAAGCAGGGCATGATTACTTGCTGTTTGATACCGGGCCCGGAACAATCAAAAAGCTACTAGAAATAGGCCTGACTTATCATGATATCACCAGGATATTTTACACCCATTTTCACACCGATCATACCTTGGATTTGGCGGCTATTTTATTCGCGGCAAAATATGGCCTTTCCCTGCGCAAGCAAGAACTGCAGGTAATTGGGCCTCAGGGGTTAGGGCATTTTTATAAAGGATTGTTAGGGCTTTATGGTCAGGTGATTATCCCTGAGGCCTATCAACTCAAGCTTCAGGAAATCGGCCCGGGCGATGAGCTTAACTTTGATGCTTATAATATCCTCACCCGCAAGATGCAGCATTGCCCGGAAAGCCTGGCCTATCGTCTGGAAGCAAATGGCAAAAGCATGGTTTATTCCGGCGATACCGCTGATTGTGAAGAGATCGTCGAGTTGGGGCAAAATGCCGATATTTTAATCTTAGAGTGTTCTTTTCCAAATCGAATCAAGGTAGCCGGGCATTTAATCCCGGAACAAGCCGCAACTATCGCTCGAAAATGTAACTGTAAAAAACTGGTGTTGACGCATCTTTATCCGGTTTGTGAACAGGCTCAGATACTTGAGCAGGCAAAAAAAGAATTTAGCGGTGAAATTGTAGTAGCAAGCGACTTGATGTCGATTAAGCTGATTTGAGAAGATTTAGCTTGCAGATTTTGGGTTTATTTTGTAGTATAGTACCTGGAGGCAAAGATGAGAACCTCATTATTGTGCGCGGCATTATTATTATTTTCGCTGGCAGCTTTTGCGGATGCGGATTCTGAAATTAGGGAAGAAGTTCAACAGCTGCAAGAACATAAATTAGCAATAGAGCAGACAAGAATTAGTCAGCCGGAGATAAAAAACCTTAAGCCTACGATTACTTATTCTTTACGCGAACCAAAAACTGACTATTCGTTTTCTCAGGCCACATTTGCAGTCCGTCAGCCCAAGACTAAAACCTTTGAGGACTTAAAGACCAGCTATACTCTGCGCAGGATTAAAAACAAAGGCATTAGTCAGTTGGAGTATCGCTATCTTATGCCCCGGAGCCCTTTTGTTTACGGAGATCGAAACGCAGCATCTTTGATCAGCGAATAAGGAGTAGTGGTGAAATGTACTCCACTTCGTAAGCTGTTGGGAAATTTTATCCTAAAATTTCCCAACACTTCGTGGAGTTAATTCGCACAGTCACTTATGTTCGCTTACTGGACCCCTGCATTAAGGATTACAGGGTTTGCCCTTGTGGGCTTAGTTTGCTCCATAAGTGACGTGCTCATTAAGGAGTGGTGATGAAGGAAAGAAGAAAATTTGTCCGCTTAAATATTCCTTTGGAAGTCAGCTATACGATACAGGGGACAGATCAGGATCCGCAGAGAAGTGTCACCAAAAACATCAGCCCTAATGGCGCCAGCTTCACTGTAGAAGAAGATTCGCCCAAAGGGACGATGTTCGACATCAACATTAGAATCCCTGAGCAGGCTGAGCCCATTCCGATTAAGGCCAAAATAGTCTGGTCCCAGAAAGAAGCCGAGCAAGAGCAGGCCAGTTATAATGCCGGCTTTGAATTCATTCAGATCCCCGAGAATAGCAAGCAAATGTTCTTTCAATATTTGTGTAATTTTATGTATGACCAATTCAAAAAGCTTTAAGAGGAAGAAATGGAACTAAAACAAAAAATTGAGGATGATTTTAAGCAGGCCTTAAAAAGTAAAAATCAGCTGACTGTTTCAACTTTGCGGATGTTGAAGGCGGCCTTACACAATAAAGAGATCGAGCAAAAGGGCAAGGACCTTTCCACTGAGCAGATTTATAAAATTATCAGCAAACAAGTTAAACAGCGCCAAGAGTCTATTGAGCAGTTCAAAAAAGGAAAAAGAGACGAACTAGCCGAGCAGGAGACTAAAGAACTGAAGATTTTGGAGCAATATCTGCCGCAGCTGCTCTCAGAGGATGAGGTCACCGCAGTAGTGAAAAAAATAATTACAGAAAACGCTGGCGTCGGGCCGGCTGAGTTGGGCAAGGTAATGAAGCTGGCGATGGCCGAATTTAAGGGCCAGGCCGACGGAAAACTAGTTAACCAGATTGCCCTCAAACTTTTAAAGCCAACTTAAAAAGCTAAAAACAGATAAAAGGGAAAAGCTGTGGCAGGGATTCAAATAGGTTTAGTGATATTCTTTATTTTTGTTTTAGGGATTATTTGCCATGATGAGGTCAAAAAAGTAAGACAGCAGCGCAAGACATCTAAATTAAATAGATTTTGGCATCACGGCCGGGAAAGAAGAAAGACTGTCCGCTTAGACACTGAGATCGCGGTTTCATATGAGGTAGTTGCCCATAATAAGGCCCAGAAGCATCTTTCCCGAACCACCAATATTAGTATCGGCGGGATTAATCTTGCGCTGGAAGAGAAACTGCCGCCGAATACAGTGTTGAGTCTGCATTTTAATATTCCACAATCTGCGCAGACGCTTAATGTAAAAGGAAAAGTTATTTGGGCCAAAGAAATATTGGCTAAGTTCGTTACTTCCGGACACCAGCGATTCTTTGCTACCGGAATAAAATTTGTTTATTTATCTAAAAAAGACGAAGTTGTTTTGGACAATTTTATCAGGCAAAGCGCAAAACAGCCTAGGTTGCAAACTGTCAGTTAAAAGGGGGAGGAATGAGAAATTTAAAATATTTGTTACTGGCTGTTTTTTTAATAGGGTGTGCGGAGATTCAGCCTCCCGGCCCCAAAGAGATTATGCACCAGCCTTTAGGCGGCAGCGCCTTACGCATGGGAATGGCTAAGGAACAAGTCAAATCAATCTGGGGTGAGCCGGACCTGGTCCGCGGGCTCGATTCAAACACCCCGGGCACAGTAAAGGAAGAGTGGGTTTACCGCGGTCGTTACCCCAATTTACCGATAAATGTGGATTATCTTGCGGAGAGTCAATACCTAGTATTTGATGGCAACAATCTTGTAGAGATGAATTTACGCAAACACAGTAAGTAAAAAGGAAACAGCAATGGCTGATAACAAAAGAATTTTTGACCGGCTCGAAGGCGTGGTTAATGTGCGTTACGGGGTCAAGGGTCGGGATAAAGAAAAGATCGAAAGTCTACCCCGAAACATTGGGGGCGGGGGACTGGGGGTCTATTTAACAGAGAAGTTAGAGCCAGGTACAGTCATCGAGCTGGAAATTACCGTTCCCGACAATCCACAGAAGGCTATCCGCGGCGTTGGGGAAGTGCTTTGGACTAAACATTACGGTACTATCAGCCCCGAACAGGGTGTAAATTTGCACGAGACCGGGATCAGGTTTGTCGATATTAACCCGCTGGCAGTTGGTAGAGTCTATACCTACCATAGCCGGCAAGCTGACCTTTCCTAGAAGCCCAGCCTTCATAAATCTTACCTTTTTTATGCCAGTCGTCTTGACAAAGCCATTTTTTTGGTATATACTTTTTATAGTATAGCCTAATTTGTAAGACTTTACCAGACTTTTCAAGATACGAGCCACGGGCGTTGCGAAGGAAAATTAATGCCTGTCGCTCATTTTTTTTCTCAAGAGCCTAAATTTCTCTCCTTAGTCAGCTGTCTAAACAATCTTGGTGTCGGCTTAAGCGTAATCAATAAAGAAATGCGGATTGTTTGGACCAATCAGGTCTTAAGCAATACTTTCGGCCCTCCCGAGAGCATTTGCCAGCGGCCATGCTACCAAGTGTTCTTTCGCAGAAAGGACATCTGTTTAGATTGTCCGGTGGTTGAGACTTTTCGTACCGGTGAGCCCAGCCAAAAAAACAGCCAACTGCATTTTGGCCAAAATGGCCAAAAACGGTATTACCACCTCAGCACCACACCGATAAGCTATAATGGTAAGGTAGCGGAAGTGCTGGAATTGAGTTATGACGTTACCAAAGATAAGGCCCTGGAAGAGAGGATCCGCCATAAAAGCTCCGAATTGAATACCGCCCTCAGGGAATTATTTACAGTTTATTCGCTCAGCCGTGAGATTATTTCCACTTTGGACTTACAAAAAGTACTGACCTCAGTAGCCCAGACTGTCTGTTCAATCATTCATACTAAGGCCTGTGTCTTAAGGTTGGTTGATGAAGACAGTAAGCAGCTAAACGTTGCTTCCAGTTCCGGGATTAGCGCAGCCTATCTACAGAATACACCGTTAAAAGTAGGGCAGGGCCTTTCCGGGCTGATGGCCAACAGCGCCCGGCCGGTCATTTGTCCTGACCTGAGTAAAGAAAAAAACGCTAAATACTGCAATTACATCAATCAGGAGGGGTTTCAATCAGCCTTAGGCGTGCCGATTATCTTTAAGGATCAGGTCCTAGGGACCATTTTGACTTACGACAAATTAGTCAGAAATTACAGCAGGGTAGAAGTAATGCTTTTGTCTACTTTTGCCTCGCAGGTGGCGATTGCCATTAAAAACGCCAAACTATATGAAAAGGTACATTTAAATTATTTCAATACCTTAAGTACCCTGGCCCTGGCCATGGAGGCCCGCGATCCTTATACTCACGGCCATTCTTTAAGGGTCACGGCCTACGCCACAGAGATCGCCCGGGCCTTAGGGTTGGCCCCACGTGAAATCAAGATTATTCTGCGGGCTGGCAAGTTACACGATGTAGGTAAAATCGCGGTGCCCGATGCCATTTTAATGAAACCCGGGCCGTTAACCCGGAAAGAGAAAGAGGTAATTCAGCTCCATCCGCTTAAGGGGGTGGAGATGCTGGCGCCGCTTAAGTTCCTTGAGTCAGGTTTTCCTCTAATAAAACATCATCATGAAAGGTTTGATGGCAAAGGTTACCCCGCTGGACTAAAAAAGGGCAGGATCCCCGTTATCGCCCGGTTGTTTTCCTGTGCCGATGCCTTTGATGCGATGACTTCCGACCGTCCTTACCGCTGCAAAATGACCTACCAGACCGCGATAGGGGAGCTGAAAAAAAATGCCGGCAGCCAATTCGACCCCGATATTGTCAAGAAATTCGTTTCCGTGCTCAAGCGTAAACCAGCATTCTTTTCTACCCTGGCCTAAAGTTCCCAAATAGGGCAGAGGCTTAAAGGCGTTTAGCTTTCCCCTATTTTCTGTTAACAGGGGAGAGGTAAGTCCGAGTAACTCAAGGGGCATCGAGTAAGTTCTAGTAAAATTGAGGGCCTCGAGTAAGAAGTGGTAAAATTGGACCATGCGAGTAAGTTGAGGTAAAATAAAGCCTATCGAGTAAGTTCTAGTAAAATCAAACCCAACGAGTAACTTCCAGTAAAACCGAACCACACGATTAACTCTAAGTAAAATCAAGGCCATTGAGTAAGAACCGGTAAGCTCAAGACATCGAGTAACTATGAGTAAAATTGGACCCAATGATTAACTGTAAGTAAGTTCGGGACCCTTGAGTAATTCCCGGTAAAATCGAAGGGTACGGTTAACTGTAAGTAAGTTGGCCCGAAAAAGTAAGACCGGGTAAATTAGCCAGTGGCGAGTAATAGTAAGTAACTTGGGCCCAAAAAGTAAGCGCAGGTAAGGGCTCAGAATTTGGTAAATCTAAGTAAGTTGGCGCAAAAAAGTAAACCCAGGTAACTTCTCTTCAAAAAGTAAGCCCAAGTAAATGCGCCCGATTTAGTAAATCTGAGTAAGTTAGTTCAAAAAAGTAAGCGCAGGTAAGAGCCCCGAATTTAGTAAATCTGAGTAAGTTGGCCCGAAAAAGTAACTCCAAGTAACAGCCATGAAAAAAGTAATTCTGAGTAACTTCTCCCAAAAAAGTAAACCTAAGTAAGAGCTCTGAAAACGGTAAGACTGAGTAAGAGGTCTGAAAAAAGTAAGACCAGGTAAGAGGCTTTAAAAAAGTAAACCCCGGTAAATTGGCCCCAAAAAGTAAGCGCATAAAAGGCCAGTTAAATGGGCTTTTTTTAGTAAATAAAATTAACTACATCAAAGTCAGGTTTTTAAAGTAATCAGAGTTAATTTGGATTAAGTGGCGGTTGCGGAGTAAGCAAAAATGAACAAAAGTAAGTGACAATTTCCGAGTAAGTTTAGGTAAGTTCAAAGAAGTGAGAATTTCGCAGTAAGATGGAGTAATATCAGTTAAGCCTGAGCGCAGTAATAGTTGGGTTCAGGTAGACATTAGTTATGGCTCATCCGGTATTAACTCGATAATTTCAATGCGAAATTAGGCCTTTAGCGGGCCTTTTTTTTGAATGTTGCTAACTATGACTTTTATGCTTGAGTTAACCTTGATTATTAAACTTGGCCCCACTTCCTACTTTATCCACACCCTTTTCCACATTTGTTGTATCTTATTGACTTACAATATGTTATATTTATAATCGCCAATTGATGTAGTTAACATAAGATATATTATGCCACCAAGTGTCCGATATGGGGAAAAGCGCACAAAACAGCCTTGTATTGCGATTTTTGGGGTTATTAAGGGTTATGGTTGGGTTGAGTTGGCCAACAGTTTTTAGCTGCTTATTTGTTTTTGATTAAGCCACTCTTGGATTAGTTTTTGCTTTTGGGGCTGCGGAAGGCTTTTGCGATTTAGCCAGCGGTAAACCGTGTCTCTGGAGACCCGGACATATTTGGCTAAATCGGCTATATTGGCATCAAATTGGCGGTGGGTTTGCCAGTAAGCGATCAACTCGGAGATGGTTTGGTTCGTTTGAATTTTGGGCATTTCTGGCTGAAATTCGGCCTATTTTTTGGGCTCGTTTAATGACATTCAGGCTAGTCGCGGTCTAAGTCTTTGATCACCATAGTATGCTCAGTAAGGTTCTGTAAAAAATGCCTGAAGTCATAATAAAGCTTGCCCATGTCCTCTTTGCTATCCCCTTTTGATTCCTTGAGGGTGGCACAGCCCAGACAAAATAACGAAAAGTAAATCACGATTATTATTGGCAGCAAGCGCTTCATTTCGTACCCTCTATCTCATATTGAAAATTTTCGATATGTCAGCGTTATTCCACTGCACATATTATAACCGACAAATTGCTATATGCCAACTTTTTTTTGATCTAGAGCCAGCAGTAAAATATGCCTAAAATTATACTGATTAAAGGCTAGTAATCTGGTATAATGAAAAGTACTATTGAAGGAGTTCTAAGATCTAACTAAACTGGAGGTACTAGATGAAGTTCCCTTTCAGGTGCGTTTTTGTTCTTATTTGTGCATTAATTTTATTTGCGAGCCAGGGAAAGCTGCTGCTTGCTGATAATATTGGAGATTTGGAGTATACGATTGAGCTAGAAGGATCTGCAGGTAAAGAAACGATCGCTATTCTGCCCTGCAGCGAGGGTGAGCATACATTCATTGCAATACACGGAGCAACCACTACTAATCATCTCATGAGATGGGAAAATTTATGGTCTAAAGGCGAGGTTATATTAGCCGGACTTCCAGGGCACGGAGAAGTTCCTCAGTATGGGCGTTCACACTATTTACAGTGGACTCCCCAACATTTCATTGATGTTGGCGTGGCAACGGTGAAAAAATATAGTCAGGGGCGAGCAGTCACGTTGATTGGCCATTCTTTTGGAGGTGGCGTAGCTTTGGGGGTTGCCCTTGAAGCCCCTGAGCTTGTTGAGAGATTGATTGTGGTTGATCCAGTTGTCTGGCCTAAGTTAGGCGGGCTGGATGCTGTAGTAATGTTTATGTGTTCAGCTCCACCGGTGGGTCGTCTTTTGATTAATTCTATTGTATGGTATACAAAAAGATCGTTATCTGAATACAGCAAGGGATTTGAAGCTTTTGTTAGTAAAAGTAACGTAAAAACATTTTGCGCAAGCCCTAAAGTCAAGAAAGTCTTAGCACGAAGTTACACCCCTTATGTTAAGACTCCAGGGTATACATTTTCCGAAATTTATATGGTAATGAAGAAGTTTGATTTACGTTCTCAGCTTAAGGACAATCCTTTCCGGATCCCCACCTTGATTATACATGGAGATCAGGACCCGAGCGTACCGTTGATGCAAGCAGAGTGGCTAGCTAAGGCGCTTCCCGATGCAGATCTTGTCGTTCTTCCTGATACGGGGCATTTGGGTTTCCTGGAAAACGAAGAGTTTTTTAATGAACAGGTGGAAAATTGGCTTGATGCCCATCCGGTTAATTAGAAATATGACCTCAGCTCACCACGCCTTCGGATATCACAGGTAGCACAATGAAAACTGCCGCCAAAAGAGTAGTTACTGCGGAAAGGTAGCGGTATTGGCTGAAAACCCCAGTTTTTTAGTGCTTGAATCAACGGCCCTTCTTCTTTTTCTACAATCAGTCGCTTTTCATCAAGATTCAACATATTCATATGCAACCATTGGTTCCAAAGGTATCCAGTCCGTTGGCTTTTAGGATAAGTAGTCTCGGGGCATTCCAGTATTTCCCATTTTGCTTTTTTAAATATCTTTGGTAACTTTTTGATCGGACGCGCCGGATTAACTAAAAGCTTGCCGGGTGCTAGTGGTAAAAACGTAGCATCAATATGCAGGGCCCGCGGATCATCAAACTCAAGTTTATGTACGGTGTATTCACTGCCTAAAGTTCTTCGCAGCCATTCGATGCCAAAATCATTCGTCACCTGGCTGCGTTGTACAAAAATATCCCTGCCGCATCGTACAGCATCAGCAACATCAATGATCGGTTCAAATTCGTTGGTGATGTAGCGCTGGTTTCCCATCTTCCACTTAGGGTCATAAAGCTGCTCAATAAGCATCGGCTTAGGACCAACACTCCAACGCGCCCCCTTTTTAAAATATTCTTTAACCAGAGAACGATAGGCAAAGTTCTCAAAATATCGGCACTTCCATGACATTGTTGATTCTATAATGTGGTCACCGACAACCATTAATACATCCCGGGGGTCTTTCTGGTTGTACCCCGACTTTGCTGCCCAATACGGAGTGGCGTAAGGTTTGCTGTTATCGATAGCATCTGGACGACGTACGATTACCCCTTCTGATTCCAACACATGAATAAAATTATCAAGATCTTTTTGGGCCTGCTCCACTGCCTGTTTTTGAACCGCTGTCCCACCGAATATATTTCTGTAGCCCTGAGTTACTTTTAGAATTTCTGGAGGGGTCAAGGCCTCAAAGGGCTTTTCCCACGACATTACACACGCTCCGTCTATGTTACCGACGATAATTTCTTCAAGCGGATCCCACTCATTATGAGAATTTGCTACCTTAGCTTTCATAATTTACCTCGATTAGTATTTAAAAAAATTCTCGAAGTCGCTCTCAATATATTGTTGTAAAAATTTACTCATCTTTTCCCTTCCCTGAGCATTAAGGTGGTCATAATCTATATAATCATTATCCTTGTCGAATGAAGGAAGCTCATCTAGGGAAACATAGACAAGATCAAGTTGGTTTGCTTGCTCAAGAAGAAAATCATTATATAAAGTATTGAGCTTATTGTCATATAAGCTATTAATCTCTTGATTCATTGGAGAATCGACAACAATCACTTTTATATTGTTTCTCTGAAAATATAAAACAAGCTCAACAAACAACTCTTTGCATAAAGGAGTAAGTTTGCTTTGCTCGAAACTTCTTTTATTTTCACTGCGGAAACGTTTTTCCGTTTTTTCATAAAAATCCGGGGAGCAGCCTGTTGTGAAATAGTACTCTTGAAAATCTGGCTTTTTTCCAGTCAAGGCAGCATTTACCATCTTTTCTAAAATGCCTGTCAAAACAAATCTGTGTCTTCGGGGAAAAACGACTTTGTTAACAATGCCATCTAAGAATACAGCCCTTTCCCGGAAGACTTCTTTGACGCCAAGGTGCTTTATTAAATATGGCACTATATCCGGATCAAATATAAGATCCCAAGTTACCGTATAGGGAAAAAAGCGTCCTAGAGAAAAAAGACCATGTTCAGAAATGTAGAATCCCCCCACGTCGGGCATCAAAATTACAACATCAGGTTTTTCTTTTACAATTCTATCCTTAAGGAGGAAAAGCTGCACGGGGTTGCCGAACGGGATATCAATTGTATAAAACCTCACCCCCTTAGCAAGGAATTCGGTATTCAAATACTTGGTATCATACCCTTGAGCAACAGTGCTACCGCCTAGAATGATCACTCGCTTATCTGCACTCTTTTTATCCGGCATAAAATACAATTTTGCCTCAAGGCGAAACATTCGTCCCATTATTGGCTCCGAATATTTATAAAAGGTTTGCCAAAAAGCCGGCAGTTTTGCTAAAGTGCCTTGAGTGAGAAAGAAAATCATTATCGCGGCAACAAATGACCAAGGAAAATGTTTTTTATAATTAAAATTCGCCATAAATAAAGGCTCCTGGCCCGGAGAACCCCCAATAAAGGACTATCAGCCAGATCAAAAGCACATAAAAGACTGTTTTAATCCAAAAGTTCCATTTAAGCACCACAAAGTGATCATTCTTAATGAACTGGAAAAACTCAATCACAATAAGTATCCATGTATGGAATATGAATATAACCAAAAAAGTAGCTGATCCCGATGTTAAGGTAAAGTTAAAAAATAGGTTCCGAATAACATTTACAGCTTGGCCTACTGATTTGTACGTTGATGTAGACATATATAAAAGCTCTCCAAATACAAAAGAATGAAACGTAATAAACATACCCAAAGCTCCTAGCCATTTATTTTTCTTCTTAAGCCGGTCAGGTAAAAAATTACCTGATAATTTCCCCAAGGCATTAGCTACAGTAAGTAATATGCCATGATATAACCCCCAAATGAGAAATGCCCAAGATGCTTCATGCCATACTCCCATTGTTATCATAGTAATGATAATAGCCAGTGAAGTCCCGCCTATTCCTATTAGCCCTAGTCTCAAACGGGCTCGATTTAGATAGTAAAAAATATAATCGCGGCACCAGCTGGACAAACTTATATGCCACCGGCGCCAAATATCAAATGGGTTTTTAGCAAAAAATGGAAGATTGAAGTTTAACATCGTCCTAAATCCTAAGCAGCCAGCAATCCCAATTGCCATGTCCGTATATCCGGAAAAGTCGGCATAGAGTCGAAAGGTACCCGCGTATGCGCCGATAAGGACATCAAAACCAGAAACCACGCCTTGCTCTTTAAAAATATTGTTTACTATCTGGGCCAGGCCATCAGCAACAAATACCTTCTTGAACAGCCCCCAAAAAAACAAATAACAACTTTCAGAAAAGAATTTTACATTAAATTCTCTTGGGGCCGCTACCTGTGGTAAAAAATTGGCCGCACGTTCAATAGGGCCGGACAATATTTGGGGAAAAAAAGAAATATAAAGAGCATAATCCAGAAAGCTAGTTGCCGGTTGTTTAATTACCTTTCTGTAAATATCAATATTGTAACTCAGTGATTTGAAAATGTAATATGAAATGCCTAAAGGAAGAATTATATCTAGCCAAAATGATGAAATATCCCCCACTCTCATAATATCTGATATAAGTCGATTGAAATTATCAATAAAGAAATTATAGTATTTGAAAAAAAAGAGCACCACAGCATGGATTGCTATGCTACTCCAGAGAATACTGTTCTTATGCTTCTGCTCAGCCCGATAGATACCTATTGCGCAAATATAACCTATGCCTGTCACAAAGAGCATCAAAAAGAGAAAACGCCAATCCCAGCAGGCATAAAAAAAATAGCTACCCAGAAGTAAAAGTAAATTTTGTTTTTTACGATCTAGGCGCCAGTAAATGATAAATAAAAGCAGAAAAAAGAAAAGAAAATCGTATGACAAAAAGTCCATTCCAGCGCCCTGTTTTCCTCGTTAATTTGATTCCTGTTCTTCGCTGTCTTTAATTTCTTTGACGATCGCCGCCATCCCTTGAATCGAACGGGACCGGCTATCAAAAAAATGCTCTTCTTCCAGCTTTACCTCAAACGACTGCTCAAGAAAAGTTGCCAAATCGAATACACCCATCGAGTCAATAATCCCTGCTTCAAATAGATTAATGTTATTATTTAGCTCGTTTTCACCAACCCGGTAGTGCTCACTTACATATTTTTTGATTAGCTGTATAATTTCCGCTTCGCTTAAAGACATTCATCGCCTCCGGATATATCAGTAAAACATTTCTGGTTTAAATGACCTTCGCGCTATCTTAACCTCCCCGCCATCAATAAGTAACTCAGCTGGTAAATCGTGAGAGAGAAATAAAAGCGGACTCCCTGTATAAACATATGCACCCGAATTCAAAATGGCAATGTAATCGCCGATTTGGGGTTCTACTAATTCCACTGCCAGGCCCAAAAGATCAAAGGCCGCGCATAATGGGCCGACCACTGCAACTTCCATCTTTTTGCTCTCATCTGTATTAGAAAGATTCACCATTTTAAAATTCTCACGCATAAGTTGACCAAACTTACCGCTGGCCGCAAGGTGATGGTTCATGCCGCCATCTAACACACAGAAGTGTTTTCCTCTGGATTCCTTTATATCCACCACCCGGGCAATATAAATGCCCGCTTGAGCAACTATAAATCGTCCTAATTCGATTATCCCGGTACAATCAAAAAGGCCTGTCTCTTGCCTAAATTGATTAAATTGCTCTACTAAAGATGCGCAGACATATTTAACATCAATCTCCTTCTGACTTCTAAAATAAGGAATCCCAAATCCACCCCCCAAGTTAACTTTTTTTAAAGGAATGCCTGTAGCTTTAAAAACCAACCGGGCCAACTGCAAAATATTTTGCGCATTTTCAATAATTATTTCTTCGCTTAAACATTGCGTACCCGAGAACACATGGATTCCTATGAAATTACAGCGTTGCGTTGACTGAAGCAGCCCAAAAAAATCCTGGCATTTCTCCTGATCAATACCTAATTGAGAAGCCTTTCCCCCCATTTTAATCGGGAACTTCCTGTTGACCTTCGCAGGGTTGATGCGCATAGAGACATCGGCCGTTTTTCCCAATTCCTTTGCGATTCTCTCTATCCGCTTAAGTTCATTCAATGACTCTACGCTGATTGAGCCAACGTTTTTGGAAATAGCAAGGGAAAGCTCTTCATCCGTTTTGCCCGGGCCGGCAAAGCTTATCTGGCTAGGATTCGATCCAGTTCTTAAGACCTCCCTAAGTTCGCCACCTGAAGAAATATCCATCCCATCAACCAATGGCATTATGCCTTTAAGAAGTTCGAGATTGGGATTTGCTTTTACACAATAGTAAAGATCAATCGCATCTTTCAGGCTACCCTTGACAATGCTGATTTGGTCTTGAACATGCCTCAGGTCATACAAGAAAGCAGGCGACCCATATTCAGCCCCAATCGAATGTAAATCAATATCTCTCAGAAACAAATGGTTATTGACGGGACGGAGATTTAGATCCATGATTATATTTCCCTTCTTAGAAAATACTAGTCTAAGATCTCAAGGAGATTTTGTCTATCTTACCTGATGGCGCCTTGGGAAGAGAACTCCTGAGTTCAATTAGCTCAGGAACCATAAAACTCGGCATATTTAATCTACAAAACTTATTTATCTCGCCTGCAGTAATATCTGAAGAGCTGGGGACAACAACAACCTTAAGCTTGGACCCAAACAAATCATCCTTAACACTAATAGCAGCCGCTTCTTTAACCAGCGAAGAATTTAGCAGTATCTCCTCAACCTCTTGAGGAGATACTCTTTCTCCCCTGCATTTTATCATTTCTGTTTTTCTCCCGGTAATATAGATAAAGCCGTCTTGATCTTTCCTTCCTAAATCTCCTGAGTGGAAGCCGGGGTCGCTGAGCGAACTGTCTGTCTGCCCCCAGTATCCCGGCATTACATTATCTCCGCTTAAGACCAGCTCCCCCTGAGAACCATTTAGAATCTCATCTCCGGTTTCTCCGATGATGCGAATATTGACAATGCTCATGCCTTTGCCACAAGAATCGACCTTCTCCAGAAGACTCTCTGGACTAAACAGGTGAAGGCAGGCTGCTCCGGCGTTTTCAGTTAATCCATACCGTATTGCAATAGAGGCGCCAGGAAATTCACTCCTCAATTCATAAATGAGATTTCTAGGAACATGTGAAAGGCCAATCTCTAAATGTCTCAACTGATTTTGCAGCTTATCGCGAACAGAAGAGATTCTATTCGCCTTAAGCAGAAAATTATAAATAAACGGAGGGCCGATAATACTCGTTACCTCATTGTTGATTATGGACTCGAGGAAATCCGCTGGCGAAAGATTCCCTGGTGAGAGGACAACCGTATTTCTATTATAGACGCAATCTATCAAAGTTGATTTTCCACAGGAATGGGCAAGGGAAACTGCCAAGAAATATATCTCGCTGGTATCGATATTAAGATATTGAGTGCGGGACTTTGTTGCGGTAATGAAATTCTTATGAGTGAGCATTGCGCCTTTAGGAGTACCGGTAGATCCAGAGGTATATTGAATCATGCAAATGTCTTCTTCCTTCAAGCGGAAGGACTGCAAATTCTCAAGATTTGTTGCGAGTATTTGAGAATAAAGAGATATCTTTATTCTTTTGCTTGTGGAACAATCCAGGAGAGATTCATCGAATAATATAACGTGGTCGAGAGAGTTTACGTTTCTTAAGATTTCTTCCAGCACCTCTTTTTCCACACCCTGCACGAACAAAATTTTTACAGAACAATTGGTTAAAGAATAAATAATAAACTTAGTCGACATCCGCGGGCTTAACCCAACTTCAATACAGCCAGCCTTGAGAGTGGCAAAAAATAATACTACATTTTCAATGTAATTATCCATCAGAATCGCAACTCTATCCCCTTTTTCCATATCCGATTTTACCAAGAACTTCGCTACAATGTCAGAAATTTCATCAAGGGCTTTGTACGTAATGCACTGAGAACCATAGATAACAGCTTTCTTGTCGGGGGAACGAACCACAGACCCAGTTAATGCTTCTTGGATCAACATATCTTAAACTCCTGATAACAGAAGGAACAGGACACCGCGGTCGTTATTCCTTAATCGCGGGTAAGGTAATAATGAAGGCAGTACCTTGCCCGGGTTTGCTTTTGACCTCAATTTCGCCATTGTGGGCCTGGATAATCTGGTAGCTTACCGAGAGGCCCAATCCGGTCCCTTTAAACTGAGCCTTGGTGGTATAGAACGGCTCAAAGACCTTATCCAGGTCTTTCTGGCTAATCCCACAACCGGTATCGCTGAACTCAATGCTTATTTTATCAGGCTGTTTGGCCTGCTTGGCCTTGAGGTTCTTGGCCGTGATCTTGAGCTTGCCCCCTTTAGGCATGGCTTGTTGGGCGTTTAAGATGATGTTGGTGAACACCTGCTGGAGCTGATTAGCATGGCCCTTTACCTTTTTTAAGCCCGGAGCGAACTTGCAATCTACCTTGACATTGTGTATCTTCAGCTGGTTGCCGATTAAGGAGAATATATCTTCAGTAATATGAGTAAGATCTATAGTCCCTAATGGCGTTTGGGACTTTCTGGAAAAATTGAGCAAATTCTCTACTATACACTTACAGCGCTCTGACTCCTTTTCGATGTATTTTAGGTATTTCTTACAGGCCTTGAATTCCTTGGCGCCAAAGTCGGCTTTCTTGACTTTCTGGAGCATGAATTGGACATAGCCTGAAATTCCCCCCATAGGATTGTTCAATTCGTGGGCTACGCCGGCCCCTAACTGGCCTACAGCCGACATCTTGGCCGACTGAATCAATTTAGCCTGCGCATCCTTTAATTGCTGGTTAGAGCGCTCTAATTCTTTAGTCCGCTCACGCACCTTTTGCTCTAATTTCTTGCTATACTCCTGGATTTGTTTTTGCTTGTCCTTAAGTTCCTGATTCATCTGCTCAATGATCTTGATGTGCTTGAGCCGGCCTTGCTCTAATCGATAGACCTCAATATTTCGCTGTACGCTATGCAAGAATACCTCCATCTCAAAAGGCTTATAGATGTAATCATCGACCCCGACCTTAATCGCCCGGACCGGGACATCCGGATCGGCGTAACCGGTCATGATAATCACCATGCTTTTTGTCTCGGGGTAGATTTTCTTGATCCGTTTTACCGTTTCAATGCCATCCATCTTTCCGGGCAAACGCACATCAGCCAGGGTCAGCTCGAAAAAGTTGTTTTTCGCCGCCTCAATGGCGCCGGCTCCATCTTCTACGCCTGTGGCCCGAAACCCCTCTTCCTGCAACAGCTCAATTAGGGCCCGGCGAAAATGCTGGTCATCCTCAATCACTAAAATATGTTCTTTCATTTAGTATTTACCTCCTTATCCAAGTTCACTTTTTAACCGGTATCTTAAGATATTTACTTTTTCACCGGTATCTTAATAGTCACGGTAGTCCCTTGTTGTGGCTTAGAGGAGACTTCAATGCTTCCCTTGTGGTTTTCAATAATCCTATATACGATAGAAAGCCCCAGGCCGGTGCCTTGACCGATATCTTTGGTAGTAAAGAATGGGTCAAATATCTTATCAAGTTGATTTTTTGATATCCCGACACCATCGTCCTTGACTTGCACGACCACAAAGTTTCCTTCTTGATAACTTTCGATGGTAATCGCGCCAGCTTCTCTAACTGATTTGATGGCTTCTTTGGCATTGACGATTAAATTGGTAAACACTTGCATTAATTCGTTAAAATTGCCCTCAATGGCCGCGATTGTTCCTTGCTGTTTGATCAGATAAAACTCAATTTTTTCTTTAGTCAACTGATGCTCCAAAAAAGAGCAACAGCGGTCGATGACCTGATTTATTTGGATCGGTTCAAACTTGCTGCTGGTTTTCCTTGAGTATTGCAACAGCATTTCTACAATTTCTTTGCAGCGCTGGGTACCTTCTTCGATTTGCTTGAGCATTCTTTTGTATGGTTTGGCCTGCAATTTTCTGAGCAACATTTCTGTATTAAGTAATATCGCGCCCAGCGGTGTGTTGATTTCATGAGCCACGCCGCCGGCCAAGATACCTACCGTGGCCATTTTTTCGGACTGTATCAGCTGGGCTTCGGTAGTTTTTAATTTTTTCTGCACCCCGGAATGCATGCGGGCGTTGACTAAAGCTATGGAGGCATATTCAGCCAATGCTTCCACTAAGCTCAAGTCATCAGCGGTAAAGGCATTAACCAGAGATTGCCTGTCGATATAGATTAAGCCGACAATCCCTTTATTTTCTCTTTTTAAAGGCACGCAAATTACTGAGCGAATATCCAGGTCTAAAACGCTTTTTGCAGTTGAAAATTGGCTGTCACCCTGAACATCAGTAAGCAAAATTGCTTCTTGGGTCTCCATGACCTTCTTGGTGATCGTCCGGCTAAAATTCTTGAAGAAAGTATGCTGTTTTTTGGTAATTTTTTCCTTAGTTCTAATTACCTGGGAATAAAGCTTTCCGGCCTCATCCAGCAAAATCAAAAATCCACGATCAGCTTCAGTTACTTTCATGATGTATTCAATGACGTTATTTAAGACAGCCTCTAAGTCCAAATTACTGACCACCAGTTTCATGAATTCTTCCAGCGTTCCTTGCTGCTGTGTTTGTACAGAAGATGGTTGTTGAGCAGACCCTGGTGGCGCTGGCGCTTCTTTTTGCCTGTCTTTTAAGTCTTGGCGGGCTTGATTGGCAAGAGAGAGCTGAAATTGATTATCAATGATAATAAATTTAGCCGAGGCCTCTTCTAGGGCCTTGGTGCTTTGAGAATAGTCTTTTAGCTCTGCGTATAATTCACCTAGCTTCAGTTGAGTTATCCCCTCTTCTAAAGGATTCTCCGTGGACTGGGCTATTTTAATAGCTTGCTTAAAATATTCTTCTGCTTGTTTGAATTGTTTTTCTTTTTGAGTGATTTGACCCCAAAGCCTGAACAAATAAATATGATAATAAGAATCCGATACTTCTAACTCTGTTTCTAGCTTTTGCTGGGCCTGTTCCAAATATTCCCTGGCTTCAGCTATTTTTCCTTGCTTTAAAAGCACCTCAGCCGTATGATAAAGGGCAGGAATTAACTGCTCTGCTTGCTTGTCTTGTCCCAAAGAAACAGCCTGCTTAAGATTGGTCAAGGCTTCCCCTTCCCTATTCAATTCCAAAGCGATCTTTCCCATCAGCACCTGGGCTTGGATTTGGAGGTTAAACTTTCCTAATTTCTTGGCCAGATCCAACAGCTTATTTGCCGTTTCCTGGGCGGAGTTAAAATCTCCCCGGTTTAAGGCCTCCCAGGCCAAAACCGGCAGCACATAGATTTCATAGGTTGATGGTTCTGGTAACCTCTGCAGACAACTAAACACCGAGTTACGCAGTCCTTGGACCTGGTGTTTGCGGCCGCAAAACCCTAAGTAATCGAGTTTACATTTATTGACCCAGAAGGTTATATCTGCAAGATTATTTTGCTGAGCTATTTTATCAGCTTTTTCTAAATATTGGTCTAGGCCTTTTCTGCCGAAGCGAGAGAAGGTCTGCTCGCAGAGACAGCAAGCCATGGCGTAAACCCACCAGTATTGCTGATCTTGTCCTGTTTTTCTCTGTTCACAACGCCCAATCAGCTCTTTCATTTGGCTAGCGCAGGTAACAGCTAACCCGTGGTCTAATAAATCAGAGGCTTTGCTTATTGAATCTTTGCTGTAGGCGAAAAACTTCCTATTTGAACTCCAAAATAACCGCATTTTTGTAATGCCCTCCTTCTATTTATATCCAGCCAGTAACTTTTGTAATAATCTTGCGTCTTTTTTGCGCAGGTCTATAAAGCAGGCTCCGGTACTAAGAATGTCTTGATGTCCTTTTGCAACCGGCCGGCTATAAACTATTTTTACCTTGGCGTTAATAGTTTTAGGCTTAGTTGGTTTGCCGCGTTTACTTTTTCTGGGTAACTCAAGCTGAAGATCTATTACCAAGGGGTCCGGTTTATGGCTGCCGACAAATCCCAACCCTTCAGCGCTAATATCTTTAGTTTGGGCCCTGATCTTTAGCTGTTCTTTAACTGGAGGTATGGTAGTGTGATAAGTTACCGGGAGTGAAACAGCGAATCTGCGCGTACCCCTGTTTTCAGTATATTTTTTCTTCCTTTTCATTAAACTACTCCCTTTTCCTTGGGCGTTACATCCAATGGTTCCAATCTAGCCTAGCAATACTTTCCTTCACGAATTTTCTGATCGTCAACCGATCTTTTTGCTTCAACTTGACAAAGGCCACGCCGCATCGATAAGTGGGATATCCGCCCCAGTAATTATTCAGCACGAACGTGATCCGACCTTGAACATTAATGCTAACATAAGGAGAGGGCAATACTATTGTTAGCTGCAAAATACTTCCGGGAGGCAGTTTCTTTGAGGTCTTGAGCATTATTCCGCCTTCGCAGATATTTACGCTGACCGCTTTTGTTGGTGAAGAAGCAGAGCCTTTAACCCTATATTTGACACCAAAATCCGTTCTGACTCTAGAGAATTTTCTCTGTTCTTGAGCCATTTGAACCACTCTCCTTCAATTTTTTTGAGCAGAGCATTTTTGCCTGATCATACACAGCCTGCAAAGGCACCTTCTTTTTTTTAGCAATTCTTTTACAGGATTCATATTCCGGGGCAATAGTTTTTATCCGCTGGCCAATTTTGCCTATTTTTACCTCAACCTTCCCGAAATCAGTCCCTATTGATACAACCTTGCGCAAAAGTTTTCTTCTTGTAAGATACTGTATCCTGACCCCAAATGTTGAAGTCTCGTCAAATATAACAGAGAGCAGTTCATCAAGTTTTTGTGGTTCGCTCAGGACGCTGAGCATGCTGGCAGCCCGGCCCTTTTTCATAATTATAGGGGTCATAAAGACATCAAGCGCGCCCTGGGAAAACAACTTTTCGCATGTATATTCCAGCACTTCGGGACTGAGGTCATCTATGTTTGTTTCCACCAGCGCTATTTCGTCTCGATCAGGCTGGTGTTCAATTAATTTCCCGAGGGAAATCCGTAAGAAATTAGGAATATTAAGTTCTTTCTCTCCTGCCCCGTAGCCTATTTTAGCTATTTTCATCTGCGGCAGGGAGCCAAAGCCCTGAGCAACAGCTTTAACTATAGAGGCGCCTGTGGGCGTAACCAGCTCTGTTTCTATGCCTTGGGAATAGACAGGTATTCCTTTCAATAACTCAAGTGTTGCCGGTGCCGGAACAGGTAATGTCCCGTGCCCGCATTTAAGAAAACCGCTTCCCATATGGATTTTTGATGAATAGACGCGTTCAATGCCTAATTTCTTTATGGCTATAAAAGCCCCGATAATCTCTACTATTGAATCCAGCGCTCCCAGCTCATGAAAATGTATCTGATTGATATCTTTACGATGTATTTGCGACTCTATCCTGGCAAGTTCTGTAAATGTATTTTTGCCCAGCTTCTTGATCTCACTATCCAATCCGCTTTTTTCTATTAACTGCAGAATATCTCTTAAGTTTCGCTTGCGCGTTTGCTTGACAGTAGTAATATTAAACTTTGTTCCTGAGATCCCTCCCCTGAGCACCTGCTCTGTTTCTATTCTGTAACCGGGAAGCTTAAGTTTTTTTAGTTCTGCTTTAAGTTGCTTGAGATCCAGTCCGGCATCAATCAATGCGCCCAGGACCATATCCCCACTGATACCGGAGAAGCAATCAAAATAGGCTATCTGCACGTTTGTTTACCCATTCTATTGATCATGCTTGCAAAATACCCCGCACCAAACCCATTATCTATATTTACTACTGTAACTCCGGGAGCGCAGCAGTTAAGCATAGACAATAGCGCCGCCAAACCATCAAAACTTGCTCCATAGCCAATACTAGTGGGAACAGCAATTACCGGCTTATCTACCAGACCCCCGACTATACTAGCTAGGGCTCCTTCCATGCCGGCAACAACTATAATTACATTGGCCTTAACCAGGTTGGGCAAATATTTAAATAATCTATGTATGCCGGCGACGCCGATATCATATGTTCGCTCCACAGAGTTTCCCAGAAGTTCGGCCGTTACCGCCGCTTCTTCGGCAACCGGAATATCGGCAGTTCCGGCGCTGATGATCAATATACGTTTTTTGGAATTTTTTTGTTTACTCCGGCCGACAGCTACTATCTTGGCAGTTTCGTAATAAACCGCGTTCTTTTTTATTTTTTTGATAGCCTGGTAAATTTGTTTACTGGCCTTGGTGGCTATGGCCCAGCCAGTAGTCGCTAAAAGCCTCTTTGCTATCTTTGTGATTTGGTCGATCGTCTTACCCTTACAGAATATAACCTCCGGAACACCACAGCGTAACTCGCGATGCGTATCCAGTTTAGCAAATCCCAGGTCTTCAAACGGCAGAGTTCGCAAAACATTCATCGCTTTGGAAACATCCAGCTTGCCGTTGCGTACACCATTAAGAAGTGCGTTTATCTTTTTGCTATTCAAATTCCATTCCTACCTTGAGCTTTTTAGCGTTTCGTTCATACTGCCCATCCTGTAACCTTCCAGGTCTACGGTTATGTACGCATAACCTAGTTTTTTAAGTTCGGCTACAGCCTTCTCAGATATGCCTGAGCCGAAAAACAGGGGTATTTCTTCTTTGGGGACCTCTATTCTGGCAATAGCACCGTGTACCCTTACGCGCAGTTGACTAAAACCCAAAGTTGAGAGCAGCTCCTCGGCCTGATCCACTCGGATGAGCTCTGGAGAGGTGATTCTGTTGCCATATGGAAATCTGGATGATAAACACGGAAAAGCAGGTTTGTCCCAGGAAGGAAGATTAAGCTCTTTTGACAATATCCGGATCTCCTGTTTCGTAAATCCGGCTTCCTTTAAAGGGCTTCTCACGCTCAGTTCAGCCGCGGCTTTTGCGCCCGGGCGAAAATCTTTTGTATCATCGTAGTTTGAACCATCGGCAACATACTTTATTCCGTACTTCTTGGCCAGTTCGTTAAGCTTGGCAAACAACTCGCTTTTGCAGTAATAGCACCTTTGTGGAGAGTTCGCGGCAAAATCTTCGTTATTCAATTCACTTGTATTAATGATAATGTGTTTGACGCCTATAATTCCGGCATATTCTTTAGCTGCTTTGACTTCACGAGCGGGATATGTCTCTGACTGCGCGGTAACTGCCAGCACATTGTCCAGTAAAACATCCTTGGCCACTTTAACTAATAAAGTGCTGTCTACGCCTCCTGAATAAGCAACTAAAACACTTTCCATGCTCAATAAAATATTTTTTAAAACTGCTAACTTTTCCAAGAGCTTATCCCTGCTTAACAATAATTGTGCTGTTTAAATATACGTCTTTCATGCCCTCAATGAATTTTGTTAATATTTGCGAAGGTTGGCTGGGGTCAAAATGCATGAACGTACAAATATCATTAAACTCATAGAATGGTTCCAGTGGTGTCTTTTCATCTACATCATGAACTTTAGTAAACCCCATCTTTTCATAAATCCGGCCGGTTTTATATTTATTTCCCTGAATGATCAGCACCTCGTTTACTCCTTCTTGAAAGAAATAAGAATAGGTTACCGTAAATAGACCGGCGCCGACTTTACTTTTTACATTACGAAATCTGCGGTATTCTTCAGCAACCACCAGTCTGGATATCTCGATAACCTTGCGCTTCCTCTTGGTGAAATCGTCTAACATTACATCTAAGGCCCGGAGATGCTTTTTTAAATTTAATTTTTTAAAAATATACTCTGTTTCGCCGTCAAAATAAATCCCGTTTTCCGATAGTATGCTGACCCTTAAGCCCCCGATAACCCGGCCGTTATCTACAGCTATTGTATGCATCGAAACCGGATCCCACTTTTCTTCAAATCTGCCTTCCTTCGAGAGAATTTCTTTCGAATAAAGGCCTTCGTCTACATAAACCTTGCCGCGCAATTTGCATAGTTGGTCTAAATATTTATTCCACAAGCCTGGGTCAACAACGACGTTCATCTTGCCTGGAGCATACTTTGGGGGAGATTGTTCTAAAATTATAAATTTAACCATTTATTATGTTTCCTCTTTGAGAATTTTAATAAATATCTCTACGATCTGAGGGTCAAATTGCTTACCCGCGTTTTTAATTAGTTCATTTTGAGCTTGCTCTACTGAGAGCGCCTTGAGATAAGGCTTATCGCTAATCATGGCTTGATAGGCATCAACAATAGCGATGATCCTGGATTCCAAAGGTATGGCCTCGCCTTTGAGGCCTTCCAGATAACCCTTGCCATCCCAGCGCTCATGATGATAGCACACTATCCTGGCAATGTCTTCAAAATCTTCTAATTTTTCAGCCACGTTTTTGCTGTAAATAACGTGTTTTTTAATGGTTTCAAACTCTGCCTTGGTTAATGAGCCTGGCTTGGTTAGGATATTAACAGGAATGCGCATTTTCCCGACATCATAAATTAAGGTAGCGGTTTCCAGTTGCTCCAATTGCCGCTTCGATAAATTGAACCGCTCCCCTATTTTTCTGGCTAGTTGTGCGTTCTTCACATAGTGCAGGCGGGCATACCCCACAATCTCTGTAAGTTTGGTTACCAATTTTGTTATATGAGTTAGTCTGTCTTCGAGCTCTTGCAACAGGCAAAGGTTATAATAGATACCCTTCTTCTTCATTAGTTGGCTGTGTGTTCCCATCTCCCGCATTTTCCCCATGTGCAGCACGAGGATCCTGTCGGCGTTACGAACAGTAGAGAGATGGTGAGCAATCACAATAACAGTCCTTTGTCCTTTTAAAATTTTTAAAATATTTTTAATCTCATTTGTGGTTTCGGCATCAACATTTGCCGTAGCTTCGTCAAGGACTATAATCTGGGGATTAAATAAACAAGCACGAGCAAAAGAGATTAGCTGTTTTTGACCGGTAGATAGCCTCGAGCCTAATTCTTGGACCTTTTCTTTGTATCCATGAGGAAGCTGAGATATAAATTTATCAGCGCCCACATAAACAGCTGCTTGTTGGACTTGCTGGCTATCTATTTCTGAATTTCGTAATTTAATATTATCCTCTATACTTCCCGAGAACAGAAAAGGATCCTGCGGCACTATTCCAATCAGCGAACGAAGCTTACCCTTGTTAATATTTTGAATATTAACGCCGTCAATTAGAATTTGCCCCTTATTCATTTCGTAAAATCGAGCCAATAGGTTGACTATTGAGGTTTTACCTGCCCCAGTATGGCCGACAATACCGATTTGCTCGCCTTTTTTAATTTTAAGATTAAAATTGTTGAGCACAAAGTTATTATTATCGTAGGCAAACCAGACATCATTGAATTCGATTTTATCCTTAAAGTCCGGCAATTTGACCTTACCTTGAGGCGACTCCAGCTCACTCTTGGTATCCAAAAATCCCAAAATTCTTTCTAAAGAAACCCAGGCAGTCTGCAAGACCTTGTTCGCCTTGACTGTCCTTTCGATCAAAGCGAAAAAAAGCCCCATCGACCCGATAAAGACAAGCAAAGACCCCAAACTTAGAGTTCCCTGCAGTACCTTTCTTCCTCCGTAGCCTAGTATCAAGCTCATTACCGCGGCCCTAAATATTGCTGTTACTGAAGGGGTCAGGTTTAAATAAGAAAGAGAACGAATGCTCGTATCGGCGTAACTTTTATTAAAATAATACAATTTCTCATTCTGCTTTTTTTCTTGTCGAAAAAGCTTGATCAGGGAAATGCCGGTTATGTTTTCTTGAAGAAAGGCATTGATCTTTCCAAACCAAGACCGGCTTTCCCTGGTTGCTTTTGCGGCTTTGCGGTTGATCCACACCAGAAAAATTCCGAATCCCAAAATCAATACATAGAATATCAAAGCAAGTTGATAATTTTGATAAAACAAGTAACCGACGATTCCCAGGAAAAGAAATACGTTGCCTAATATACTAGTGAATTGTTCAGTTGCCACAGGTTGTAAATGCTGAACATCATTAGTAGCCACTGTCAATAATTTTCCAATAGGCGTCCGATCAAAAAATGCAAGAGGCATCGTTTGTAAATGGGCAAAGATTTTCATTCTCAGGTCCAACATTACGTTTTGTCCGATATAGCTAGTTAAATAAATCCGCAAGAAACTAAACAACAGCAGCAAACCGAGCACAAAAAGATATATTAAGAGCACATTCTTGAGTAACCCCAGGAAGTCTGCTCTGAGGACATAAACATCTATAGCTGTTTGCAATAGGTGTAATTGGAAGATTTGTAAAAACGCAATACCCAGCTGGAAAAAGACGCACAAGATAATCAGATTCTGGTACGGCTTGGTATGTCTGATTAACATTTTTAGATTAAGTTTTCTCTTTGCCATATAACTATATAGTTTCCAGCATTTCTTCTATAGTCTCTCTTTCAAAAAATGCAGCATAAATCTCCCCCATTTGCAGTAATTGATTATGCGTGCCGCTCTCTACAGCCTGCCCGTTTATCAGAACCATAATCAGGTCGGCATTTTTAGCCGAGGCTATCCTATTAGCGATAAAAATGATGGTGCAGCCTTGCATTTCTCTGGTTAAGTTTTTTAATATCTTTTTTTCCGTACCGGCATCTACCTGCGAGAGGGCATTATCAAAAAGTAAAATTTTGGGCCGGATAATAACTGAGCGAGCGATAGCAATCCTTTGCTTTTGTCCACCCGAAAGGGTAACTCCTCTTTCTCCGATTAAGGTTTCATACCCGTAAGGAAATTCGTCTATATCTTTTTCAATATCAGCAATATTAACAGCCCTGCGCAAAGTCTCTTTGGTTGCCCCAGGGACCCCAAAACAAATATTGTCTCTTATACTTCCCGAAAATAAGAAGGGTTCCTGGGAAACGTAACCAATATTTCTTCTTAAGACATTTAAAGGAATCTCTTCAATGGGATGGTTATCGACAAAAATCGTCTTTTGAGGTGCGCTATATGAACGGGCGATTAAATTAACTAATGTCGATTTGCCTGCACCAATATTGCCGATAATCGCTATATTCTTTCCTTTTTCGAATTTTATATTTATATTACGGAGAATAGCTCTATCCTTTTCAAAAGAGAAGTTTAAATTGTTCAATCTTATTTCCCCTGCTATAGCGCTGATGCCATGATTGATTTTTTCAGAATCTTCAATATCGGGCTTTTGTAGGAGGATCTCGTTAATTCTTTCCAGGCGAGCCCGGGCCTGTTGAAAACGGCTGATTGAGACGCCAAGCAATAGCACAGGCCAAGTCAGATGGCTTAATTGATAAAAGAAAGCGGCAAATTTGCCCGGGGTTATCCTTCCGGAAATAATCAGACTGCAGCCAAATCCTAAAAATATTAACTGACTTAAACCGATAAGAAATCCGCACAAAGACATTCCCAGGCCGTAGATTTTATGAAAAGACATATTTTTCCTGAAGTGTTCTCTGTTCACCTTTCGGTAATTGATGATTTGATTGTCTTCGTTAACGTATGACTTAACTATTCTGATGCCGGAGAGATTCTCCTGGATCTCGGAGCTGAGCAGGCCAAAATGTTTTTGAATTATCCGCCTGTGCCTAAGACCGTATTTACTAAAAATATATGCGGCAATTGATACGCCCACCAAGGGAACCAGTGCGTAAATAACCAACTCTTTCCCGATAATAAATAGATAAATAACGGAAATCGGAGCTAAAATGAAATAATTTCCCAGAGCAATACCTGCGCTGGCGAACTCATCGATACACCTGATATCGTCACTGAACCTAGCCATAATATCGCCGGTGTTCTGTTGGTGGTAATATGACTGCGAGAGTCTTTGCAGATGAGAAAAGAGCCGACTTCTTAAATCGCATTCAATTCTTTTGGCAGTGGACATAATTAGAAATTGGAAAAAGTATATAAAAGGCAAGCGAGTAATATTTACTAAAAGATACAAAGAGGCAAAAAAGACTAAAATACCACCTTTTGAATCTATATGCAGATACACAAAGACCTTTTGCAATAAACCAGGCTGGAGGTAGTCTTCTTTAAGAACATTAAAACCCTGATTGATAATTATCGGTTCACAGATTTGAATCAGATTACTGAAAACCAAGAGCAGGAATCCAAAGAGTAAAATTCTTTTATGCTTTAGGACGTGTTCCTTTAATGGCATCAGATTTGCTAACGTCTTACTCTTCATTATCTGAGCTCCAACAGGCTTTTAAGATAAACAGAGACGACTATTTTCAATTTTATGCAGATTGATTTCTGCCAGATACCTGCCAATTCTTCAATTTGGACTATATCAATGAGGTTAGAAAAAGGTGCGTCAGCCAGTATTCTTTTTACCGAGAACTTTGTTTTATGCATATGCATGGACTATTTAAGACTTTTTTTTAAAAATTTCAAAATTGCTCTATTTACTATTGCTGGATGTGTTTCATGCGTTGCGTGTCCGGCATAGGGAACTACAAGTAACTTTGAATTTCTTATCTTTGCCTTAAGCCAACGAGCTGATTTCAATGGAAAATAGGGATCGTTCTCACCCCAAATAAGAAGGACCTTTTTGTCTATCTTACAATTTTTGTCAAGTATATCAGCAAATTTACATTGAGCGCCGACTGCCACTAGGGCATCTCTTGCCTCTTGAGTTTTCCACATTTTAAATTGTTCACTTACTACTTTTTTAGTAACTGCCTCTCGATTACAATAACCTTCTTTTAACAAACACTCTAAAACTTTCCTTGCCCAAGACAGGCTTTTTTTACCTTGGCTGAGATAGGTTAATGCCTTAAATCGCCTTGCTCGTGCCTTGCTGATTTTAGCTGTACCAAAGCGAGCTATGGAATTTATCACAATCAGCCGATCAACTTTTTCGGGGTGCTCTATAGTGAAGGATGTGGCCAAAGCTCCTCCCCAAGAGGCTCCAATAAGCGTGGCTTTATCAATTTTTAGAGTTTTTAAGAATCGGTAGATCAGCTTTGTGAAGAAAAAGCGGGAATAATTAATCTTAGGCTTATCTGAACGGCCAAAGCCAATTAAGTCTAGTGCGTAAACTCTAAAATATTTAGATAGTTCAGGCAGATTTTTGCGCCAACTAAAAATATCTGTTCCAAACCCGTGGATCAGAAGTACAGGTAAGCCTTTTCCGCACACTACGTAGCGCATTTTATATCCTAAAACATCTATGTAGCTATCTTTTTTTTCCATCATTTATAATATATACAGCGTTTTTTATCGACTCGAAATTTAAGACTTCTGGCAATACCCAAACTCCACCAGCACACATAGTTAAAAAATAGGCATATAGCTACAAATAACCGCGGTCTGGTATAGGCTTCAGCTATATAGTTGCTGCCTTTAATCAGCTGAAAAATCTTGACGAATATTTCAAGAAACATTACAAAAAAAGCGCGCCAATCACCGTAACGAATATATTTCATGTAGACTGCTAATCGCGATAACTCGTATTGCTTTAGTTTATCCATGGCTTCCTTGCCCCATTTCCTTACCTCAAGATGGATAACTTTAACTGAAGATGAATCAAAAATTTTAAATCCATTCATTAGCGTCCGATAGCTATAATCGTAATCTACATTTCCTGGCAATGCTGCGCCGGTGCCCAACATTTCGTCAAAACTACCAACCTTTTCAATTACTTCTTTTTTCACAGCCATATTGGCTCCAATACCCCGGGCATAAACCTTTGAAAAAACCCCCTTCAATAATGAATCTTTGGCCAAAAATACAGGTACAAAACCGTCGCTTGTCTTATACCCCGGAGGAGGCAGAACACTTCCGAAGACTATGCCCGCCTCCGGATTCTGCCTGAAGCTTAAGACCATATTTTCTATCCAGTCACTGTGTACCGCGCAATCGTCATCGGTAAAGGCTACAATTGTTCCCTGATATTTCTTTATACCAAAATTTTTTGCCGTACCCAATCCCCGAGAAGAAGTTCGAAAATATCTTATTTTCGAATTAGTTTGCGCAAACCTATCTACTAAAACCTGCGTCCTGCCATTATCGCTTTGATCGACAATAATAACTTCAAAGTCCGCATAGCTATTAGCTAATATACTATTGATTGTATGCTCTAAGTACTTTGGCCTATTGCGCGTAGAGATTATAACAGACACCTTTTCTTTGCTCATTTGATCTAGTTTGCCCTGTTTAAGATTTGTTTAATTTTTTTGGCGGCCTTGATGCTGCCGTTAATCATATGTTTGGTTTGCTTTTGCTTTAACTTTTCCAGGTGTAAATTCCTATGAATAGCTTCCAGAAGAGATTTTTTTCCAGTCCTGCGAGGATCGATCATTTCAATCAAATTCATCTTCTTTAATGCGCTGGCATGAATAAACTGTTCTTCTTCGATACGGGGATGGTGGGGCATTATAATAGAACGAACCCTGGTAGTTAAAATTTCCGCCAAGGTGTTATATCCACTCATTCCGATAAATAAATCAGCTGTGTTCATCCAATCAGCCAAACTGTAATTTGTTCCTCCAGTAAATCTTTCTATATAAATATTTTTATTTTTCCGGATAGCCATTTGAAGATGTTTAACTTTTTCTTCAGGCATATGCGGACCCGGAAACAAGATTGTTTTTACTGTTTTGGCCATAGCAAAATGAACCTTTAGGTACAAATTCAAAATTTCAAAACCATCTATTCCGCCACCACAAGCTACGACAATCATTTTTTCTTTTCTTTTCAATCCTATTCGTTTCTTTATTTGTGAGCCTTTCGAGAGATTACGATCAAATTGGACTGAGGCATTACCTTTTTAATGCCTCTTGCCAAGGCGCATATTCTTGATAAATGACCCATACCGAAGATACTATGTCCATACAGCAAGATTTTCGGGCAATTAGTCTTCATTTGTCTTATCCTTTTTATCTTTTGGAGATAAATAAACAATTCTTTTGGTCAACAGAATATTTTAAGCTCTTTATCATTCCCAGAACAGTCCAGTACGTGATAGCCGTCCACAAAAAAAGCAATGATATCAACCGGGGCTTGTTGCCGAATGTTTGCTTGCTCGAGAGTATAAAACGCATTGCTTGGTTCATTCTCCTCACCCATCTTATAAACAGTATACGAACCGAGATAAAATCTAAACAACGTAGCTGTTTCAAATAAACGGCTCCTATGCCTATTTCAAAACCACGCAAGACGGCCAAATAACTTTCCATATCCCGAACTCTATACATGCGGTGAGTTACGATAATCTCTCTTACTGTAATAATCTTGAACCCAGCCTTCAAGGTCCGATATGCAAAATCTTGATCTTCACTTCCCGTCAAGGGATTTCCTGTTCCCAAAAGTTCATCGTGTCCCTTTACTTTTTGATATACTATTTTTTTAACAGATCGATTAGCAGCGTCTCCGACAAACGATAGCTTGGAGAGACGACCAGCAAATTTTCCGTTTTCAATCAGACCTCTGGCCTTTTGTGCCCCGAATAATGCCTGAGAATCTAGAACACTGCCAAATACCACGACTGCGTCCGGATTTCTTTGGAAAGCCCCTACTATCTTCTCAAGCCAGTCTTGAGCAACTATACAGTCATCATCAGTTTGGGCGATAATCACTCCCCGACTTTCTTTGATGCCCAAATTGAGCGCCTTAGTTTTACCCTTAGCTTTCATATGTAAATATGTTATGCGTTTATCCGTAGACATAAGTTTTTCTACTATTTGCGCGGTCTTTTTATCGGTACTTTGATCTACAATCAAAAACTCAAAGTCACGGTAGGTGTTATGCAAAATACTTAAAATGCAAGATTCAATAATTTCGGACCGATTACGTGTACATACAAGAACCGTAACTTTCATTATCCCCTTACTTTAGTTTTTAAGAGACCTGACAAAAAACCTATTGCATACGCTATTTGTTGCACTAAGAATAAAAACGGTATACACAAAGCCATAGCCAGACTTTTCTGCTCAACTATACAGGATATCGAAATTAAAGCAAGATAGATTAAGCCAATGAAAATATAGATTTTTAGCACAATAAAATTATTGAAGAATAACGAAAGCAATATAATTGCCAAGGGAATTATCATTAACGCAAGCGGTGGAATAAAATTAAGAAATTTCACTACTCCTTTCTCGCTTTTAGATGCAATGGCTGTTCCCTTTGCCATTCCATGCACTTGCTTTAAAAAAGACATTATTCTATCTCTTCTGAAATGATAAACAAAAGCTTCATGGCAATATAAAGATCGATATCCAGCTTTTTTAGTTTTCTCTGATAATAATGTGTCTTCTGCATATTTTTGATACAAAAATTTGCCAGTTTTGTCAAACACCTCTTTTTTTACAGCCATATTAAAACTGCGGGGAGAAAATTCTGTCAATCTTAATTTGCCTCCCCGGATTCCGCCTGTGGTAAAAAAAGATGTCATTAGGTAATTAATGCATCTGATTAAAAATGGCGCATCCTTAGATACTGTATCGGGTCCCCCTGTTATTCCGACATCATGATTGTTCCAAAGGGGCTCTGTAATTTTCTCTATCCACTCCGGAGGTGCAACACAATCGGTATCGGTAAATAATAATAATTTTCCCCTCGACATCTGAATTCCTTTATTTCGAGCAGCTGCCGGACCGGCATTTTCTTGTCTATGATATAGAATTGCGCAGTCTTTATGGTCTGCAATATACCTAGCTACAGCATCTTTTGTCCCATCTGTAGAGCCGTCATCGATTATAATAATTTCAAATTCCTCCCTTGGATAAGTCTGTCCTTCGAGCGAAATTAATAATTCCTTAAGCTCCTCTTGGCGATTATAAGTAGGGATAATAATGGATGCTTTAATCTCTTTTTGCATTATTAAAAATTTAATAACACTACGTGCATAGTAGCGTCTCCACCGATTATCTTGTAGGAAGTATCTTTAATCAAGCTAAGCTCATCAGGAGTTAGCAGAACTACTACTTTGCCATTATTTATTAAATAATTTTTTACTTGACTTAAAAAACGTTTAAGCAAAAGCACTCTTTGGCCTTTGAACAGACTATAATAGAGCCGCAGAATGAATTGATTCTTTACCGGTAAGATCGATTTTATTACATTTAAACACCGGTTAAAAGATCCGAATCTACAATGCGATATTGGCGGATTAAATATTATCAGGTCATATTCTTTATTTACATTTTCAAAAAGGTCGGAAATATAGAAGGTAATCTTAACGCTATTTATTTTTGCGTTTTGCCTGGCACATTCTACCGCTGTCCTATTTATATCAGCGCCTTCGCAGTCAAAGCCGAGCTTTCTTAGGTAGATTGATATGAATCCGGTTCCGCAACCGACGTCTAAAGCGGATTTAAATTTTAATTCTGGCAGAGGTCTGGCTGTAATTTCTGTTGACTCACGTACCGGATATACGCCTATGCAATTTTTTATATTGATATTATTAAAATCTTCATATACCATGGGATCTTTATTAGATTAGCCAAAGGAATACATGCTAATGATTGTGTCTGTTATTTTATTCCATCTGGACATTTTTTTAACTAATTCATCTTCTTTATATAAGATTAGAAAATTAGTCCAATATTTCCCTAATATTTACCTTATCTCTGGTGAAGTTTTTAGTATTGATTATCATCTCACAAATTAGACCAACAGAAATGAATTGGATGCCCAGGATAAATAAAAGAACTCCAAAAGTAAGAAGGGGCCTTGTTCCTATCCCCCCCCCGCTTAAAACTATGGATAGAAGGTACAACAGTGTCGAGCCTCCAATAAACGAGCAAAACAATCCTACAGCTCCATATAAATGCAAGGGAGACCTGGCAAATTTTGTAAGAAATAGTACCGTTAAAAGATCTAAAAATCCATTGATAAACCTATTTGCCCCGTACTTTGATTTACCGTGGATTCGGGCAAAATTGCTTATCTTAATTTCTGTAATCACAAATCCTCTTTTTATAGCTAGTATAGGAATGAACCTATAGAGATCACCGTAAATATTGAGGTTTTTTACTACCTCGTGTCTATATGCCTTAAAAGGGCAGTTGAAATCATGAAGCTCAACTCCGGATAATAAAGAAGTAACTTTATTAAAAATTTTAGACGGTATGCGCTTAAGAAACGGACCCTTACCTGTATGTTTCCAGCCATTGGCTAGGTCGTAACCTTCGTTAATTTTATCAATGAATTTTGGAATATCTTTAGGGTCATCTTGTAGATCACCGTCCATAGTTATGACTATATCGCCATGAGCATATGTAAACCCAGAAGAATAAGCCGCAGCTTTACCAAAATTTCTTCTATGTTTTATTATCTTAACTCTCCTATCCTTTAAGCGAACTTGCTCAAGGCGTTTATAGGTTTCATCCATGCTACCATCATCCACAAAAATAACTTCAAAATCGTATTCTATAGAATTCATAGCTTGTCTAATTCCTTCATATACTATTTCCACGTTCTCTTCTTCATCGACAACAGGTATAACAACTGAAACTTTTTTCAAATTTTTTTGATTCATTTTTGCTCCTTTGCTTTACTCAACATTTAAGCTTGCAAAACTACCGTGACACAAACGACACATTTCAATGCTTCTCTTGGATTTTAATATTCTTTCCCTGAAAGTAATATAATTTTCATTATTCCAGATATTCTCAAATGTTTGTCCTTTCGGATAATCTAATTTACCAAAGGTATATTTTCCATGAAAATCGTAACAGCAAGGCATGACTGTTCCATCCCAATTTATCATAGAGGAAAACCATAACCGCGAGCAGAACCTGTTCTTATTGACCTGCCTTTTAAAGCGATCGTCCTCTGTAATGAAATCTTCCTTTGTATTGCGGCCAACTGTTTTAATGGTCAATTTATTCACACCAATTTCTTTGCTCATTCTTCTCACAAGTGGTATTTCGTGTTCGTTATACTTCATTGCGATGAATTGCAACTCAACAAAAGGCAATTTTACCCGCTTTTCCTTTTTGATTTCACTGATAGATTTAACAGATTTAACGATTTCTTTAAAATTTGCCCCTATCCTGTATTTACTTAGCGTTTCTTGACTTGCCCCATCCAAGGCAACGATTAAATTATCTAAGCCACTGTCTATTAATTTATTGATGTCTTCACGGTTTGAGAAAAAGTGTCCATTGGTACTCGTTCTAACAAATATATGCTTAGCTTTGGCATATTTGATCATATCGTAGATTCCTTTGGCCATAAAAGGTTCGCCATAACCCCAAAGGGTGAGATGCATTACTTTATCTCCAAACTCATCAATGATATTTTTAAACAAACTTAACTGCATTATCCCTTTCTCTCTTTGTAAACTACCATTGCCAGTCGGGCATAAAGGGCATTTAAGGTTGCAGTAGGTTGTAGGTTCAATCATCAAGGCTGGAGGGTAACCCCAGATTCTTTTTAGCCTCAAAAGATAAGAAACAGATACGCATAAAAAGTTGATTATTCTCTTTACGGTTAGCACTCTTTTCTTTAAGAATAAAATAGCTAGTTGGATTTTACTAGTAATATCAACTCTTCTAAAAAATCTCATAGTTTGTTAATATAATTTTTTCAGACTTTATGATATCCCAGACCGATTGTTCCGTAAGCTCCTTCAATTCAACTTCCCTTTTTAATGCTAACCTTGAACTTTTTTTTAGTTGATCATCCACATAGCCAGGATGGCAAAAAATTTCATTAACACCATTCTTAAGCTGTTCAAGCCGTTTTTTTAGTTTGATATTCTCAATGTCAAAGATATAATCAGGTGAATGCTGTTTAGTATATGTAGCCCTATTCCCAAATAGGTAAGTCATCAGCTTTTTAACAAAATTTTGCCTATCGGAAAAGTAGCATTTGCCGGATCGATAAAATCGCAGCTTGGAAATGTTGTATTTATCCATTAGGCCTGAGATGATATAGTGAATTTTCGGAAACAGAACAATGTGGTGATGTGTGTCGATATGCGTCAGCTTCAGGCCGAAATCCAAAAATTTTCTAATTTGGGCATCAAGCTCAACTCTAATTTGTTCTGAATTAGCTCCCTTAAAGTAGAATTTCAAAAAGATTCTCTTTTTGTTTTTCACAAAATTTCCCTCAGAATCTACTAGCCGATAAACTTGTTTGATCGGAGAAACCGGCTTACCCCAGGTTAGGTTAAGGTGGATTCCTGTTCCTAACCGGGGGTTTTTCTTGGCCCGAAAAACCGCATCTTCAAATGCCGGCGTATTTGTGATTAGGGTAGCGCTGGTAAGTATGCCGTTTTGAAAGGCCTCGATAACTCCCTGATTGGTCCCCACCGACAATCCGAAATCATCACCATTAACAATGAGCTTTTTCATCTCCCCTCTTTAAGTTTATATATCAAGAAACCATCATATTCTTCTACAAATTTATAATCTTTAGCAACATAATCCTTTAGAACCAATACTTCAGTGACTGACGGGATTCCCTTCCACCTACCGCCACCCCACAAAAAGGGGCCGTATGTGTCTTTCGGTTCTTTATTTTTTTGCGATGGGTCAATAATAAGTTTTGGTTTTTTTTCATTGAATCTTTTCTCAAACATTTCCCAAATAATCTTTGTAGGCTCATAAAACCTAACAGGGACATCAATGATTAGACCGAACCACTCTGCATTAAAAACGAAAGGAGATGCCGGAATTCTGTCTGATAAAACATACACAGGATAAAGAGCTCCCCACAAGAAAATTCTATCGTCTTTTTCAGTGTTCTTTCTGATATACTCCAAAATTGGATATTTTGAAAATCCATAAGCTTTCTTAACCAGAGGAAAACCTCTGATATGAGTAGAGTAAATCGGCACCAAAATTCCTAGGATAAGGAACGAATATAGAAAAATTTTACTTGCCCAAAAGAGTTTGTTGTTATCCCGTGCTAATACTTGCGTTTTTAAAACATATAACCCATAAGCAGCGATAATCATCACAACAGGAAAACAAAGTGTCCAGTATTGACGGAACATTCGAGCTCCATGCAAGAAAAGAGTAAGCAATGAAAATATTAACCATAGCGAAAAAAACAAATTACTGTAGGCAAAATCGCATTCACGATTTTGTGCAGAGATATCCCTTTTCTTGCAATATTTCAAAAAAGATAAAAGGCTATAAATGCTCGAAAAAAAGGCAAGAAACCATAATAAGAAGTTATGTTTAACCATCATTTCGCTGAATAAAATAAAGAATCTTTTAAATGCCTGTGGCGTTAAATATTGAGCCCCGCCAACATAAACTTGCAGTTGATGGCTATAGTGTTTCGTTATAGCAGGCCAACTCCCGATCATTGAGAAATATAAAAGCCCAACCCCTACCCCCAAAATCACGCCCAAAGTGATAAAAAGGGTAAACTTGAAAGGTTTGGCAAAGATCGGCCGGGATTTTTCCTTAACTGCTGAGATTAGGACTAAATATATTGGCAGAAATAAAAGATAAAGTAGTACTTTAAAGTGAAGCATTGCAGAAATTCCGCAAAAAAGACCCGTCAAAACGAAGTAAGAACATTTCTTTTCTTTGATTCCTTTCAAAAACATATAAAAACTAACGCTTAGGGGAAGTAGCAGCATAAATTCTGCATTCAAAGTCATGCAGTTAGGAGAGGAAGGAACGGTGTTTTGTCCATCATAATTAATTGTTGTATGAAAAATTGCAAAAAAGAACGTAGCCCAATAAGCTACGCTTTTATTAAATGCGTATCTACTCATTTTAAATACAGTTATGGCAATGAACACTGCCCATACTAAAGCGGCGATATGAATAGCAAATAAATTGTTCCTTCCAAAAATTGAGAATATAATATGGTAGGGCAGATATACAAGTGGTGGCCGTTGAGAGAAGGTACCTTCATACAACTTTGCGCCATCCATCACTGAGCTGGTAACAAAACTGAATAGGGCTTCGAAATGATCTATAATCGGCATAAAAATGTATTGAATTCTACATAGGACAATTGCGGTTATGATTGCTATCCAAAAGAATAAATCTTTTTTATTCATATCGTAAAGCCTCCACTGGTTTAAGGTTTGCTGCCTTGTAGGCCGGATATAGCCCAGAGAGAATACCGATTACAAAAGCGAAAGAAATAGCCAGAATAAGGGAATCCAGGGTCACCAACGTTATCCAATCCGTCTTTAATCCAATAAAATGTGAGGCTACTATTCCTACGGCAATTCCAACCATTCCTCCAGCTATGCTCAGCACAACCGTTTCAGTTATAAACTGGGTTATAATATCTCGATTCATAGCGCCTATTGCCTTACGCAGGCCTATTTCTCTCGTTCTTTCTGCCACTGATACGAGCATAATGTTCATAATGCCAATGCCGCCAACTAACAGGTTAATAGCCGCCACTAAAGACAAAAGTAAAGTAAATGTTCCTCCGGCTTGCTTTGCAAAACTAATATACACACTTGAATCAAAGAGACGGAAATCATCCTTTTGCCCCGGCCTTAAATTGTGTCGTTTACGCAGTACTTCTTTAATTTTCTTTTTTGCTATCGGCACAGCTTTGTCAGTAGCTATTTTGACGGTTATCTTCTTAATATACCTGTCTCCAAAAACGCGCCTTTGCCCGGTAGTCAAAGGAATAAACACGTTTCCGTCTCGTTCCAGAAAATCGTCTGCACCCTTCTCTTCCATGACCCCAACCACATTGAATTTAATATTCTTAATCTTAATGTCTTTGCCTATCGGATCCTCGTCACCAAATAGTTCTTTGACCACGTTATTTCCCAGTACAGCAACTTTTCGACTATACTTAAGATCATCCTCTGTAATGAATCGGCCTCTTGCAGCGAAAAAATTTATAACTTCCTGAGATTCCGGGACAGTTGCATTTATATAAGCATTACAATGTTTATTACCGTATTTAACATCGATCGAGTTCTCATCGTATTTAGGCGCTATCTTTACTATCTCAGGGATATTTTGTAATAATTCGATATCGCTATTTGAAAGTCTATACTTGCTATCCGACTTTAATAGGATCATGCATGCATTTGTTCCTAAGCTTCTAATTCTTCTCAAGAAATTGTGCTTTGCGCCCTGGCCAATAGCTATAACTGAAATAATTGAGGCCACACCGATAGCAATACCCAGCATAGTTAAACAAGAACGCGCCTTGCCTGCTAAAATACCAATTATCCCCATTCCGATATTTTCTCGTACCTTAGCAAGGCTAAATGCTGTGCTTTTGAATCTCGGCTTTGCTAAAAAACCTATGGCACCCTTTTCTTCTTCCGGTTTCATAACTATTTTGTTTAATACGTCATTAACAATCCGACCGTCCTCTAAATTAATAATTCTTTTTGTATACTTAGCTACATTTGAATCATGGGTTACAAGTATGATTGTTATCCCTTTTCGATTTAAATTCTCTAAAATTTGCATAATTTCTTTTCCGGTGCTACTGTCCAGATTTCCCGTTGGCTCATCAGCTACAATAATGCCTGGATTATTTACCAGAGCCCGGGCTATAGCGACTCGTTGTTGTTGACCTCCTGAGAGCTCGGTCGGTTTGTTACAGAGTCGTTCCTTTAAGCCAAGAATAGAGAGGGCCTGAGTAGCTCGCTTTGTTCGCTCTTTAATATCTCCATAGATCATTGGCAGCTCAACGTTTTTTAAGGCACTTAGCCGCGGTAACAGGTTATAATTTTGGAAAACAAAGCCAATTTTCCTATTGCGAATTTGAGATGTTTCTTTGCCCTTTAATGTATTGACCGAGACCCCATCTAACCTATACACTCCATCGCTTGGTTTATCAAGGCAGCCGATAATATTTAACAGAGTAGTCTTTCCTGAACCGGAAGGTCCCATGATGGCTACAAATTCTCCCTCTGAAATTTCCAAAGAAATTCCCTTCAATACGGCTGATTCAATCTTTCCTATTCTATAGGTCTTTTTTAGATCTTTTAGCTCAATAATTTTTCTAATCTTTTGCCCAGCCATCTTTTTAGTATTACTTCATTTTTTTTATTTTTTGATCAGATGATTTAAACCAAGAGGGAGCATTTTTCCTGAAATAATCTCTTATATGAGATACACCGAACTTATATTGCTTCTCGCTGGCGTCTTCTGTCAACTCATCTTGTTTAATTACAATTTTTTCGCCTGCGCTCAATCCGGAAAGCACCTCAACGTTTTTTCCGTCTGTAAAACCAATTTTGATGAAACGTTGCTTATAGTCATCCGGGCCTTTCTTAATCCAGACGTAACTTTGGTTCTTCCCCTCTTTGATTAGATAAGCAGGGATAAGCATTGCTTCCTCTTTTTGAAAAGTAATTATTTCTACATTAGCGCCCATCCCCGACTTTAGTTCTCCGGTAGCAAGTACCAGATCGGTAGTAATCTCATAATATGTTATATTGTCGACTATTTTTGACTCAAAGGCAATCTTTGTCACTTTACCCTGAAAAGTTTTGTCAGGAAATGCATCAACTATAACATTTACCGGTTGTTCTTTTTTAACTTTTCCAATATCCACTTCATCAACTCGAGCTACCACCACCAGCACATCAGCTAATATAAAAATAGAGTCATCTAATGAAACTGTTTGGCCGGGTTCAGCTCCGCGCAGAATAACAATACCATTAATCGGTGCAACAATGGGTATTTGGGCATAAGTATTTTGTGCTATTTCCAATTCCCGCTCTGCTTGTTTTATTCTTTTTTCATCTTGACTTTTTTTGGTTTCTTCCAACCCCGCTAAGGCGGTATCAACTAAAGCGATGCGTTCTTCGCTACTCATCCAGGCTAAAATCTGACCTTTTTTGACCCGGTCTCCTTCTTCAGTTAAAATTTCGTTAATCCTGCCTCGCTTAAGCGGAATTATATTAACCTTGGTTTTGGGTCGCACCAGACCCGTAGCAGAAATTTTAGTGGTTAAATCCCCTTTTTCTACTGAGACAAGTTCCTCTTTATTTCTTTCTATATTTTTAGGGGAGGACTTAACAAACCCAGAAAGCTTACCTATGACAAAAAATAATACGACAGCTGAAATAAAAAATTTTATTAAAAAGGTGATCACCTTTTTCATAATTATTGCCTCCCCATCTTATCGTCCTATTGTATTATCCAACTCCGCTTTTTTTAAATTCAATTCATAAAGAGCGTCAACAACGTCCAATTCCGCATCAGCTAAATCCAGCTCATCGTCTTCTAGTATAGAATAAGATAAAGTCCCCTGTTTATATTCAAGCCGCGTTAAATCCGCTCTCACTTGCGTTGCTCTTAAGGCCTGCTCGGATACGCTCAATTGCTTTTGGGCATTCGATATATTTACGTATGCTTCGTTTACTTCTACAATTATTTCGTTTTCTAAATCGCCAAATTCTATTTGCAAATTGTTGACTTCAATTTCCGCCTCTTTTACTTCAGACCTGGCCAGAAAACCGTCAAAAATAGGCATGGTCAATTTTAGTTGCGTATCCCAGTAATCTTCATAGGCAGCGAAACGCGCATCCTTGATGCCTAAATTCGTCTCCAGGCCCAATGTTGGCAATAATCCACTGCGGGCCTCCTTCAACTCAGCGCGGGCCGCCATTATTTTTGCAAGTTGTTGTTTTAGCTCCGGCCGCTTCTCATTGGTCTCATCTATAAGCTCGGCAAGCGAGCTTTGAAATTCAATACTTTGCAATCTGCCTTCAGTTGTTAAAGCATCGGAAATCTGCCGGCCCATGGCTCTGTTTAATTTTAATTTATAAATCAGCAGGCTGTTTTCCTCCTTAGAGAGATCAAATTCAGCTTTAGCTATTTCCGATTCGGCGCGCAGTAAATTTGCCTTCTTTTCTCTCCCCGCGTTATAAAGCAGCTGAATTAAATCGGCGTTACTCTTTCTGCGTTCGACAATTTCCTTCCGGACTTCAATCAGGCGCTTTTCTTTTTGGATTTGATAATAAGCATCCTTAACGTCTAAAATTTCGTCCGACTCAATTTCTTTGTATGCGTACTCTTTCTCAGCTAAGTCTGCTTTTGCTTGCTCAACCAAAGATGAGTTTTCGCCTCCTGTAAATATATCCTGCTCTATTTTGACGTTGTGTGCGTAACTGTCGATGTATAGCTCATGAGCTTCTTTGGTTTCTTTAATATAGCTAGAAAGATTGACTTGGGGGAAATAGTTTGCGTATTGTTGTCTTACTTTTAATTCGTGTTGTTTAAGCACGTTTTTGGCCTGAATTATGGAGGCATTATTCATTTTAGCTATTTCAATACACTCCTCAAGAGAAAGAACTTCTTTTTTTATAGGGGGTTCCTGCTCTTGCGCTACAGCAGAGGCTAATAGGCCTAAGCAAAAATAAATAGCCACTACATTTAAAAACATATAAAGATTATGTTTTACGTTATTGCTCATAAATCCTGCCTCTCCATGAGAGACCTTTTCTTGCGGTTACTGCAAATAGCGCTTTTAAAGTGATAAAAGAGGTTATCAATACCCCCAAGGGGAGTCCTAATACATAATGAGGGCGGAAATTATCCCGCTTATAAAAAATCATGGCGGCGAATAGCAAAATCAAGACTTCCACAACTGAGCTTGTGGTTAGTATCGCATTTCTATACAGTGATTCGGCAAACAGCAGCCAAATTAGCACGGCCATGGGAATAAGAGAAGAAATCAGAATAAATGCATTTACTAATCCGCGCAGCCGGTTTTCTACAGGCGTAAAAGCGCGATAGAGCAATTTAAAATAGCTGTTTATTATTTCCCTTAAATTATGAAATTTTCTTACCCTGATTAAATCGGCCCCGTTGACCAGCCTGACCTTATGCCCTGTCCTTTTGAACAGGCTCATCAGCGCAGCTGATTCAATGATCTCGCTCTTAATTGCCTGATGTCCGCCTAGCTCTGTGTATACCTTCCTTTTGACAAAGATAAAATCACCCTTGGCCATTACAGCTTCAGGCCGTTTCATATTGTTGACTTGTTTGGGAGAGACAACAAACCAGTTTTCTAAAAAAAGTAAACATGGCAGAACCACTTTCTCCCAGAAAGTTTCTACTAAAAGTGTGTACTTTAAGGTCAAGAAGTCGACATTTTCTTTGATGGCGTAGCGATAGGCCGAGGTTAATGTCTGAGGTAGATGAATAACATCGGCATCGCTAAATAAGAGCCATTCTCCTTGGGCGATTTGAGTTGCCTGTTGAATTGCCCAGCATTTGCCGAGCCATCCTTGAGGTAGAGGTTGACCCGGGATTAATCTAACCTTGGTGTTGGCGTCTTGTTTAATAAATTTCCTGGCAATTTCAGCCGTATGATCACTAGATTGGTCATCAACAACAATAATTTCAAAGTTTGGATAGGTCTGCTCAAGCAGCGAGCCCAAGCACTTCTCGATCGACCTCTCTTCATTCCTGGCGGGTATTATTACAGAGATAAATGGGCCGTTTTGATGAATTTCTTGAATTGCGGGCAAACGTTCCCATGAATTTATTAGATGTAACGCCTTGAGACAGCGCGCACTTATCACCAAAGTTATCAAAATTATAATAAATTCAGATATCAGAACTCACCTCTACTTTTACCTTGACTATTTGCCGGCAAGATTGAATATTTAATTCCCAAAGGAGTGTCGCCGTCTTCTTCAGATACGTACATACTGAAACCATATCCTGTATCAAGTCCCCGGTCAGCTGTGGTGTTTTTTATCTTCACCAATAGCCTGTTTTCGCCTTTAACTAGATTAATCGGGATGTCTTCTTCTTGCCAGGCAAAATCTCCGGTGTCATCATTGGTATAAATATTTTTTCCGTTGAGCCATATTTTAATCCCATCAACACTGCCAAAGCGCAGATGTGTATTTTTTATGGGGCGCTGGGCGACTATCCGGGTAAATGCATAGGTAAAGCAAAATGCCGGGTCTTTATAATATTGCAGCAGATCCATGTAATCCGTGTAATCTTGAAATATAGTCCAGGTTTTACCTGCTGTAATAGCGCCGGCTACCGGTGAGATATCCGGTTCTGCTTCCAGATAGTCATGTTTAATATCATCACCGTAATGCGGTCCGTTAAGTAGCCATGTTCTGTTTCCCCGCCCAGGGATCCGATACCTTTTGTTGCTAAATGGTTTAACAAACTCATGCCTGATTTCATCGACTCCGGGTCCATTTATGGCAATCTGCTTTACATCCAAGGTTTTTCCGAAACCCTTATTTCGGCTTAAATGGAGGTATTCGATATCCCAGGGATTGAATCCCATTGCATAAGCACCTACCGCATCTACAGCTACCGGGTCCTTTCCGGCTATGATTAGATTTTTTTTGATGGATGGCCCCCAAATTGGCCCGGCACCTTCCATTCCCCAGATGCATTCAATAATCCCAAAATCAAAAGGATGGTAGGAAGCCAAATCAATTAGCGAGCGGTCAACGGTGTGGTCCCATCTAAACTTGTGTGGCTTATATTCTCCATGAGGAATTAAAAAGTGATCAAAATCGTATTTTTTGTATACTTCAGCAGGTGAGATTCCCATATATAATTTGTGTAGCAAGGTGACTTTGGTCAGGATATGTGTCTTCATCACCGCTACTCCGATCAGACGGTCGCAGTCTAAAATAGCATTAGGGATGGTGTAGGAATCCTGAGAAAGGCCGCCGCCGGGCACCGGCAGGTCCTTTGTGTAGGGTGAGGTAGCGTAATAGTCGAGATCAATGTAGTCAATTTTTATAGCAGTCGAGGCATTGAGGTCTTTAATCATTTGGTCATAAGATAGCCCGCCATAGTAGCTCCAGCTGCTGTTCCAGCCATCTGGTTCTCCTTTTCCCATTTGACTGGTATTCGGCCAGCATTTTCCCTCAGCTACAGTTATTCGGCTGGCATCGCCCTCTTCGATCAATTGCTCGATTAGGCTTTTGATTACTCTCAAATCGGTGGCTGTCCCTTTCTTGAATTCATCAGAGCCAAAAAATTGATTCGCAATCTCTGCCGCTACTACTATATTTGGTTTGATCACCACCCAATCGCCCGGTTGGATTACCTCGGCCAGTCCCTTGGCACGCTGAACAGCTAAACGGGTCAAATCATCAACCTGTTCGGTAGTCAGCTCAGCATTTAACTTTGCTGGAGCTGGTAGGCCAGGATCACTGGACTGAGAGATTCCGACTACGGGTTTTTCTTGAAGAGGCCCCGACGATAACGGATCAAAACATATTGCATATTTATTTTTGCCTATATCTTGAGATTGAGCGCTAGAGCTATTTAATAAGGGCAAAACCATAATTGCCATCAGGCCAACAACCGCTATTACCGTTTTCCTTTTCCCAGTGTTCATTCCCCCCCCTTTTTTTTACCAAATGCTGTAAATAAAGCCAAATAACAGTGCCCCTGTAAAGACGGTAGCAAGATACAGGATAAATGTTTTCCTGGTCATCGCCGCTTTAAGCGCCACTAAAGTCGAGACTTTTGTGGCTGGCCCAGAGATGAAGAAGGCCAGAATTGCCCCTTTATTCATACCTAAGTCCCCTAACGTCTGCATCACTGGAATGACTGCTCCTCCGCAAGCGTAGAAAGGGACGCCTCCCGCTACCGCGACAGGGATAGAAACACTACGTCGATCTCCTAATAGATTAGCCACCCAGCTTGCCGGAATCAGGACTTTTACTAACGCCGCGATCGTAATCCCAAAGACAAGGTATTTACCCGCGAATTTGGACAAACGGTAAAATTGATTCAAAAAGGAAGTACTATCAGAGAACCCCGAGGCCTTGCTTTCACTACGGATAAACCCGGTTAATTGGTTGCGGGAAATCAAAAATTGCATAGCATAACCAGCCGCAATCCCCAGCACAATAGCAACCAGTAATCTGCCCACAGCCATTTGATATCCAAAGGCCCCTAAAGTTAAAGAAAAAAGCGCAGGATTCATTAAAGGAGAAGATACCAGAAAGGTGAATAAAACCGGTGCCGGGGCCCCAACCTTAAAAAGGGCAGCGAGCAATGGTATCGTCGCGTAAGTAGGTATGGGCGAGATTACGCCTCCCAGTGCGGCAAGGCAAATCGAAATTCCACTGGAGGTGCGTAACTTTTGACAGAATGCAGCCAATTTACGCTCTGGCCAAATGACAACTATTAAAGCACTGATGATAATTCCGGCCAAGAAAAAATACCACAATTGCCCAAACAAATTTAACATAGCACCAACTATTTTATTTGCATATAAATAAATTGAGCTGTAATCTTGCGTGAAATTATTCATATTCAAATTTTAAATACCTTAGAATAGATCCCGCTACTATTGCAACGCCAATGGGAAGGGCTGCTTCATCAAGGTCGAAAAAGGGGCTATGGGTAAGATGAGCTATCCCCTTTTTTCGATTACGGATTCCTATCGAAAAAATCGCCCCCGGAATTTTTTTGAAAAAGTAACTGATGTCTTCGCCTTCAAAGAAAGGATGTTTACAGTAGCAAATATTTTTGGGACCAAGAAGTTTTTCCCCGGCCCCAATTATTATATCGTTTAGCTGGGCGTTGTTTGCCAGAGATGGATAAGAAGGGATAAATTGAAGCTGATGCTGCGCTCTGTGTGCGCGACAAATATCATCAACCACCTGCTTGATCTTCCTGAGTATATTCTTTCGTGTAGCAAGATCAAGTGTTCTCGCTGTGCCTTTTAGTCTGATAGAATGCGGGATAATATTGCTGGCGGTTCCGCCATGAATTTCTCCAATTGAAATAACAGCCGGCAGTCGAAAATTCTGTTGTCGCGAGACAGAAGAATGAAGTGCCTCAACAATCTTCGCTGCTACCAAAATTGGGTTTACCGTCTTCCATGGTTGGGCGGCATGGCCTCCTTTACCAATCACAGTTATCTCAAAGTCATCTATGTTGGCAGTCACTATTCCCTTGCGCACATACATTTTTCCGGAATCCAGGGAGGGGCTTAGATCAAAACCAAAGATAGAATCAACCCGGGGGTTTCTTAAGGCTCCAGCGGCAATCATTGCCTGGGCCCCACCAGAACCTTCTTCATTGGGCTGAAAGACAAATTTGACCTGACCTTTGATCTTATCGGCAGCAATTTTGCTTAATAAATGAGCAACCCCCAAGGCAATAGCAATCTTTCCATCATGGCCACAGGCATGCATAACGCCAGGAATTTTAGATGCATATTTTTTTCCAGTACGCTCTTGGATAGGCAGGGCATCCATATCTGTCCGGACAGCAACTGTTTTTCCGGTTTTTCCTCCTTTAAGAATACCGATCACACCTGTCTGGGCTACTTTTTCTTGCACTGTTAGTCCTAAACTTTTTAATTTTCTGGCGATTAGCCTTGCCGTTTTTAGTTCCCCAAAGCCCAGTTCCGGATAGGCGTGGATTTGCCGCCTGATTTTAATAATCTCAGACTTAATTTTAAACGATTCCTTTAATAAGTCACTTTCTTTCATCAACCAATCCCGTTTTAGAAATAACCATTTTGTGCTGTTTGAACAAAGTCTTTTCCGTACCCGGTTCCGACAAGATTTCCGGAACCCGCTCTACCTTGATCTTCACAATGCCTAAAAGACCTTTTTTGTCCAGAATTTTACTGATTGCTTTTTCCACCAGATTGCTTACTTCTTTTTCCCTTGCGGCTGCTATTATCTTAATTCGTAAAAAATCGTTATCTTCCTGGACCACCTGTAATTTCTCTAAGCCCGGGATCTTTAGATTGAAAAGAATAGGCTCAATTATTTCGTAGTTATTATCTGGTTTTTTCACCCAAAGCATATCTCCCGTTCTTCCCCAGATTTTGCTAATAATTGGCAGGGAGCATCCGCAGCGGCATTTCAATGGAGACATTTGAATAACGTCATCTAAACTATATCGGATTATCGGTTGCGTGAAATTCATTAAATTCGTAAATATTGCTTTTCCTGGTTGCCCTACCGGAACCGGTCGGCCATCTAAGTCAAGGATTTCAAGAATCAGTGCCTGAAGATAAACGTGAAGCGAGTGGTATTCACACTCTAGGGCAATAGGGCCTGTTGCCTCAGTAGCGTAATAACCATTAAAAGGGGTACAACTAAACGCCTTGATTACAGACTGTCTAACATCCTCTGAAAACAGAGCCCCCCCGGAAAAAACTTTCTGCGGAGAGATGCGCAGGGCGCCTTTGATTTTTTGTTCAGCTAGTTCCTTGATCATGGACGGGTATCCGCCTAATATATCTGGTTTAAAGTCATTGAGTCCTTCTACTATTTCAGCTATAGGTCTACTTACTGAGAAATAGCGCATATTTAAAAGGAAATCCGGTATGTTTTTTCTAAACACACTAGAGCCAACATGTGGATTTTCGGTTGAAACAGAAGCGATGCGCGGTTTTTTCTTTTTGAAAAGATATTTCATCGGGTCATAGATTCTATTTTCTATAATGGTCGCTATTTCGTAATCAAAACAACGGTCGTCGATTAGGGAAAGCCATAGTAATCCAGACGACCCTCCGCTATGCAGCACGGTATACTTGTTATTTATCTTAAATCTGTCCTTTTCTGATGCGCAAAAGTCGATCAATTGCTTTTTGGTAATCCCTTTGACTGTAAGTGAGTCGTCGTAATTGTCCATCAGCAATTTTTTATTTACTGTGGGTAGGTCTTCAGTGCCTAAATCCTTATCTACATCTATATCGCGGTAAAGCTTGGCATAAAAAGGAGAGCGTTGTTTTGCAAATTGCACAAGCCGCAAAAATCTATGTTGTTGGAGGCGTTGAATTGAGGATAAATCCATCCGCATTATTTTCTTCAGCTCAAGCACATTTTTAAAAACACTGATTAGCCTCATCTTGGCCCCTGTTAATTAATCTAGGTTTTTGCCTGCCGTTTTTTTTCTTGATAAATAACTTTATCCAAAAAGACGACCTTTTGAGGATCAATGGCAAAATAAGAACGGGTTTTTCTGTTTTTGGTTTCCAGCCACAGTGTTTTTCCCAAAAAATCTATTTTCTTTTGAGCATCACTGAATCTTGCGCGCCGGGGCTGGTGAATAAAATAATCAGTCTGTTCAGGCATCTTGATTGCTACGCCTAGCGTACCGTTTTCCGGATCAATCCTCTGGGAAAGCAGGGGATCTATGCGAATTTTAGGGGGCTTTCCGCGGAAAGGAAAAAGCAATGTATAGAAGAAGGTTGTATTGCGGCCGATTTTTATATATTTTAGAAAAGGAGAACTAAAAGGTCGCTGGCCATAAATAACCTTCCCCTTTGTCATAACTAGCTGGTCAATTCCGTCTTTATCTAAAGGAACGACTTGCAGACCGACATTTCCCTTCACCACCGTGACCGTTTTCTCTATTCTGTCTACCTTCACCCTTCCGGGAAAAAAGTGGAGCAGGAACTCATAATTGCTGGCGAATGACGCTCGTTCGGGAAGCATTCTTAATTCATCGATAATCAACCAGTATTTCCCCTTGATGTATAATATCTTGCGTTTATGAGTTAGCGGATTAAGTAAACTGCGATATCCCTCATGTTCTGCCTCGATAAAATCAAAAGCCGCATTGGTGGTCCAGCGTTTTATTGAGACTTTGGGGAGTTTGCTGGCCTTTATAAAGGCTTTGAAATTGGGATGTAGCATAGCTTCTTTGAATTTATAGTCAATGTCCCATTGCCAGGTATCTTTTAATGCAACTTGATCGCGGCTGTTGACTTGAATCGTATTATGCGCTAAAGTGCGCCGATACCAGCGTCCGTATTCACAATGGTCATAGGAACAGTTTCCTGCGTCAATAACCATTGCTTTTCCATGAGCATAAAGATCGAAACTTAGCTTTCCGGCATGAGTATGCGGAAACCAGCCAGGATTGGCGTCGAAAAATAGATGCTGGGTATTCTTTCTGTCGCGCATCACCGCAAACCCGCCGTCCGGGAAAAGCGTTGATTTTTTCTCTGAACAAGCAGAAGCTGCCTTGTCCGTTCTTGGAGGGATATTCCGGAGTTGTCCGTTATAGCGCAAGATTAAGTCCTTGCTATGCGCGTTAGTTAATCTGGGCCAATTATTATCGGGAAACATCTGATTAGCGTATAAGATGAAAGTTTTTAAGTCAATTATGTGAGAGTCATTAACCAGAGGCAGTGTGTTGTCGGGTCGCAGCGCGGCCATTGCAAAATTAACCATTTTTTGGGTAAGTTTCTTTAAGTCTTTAGGTACTCTTTGATGATTAATTTGGGCAATACGCAGGGCATCCAGATATAGCTGGGCCACAACCAGATGATAGCTCAATGATCCCTCTCCATGCACGCCGTCCGGAAAAAATTGTAATTTTGCTTGTTCTCCCAGTTTTCTATAAGCTAACCTTTTCCATTTTTCGGCCTCTTTAAATTCAGGGAATAGTATACCCAGATGGGCTAAGGCAACTAACTCATGAATCTGCCAATTGACCGCACAATAATTAGAGGCAGAATTAATGCCATATAAATATTTTCCGTGATCAAAGATAACCTCAATGATCAACGATTTTTCTTCTTGGGTAATTTGTTTTGAATCTTTAATAAAATAAAACATCCATAATAAATTCATCACGCGAATTGCCGCGTTCAAACTGCGCCAGATCAGCCCAACGAGACGATCTCTTTTGGCTCTATCAGAAGAAGCAGGATTTTTCTTCCACCAGTCGCGGAGCAAAGATAGACTTTTCCTCAGGTATTGTGGTCTTTGGTAGAGGAAATACATCAGCCCTAAAGATGTTAAGAAGCTCAGCCTATTTACCTTAGCAGTCTTCTCGGTATTTTTGAATTTTTTCCAATCGATATCATCTCCAAAATCAGCCCAGCCCTTAGTTACGTTATGGAACATATATATTGCGGTATCTTCGCCGACCAAAAATGTGTTGCCTAAGGCAGCGTCGGCAATTTTCTTATCAAAGGAAACTTCTTTTAAAGCACGAAGTTTTTTCCTGAGTAATGGCGCCTGTTCAGATTGGAAATAAAACTTGGGCTTTTGTAATTTCATTTTCCCAGTAACCCCATTATTTACTTGCCGCTGCGCAATGTTTTTAGAGAATAAAATCTGCCTCGCCAGCGGATGCCCCGCTGTCGGATTGTAATATATGCCGATCTCCACAAGGCCGATAAATATAAGATAATGCAAAATGGACTCACCAGCAGGACTCTCCATCCGCATTGTAATTTTTGGCCCACATAACCATGAAGAATATGTATCATCAAGACTGAAAACACATATCCGTAACTCCTGGCATCGTGCAAACTCAAAAGAACTATGTATGGTAAAATTGCTACAGCCAGGTAAAAACCAGTGAGGCTGGATAATTCTTTGAGTGAAAAATTCAAGGTGGCGTAAGCGTTCTTTTCGGTAATCTTCATAAAGCCATTGACCCCTCTAAACCACTTTAATCTGATCAAGTCACTCCCCAAGAGTACATCTTGCCTGGCTCCTGAACATTTCAGCAGCCGGCCTAGATTCATATCCTGAGGGATTTTTAAACGAATTGCTTCATCTCCGCCGGCCTGCTGATATGCAGTTTTTTTCACCAAATTGAATTGGCCAAGTCCTATAGAATATTTCTTTGAACAGGTCGAAACAGCTTTGGGGTTTCTGTGCATCATAAACAGCATGATAAAAAAAGTCCACAACGCATTTTCCCAGTATTTCCCCGGTATGTGCGAAGTAAGTAAAACAAGGTGGTCCAGTTTTTTGCCCAGCGCGTATTTAATTGCTAATCGCAGAGTTTTTTTATTGAATAAGACATCGGCATCGGTTAATAGAATAAAATCACCTTTAGCAGTTTGCGCAGCCTGATGAATAGCGTATTGTTTGCCGAGCCAATTTTCAGGGAGTTCTCTATTATGAACAACCTTTAAACGCTGCTCTTGTTCTGCTAAGCGGCGCAAAATCGCGCCGGTTTGGTCTTGGGAGCGGTCATCTACAGCAATTACCTCAAAATCGGGGTAGTCCATTTTCAAGAGTGAACGCAAGGTTCCTTCAATGCCCTGCTCTTCATTTCGCGCTGGGACTATCACAGAAACAGAAGGCCAATTTGCAGGAGTTGGCGATTGGGCAGCTTTCTTAGTTAATCGCTGGGTGCCGAAAAACCAAAAAGTAGTAGCTGCCCTACGAATCCATTCGTAAAAAATCACCCATCCTAAAAAGCAGGTAATCCACCAGACGGTCATTATTCAGCAATATCTCCTGGAACCTAACTTCTATTAGTATCCGCATTGGATACTAAGTTAGTGCGACTTCTCTCGTAAAATAAGTCCACAGATCATATCCGTCCCAAGACACTTGAAAAGACAGTGCCTCACCGATTGGGACTATCCGGTCTATACCGCGACCGCTTAGTTGCCAGGCAAATTTTTCTAGCTCATGCTTAGGAAACCCGTAGACAGCAAGGGTTTGGTCTTTGAGCGTTATTAACTTCAGAATATCAAGTAGACTCGATTTCTCGGTCTCCAAAAATAGCCCGCCTCCGGGGTGTATTTCGCGCAGACCTGCTTTATGATTTTTCAGATGAACTTTATACGGAAGCTCAGTTGCGGCGGACAAAAGTTTATCTGCTATGCCACAAGCGGCATACCTGTATCCCGCAAGCATTCGAATTATAGTGCCGCCCTGGTCGTTCCAATTAATATTTTTTTGGCGCGCTACTTTTTTAAAAGCTGCCCAAAATCGGTTCTTAGCCCTATTTAGCTCCTTCTTTTTTCCTATCCAAAAAATCAACCTAGGCGAAGCGCAAGCGTTTTGATTCAGTCTAAAAGTATCATTGTAAAAGTTTTTCGCAAGTCTATCGATATTAACCTTAGACCCATTTAAAACAACCTCGGCTTTAATGGCAGCCATAGAGAATCTATCTGCGAACAAAAGCTCAGTAGCTCTGGGAGGTAAAGGCACAGCTCTGATATTCAGAATAGTTTCATCGCCGCCCCAGATTACACGCAGATGGCAAAATCGGGACAGTTGTTCAGTAATTTTCCGCTGGTGAGCGTAGCTCACCACCAGAGTCCTTTCCCTGATGGCCTTAAAACGTTTTAGACCTAAAATGGAGTTAAGCAGATCAAGGATAAGTTGCGTCTGCGCGCTTCTATTTTGAGGAAGGCGAACTACATTTATGTTACCCGCAAGTAACGACAAAAACCATGAAGCGATAAATATAGAGTCGATATTTGCCGGGGTGAAGTGCAAAGTTACACCTCGAGGCAACCAAATCCTATTTTGACGTTTCGATTCATAATCCTGATGGAGCTGTTGAAGATGTGTTTTCGAGAACCAGTTGGCGATAGCCTTTAACTCCGGATATTGCGCCAACCGTTTATTATGCAGTAATCTCTTTGAGAATTCTTGTAAAAATAACAAGGTTGCGCCTGCAAATGGTTTCATTGGTTTAATCGAAGTAGTGCGCTTAAGCAGTCCTTGCCAATGCGTATTTGTTTTGTTAGGTATTAAGATTTCCATCAAACCTCTCCTGGTCTAGTATATTCAGCGGCGTATATGTCACTACACCCTCGCAATTCGGCTAAGGGCATTCGGCCTTCAACCCGGAAGTGTTTTCCTTTTCGGCCACAGCGACAATCATCTTCACCCAAAACCGTTCCCAAGTCTTCTGTTAACAAACTGTGCCCTGGGTAACTTCGGGCTATAGTGTTTAGCACTTGGATCAGCCCCCTTCGGCCTGGCGCCAGAGGCTTAAGAGAAGTTTGATCGCGAATAATAATATCTGCGAAATCCGGAACATGCAGGTGACCTCTCTCGCATTCCAGAAAAATCACTCCGAACAGTTCGGCCATCGAATACAGATTATAGATTTTTTTGATCCCTAATTGATATTTTAATCTCGACTTGAAAACTCGATTATTTACGGCCAACTCATCCATCTTTTTCCAACCCCCAGCATGAATAAGTATGCTCTCGCCAAGATCTAAACGGCATCTTTTCTTCATCAAAGGTCGATATAAATGCTGCCAGATGATAAAGGTGAAACCAAAAAGGATTATCCTCTCTTGCCCATGTTTCTTCAGGAAAGATTTCAGCTTGTTCCATTGCGGGTTCATGGAGTCATCTAACAAAAATAAATGGTCGCTGCTAATATTCATTGCTCCTCGCAGAGAACTACCGCGTACCCTTGAGGTAACCTCATCCTGAATTTTACCTGAGGCATCAACCGAAATTATCGGATATTTTTTCTTTCCAATAAAAGAAAACACTGTGGCTCTCCAGGCCTGAGCTCCTAAGGCCAAAGTCTCTTGGTCCAAAAAGACTCGCGAGGAAATTTGCGATGTTGTACCGCTAGACAAGATTGTTTTCTTTATCAATTTACCGGGGACACTCCTTAATTCACAAGTTTTGAACAGGCCAACCGGCAGCATAGGTATATCTTCCAAACTATCTACTGAGGATAACGAAAACGGCAAGGCCTCCAGAATACGTTTGTAAGCTTGACAGTTTCTTCTGTGTTTCAAGGTAAGCTTGCGTAATTGTTCGAGCAGAAGCCTCTTCTTATCTCGTCTCTTGAGGCAATAAGGATTAGAGGTTACAAGACATTCTACGCTCTTTTGGGAAATTTTATTCATTCCACATTCCTATAGAATCATAAATTTGCCTAAAAATACATCTGCACTTGCCGTTTAATTTGAGCTAATTCATCTGCGGTAATGTCTCGTGGAAAATTGTAAATAAGATTTGGAGTGTCAGCAACGAAAGGTCTATTGCAGGCCCCCTTTAATCCACCGCACCCTGTGCAGATCGATAAAAAAGGAGTTCCCGCTTCGATTAGTTTGATCAACTCTTGTTTAGGCACCCCAAAATCAACTAAAATCCCTTTCTTATTGAATTTCATGTCTTCAACTCTGACCTTTTTCTGGTAAATTAAGTATCGTGCTAACTGGATTTTTCTATAGCTCTCAATCGGTGGTTGCTTGTAATTTTCTAATCCCGTTCCTACAACAGGCAGTAAGGGTCCGATTGCGCTAGCTATCCCGATATCAAACAGTTGCTGAATAAACGAAAGTGCCTCGGCTTCAGTCTCGCCTAATCCGATCATCAGATGAGTGCCTACTTTAAATTTACCAAATACTTCGACCGCGTCCTTCAAACCCTGAATATGGCTTTCCCATCTGAATGGCCCTTTTGCCTTTTCTCCTTTTATCTTTGAAAAAACCTCTGGTGTGGCGCAATCCATTGATATAGTGAATCTGGCTAAATTTAAAGGCTTCAGTTTTAGAAGACTTTTTTTTGGCGCGGGTGTAGTGCAGACAGTGATTGCCACAGAGCTTCTTTTTCGTATTTCTTCCGCCGCGTACCTGATCATTTCGAAATGATTCGGCATACATATGGTTTGGGAGCAGACGTTTTTAATAATTCCTTCGCTATAGGCCTCGGCAATCCTCTCGGCTACAATTTCTATAGGAAATGCCGGATATTGGATATCCGTGATAGAAAAGTCTGTAAGCTTGCTTGAAGTCTGGGTACAAAAGGCGCATCGGGCGCTACATCTCTTTTTTGAATAGAGCAGCAAGTATATAGTAGTAGCAACAGTCAAAGATCTCTCCAATAACCGTTTTCTTGTTTCCTTATAGTCTAGTGTGACCAGGCCCAAGGTGAATGCCGACCCCCTGCTCATGCGAATCTTGCCTTCTTCCAATATTTCGCTTCGTCCCATCTTTTCTTCCTTTCTATTCTTTGATGGTTTTTAGTAGCTCTTCAATTTCTTTCACTCTTTTCTCCGCGCCTAACTGCTCATAAGTTAACTTAGCTTCATCCAAGCTATCTTTGGCACTGCTCCGCTTAGATAAATCAATGAAGATTTTTGCCTTTTGTTCAGCAGCTTCCGCTTCCAAAAAGGGATTGCTGGTTTCCTCTGATACAGCTATGACCTTCTCTAAGGTTTTTTGTGCGTCCTCAAATTTCCTCTTTCTTCTAGCGACTTCGCAACTCAAAAGATGAAGGCGCGCTTTGGCAAATGAGTGCGGTTCTTCGAAATTTTCCATGAACTGCTCCGCTTGAGAAATGGCCAACTCCGCTTGTGCAATATCATCTAACTCAAGATACATTTCAGCTAAGTACCCCGTGAACTCGGTATGAGTTACAAAATTTGCCTCAGCGGCTTGAGCGATGACCTCTTTGATTTGGGCCAGCCCGCTTTCCTTTTCACCCCGCTTAAAGGTAAATAAAGCCCTGTAGCCCTTGGCGATAGTTAACAAATAGCTATAACCAATTTTAGAGGTGGTATTGTATAATTTATCTACATCCTCAACTGCCTTTTCATGACAATGCATTAAAATTTCTAATTTAGCCGAAAACATATAGAGCCATGCTTCTTGAGCTGGCGGCCTTCCCATCTTTTTCAACAGTGCCCTTGGTTGGGCTATTTCTTCTTTGAAATTTTTGTACATACCCCTGTCGCATAACCATACTTGTCGAGTAATATAACACCATATTACTTGGTCGAAAAATTTCTCTTTTTCAGAATAATTCAGTCCGCGACTGATCAGCTCCCGATTATAGTTTTTTCCCATCAGCGCGTCGTTAACGCTCCCTTCAAAAAGCAAAGCTCCGTAACAGTATTTTTCTACCGTTTCGCTAAATCCAGTATAATGCTTTATTTCTTCGAAGATTTTTAAAGAATGCTCTAGCTTCTTGCGAAAAGTTACAGTTTTACCTATATACTGGTACAAAGCCACAGATCCTGCTGTTAACATTGCAAAGCCGGGCCCGTCAAAATCAGGGACATATTTATCAAACAATTCCGCCGCTTCCAATGACTTCTCAGTCTTTCCTGAAAAAATCGCGCCCAGACACCACCAAACAAGAGACAAAATAGTAAATCTTAATATTGTGCCTAAATCTCCCTCTATCTTCTTTTTGGGAGTTTGTCTGGCGAGTTTCATCTTGACCTTTATCGATAATCTCTTCGGAAGCCTATCTACTACTTTAAATATACAGCGGAAGAGTTTAATCAGCATGGAAAAAAACGGCACCAGGCTATTTAATTCGTAAAATTGGCGTTGAGCCATTTCTAAGGCAAAGGCGGGATCAGTAATATAAGTCCATTCCAATAATCTATCTCGAGCATGCAATGCCACTGTCTTTTTATTCGGATAATCGATTTTGTCAAGTATTTCCAAAGCGCGGATAAATGATTTACTTGCCCCGACAACATCGGAAGATTCCCTTAGGGAATATCCGGCCTGAATTAAATAATCAACAGCTTTGGTTTTATCCAAACCACGGTTAAAATGGTATGCTAATTCATTTATTACCAGCGCCTTATTATGAGCAAATTTAACTTCTAGGAGATTGCCCACTTGCTCGTGAAGCTTTTGCCTATCCTCTTCTGTTAATTGGGCATAGAGGGTTTCTCTAACGCGGTCGTGAGTAAAGGCATAACGTTTTTCTTCAATTTTTACAAATTGCCGCTCGGTTAATTCATCTAAAATATCAAACAGTTGAGTATCGCCAAGCTTACCAAGCTGTTTAAGAAACGATAAATCTAAATTTCGACCTACTACTGCTGAAAATCGGGCAAAACTAAGCGCATCCGGACTAAGGAGATTTAAACGTCGTGTTATTGTCGCCTCTATAGAGGTAGGAAGTTCTAAGGCGCTTATATCGGCAGGTAAAATCCAGCGGCCACGGTCCAGCTTCAATTGTTCTTCCTCAATGAGCGTCCGCATTGCTTCAGTTACAAAGAAAGGATTACCTCCTGTAGCATTATAGATTTGTTCACTGAAATCCTCAGTTAATTCAATCCTGCCTAACATCCTTTTGATTAAAGTTTCGACATTTTTACTATTCAAAGGAGATAATTTCATTATTTTGGTCAATTCTTCTTCTGCTGTCTGAAAAATACGGTTTGTAGAATCAACTTCATCGTCACGAAAAGAAGATAAAATCATAACCGGAGACATTCTCAGTGTTCGGATACAGGCGTTTAGTAAATCTATGGAGGCCATATCCGACCAATGTAAATCTTCTATGTAAATAACCACAGGCGTAATTTTTGAAATCTCTTTCAGCCAGCCAGTTACTGATTCGAACAAACGAGCCCGCTCAGCAAACTCTTCCAATGGTGGGGCGGGATGGTAGCCTTTATTTTTTAGTTCGGGTATAACCTTAACAAGAATTGAACCGTGTCTATCCAATATATCTTGTTTAGTTAGCGGAAGCAAAGGTTTAAAGGCATCAGCTAAAGGTTGATATGGGGTCATCGCTTGTTCGAAGCACTGACCTTGCATAAAAGGAATTTCTGCTAATTGGATCGTTAATTTAGCTTCTTGTATTAATCGGGATTTGCCCACACCTGCCGGAGCAGCAACAAAAACACTTTGCCCTTTGCTTTCTTTTGTAAATTTTAAATGTTCTTTTAATTCCCGCATTTCTTTTTCACGACCAATCAGCTCACTGCAATTAAGATAACTCTTTCTTTGCTCTAACGTCTCTGTGGATACATCCTGACCGGTGAATTTGGCTAAATCATTAATTAGCTCCATTGTGGTTTGGTAACGGTTATCCGGCTCTTTAGCAATAAGTTTCAATATGATCTTTTCGAGTTCCGCTGGGATATCTTTTCTAATTTTGCAAGGAGGCGCAGGAGGCTGCTCAATGTGTTTTTTGATAATCTCCAAAATAGTCTTTCCTGAAAATGGAAGCTTTCCAGTAGCTAATTCATAGGCCATGATGCCCAATGAATATAAATCAGAGCGGGCATCAATTACACCACCTTTGGTAACTTCCGGGGGCAAGTAAAGGGGGGTGCCGGTGATCTCGCCGGTGCTTGAGTTGCCCATTTGTTCCATCAGGCCAAAGTCCATCATCTTGACATTGCCTTCGGGCGTAATCCGGATATTATCTGGTTTTATATCTCGATGAACCAAGAGTCTGGAATGAATGAAGTTGAGCACCTGGGCAGTTTGCATAAAGATACGATAAACCTCAGGGATAGTCAGTCGCCTTTCTTTTAAGATGTCCCGCAACTCTCTTCCCAAAACAATTTCCATGGTAATATAAGGGTTGCTATCTTCTAACACCCCAAAATCGTAGACATGGACAGTATTAGGATGCTTTAATTTAACCATGGTGCGAAATTCCTGTTTAAACTGTAGGTCTACTTCAGTTGCCGAAGCAGCGCCAGCAGCTATCTTCGCTCTTTTTGTCTGGGCAGCTGTGGTAGCGAAAATATCATCTCCTACCAATGGTTCCCTGACTCCAGCTTCGGTTACATTTAGGCTTGTATCTACGTCTGCAGTAGCTTTGCTAGTTTGTTTTGTCTTTGCTAATTTCCCAGTACCGGGGGAAGCTAATTTTCTAAAAAATTGCTTTAAAGCGACTACACGGTGTTCTACCGTATCATAGACTTTCCAGGCTACGCCCATTCCTCCTTCGCCGAGTTTTTCTACTATTCTATACCGGTTTACTAATAATTTTTCAGACAAAAGTCTTTACTCCCGTAGCATTGCTTAGCTCATTTTTGAACGCTTGGACAAATCTTTCTTCGCAATCTTTTTCAAATTTTACTCCCGAGGACTCATATTTGATGACCATAGCTATTTTAATAAACACATTTAAGATAGAACTGCGCGAAGGCTTATTGCCACCGGAGAATCTTATCTCACCGGCTATTTTATCGATAAAGTTAATTTGATTTTTATTCATTCTAATATTAGCTACAAGTAAATTGTTATTGCCTCCATTTTTTAGCGGGTTCATCTTTGGTCTGAGCTCTTCCGGTAAAGCTATTAATCTATTAAGGATCCTTTGCTGCAGTTCGGCCTCGGTTTTAATCTTTTTAAAATTGATATCCAGTTTGATGAAGGCATTGATTAGGCTGCGAATGATATACGACTTGGGTAGCTTATAACCGCCATTCAGCTTCATGGAGATGCTTAAGCTGTACAGCCAATCGCTGGCCTCTTTATCCAGAAAGATCGGGATCCGGAATAAATTTTTCTCTACATTGGCCCTAAATCTCTTATTCACTTATAGGCCCCACCTGATAATAAAAAAACCGAACTGCTTTTTTCCGTAACGGCAGTCCGGTTAACGAGTTAACTAAACATTTAGCTAACATTTTCATGTTCAGTTGCTTTATCCTCCCATTTCTCAGATCCGACTATAATACTTTATAATATACTATAATATACTCCTTTTTATAACACAGAGCTTATCCTTTGTCAAGTGTATTTTTATGCTTTTCAATATTTTTATAACTGTTTATTTAAGAAGCGGTAATAGTAAACTGGGCAGGGTAGATAGTTTGGTCGCCAAAGCGGGCGTTAATCTGATCTAAGGCCAAGAGCAGCTCTTGTCTTTTTATGTCTTGCTCAAATAGATAGGCAGGATTGGTTGGAATCAGCTTGGATACCGTTACCCCCAAGGCCCTGACCAGCTTAAGCTGCTTAGGTAGGCTGTTCAGGATAATTAGACTGCGCTGATATATCTGCTTACCGTCAAAGGTGGCCTCAGAGAAGCTTTTCTGCTTGGACCACCACTGCAGATCAGGCCCGCGTAAATAAAGGTGGACCACAGAGCCTTCTAAAAGTAAGTTACGTAGCCTTTGGGCAACCATTTCGCAGAGCACCCTCAACCAAGCCTTAATCAGCTCAATTTTGCTAATGTTTCTTTCTAGAGTATAAGAGTGGCCTACAGACTTAGGGGGTAGTTTAGTTTGTGTGTATAGTTCTACTATATCTGAGTCTTCTCCCCTGGCTGCTTGATTTAACCAGAGGCCGTACTTCCCAAAACGCTTCTTTAAAACAACAGACGGAGTGTTAGCTAACTGGCCGCAGGTAAAGATAGACATCTCCTGCAGGTAGACGGTTATTTTAGGTCCGATACCACAGATTTTTTCAACAGGCATATCTTCGAGGATGTTTTCCAGATCCTCTCTTTTCCAAATAACTAACCCATCGGGCTTATCTGCTTTGGAAGCCAGTTTGGCCATCAGTCTATTGGGAGCCACACCGATTGAGCCGGTAATGTCAAGCTGCTGTACAATCTTTTGCTTAATTATTCGGGCCAGCTGTTCAGTCGAGCCAAATAACTTTTGACAGCCGGTAATATCCAGATAGAATTCATCTATAGAACTCATTTCCACTTGCGGGCTAAATTCTGAGAGCAGCTTAAAGATCTTTTGGGCGGTATAGATATATTTAGTGCTATCGGCGGGCATAAATATGGCTTCCGGGCAAAGCCTGAAGGCTTCTTTAGCGCTCATCCCCGATGCGCAGCCTCGGGCCTTGGCTTCATAGGAGCAAGCGGCGACCACAGTGCGGTATTTATCAGCTCGCGAGCCGACAATTACAGGCTTGCCTTTTAGCTTAATATTGACGGCCTGCTCTACAGAGGCGAAAAAGGCATCCATGTCTAGATGGAGAATAAGCTTATCCAACTTAATTAATCTTTCTAGATCTTAGGAGGTGTTAGCTAATTTCCAGGAGAGAGTCCGGTTGCTAAAATAGATTTGGAAGGTATTGGCGCCGTCGGTAACGCTAAAACAATATAATTTTTCCCGGCCCTGATAGTCTTTCCAAAAGAAATTCACCCGTTTGATATCGTATCTTTGATTGCCTAAAGTAAAGCAGATCGGCTTAATTTTTCCTGGTCCAAACCGGGCGATTACTTCGATAGTTTGATGGGCGGTATTTTGCGGTTGGAAGCTGGGTCGATCCCAGCGGCTATTCGGATTAAACATAGTTTCTAATTACTGAGATTACTTTCCCGATTATATGGAAATTATCCTTGATTAAAATAGGCGTATAGTTCTTGTTGGCTGGCTGAAGATAGATTTTGTTTTTATGTTTCCTAAAATATTTGACCGTAGCTTCATTGTCCACCAGGGCAACTACAATATCCCCAGTTGCGCAAGTGTTTTGCTTGCGCACCAACAGTAAATCATCAGGCATAATGCCTGCTTCAATCATGCTCTCCCCCTTGGCCCTTAAAGCAAACTGATTTCCATCTTTTAAGATTAGGCGTTCTAAGTCAAGATAGCCTTCAATATCTTCATAGGTTAAGGTTGGGCTGCCGGCATAGACTTGGGCCACAATGGGCAGCTGCAGCAATTTTTGATTTATAATTTCAATGGCCCTTGCTTTTTTCTTAGTTAACTTGAGATATCCTTTATTTTGTAAAGTGCGCAGATAATCCCTGACTGTGCCGGTTGAGGAAAAATGGAAATTCTGGCCAATCTCCCTAATCGTTGGCGGCCTTCTCTCATGCCAGATCTTTTTGGCAATAAACCGCAGTACTTGGTTTTGCTTTGGAGTTAGCGGTATTTCCATAGGGGTTTTATACCACACTTTTGTGTGGATGTCAAGTGGAAAAAAAGGCCCATTCTTTTCGAATGAGCCTTTTTAGTATCTATTTCTATTTATGGTGTTATTCCCATTCTTCGAATACAAATTCCGGACTGATCATTGGTTCATAATCAGCAGGTGCCGGAATCGGGAAAGTTACGGTCTCATACACTCCAGCAGCAGTGCGCAGGAGTCCTACGGCCGCTCCCTTAATCCAACCCCAAGTTAATCCTAATAGAGGATTGTCATTTTTACTGATTAGGATAACTTTCTTGGGAATTTCTACCACACCAGTAACTGCGTTAGCTAAGCCTCTTCCTAATTTTCTGATTGGATCAGCAAAACACGGAGATATAATTAAATTAGAAATGAGGACGACAGCTATTAAAACCAGAAACCATTTACGCATCTCTACACCTCCTTTCCTCCAGCTTTAAACTATAGCTGATTTTTTTCCTTCTTATGTTTGTAACATATTGTAATTACTTTGTCAAGGAAAAAATTACCCAAAAGTTATTTTACCAGCCAAACTCCGGCGATAATTAAAGAAGTGCCGATTAACCTGGCTAAGGTGACGTTTTCTTTAAGGATCAATACACTGAGCAGAGCGGTAACTAAGGGATAGCAGGCGGCAATCGGGACTACTTTCGAGGTCGCCCCGGACTTAAGTGCCGCAAAATAAGTCCACATTCCGAAAAGTCCGGCCATGATCCCGCTGATGATAAATATGATTACGGTTTTGCTTTCAGTGTTAATCAGCTGTTTAATTCTTCCGGTTAAGGCTAAAGTGATTATTAAAGCTGAAGTAATCCCTAGACTTCTGATGGTTATCGCAATCAGCGGAGTAGTATTGCGCAAGCCGGTTTTTTCTAATATTGGCGCTGTGCCCCAGAGTAATGCCGTTAACAGTAAGAGCATCAAAACAGACATCTTCTTCTCCACTTTCAATTCTTTGTCTATCGTGATTCTACGCGTTGTAAGTCCGGACCAGGCAAGGATGGCTGCGGTTGTTCGATTATTGAGATAATCGGTTCTTCGCTTTGGCCTTGTTCTAATTCAAAGCTTAGGCTATGTTGGTCGGTTAGTTGCCAGGGGATCAGCACTTCAGCTATAAACGAAAATGGAAGATACTCATAAAAAGGCCCCTTTAGCTTGACCTCAGTTCTCAAATTGGTGTGTTCCGGCTTGACTAATTCTAAGTGGTGGGTGCCGTAGTACAGAAATTCGTGGCTTAAGGGCGTATTTCCGATTAGTTTGCGGTCTAAGTAGACTTCGGCTCCGGGAGGCTTGGAGTCTATGGTGACGATTCTGCGCACGCAGCCGGAATTAAACACTACTAATAACAGCAAAATTGTAATCAGCAGACTTTTCTTCATTTTTTTTACCCCTTGCCAAAACTCTATTTTTGTGCTATACTTACTTAGTGCCAACTTGAAAGTGCAGAAAACACCGCTGCTGCGTACACCCTCATGGGGCGATGATGAGGAGGTAGCGGGTCCTCCAAGTTGGCTTTTTTATGTCATTCTCCTACCGTCGATAAAGACCCGCGGATTGAAAAATACAAAATCTAAATGACAAGGACAAGATATCTTGCCGCCAAAAGAGATATTGGCGCCAATAGCTAAATGCCCGGTCCTTTCTGCTTTTTCGTCTTCTAAGATATTTCCGGTTACCTTGGCCCGAGGATTAAAACCTAAGCCAATTTCGGCTATATTTAAGGCACACTTACCTAAGGGTTTAATCGCCTTAGCAATCCGCGGTATCGGCATGTTCTGAATTAGTCCGTGCTTAATGATTATTTCTTTCGGTCGTTTAAGCCTGCCTACCATAGGCGCGCTGGCGTCAACAACTAGTCGTCCATTAGTGGTCCCTTCGCAGGGTGCGATACAGGCCTCACCAGCAGGGAGATTGCCAAAAGCGCCCGGCCGTGTATAAAGACCGCAGTCAGAGAACCCTTTTTGTCCCCGAATAGACATGGTAAGATTTGTGCCTCGATCGGTATATATCTCCATCCGCCTACCTTTGTTTAGTTGGCGGGCTGCTTTTTCTACCTTTTGCTTTAACTTTGTATAATTTAATTCAATAGACCTGTTGCAGATTTCCTCAGTGATTCCGGGGAGGCTGGCCATTCTAGTGCCATATTTTGTGCAGGCAAGTTTACGCGCTTTGGTGTGCGAAAGTGACATCGCAGTTAATAGGATGGCTATGTCGGTTACTTTTAGCGCCGCGGTCACCTCTTTAGGCGGCTCTTGTCCATGCATTTTTAGTGGCGGTATCTTCAGCAGTAGACAATCAATCTTTTCTTTTTGCGCCGCCTGATAGAATGTTTGGGCCAATCGTTCAGTGGCATCGTCAGTAACAATCAGCAGATGCTCACCCTTTTTAAATCCGAAACATTTATGTATAACTGCACTGGCAATTTTTTTATTCATCAGGCGTTGAAGTTAGGGTCGTTATACTGTTTTGTCTTTCTGAACACGTAATTAAGAATCCGGGTTCTTGAATTTTCATCAATTTTAGTGAATCTTAAGCCCACAAAGAAATATTCTTTTTTGGGATCAGGCTGGGCCTTGGTCTTCTTTTCACATTTTTCAAGCCAAACCGTTTCTCCTTTGGCTACAATCGGCCGAGAGTTACCCGGAAGATAAATCTCCACTTCCGCGGCAGTGCCAAGCTTTATTTCTTTGTCTACTGTAATCCGCAAGCCCGTTCCGCAAATATCAAATGCCGATGATTTTCCTTCCAAAGACTCATCGGGCATTTTAAAATTGACCAGCACTAGGCCATTACAGCGGACGTATTCACGCCTTTCGCGCATTTCATTCCTCCTTTGTGTCTAAGATGAAAGTCACCGGGCCGTCGTTTTGAATATCTACCGTCATGTATTCTTTAAAGATACCTTGCTTAACTTTCAAGCCGGAATTTTTTAAATGCTGAATAAATTCAAGATATAGCTTTTCCGCGATTGTAGGTTCCGCGGCCGGATCAAAACTGGGTCGGCGCCCTTTAGCTAGACGAGCACATAGGGTAAATTGGGAAACCACTAAAACTTGCGCGTCTATTTCTGTTGCGCTGAGGTTCATTTTTCTGTTGTGATCAGCGAAGATGCGTAATTTAGCTATTTTTTTGGCCAAATTATCAGCCTCAGCAGAAGTATCTGTTTTAATCACTCCTAAGAAGATTACTAATCCTTTTTCAATATCAGCTACTAATTGATTTTTTACTGATACTGAGGCCTTGGTTACTCTTTGGATAACTGCGCGCATCTATTTAGATCACGTAGAACATCGCTACGCCTAAAACTAAAACCAGCACAGCCCACCATTTTTGGACAATCTCAGGGGCCGCTAACCACCAGTCCATGATTGCCTTTAACTTCTGATCGGAAATCATAATAGTCATCGCCCCTTTTAAGCAAGCGATGATTCCCAGCGCCAGCACAAACCAGGTCTCTCTTACTGAACCCGCAGAGACTAAAAGCACCACACCAAAAATCAAGCTAATTAAGCCTAATTGTTGACGTTTGGTATTTTTTACAAAATTAGTCATTGCTAAGTTCAACTTTTTATGAGCTACCAGCCCCAAGATGCCGATAGTAATCCAAAAAATTCCCAATAAAGCAACAAACCAACCCATCTCTTCCCTCCTTTGTTAAAATTGTACTTCCGGAACACTTTTAGCGCTTTCTTCGGCCTCAAAATAATCCGCAGGTTGAGTTAAACCGCGTAGGCTGGCGAACAAGCTGCCGAATACTGTGCGTTTATAGGCATTAAAACTCATCACCGCTTGATTGTAACGCCTCCTTTCTACAGCAATTCTATTTTCTGTGCCCTCCAATTGACTTTGCAGGGTCAGGAAATTCTGATTAGACTTAAGTTCCGGATAATTCTCAGCTACCAAAAGTAGCCGGGAAAGCATGCCGCTCATTCCCTGGGCCGCGGCTATTTTTTCTCCGCGAGTTTGGGCCTTACCCCATTGGCTGCGTAATTCCGTGACCTTAGTAAATACTTCCTTCTCCTGTGCGGCATAGCCTTTAACTGTATTGACCAGATTAGGAATCAAGTCATTTCGCCTTTGCAGCTGGTTCTCTACTTGAGCCCAACCTTGGTTGACGTTTTCATCAAGAATTACTACCTGGTTCAACCCGCCAATTAGCCGACCGCCTAGCATAAATAAAACCAGCAGCACTACAATCAGGATGATCCATCCTTTTTTCATCTTTCACCTCTTTCTTTTTTCCTACCAGCCGCCGCCGGCACCGCCGCCGCCGGTGAAGCCACCGCCAAAACCGCCAAAACCACCGCCAAATCCTCCGGAGTTGCCGCCTAATCCTCCGCCGTACCAATGCCCGCCTCTTCTGCGGCCGCTGCCAAACAAAAGGAACCCAAACAGCCCCATCCGAAAGCCAAAGATCAGGATAAAAAAGAGCAGCGTAAACAGGCTCTCAATGAAAGAGGCTGTTCCGGACTTCTGGACAGGCTTAACGTATTGCTGGGTCAGATTGGGCAGATCTTGAATGGTTACATTATACTCTTTGGCGGTTAAATCTACAAGGGCAATTGTGCCGGCCATAATCCCTTTAGAAAATTCACCTTTTTTAAAATAAGGCACGATAATATTACGATAGACCTTGCTTGCTTCAGCATCCGGTATGGCGCCTTCTAATCCGTAACCCGTGCTAATCCAGACTTTTTTATCATCTATGGCTACCAGCAGCAGCACACCGTTATCTTTATCTTTTTTACCAATCCGCCACCGTTCCCATAATCTTACCGAATAATCCTGAATATCGTAAGGCTTGGTAGTTTTTAGAGTGACTACCACCACTTCCGCGCTGGTCTTTTGTTCTAGCCCCAAAGCTAAAGAATTCAGTTTTTGGTAGTCCGCGGAGCTAAGCAAATTGGCAAAATCATTGATTAATCCGCGTGGATTGGGAAATTCGGCTTCTTGGGCTGAAGCTTGAACAGAAAAACAGAATAGCCCAATAAAAACTATCGTAATTAATTTAAGTCTGATCTTCATAATTGGTCAACCGCAATGGCTAATTTTTGAATCTGGGCGATATATCTTTCGAAAAACACTTCCACATCTTGAGCATCAATCTTTTCATCATTTTTGGTATCACGTAAAATAGCTAAAAATACATTTTGTTCTAACTCAAATTCTTGAGCTAACTGGAGATAAATATCTTCTTTTTTAATTGGCGGGGTCTGGCCTTTTAAGACCCCTCCTTTAAAGGAATTAGGAGGGTCTATCCCTCTGGATAATCTAATTAGATTACGAAAAACAGGCGTTAGGCTCGATAGCGATTCTTTGAGCAAGGCCTCGATACCTTTTCTTTTTAGCCCGATCTCTAAATAGGCCTGCCTGATTCTAATCAGCTTACCCTTAATCTGTTCTTCGCAAAATAAACGGATGTTGGCCGGATTGATCTCTAAAACAGTTAATAGGTCCTCTCCGTAGAGCAAGACATGCTCTTCTTTCATTTCCAAAAATTCAATTGGGAAGACATCGGTTGAGGTCTGGATATGTTTACGAGTCAGAAAAAGCGGTGCGTTGATCTTATTTCGTATTCCGCGGGAAACAACTTTTAGGCTTTTTTGCAGGTCTTTAAGCCCCAGCTGTTCTAACACCACAAATAAATTGATATTGGAGACCTTAGGTGCATAATCGGCCCCGGCGGCACTGCCGCAGACAAAGACAGAAACGATATTATCTTGATGGATTTCTAGCAGCCGGTTCAAATAAGGTTCAATCAACTTGCTGGCTTGAGGGTTAAGTTGATCTAAATTCTTTAAATTATTCATTTGTTTTGCTCCTTGGCTTTTTAATGATTTATTTCCGAATCCTTGAGGAAGCTGATTAAAGTAAAACGGTTCTTTATTCTTGAGCTGATAAAATAGGCGCTTGGTTTAAGTATATTGCCCGTAACGTCCAGGAATAAATGCCCCGTATATCCAATAGCGAAAGACAAGACGTAGATATTTTGCCAGAACAGATAAGCGATCCAGAGTAAAATTGCAATTTCCAGGGCATGAAAAAATAGAAAAAACTTTTGACCTTCTTTTCTAAATTTAGCAAAATTGTTGCAGATTTGATATATCTCTTTGAAATTAAAAGTGTTCAGGCCATAGTGGATTAGATATTCAATGCCGTGGTCTAAATCAATTAACACTCCGGCAATAAAGCATAATAGTCCGGCTTGCCAAGACCCAGTCAGCATAGTCAGCCCGGCACTTAAAGGAACCGTTAACATCAGATGTCTTGAAGGCACCATAGTAGCGTATTATATCATTTAACTCTATTAAGTGCAAGTGTTACGAATTAATGCATCCAGATGTTACGGTCCAGACAGCGATAACTGATCGCCTCAGCAATATGCTCAGCGTTGATCTCTGCTTTTTCTTCTAAATCCGCGATAGTCCGCCCCAGTTTAAGTACCTTATCATAGGCCCGGGCGCTTAAACCTAACTCATAGATCGCCATCTTTAACAACTCTTTTGCTTCAGCGCAGACCGGACAGAACTGCTCTATCTGTTTAGGCGAGAGAGTTGCGTTATAACCGCCTTTTGATTTGCCGTATCTTTTTTTCTGAACCATCCGGGTCTTCTCGACTCGTTCTCTAGCGCAAGCGGACCGTTCTGCCTTAGATCTTTGACTGAGCTGTCGATAATTTAAACTGGGCACCTCAAGATGAATATCGATTCTATCCAAAAGCGGACCGGAGATTTTGGTTAAATACTTCTGGATCTGTAATGGCGAGCAATGGCATTGCCGTTTAGGCTCAGTGAAGTAGCCGCAGGGGCAAGGATTCATCGCCGCCACCAGCATAAATCTGGCCGGAAAAGAAAGCGAACAGCTGGTACGCGAAACCGTAATTTTCCCCTCTTCCAATGGCTGGCGCAGGGCCTCTAAGGCATTACGTCTAAATTGCGGCAACTCATCCAAAAACAACACCCCGTGATGGGCCAGGCTGATTTGGCCGGGGTGCGGGAAGCTGCCCCCGCCAATCAGCGCTACATCTATGTTCGTGTTGTGATTGGACAGGTTTCATCTGCTTATCTTCTTGAAGGTTATGTTCCTCAAGGTTGCCAAAGTTACCCTCAATTTTAAGGCTGTGCTCCCCTGTTACCTCATCGTAATCAACAGTTATTCTGGTAACGAGTTTATGCAGTATTACATACCACTCTTTGTCAGAATATTTGGCTATCTTCCCCTTTTGGCCTATAAGTATTTCTTTGCAGGCTTCTAAGGCAGTATTTACGTGCTTGCTCATCTCAATCCAACTTTCGGCATCTTTCAACTCAGTAAGCAACTTCTCTTTTCTCTCTTTTAACTTTAAGGTCTTTCTATCCAAGTCAGCTATTGTTATGCCTTTTAATTCTTTCGACTTGGTGTATAATTCCAATATGCTATCAATCTGTCCCTCTGTCTGCTCAATATCTTTTTTAATCTTCTCTAACTGTAATTTACTCAACTCCTGTTTTGACCAAACATCATCCTGTTTAACCTTTAAAGCCTTCTCTAATTCCTTTGGGTCTTTAATCATCTTTAGAATTTTCTCTTTAACATAGTTGTTAACATAATCCAGATTAACATTTTTAAGTCCGCAGAACCTTGGTGTTGGGTCTGGTCTTTTAGACAGGCAAGAATAAAGTCGCATACCTCTGCTTGGTTTAATCAATCCATACAGCCTTCTGCCGCACTTAGCACAATACAAAAGTTTTCGGAGCAAATAAAATCGTTTTGTGTTGCCTCTTGAATAAATCCTGTTCTTTTCTAAATTCTTACTAATCAGTTCCCAAGTATCTTTTTCAATAAGATGGTGCTTATTCTCAACAATATGCCCTTTGTAATGAAATTCCCCTTTGTATAGCGGATTGATTAAAATTCTCCTAACCACTTCACCGTGCCAAGTATGCTTATTGCCTTTTTTGTTTGCTGCTGTATCTCTGCTTGGAACTCCCAGCCTCTCCAGCTCTCTGGCAATTATCCCTGTGCCTTTTCCTTCCAACGACATCTGCACCATCATATTGTAATATTTGATATTCTCAGGGTGAGGTCTCAATTCGCCATCTACTAACTGAAAACCGAAAGGGCTTGGGCCTCCCGGCCATCGCCCCTTCAAAGCACATTCTAATTTTCCCCTTTTACTTCGCTTTGCCCTAACTCTGTTTTCTCTCTTTGCCAATAAACCTAACAAGTCAGACATAAAATCATCTTCATCGTCTTCAAGGTTAAATGTTTGGCTTAAAGTAACTATCTTAACATTGTTATCGTGCAAAATTTTCTTAATGAAATTAAGCAAAGCCGGGTTTCTGGAAAGCCTGTCAATCTCTGTAACAAAAACATACTGAAATTTACCATCGTCCACTTCATCTAATAACTTCTGCAACACAGGCCTATTTTTCAAGTCTTCTTTATCTGCTGAACGCCCCGCTTCTGTAAAGACTTCATATTTCCAGCCTTCTCTCTTTGCCCGTCTAATTCCTTCTTTAGTCTGAGCCTCAAGCGAAAAACCTTCTCTGACTTGAATATCTGTGCTGACTCTTACATAGAGAGCTATTTTTTCCATTGCCTTCCTCCTTAGTTAGGACATTATTCTTAACATACTGTAAATAAACAACTTATAATCTTAGTATAGTTTCCAGTTCTGACTAAGTCAAGGGAATAACTCAAAAAACCATCTTATTTGCCCTGTAAGGCGTTTTCCCTATTTAGAGGGGTCTGGGTTATCCCATCAAAATACCATTCAAATACGGGCAAA
>JBHPFV010000004.1:0-80039 GCA_042571705.1 Candidatus Omnitrophota bacterium
TGACCTTCTTGGCCATTTTAGAATTAATCAGGTTAAAAGAAGTAGTACTTCCAGGCCATTTTCTTTGAAGGCCGGGACTCAATCTTGGTCAGATTAATTCTATCTTTCTTAAACGGGGTCAGCACATCGTGCAAGGCCCCGGAGCGATCTTTCATCGAGAAGGCAATTGAGGTCTTATCCTGGCCCGTAGGCTCAGTAAGCTGCTTACCGATGATTAAGAAGCGGGTGATATTATGCGCCGAATCCTCAATCGAGCGGGCCAGAATCTTCAATTTGCTCTCTTCAGCGGCCAACTCACTGGCGATAGCCGCGTTGGTCCGGCGCGCGGTATAAAGCGAGGCCGCTAAAGTAGTGCTGGTCACCGGTATCAATTTTGCTTGAGGCAGGTTCTTCTCCAGCCAACGCCGGCACTGGGCAAACACCTGCTGGTGAGAATATACCCTGTTCACTGAAGAGAGGCTCCGGCTCTTACTCATCAGCGCGTGCTTGATCGGCAAATACACTTCTGAGCAAATCATCAGGTCCGAATCAATGAACATATCCAGCGTATAATTAACCGCGCCTTCGATGGAATTCTCAATCGGGACCACGCCATAAGTCGCCCGCTCGCGCTCAACTTCGGTAAACACATCGGTAATGCTGTCGCAATTGATGTAATCCAAAGATTCGCCGAATTTTTTCAAAGCGGCGATATGCGTGAATGTTGTCTGCGGCCCCAAATAGGCTATCGTCGGCGGTCTCTGCAACGAAAGTGATCCCGACATGATCTCTCTATAAATCGCCTTGATCGTCTCATCTTTTAGCGGGCCCTTGTTGTCCCCGATCAATTTACGGTAAATTTGCATTTCCCGGTCGGGAGAAAAACTGGGTTTGGTATTTTTTGACTTCAGGCTGCCGATACCCAGCGTTACTTGAGCCCTGTCATTCAAACTACGTAAGATATTACTGTCGATCTGGTCGATCTTCTGGCGTAACTTCGCTAACTTGGACATCTTGTTCACCTCGTCTGATCAGCTCTTCAAATTCTTCTATTTTAGGCAAGTCACTCAATGACTGCAGTCCGAACAGCTCCAAAAATTGTTTGGTCGTACCGTAAAGAAATGGCCGGCCGGGAATTTGCTTGCGCCCGCTGATCCGAACTAGATAGCGGTCTAACAACGTTTTAACTACCCCGTCTACATTTACGCCTCTGATGTCTTCAATCTCTAAGCGCGTAACCGGTTGGCGATAGGCAATAATCGCCAAGGTCTCCAGTGACGGCCGGGAAAGCTTCTCTTTGCGCGACTTGGTATAGAGCTTACTCAACCAGGAGGCAAATTGCGGGTTGGTGGCGATTTGGTAACCACCGGCTATTTCTTGAATATTAAAACTCCTTCCGGAATCCTGGTATTCCTGCTTCAGCGCGGCCAATTGACTCTTTATTTCCGGCGTCTCGGTTTCCTCTAACACTTCCTTAATTTCGGAGCAAGTTAAAGGTTTATTGCTGGCAAACAATAAGGCCTCGATAATCTGCTTAATCAGCTGTTGTTCCATCTTCCTTCACCTGTTTTTCTTCGGGGTTATGCGCCTGCATATGTTTAGGATGCCGGAGGATCTGAATATCGGCAAAGGTCTGACTTTGCCTGATCACTACTTCTTTTAACCTGATTAATTCTAAAATGGCCAAGAAGGTCACGATCACCTCTACTTTAGTGCGCGCCTGCTCAAACAATTTAGAAAATTGGATCACCGGCTTGACTACTAACAAATGCAGTAAATCGTGGACCTTTTTCTCTACCGTAAACTCATCTTTGATGATTTCTAAAAATTGCTGCCTGGGAATGGACTTGGCAATTTTAGAAAATGCCGCCAGCAAATCAAACAGGCTGGCCTCGAAATAAGTCTGATCCGGCTCGGTCTGGCCTGGCTCAGGCTGCATAGTTACTCGCCGGCGAAAGACCTTATCTTGTTCTTGCTCTAATTCCTCCAGCCGATTGGCGGCTTCTTTAAATTTTTTGTATTCTAGAAGGCGGCGGACCAGTTCCGCGCGCGGGTCTTCATCTTCCTGCTCATCTACCTCTTGTTCGTCCGGAGGTAAAAGCATCCTTGATTTTATATGCATCAGCGTGGAGGCCATCACCAAAAACTCACCCGCCAGCCGAAGATCCAGCATCTGCATCAAATTAATATACTCCAGATACTCTTCAGTAATCTTAGAGACCGGGATATCGTAAATATCAACCTCTTCCCGCTTAATCAGATAAAGCAGTAAATCCAGCGGGCCTTCAAATACCTCTAGCTTTACTTTGTAAGACATCTGTGTTCTCGTAAGCGCTTGGTTAATATAATCCGACTAATTGTTTGACAGCGGATAATGTTTCCTGGCAAACTTTGCTGGCCCTTTTTTCACCGTCTTTGAGAATGGTCTCTACTTTTGACTTTTGTCTTGTCAATTTCTCTCTTTTCTCACGCAGCGGATCCAGCCGATCATTCAACACCTGGGCCAGTCGCTTTTTACACTCTGTGCAACCAATCGCCCCCCGCCGGCAGTCAGCCAAAAGCTGGGCTTCCACTTCCGGCTGAAAAGTCTGAAAATATGAGAAGACATTGCAGATCTCCGGATGGCCGGGATCATTTCTCTTGATCCGCTGGGGATCGGTAATCATCCGGCTGGTTTTCTTACGCACTGCCTCTGCGGAATCACTTAAAGCAATAAAATTATTGTAGCTCTTGCTCATCTTGCGATTATCAAAGCCCAGCAGCTTGGGGGTCTCAGTTAAAATCGCCTGCGGTTCGGTAAAGACTGTCTTTTTATAGATGTGCTGGAACCGACGGGCAATCTCACGCGTCAACTCAAGGTGCGCCAACTGATCCTGGCCCACCGGCACAGCCTGGGCCTGATAAATCAGGATATCGGCGGTTTGCAGCACCGGGTATCCTAGAAACCCGAAAGTATGCAAATCGCGGGTGGTAATCTCGCGTAATTGCTCCTTGTATGTCGGACAACGCTCCAACCACCCTAGCGGGGTAATATTCGAGAGTAAAAGATATAATTCGGCATGCTCTCGGACATGCGATTGTACAAATAAGGTGCTTTTAGATGGATCCAGGCCGCAACTCAACCAATCCAGGAGGTTATCTAGGGTGTAGGTCTTGATATTCTGCGGATGCTCATATTCACTCATATGGGCGTGCCAGTCGGCCACCATAAAAAAACAGTTGTACTCATCCTGGAGCTTGGCCCAATTGGTTAAGGCCCCGACTAAATGCCCCAGGTGTAACGGGCCGGTTGGACGCATACCACTTAACAAACGCTGCCTTTTTGGTTGAGATGTTTTCATAATTTCCTGGCTATCTTTTCAACGGAGAAACACTCGATAATATCGGCCACCCGGATGCTGGTAAAATTAGCGATGGAAATTCCGCATTCGGTGCCGGCGGTTACCTCTTTAGCGTCATCTTTAAATCTCTTTAAAGAAATAATCTTACCTTTAAATATTTCCTCATCATTACGGATCACCCTGGCTTGAGCCTCTTTAATCATTTTACCATTTAAGACTATACAGCCGGCGACATTGCCGACTTTGGTAACCTTAAACATCTGCTTGACCTGGGCCCGGCCAAATACTGTTTCTTTAAGGTGCGGCTCCAGCATCCCCTCCAAGGCGCTCTTGATGTCCGCGGTAGCCTCATAAATAATATTGTATACCCGAATATCGACTTGTTCTTTTTCGGATAACTCCCTGGCCCGGGCTTCCACGCTGACATGAAACCCCATCACAATCGCGTTAGAGGCCGCGGCTAACATCACATCGGAAACATTGACATTGCCTACTCCGGTGTGAATACATTTAATAGTTACATCTTTAGAACCTAATTTTTGTAAGGCCTGTAACAGCGCCTGGACTGAGCCCTGCACGTCTGATTTAATGATAATATTTAATTCTTTGATCTTGCCTTCCTGGATCTGCTGATATAGATCATCGAGTGAGATATGGGCGGCGCGTTGCGCTCCTTTTAGTCTTTTTTCCTCAAGCCGGCGCAGAGAAAAGTCCCGGGCCCTTTTTTCATCCTCAACCACATAGAATCGCTCACCGGCCTCAGGCACTCCGGATAAACCGGAAATCTCCACCGCCTCCGCCGGACCGGCCTGGTTCAACTGCTGGCCTTGATCATTACGCATCGACTTGATCCGGGCGTAAAAATTACCGCAAATCAGCACATCTGCCAGCGATAAAGTGCCGTGCTGAATTAAGACTGTAGCTGTGGGGCCGGTGCCCCTGGAGAGCTTGCTCTCCACCACTACACCGGCAGCCAAGCGGCTGGGATTGGCCTTCAATTCCAGCATCTCGGCTTCCAAGAGAATCATCTCTAAAAGCTCTTTAATGCCCTGACCGGTCTTGGCCGAGACCCCGACTGTAATTGTCTTGCCACCCATATCTTCGGAAACTAAATCGTGCTGCGCAAGCTGGGCCTTGACTTTGGCCAGATTAATATTGGGCAAATCGCATTTGTTAATCGCCACCACAATTGGCACCTCAGCCGCCCGGGCATGGTCAATAGCCTCAATGGTTTGAGGCATGATGCCATCATCAGCGGCAACTACTAAAATGACTATATCCGTAGCATTCGCTCCCCGCGCGCGCATAGAGGTAAAGGCCTCATGACCGGGTGTGTCTAAGAAGGTAATCTTTTTGCCTTTTACCGGCACGACATACGCGCCGATATGCTGAGTAATGCCGCCGGCCTCTCTGTCCGCGACCCGCGTTTCCCTAATCAGATCTAAAAGCGAAGTCTTGCCATGGTCAACATGACCCATCAAGGTTACTACCGGCGCCCGGGAAAGTAAATCCTTTGGGGCATCCTTCTTTTGATGCAAATCTAAAAGCTGATCTTCAAGGTCAGGTTCGCGTTCCACTTCAAAGCCTAATTCGCCAGAAACTTTTTTTACCGCTTCCTGATCCAGCAATTGATTGATCGTAGCCAAAATATTCATCTTCATCAACTGCTTAATCAAATCGTTGGACTTGACCTCTAATTTTGCGGCCAACTCCTTAACCGTCAAGGGAATCTTCAGACGCAAGGCCTTGACTTGTTTTTCCTCAACAGCCTCTTCGGTCTTCGACCCTTTTTTCTTTTCAGGCGCGGTCTTCGACCCTGCGGCCGGCTTAGGCTTAACTTCCGGCTTCAGCTCAGCGCAAATAATTTGCGTGGTCTCTTCGTCCAAAGCGCTCATATGCCCTTTAACTTTAACATTTAGCTGTTTAAGCTTAGCCAGCAACTCTTTGCTGGTTAAACCCAATTGCTTGGCTAAGGCATGTACTCTAATGCTCATGTGCTTTTCCCGCCCAGTTCTTTAGCTTGGGCAATCAATTTTTCCGCCCGTTTTTGGCTGATCCCTTTAACTTTACTTAAATCTTGGGCCTTGGCCTTAGCAATCTCCGCCAGTGTCTTAAAGCCTGCCTCGGCTAAGGCAACTTGGGTCTTTGCTCCCACGCCAGTTAGACTGGCTAAGTCGGCCTTCTTCTTTTTGCCCTTCTTCTCTTTAACTTTTTTCTCTTTCTTTTTCTCTTCCTCGGCCTTGGCTGTGCTGCGAATATCAATATCCCAGCCGGTCAGCTTAGAGGCCAGGCGTACGTTTTGCCCACGCTTACCAATTGCCAGAGAAAGCTGATCATCGGCTACCATGACCAGGGCGCGTTTTTTATCCTTATCTATCTGGATACTGGAAATCTCAGCCGGACTTAACGCCCCGGATATAAATTCCTTAGAATCTTCATTCCATCTGATGATATCGATCTTCTCACCGCGTAATTCCCGGACGATATTCTTTACCCGTGAACCGCGCATGCCCACACAGGCCCCAACGCAATCTATCTTCTCGTCTTTCGAATAAACCGCGATTTTTGTCCGTTCGCTGGCCTCGCGGGCAATTGCTTTGATATCCACAATCCCCTCATAAATTTCCGGCACCTCCAGCTCAAACATCCGCTTAACCATCCCAGCGTGAGTGCGGGAAAGCACAATGTGCGGACCCTTGGAAGTCTTCTTGACCTCCACAATATAGGCCCGCATCCTTTCGCCCTGGCGATAGGTCTCTTTAGGCGATTGCTCGCTCCTGGGTAAAATAGCCTCGGTCTTGCCCAAATCAACAATAATATTGCCTTTCTCAAAGCGGTGGACCAGGCCGTTGGTCAGCGTATTGACCTTTTTACTGAAATCTTCGTAGATGACATCACGCTCGGCCTCGCGAATCTTCTGGATAATTACCTGTTTCGCGGTTTGGGCGGCAATCCGGCCAAACTTACCGGAAGTAACCTCCTGGCCATCGGAAAATACCTGAATCTCACCTGTTTCCGGATTCAGCTTGACCTCAATTTCTTTAGCCTCCGGACCAAGATCTTTTCTGGCCGCGGAAATCAAGGCCTGTTCTACGGCCTCAATTAAGATCTCTTTCTTGATCCCTTTTTCCCGTTCAAGATGTTCCAATACGGCTAATAGTTCCTCATTCATTTTAAGCGTGTACCTCCAGTCTTGCTCGGGCGATAATATTGCGCGGAACAGTGACCTGCTGCTCTGCCTCGGTCTGAATAGTCAGGTTTTGCTCATCTACCCCAGTCAGCACCCCGATCCAAACGTTTTGTCCAGCGTAAGCCTGATGCAAGACAACTTTCACCGGTTGATTTAAGCAACGCTGAAAGTCCCGGGTGCTCTTGAGCGGCCGGTCCAGACCCGGAGAGGAAACCTCAAGTACATACCTCTGCTGGATGCTGTCTTGCTGATCAAGAAACTGGCCAATCTCTTTATTCAATTGGGCGCATTCACCTAAGGTAATCCCCCCATCTTTATCCACAAAAAACTTAAGCACCGTGCGGCCGCTCTCGCGAACTAACTTCAACTCCACTAATTCCACGCCTTTTGCGGTTAAGATCGGGTTGACTTTGTCCTGCAACTCGGCAATTAAAGTCTGCTCCATAAAAAAAAGTGGGCCTTGATACTACCTTACCCACTACGCTCCCCTTTCCTACAAGAATTTAAGTAGGCCTAATATACTACAAAACAACTGGCTTGTCAAACAATTTTTTAGGAACTTTCAAAGCGGTACCCTTCCCCATGGATGGTGCTGATATAGCGCTTGCCAATCTTCTTGCGCAGGACTAAAATGTGCGCGTCTACGGTCCTGGTCTGTGGGGCCACATCATACCCCCAAACCTGCTCCAGCAGCAGATCTCTGGTAACCACTTCGCCTTTTTTAGAAACCAGAAAACGCAATAGCTTAAATTCAAAAGGGGTTAATTTCAGCTGTTTGTTGCCTTTTTTAGCCTGATAGCTTTTAAAGTTGATCTGTAAAGTATCATCTTCGTATTCCTCGGCCGGCGCCAGATTACGCCTCCTTAATACTGCCTTAATCCTAGACTTCAGCTCCTGGAGGCTAAACGGCTTAGTAATATAGTCATCGGCTCCCAACTCCAGCCCCTTAACTTTATCTACTACCTGGTCACGGGCAGTGAGCATGATTACCGAAGCGTCAATGCCCTGCTGTTTAAGTTTACGGCAAACCTCAAACCCATCCAAATCAGGAAGAATCAGGTCTAATAGGATTAACTGCGGCTGCTCCAGGCCAGCCAGCTCTAAGCCTTGAACTCCGTTAGCCGCCGTAAAGGTAATGTATTCTTCAGATAGCTCATCTTTTAAACCTAAAAGAATCGCCGGCTCATCTTCGATAATCAAAATTTTAGTTTTCACCTGCTCACCCTAACTTTATCGGCAAGACTACCCGGAAGGTGCTGCCCTTGCCTTTTTGACTCTCTAATTCTATTCGGCCTTGATGGCCTTCGACGATTTTTTTGACTAACGCCAGGCCTAAGCCCGTCCCTTTACCCTGATGGTAAAAACGCTGAAAGACTTTCTTCTTTTCCTGCGCGTCCAAGCCCGGACCACGGTCGACAATTTCAAAGAACACCTCTTGGGCATTTTTCCCGGTATTTATCCTGACCTTGCTAAAAGAAGGAGAAAATTTTAAGGCATTGTCTAAGAGATTAACAAAGGCCCGGGAAATAGCTTCTTTATCCAGTAAGGTGGCGGGCAACTCAGCGGCAACATTCGCTGTTTCCAGCTTACAGTCCGGACGAATCAAACCGGCCGGGTAATCTGAAATAGACTGACGGACAATCTCAGCTAAATTAGTCCGCTCAAACTTGTACATCTCTTTTCCTTCTTGTTCCAATTTAGAAAAATCCAGGATGTTACCGATCAAATGGCTCAATTGATAGCTCTGGGCCAAAATTAGCTCTAAATACTCTTTCCGCTTATCTTGCTGGTTTGGCTGCAGTTTAAGTGAGCGTTCTGTAAGCAGCCGAATAGAGGTCAAGGGTGTTTTTAACTCGTGAGACACGGTCGAGACAAAATCATTCTTCAGTTTAGCTACCTCAAACTGTCTTTGCATATTTTGCGCGCTTAAATAGCTGCCGATAATCAAAATCATTAACAGCGCGAAGATAATCATCCCAAAGGCAAAGATGCTTACTCGGCTAAATGCCCCGAACATTTCCCCGCCAGCTACGGCAGCAGCTTGTGTCCTAATGTGATAATCAATCACATTATATTGCCTGATTAAGGCCCAGAGCGCCACCGCGGCCAGGATGATACTGGGAATAATCACCGCGGCCAGGTAGTAATCGATACGTCTTTCTTCCGGCACCACCTTGATCATTGCTCACCTCTTTAACATAATGTAACACATACAGTTATAATTGTAAAGCAAATATTAGAATTGTAAAAAAATGTAAAATCATCCCCCTTTGCATTGCGCTCAGCTTTAAATTCGGGCATACTTATATTGGAAGCAAAAACTTAAAGTGAGTGATTACGATGGTGAATTTAAGTCGTCAAAAAGGCGCGGTATTAATCATGGCCTATTTCTTCGTGGTGGTATTATTTGGTTTTTGCGCGGTGGTGTTTATGCGCTCAATCCAGGAGAATCGCGCAGCTAGCGTTTCTAACGATGCCCAGCTGGCCTTTTATGAGGCCGAGGCCGGGGTCTCCTTTGCTTATTACGAGCTGCGCAATATCGGGAATTTTAACTGGTTTACCCACATAGCTCGAGACATCCCTATAGCTATACCTCCGGCAACCAACTATCCACCCGGCTTCATAGACGTCAATGGCAACTATAGAGTCCCGGCAAGAGACTTCCAGGTCCAGACCTTCCCTGACCCTGTTGTTCCGGGCATGGTGGTGATCCTTTCCCAGGCTACAGTCGGCGCGGTTACCCGCACGATTGAATTTCGCGTAGAACAAGAATCGGCCTACCAATACCTTTTCTTCTATCCGGACACTCAAACTTTTGGAGACGGTTTTTATAACGGGCTTAACTCCGGCTCTATCCATGTAAATGGGGATATTATCATAGACGGTAAGATTACTTTTGCCTTTTTAAAGGAATTGACCTCCGGCTCCTTAAGCGCTGATGAAGGATATATCAAAATGAAAATGGTGTCTCAGTTTCCTGATTTGCACGGAGGGCTCGGCTACTACACCACCATTTACGATCCGACTAATTTGCCCGAGTATATGTATAAGAACACCACTTACCACTTCCGTTATGACTATACTCAGTTCCGCACCGGGGAGATCAGTGACTATGAACAGGCAACACTGGCCTATTACTTAAAAGGAGCGGACTCAGAGTGGGAATGGGATAAATATGCCGGCAATGGCAGCAATACCACTCCGGCCCGTTATAAAGTCGATAACCGGGACCGCTACAATTTGGCTGTGTATGAAATGAGCGGACATCGCGGCGGTGTCTCTTTGTGTTCGGACAGAGAAAAAGTAAAAATAAGCATACCACATGTGGGCAAGTTTAATGACTCAGAACGTACAGTATTTGAACAAATATACAATCTGAATTTGCCTTACGCAGATAAAACAAACGCCTTCAATGCTTTTTGGAGAGAATGGGAAAAAAATCACAAAGACGATGCCAGTTATTCAGACGGCAAAAATCCTGACCGGCGCTTTTTCGCCGCGGCTTATAATTGGGGTGATCTGGAAACCCCTGACGGTATAAACATGGAATGGTGGGAAGACATGAGTTACGGTGATGACCGGCGCCATCTAGTTAATGACATGGCCCCGGCGCAAGTAGAAAGGTACACTACCGGAAAACCGCTGGATCTGTATTTTCTGAACACAAAAGAACAGCCTCGGGCTTGGGACGCTTGGCTCAATAATAATAATCTCAACGAAGCCGGCGAAAATCAAACCCTGATTAAAGACCGCAGCCAAGGCGGCGCATATGTGGATCCGGGCTGTATCATCACCGAAGACTACACTACCCACAACAACATCCGGGCCAAGGCTAAAGCTGGCGGAATATTTTTAGGCCGCCGACAAACTGAAGAATATACTGCCTGGGTCTTGGGTGGCCGCGTGGGCCCGGAACCTTCACCGCGCTGGGAAGAAATTGACCCCGAGACCGAACAATTTTTGGCCAATTTTGTTACTGAAAAACAATTTTTTAATGCTCTGCATCCTGCGGGTCATGATGACAAGTGGCACCATTACAGACCTACCAGAGTGCTGGAAATAGACGTCAATAATTTAAGAGCGGCCTTAGCGGCAAAAGGCATGGAGTTTAACGGAGTAGTCTACGCTGATCTGGCCAGCTATCCCTGGGAAACTCAAGGGTATGATCAAGATTCCGACGGGATCATGGTCACTAACGGGGAAAGGCTCCCCGATGGTGGTTTAAGCATTGTCACGCCGGGCAATATCTTTATTAAGGGCAATTACAATCTCGATCCAATCGGTGAGTCGGAAATAAACCGCAACCCGGATGATGAGGGAGTCATTGACCGTGTAGTGTCCAATAAAAGTTACCTTGATGATGCTGATGACCTAGAATGGCAGCCGGCGGAGGTATTGACTAAGCGCAAGGTTTACACGCTTTCTGAAGACTTTCCTGAACCCTCTTACATGCCCATGGCTGATTATTACGTTGAGCAACATGTTGAGGAACAGTATCGGATCGCCCAGTGGCTTGACCCGCAGGATTTTGTCAGCGGAGACCGCTACTATCCTTCAGATTACTGGGTCCCCGATGTATCAAGAACCCGGGCATATAAAAAAATTGTTGACGATTGGTTTAGATATTATGACTATTCTGGCTTTAGCACGCAACCTAAATTAACATGGGGTAGCTGGGTCAATAGCTTTTGGGACAAAAATAAATCCTATACGGTTGAGACCCCAGATGGAACACAACACATCTTGGGTCGGGATTTACAACTGGCCGTACAGGATGTTATTGAAAAGCATTACGATAGTAAGTATAGATATGCTAAAATCCACGGCAAGGACCCGCAAAACCCGAATAATCCCGATGTCCCTTCACAAATAAACAGTGTCAAAGAAAAACATATTTACAATACAGCGATTGTTACTCCTTATGCCACCGAACCCTACGTATTAGAATACTGGCGCTATGCTTCCCGAATAATCAATGGCGCCAACGTGCAACTGCCCGCGGAGCATAAAAGCCACACGCCCATCTCAGCTGAGTATGATCGGACCTACAACCCTAGTGAGACTTATAATTACGAGCCCCGTTATGGCGCGGGTGTCGGCGCGGGTTTCTTGCCTCCCGTGGGCCTGAGTTTTGCGGCGAAAGGCTCTTGGCGAGAGATAAACTGAAAGGAAAAATGAAATGGACAAAAAAGGGTTTACGATGATTGAGCTGCTGATTGCCACCACAGTGATGGTAACCATATTATTGGCCGTAGTCTATAGCCTGATGCAAGCTCAGGAAGTTACCAGCATCGCCAATAATCAGGATATTGCCTTAAGCGCTATACAAGATAAGCTTGAAGAAATCGCCAATGACCTGGGTAATATTATGAATTATGACCAACAGACCTTCGCCGTAGAGGCTGATCAAGGAGGCGGCGTGATGACCCCGCTACTCAATACCCCTCCGGGTCTGGCTAACCCCGGACAAGTTACAGTCAACCAGATTGCGGGCACTAATCTTTTCGATGTCACGGTCACGGTCAGCTGGGAACAAAAGCCGGGCCGGATAGTCTCTCGAGACCTATCCACTACTTTTATCCAGTGAGGGATTTAAAATGAAGAAAAAAAATAAAGCCGGTTTTACCTTGGTCGAAGTACTGGTAGTCTTAGGTATCTTCACCTTGGCCTTTGGCTTGAGTTTTGCGGCCTTATCTACCAGTAGGCTATCCGCCAACATTAACGAAGCCCAGATCCAGGCCCAAGAACTCGCCCGTCGGGCCCTGCAGCAAATTACTAATGAGCTACGCTCAGCCAGCCCCACGCGGGTCCAGCTTTTTAATGGCCTGCTCCCACAAGCTAATCGGCTTTCAGGAAATGTAGTATTTTTCCAAGTCCCACTGGAAACCCCTGCCGGGGACCTAAACTTAACAGCCGCCGGGGACCTACAGTGGGGATCCAAGGATGTAGCAGCCGGCTACACTGCCAATCAATGGATTTCTTATTCAGCGGAACTAATTGATCCTAATGACCCAAATTCCGGCTGGCAACTGGTTAAAAGGACACATCCAAGTCCGGGAGGAGCGGTGTTAAGCACTCAGATAATCTGCCGGCACATTAGTGATTTAGATTTCACGCGCACCAGCCCGACTGACCCAGAGATTACAGTGCAATTAGTGAGTACGGTCGATTCTAATGTTGCGCCTTTACAGCAGACTCTACGCACCAGGATACTACTCAGAAACCAATAAGTGTTAATGGGTTGTTTAGAAAGAGCGGGACATGATCAATCCAATTAAAAACAACCAAGGCGTGGTGTTAATCATCGCCTACTTCTGCGTGGTCGTATTATTTGGATTTACCACGATTACCTTTATGCGCTCCATGCACGAAAACCGGGCAGCCAACCTGGGTAATAACTCCTCCCGGGCCTTTTATGAAGCTGAATCCGGCTTGGCCTTTGCTTACCACGAATTATCTCAAGGCAATAACTTTCAATGGTATACGCACCTGGGTCGGAATCCGGACGTTTTGGCCGCACCCAGCCCTCCTACCTCACCGGGCGGATTAATTTCTCCAGCCGATGGGACCTTTCAGGTAGCCGGCCGAAACTTTAGAGTTATGACCATGCCTGACCCTAATTTTGCCGATTTTGTGCTGATCCTCTCTCAGGCCACCGTAAGTGGAGTTACGCGCACAATAGAACAACGCTTGGCCTTAACCCGTGCTTTTGAATATTTATTTTTCTATCCCGATACTCACGTCTTTGAAACGGCCACTATCGACGGCCGTAACTTCGGAGGCATTCATGTTAACGGAAATATTGAATTCATCGGAAATCCCCGCTTTCGTTTTTTGACTGAACTTAGCTCTGGTTCGAACGCCTCAGACAAGGGTTACATCTTACGTCCGCTAACGCAGCAATTTTATGAGGGCCGTTACGATAATCCCGATGCTTTTGGCGTAGCGGAATATCGGACCACCGCCTCTGATCCGCTCAACTTGCAGACCAGCGTATATAGAAATACTAATTATCATTTTAGCACCGGTAACACCTATTTTGAGACTGGAGCTATTGAGGACCCGGTATCGATCACACTTCCCTACTATCTTGAAGGCGCAGGCGCGGCCTGGGAATTTGACAAGTATCTTGGTGACCGAGGAGATAGTAATGACAATCTGGCGTTAAGCTATAATATCAGCAATGAAGATTTGAAGAACTTAGGCCTGTATGAGTCGAGCCGATCCGCGGGAAACACCGGCTTGCTTGATGAGGAAAAACGGATCAATATTCCAACCGGGCCTAGCGGCAACGAGGTGGATGTATTTAAAGAGCTTTGCGGGCAATACGATGACAATACTGAATACTGGGATGACTTTTGGTCGCGATGGAAACAAAATCACAGACATGATTACCAAGATTATCAAGACAGCTATACGGGAGGAGAAGACTGGGAACGCCGGTTCTGGCTTGCTGGTTACGAGTGGAGTGGCGACCCAGGGACACCCAATAACATGAACATGGAATGGTGGTCAGACCTGAGTTATGGCGATGACCGCAGCCGATTGTTGAACGATTTGGCCCCGGCGCAAGTAGTAGATAATTATACCGGTGAGGAGCTTGATGCCTATTTCTTAAACTCAGAACAACAAGCTCAACCATGGGAAAGCTGGCTGAACAACAACAATTTGAATGAGAAAGGTGAAAACAAAACTTTGGTCCAGGACCGCAGTCAAGGCGGAAGCTATATCGACCCGGGAGAAATAATCAACACCCAAACCGACTCTAGCGGAATAAAGAATAAGGCCTTAAACGGCGGTATCTACATCGGCATGCACGATGGAGAGCTCGTGAACAACATCTCTAACTGCACGAGCGAAAAGGCGTTCTATAACGCCCGTAATCCCGCCGGCTGCTATAAAAGGGAAAACCCCAGAGACTGGAACTGGTCAGCGTATAAAGTTTATACTGACGGAATGGAATATCGACCAAGCAATATCTTAGAGATTGATATCCAGCAGTTGCTCGATACCATCGCCGCCGGCCAAATACAAGATTTTAACGGCGTAATTTTCGTCGATCTTACCGATTATAGCTGGGACGACACTCATTATGATGCTAATGCCGATGGAGTGATGCTAGTAAATGCTGAGCGGCTCCCCGATGGCGGCTTAAGTCTGGTTACCCCCAACAATATCTACGTGAAGGGCAACTACAATCTTGATCCGCAAGGCTATTCCGAGCGCTACCGGGACCCGGACGACCCGGCAGTAATCCAGCGAGTAATTAATGAAAAAACCTATATTGAGAATGAAGAAGATTTGCAATGGCAGCCGGCAGAATTAATAACTTCCCGGGCTGTATATACCCTCTCTGATGACTTTTCCGAACCACAGACAATGCCTTTAACCGGCTATCAATACATTCAATATTACGATAACTACCGTGGCTTTACTGACGCCGACGTAATTCAGCATCGGCGTTACGGCACTGCTGATGCCTCCTGGATGCCCTCTTCATCCGATACCTCCTGGTCCAGCACAATAGACGATTGGTTTGATCTGGAAGGCATAGACAGACCGACGAATGGCTGGGATGTGGCCTGGATTGAACAGAATTGGGGCTCTTTTAGCTGGAGTGACGATTATGTGTATCAATATAATACGGAAGATAGCGACCCGGAAAACGATGTTTTTATATTGCGCCGGGACCTAAAATCTGACCTATACTCGAAGGTTGACAACTGTTACCGCGCGCACTACGCTTACGACCCAACTCGCCCGCCGGATGCGTATCAAATGAGTAATTTGGTAAATGAAAAACATATTTACAATACAGCTATTGTCAGTCCTTATAACCCTGAAGGATCTACTATTGAAATTTGGGGTTACAACTATATCCCCGGAAGCCAAGATACCGATAGGGTGATTAACGGCGCATTTATTCAACTGCCGTCTAGCCACAAGGAACCCATTCCAGATGAATCGTTTGACTCTCCAAATATTAATCGGGGCCGCCGGGTTAGCTGGCCGGTGAAGACCTTTAATTATGAGACCCGCTTTGGTGGACAAGGAGCCAACGTAGCAGCTCAGACTCCGGTGAACTTGAGATTTGGTCTGGTTGGTTCGTGGAGAGAAATTAACAACTTTTAAGAGGAGATAAGATAGAGTAAGCTACTCTTTTTTAGATAGGAGGCGCTGAACGTGGCTGGGCGCCTCCCCTTTTTTTATGGTGCTAATCTCGGCCGTCTTTCTAAGCTTGATCTCGACTTGGTCATTCTTGATCTTCTTCTCACCGATAATAACCTGCAGCGGCACACCGATTAAATCGGCGTCTTTGAGCTTAATCCCGGCGCGCTCATCACGCTCATCGAGCAAGACATCAATATTATTCTTTTTAAGTTCGGCATAGATCTGAAAGGCCTCATCTCTTGACTGTTGGTCCTGCATATTTAAGGCCAGGATTAACACCTGATAGGGACTAATTTCCGCCGGCCAGACAATGCCATGTTGATCGTGTCCCTGTTCAATCGCGCAGGCAATAATCCGGTTGACCCCAATACCGTAACAGCCCATAATTATCGGCTGTTCTTTCCCCTGCTCATCTAAAAACTTAGCGCCTAAGACCTGGCTATATTTAGTCCCCAATTTAAAGATGTGCCCGACTTCAATCGCGGTCTTAAACTCCAACTCGCCGTCACACTTAGGGCAACTCTTGGTCTTTTTCAATTGCTCACTGATGCTACTGCTGGCCCAGGCACAGCGCGTGCATTTGGCCACGCTATCCTCACCACCTTCAGCTGGAACCATAAATTCATGCGAAACATCGCCGCCCATGATGCCGGGGTCGGCCTCCACGGCCAGAAAGTCCAGGCCGCTGCGGGTAAAGATGCGCAGATAGGCATCGTACATTTTTGAATAGTTTTGATTTAACCCCTCAAGATCCCGATCAAAGCTGTAGGCGTCTTTCATAATAAACTCACAACTCCTTAACACCCCGAATCTGGGCCGCGGCTCATCGCGAAACTTAGTCTGGATCTGATATAGAATCTGAGGCAGCTGCCGATAAGATTTAAAATAAGCCCCAGCCAACTCAGTAATCACCTCTTCGTGAGTGGGGCCCAAAATCATCTCCTTGTCCCGGCGGTCACGAAAAGAAATCAGCACCTTACCGATTTCTTTATAACGCCCGGAATCCTTCCAGAGTTTGGCCGGCTGTAAAGCCGGTAACAGCAGCTCTTGGCCAGCGCAGGCATTCATCTCTGAGCGAATAATCTGCTTGACTTTATGCAGTACCCTCAAGCCCAATGGCAAATAGGAATAGACCCCTGAGGAAAGTTGCCGGATCAGGCCGGCGCGCAGCATCAATTTATGACTGCTGGCCTCGGCGTCCTGGGGCACCTCTTTTAAAGTCGGGATTAGGCTCTCACTCCAAAGCATTTTTCACCTCGGAAATTAATGTTTTTACGATTCTGTCTTGTTTAATTATTCTAACGATTTTACCTTTTCTAAATAAAGCCGCGCGATTATTTCCGCAGGCCACACCTAAATCGGCCTCTTGAGCCTCACCCGGACCATTGACCTCACAGCCCATAATCGCTATCTTTAATCCTCGTTTAGCGTTGAGCGGATAGCGTAGAGCGGACAGCTGCCGCTCAAATTGTTGCGCAATCTTAACCAAATCAACTTTGGTTCGGCCGCAGGTAGGACAGGAAATTACCTGTGGACCAAACCTACGCAGCTCTAAGGTCTTGAGAATCTGCCTGGCTACAGCCACCTCTTCTTCCGGATTTCCGGTCAAAGAGACTCTAATCGTATCACCCAGGCCATCTAATAAAAGCGAACCGATGCCCAGGACTGAATTGACTGTCCCCTGCCTGGGCAACCCGGAGGCGGTAACTCCTAAGTGTAGCGGATAATTACAGCGCCGCGCTATCTTTCTATAAGCGCTGACAGTGGTCAAGACATCTGAGGCCTTAAGTGAAACGATAATATCATCGAAACCAAAGCCCTCCAGCATCTTGATGTAATTTAACGCCGCCTTAACCATCGGATCGGTAACTCGCGTATTACGTAACGAACCGGAATTAACCCCAACTCGAATCGGCACCCTTCTTTTTTTAGCCGCACCGGCAACCTGGCGCACTTCTTCGCTGCGGTAAATATTACCGGGATTTAAACGTATACAATCAACGCCCCGGGCCAAGGCCTCCAACGCCAACCGGTAGTTAAAGTGGATGTCGGCCACTAAAGGGATATTGATCTTTTTCTTGATCTTATCTAATGCCCTGGCGCTGGCAGTGTCTTGTACAGCCACACGGACAATTTCACAACCGCACTTTTCTAACGCTCTAATTTGTCTGACCGTGGCGTGAACCTGGGCGGTCTTGGTCTTGGCCATCGATTGGATCGAAACCGGGAATTTAGAACCTATTTTTACTTTGCCGATCGAAACTGTTTTCGTTTTTCTGCGCTGGATCATTGCCCCTGCCCAAAGCTATTCCAGAATTCGCCCACTTTATCTAACCAGCCGGAACGCATTACATCATAATAAGAAATTAAAAGCATTAAAGAGACCAGTACTAATATCCCGGCTTGAGTAGCCAGCTCCTGAGTCTTGGGCTGCACCGGACGCTTCCTTAATTTTTCCAAAGAAATGAATAACAGGTGGCCGCCGTCTAAGACCGGGACCGGCAAAAAATTAAAAATTGCCAAACTCATGCTCAACACCGCCATTAAGTACAATAGCGAGACAAAACCCATCCTGGCGGCTGAGCCGGTCAGCTGAAAGATCATGATCGGACCGGCAAAAGACTCCTTGAAGGAGAGCCGGCGGGTAATCACCAGCCAGAGCGACTTAAGGGTCAGGCCGGTGAGCTGGATTAATTTTTTTCCGCCTTCATAAAAAGACTCAGCGACGTTATATTTAAGCGTGGTGATTTCTTCAGAAGGTGAAATCCCGATCAGGCCAACGCTGGTTTTTTGCCCGAAAAGGTCGGGGTGCTCTTCCACTCTGGGAATCACGCCCAGCGTCAACACCTGGTCCTGGCGCTGGACTTCTAAAATAACCCGCTGATTTTCAGTCTTTTGATGGATAATCTCGGCTAAATCATCCCAGTATTTAACTTCTTTTCCGTCAATTGACAGGATCTGGTCAGCGCTCTTGAGGCCTGCCGCCTGTGCGGGATAATCATCAACTACCTCGCCCACTTTAGTTGTTAAGGTCGGCGCGCCAATAATAAAAATGAAAGAGAATAGTAAAAAGGCTAACAGGTAATTCAAGACCGGACCGGCGGCCACAATCTGAGCCCGCTGGCCGCAGCTTTTGGAAAGGAACTCACCTGGGGCGCCTTTAAGTTCCTGATTAGGCTCATCGCCGGCCATCTTAATATAGCCGCCCAGGGGGATGGCGCTAATTAGATATTCGGTCTGGCCAATCTTTTTGCTCCAAAGTTTGCGGCCAAAACCAAAAGAAAATTTCTCAATCTGCACGCCATTTTTTTTAGCCAAAATAAAATGGCCGAATTCATGGATAAACACCAAAATGCCAAACACAAACAAGAACGCTAAAATTGAAATCATAATTTTTCCTTTATTTTAGTTTAAGTAGCTTAAGGTCTGTTCCCTGGCCCACTGATCGGTCTGGATGATCTCGGTTAAGCTGGGTCGCGGCTTATTCTTTAGCCTACTTAACACCCGCTCAATTATCCGCGGAATATCGGTAATCCTAATCTTTCCCGCCAGATAGGCCCAGACACACTGCTCATCTGAAGCATTGAGTACTGCCGGGGCCAGGCCATTGCTTTTGAGCGCCTGCAGGGCCAGTTGCAAGCAGGGAAATTTAGCCAGGTCCGGCGCGCGAAAAGAAAGCTTGGCCGCTTGGGAGAAATCCAGCCGGGCAATCTTAGCTGATAGTCTTTGCGGATAGGTTAAAGAATATTGAATCGGGATGCGCATATCCGCAACTCCCAGCTGGGCAATTACCGAACCGTCGATAAACTGGACCAAAGAATGCACTATCGCTTCCGGATGAATCAGGACCTCTATTCTTTCGGCCGGTAAATTAAACAGATGATGGGCCTCGATTACCTCCAGGCCCTTATTCATCAAGGTGGCCGAATCAATGGTAATCTTTTTACCCATTTTCCAATGGGGATGATTCAGGGCCAAGGCCGGCCCCACAGTCTTAAGATCCTCGCGGGTATGATCTTTAAACGGGCCTCCGGAACCGGTTAAATATATCTTCTCCAGGCTTTGCTTGGGCTCATCCTTTAAACATTGAAAGATAGCGCTATGCTCACTGTCAATAGGGATAATCTCCACGCCATTCCTTTTAGCCTGGCGCATTAATATATCTCCGGCCATCACCAGGCTCTCTTTATTGGCCAGGGCCAGGCGCTTAGTGTGCTTTAATGCCTGTAATGTAGGCAAAAGCGCGGCGCTGGCGCCGATGGCCATAATTGTTATGTCGGCACCATAAGCGGCAACCTGCTCAATTCCTTCCGGGCCACAGTGTAATTTCGTCGGCGCGCTTATTTGCTTTTTCAGCGTGGAAAACTTATCCTGATCCATAATCGCGGCTATCCGCGGCTTGAATTGCTTGATCTGCCGGGCAAAGACCGAATCATTGGCTCCTGTGGCTAAAGCTACAACTTTAAACTTATCTTTTAGCCGGGAGATAACCTTCAGGGCGTTTTGCCCAATTGAACCGGTAGAGCCGAGAATAGCAACTGTCTTGATTTGTTTTTGTGTTTTCATCGCATAAACACTTTTACGTAGAAGTAGAATGCGGGGGCGGTAAACAACAGGCTGTCAATGGCATCCAAAATTCCACCTAGGCCGGGTAAACTACGGCCGGAATCCTTAACGCCGCAATCGCGCTTGATTAGTGATTCGGAAAGGTCGCCAATCTGGGCCAAGGCCCCTAGGACCAATCCTAAGATCAGTAAACTGAAGACGGAAAATGTAGGCAGAAATGCCCCGGCGGCAACGGAAACCGCGACACTAAACGCAAGACCTCCGATCGCCCCTTCCACGGTTTTTTTAGCGCTAATATGGGGAATCAGGCTGTGCTTGCCAAATTTGGATCCAATTAGATAAGCGCCGATATCGCCTGACTTAGTGACTAGAATAAGATAAGCCACCAAAGACCGCCGAAAGGCCTCAGTTCCCACAGGCATCGCCCTGATTCTGATCATAAAACTTAAGAACCAGCTGACATATAGCAAACCAAAAAGAATAGTCGAGATACTGATTACGGCCCGTTGATCGCGTTTTGTAAATTGGACAATAATGATGATCAGGCAAACAACCGGGATAAATACCAGCGACCAATCATAGGGCAGGCGATAATCAAAATATGTGGCCCCGGCCACAACCGCGCCTAAACATACGCCAAATTTTCTATTTACCCCAATCTGCTTTTTGCCGACCAGCACGAAAAATTCATTCAGCCCCAGGGCAACAAAGATTGTGACTAAAATCGCAAATGCCCAGGCCGGGGCCAGAAACAGAGTCGCCGCGCAAGCTCCAATAATGATTAAACTAGTCCTTAATCTCTCGATCAGCATAATCCCTCTGAGCGCTACTTTAGGTTACTTGCCAAATCTTCTTTCTCGACTCTGAAAATCAAGAATAGCTTCTTTTAAGTCCTGTTTTTTAAAATCCGGCCAAAACTTAGGAGTGAAATAGAGTTCGGCATAGCTGATTTGCCAGAGTAAAAAGTTACTGACCCTGAGCTCTCCGCTGGTGCGGATTAATAACTCCGGATCCGGTAAACCGGCGGTATAAAGATGAGCAGCAAAAAGCTCCTGATTGATGTCATTGGGCCCAATCTTTTTCTGCTGGGCGGCGTGGGCAATTGCTTTTACCGCGCGGATAATTTCTTCCCGGGAGCCATAATTCAGCGCCAGATTCAAAATCAGCCGGGAGTTCTCCTTGGTTTCGTTGATCGCCTTTTGCATCTTCTGGTGTAAAAATAAAGGCAGCATTTGGCTGTCGCCTGAAATCATCAACCGAATCCCATTTTTTTTGAGCCGGCGGAGTTGGCTGTCAATATATTGGCCGAATAATTTCATCAGCGCGCTGACTTCTTTTTTCGGACGCTGCCAATTTTCCGTAGAGAAGGCATACAGCGTCAGCGCCTGCACTCCAAAATCGATGCAGGCTTTAACTACCACCTCAACGGTATTGGCCCCGGCCCGGTGCCCATCGAGTTTAGGCCGGCCCCGGCTTCTGGCCCAGCGGCCATTGCCATCCATGATTATCGCAATATGCCTGGGGACGCCCTTTTTATCAATCATTAAACATTACCTTTTATATAAACAAGGGGGATTTTCAAGAATAGATCCCCCTGTTTTAGTTTTTAGTTTTGCGCTTTAAATTTTAAGTTTATTTAACGTATCTTCCTGAGCTGGACCCGCTGGTCCGCTTAATCTTCTCCGGTAAAACCACAATCTCTACCCTTCTGTTCTTCTGCCGGTCGAGATCGGATCTATTCGTCGCTACCGGACGGTATTCACCGAAACCAGTCGCCGAAAGCCGCTCACCGGTAATACCTTTTTTCTCGAGATAATGCAGCACGCTGATCGCTCGGGCCGTGGAAAGCTCCCAATTAGACTTCCATCCGGAGTGTTTAATCGGCTGATTGTCGGTATGGCCTTCAATGCCAATCTCTCTATCCACGACCACGGTCCTGCCGACCTTGACCACTTTATCTAAGGTGGGAAAGGCCTCGCTGCGTAATTCAGCCTTGCCGGAATCGAAAAGCACGCTATCGACAATGGTGATTACCAGACCACGGCGGGCTATATCCAAAGTAACTTTATCATCATCAATCTCTTGGCTTAAGCTTTTTTCCAGGGCCCCATAGGCGTCTTTGAGCTTAAGATACTCCTCTTCGGTCATTCTTAATCTTTCTAAATCTTCGCTTAGAGATTCGATCTTCTCGACATCGCTGGCATGCCTTTTCTGCAGCACCACTGTACAGCCGGACAAAACAATGACTAAACAGCCGACTAACAAAAATTTTCCCAAATTCACAAAACTCCTCATCATTTCACCCTCCTATTATTTGTGCCTTTAACTATAACATTGCCCTAATTCGAAGTCAATACTTTTTTGCTTTGCTTTTTTCTTTACGAGGTGCCTTTGCATAGCGAGCGAGCAAAGGCACCGAAGTAAAAGAAAAATGATACTTATTTGATCAGGGTATTGCCGACTACGAATGAGGCGAACACCACCGAGACCATCGACATCAATTTAATCAGAATATTCAAAGAAGGGCCGGCGGTGTCTTTGAATGGATCGCCGACCGTATCGCCGACTACGCTGGCTTTATGGGCCGCTGAACCCTTGCCGCCCAGGGCGCCGCCTTCAATGTATTTTTTGGCATTATCCCAGGTGCCGCCGGCATTGGCCATCATCACCGCCAGGACAAACCCGCAGACCAAAGCACCGGTCAACAAACCCACCGCCGCCTCAACCCCCAGGCAGATCCCGGTCGCTATCGGGGCAATAATCGCTAAAAGTGAGGGCAGGATCATCTCTTTCTGCGCCGTAGCGGTAGCGATGTCTACGCATTTGGCGCAATCGGCCTGAGCCTCACCGGCCATCAACCCTTTAATTTCCCTAAATTGCCGGCGTACCTCAACGACAATCTCGCTGGCTGCCCGGCCCACTGAGCGCATGGTCAATGAAGAAAAAGCAAACGGCAGCATCCCGCCAATAAATAGCCCGACCAGAATCTTTGGATTCAAAAGCGATAATTGTAACTCTTTGCCCAGGATCATTACTTCGTTGCGGTAGGCGGCAATCAAGGCTAAGGCGGTTAAGGCCGCCGCGCCAATCGCAAAACCCTTACCTGTTGCCGCGGTAGTATTGCCTAACGAATCCAAGGCATCAGTACGCTTCCTGACATATTCCGGTAACCCGGCCATCTGGGCGTTGCCCCCGGCATTATCCGCTACCGGCCCATAGGCGTCGGAAGCTAAAGTAATCCCCAGAGTAGAAAGCATCCCCACCGCGGCAATACCAACGCCGTAGAGCCCCTGGCTAAAATTAACCGCGCCTCCGGCAAAATAAAAACTGCCTAAAATAGCTGCCCCGACAACGAGAATCGGAACGATTGTCGATGCCATGCCGCAAGATAAACCGGCGATAATTACCGTTGCCGGTCCAGTTAAGGCCGCCGCGGCAACATTGCGGGTCGGGCCATATTTATCTGAGGTAAAGAATTCCGTGGATAGGCCGATTAAGATGCCGGCCGCCAATCCGGTAACTACTGCCGCGTAAACGCCAATATGTTCCATGCCTAAAGTATGCTTAATCACAAAGAATGAAAGCACCGCCACCGAGCCGGCGGCGACAAATACCCCCCGGCGCAGGGCCTTCAGCAGCACTTCCTGGGAGGGTTCGCCTTTTGAGCGCACAAAGAAAGTGCCAATGATTGAAGAGACTACTCCTACCGCGGCCATGGTCATTGGCACTGTTACTCCAGCCAAGCCTAATCCCGCCACCGCGGCCAGGGCCATGGTCGCTACTATTGAACCGACATATGACTCATAAAGGTCAGCGCCCATCCCGGCGATGTCCCCGACGTTGTCACCGACGTTGTCGGCGATTACCGCCGGATTTCGCGGGTCATCTTCAGGAATCCCGGCCTCGACCTTACCGACTAAATCCGCGCCCACATCGGCGGCCTTGGTAAAGATTCCACCGCCGACCCTGGCAAAAAGCGCCTGTAAAGAAGCGCCCATCTCAAAGGTCAGCATCGTCGAAGTAATCGCCCCGATCTTGTCCAGATGTAAAGGCAAAGGATGCGTAGAATAATACCAGTTTAAAACGTAATACCAGATACTCAAGTCGAGAAGCCCCAGACCGACTACCACCAGGCCCATTACCGTGCCGCTGGAAAAACTGATCCTCAGCGCGCCGTTTAAGCCCTGGCTAGCCGCCTGCGCCGTGCGGGCCGAAGTCCGGGTGGCAATCCACATGCCGATATATCCGGCCAGCGCGGAAAAGAAGCCGCCGCTTAAGAAAGCAAACGGGACAAAAATAACCAGATATCCTTTACGGACCATTAAAAATAGGAGTAGAAATACTACCAAAAAGAAGATCCCTACCCCGGTATATTGCCTCTTCAGATAGGCCAGGGAACCCTCTCTGACCCAAGCGGCAATCTGCCGCATTTTATCGGTGCCTTCATCTTGCCGTAATATAAATCTAATTAAATATCCCGCGAATAAAAGCGCCATAATTGAACCCACAGGTGCCAGCCAAATCAAATTAAATCCCCTTTCTGATTATCTGTTCGCGTTGAGAGCCTACTGAGATCATGCTCACTTTTGTTTGGAGTAATTTTTCCAATCTTTTAATATAGCGCTGAGCATTCAAAGGCAGGCGATTAAATTTCTTTACTTTTGAGGTATCGCTGCGCCAGCCGGGATGGGTCTCATAAACCGGGCGGCAGTTTTCCAAGACTTTCATGTTGGCCGGAAAATCCGTGAACTGCTTGCCCTGATATTTATAAGCGGTGCAAACCTTGATTGTCTTTAACTGGTCGAGCACGTCTAATTTAGTCACCGCCAGTTCCTGCAGACAATTGACCATTACCGCCCGCCGGGCGATGACCGCGTCAAACCAGCCGCATCTGCGGGGCCTTCCGGTAGTCGCCCCGAATTCCTGGCCCAGTTTACGCACTCTATGCAATAACGCCGGGGGAAATTGCGTGGGAAATGGACCGCTGCCGACGCGGGTTGTATAGGCCTTAACTACACCGATGATTCTATCGATGCAAACGGGGCCCACGCCTGTACCAATACAAGCCCCTCCGGATGTAGTCGAAGAAGAAGTTACATAGGGGTAAGTGCCAAAATCCACATCTAAAACCGTGCCCTGGGCGCCTTCAAAAAGTATATTTTTACCCTTTTTGATCTCGGCATTAAGAAACCGCGCGCAATCAGCAACATATTTTTCCATTCTTTGCGCGTACTCTTGATACTGGCGATAGATCTGATTAAAAGAAAATCCCGGGTGCTGATAAATCTTTCTAAAGATCTCATTCTTTTCAATCAAGACCGATTTTAGTTTTTTTCGAAACACATCCTGATCCAAAAGATCGCTAAATCTAATCCCGCAGCGATTGACCTTGTCGGCATAACAGGGACCGATGCCCCTGCCGGTGGTGCCGATTTTCAGCCGGGCCTTTTTCTTTTCGCGCAGGCGGTCGATTATTTTGTGGTAAGGAAAAATCAGGTGGGCCTGGTCAGAGATCTTTAAATTGCTGTCTATGTCAATGCCCTGTTCTTTGAGGTTGTCGATTTCGGCCAATAAGACTTGGGGGTCAATCACTACGCCGTTACCGATTACGCAAATCTTTCCCTGATGCAACACCCCGGAGGGGATCAGGTGCAAGATAAACTGCCGGTTATCGACCACTACCGTATGTCCGGCATTATTGCCGCCCTGGAACCGAACAATGATATCGGCCCGCCGGGAAAGCACATCGATGATCTTGCCCTTGCCTTCATCGCCCCACTGGGCTCCGACTATAATTTTTGTACTCATGGCGCCATAGTGAATATTTTCTTAGCTATGTCAGGGTGTTTAGCGATAAAGCTCAACTCGTCGTTAGTCAGAGGCTTCTGTGTGTGCACATTGGCATAACGCACCAGTTCCAGGATCTTGGTCGCCTCGCGGTCATCTTTGAACTTTATTTCCAATTTCTCAAACACGTTGCGAAAACCCTTAATCCCCGAATATTCTCCCGCGGTAATCTTTCGGCCGGTCTCGATGATCTCCGGCTCACCGCGGCCCAGTTCCTCATAGTCGTATAATTCATAATTTCGTCTATCTTTTAAGGCCCCGTCAGCGTGAATGCCGGATTCATGGGCAAAGGCATTGGCCCCGACGCCGGGCTGATTAATCGGAAACGGCACCCCAAAGGCATAGGAACCATATTTTGCTATCTTCCAAGAGTGACTTAAATTAATTCTTTCATCTAAGAGATACTTGCCCTTCATGCCGCTGGAATACTTTACCGCTAAAATCACCGAGACCAGATCAGCGTTTCCGGCCCGCTCGCCCATACCATTAACGGTGGTATTGATGTAGGCATCCAAACCCACATCATTGGCGGCCTTAGCGCCCATTACCGAAACTCCGACCACCATGCCTAAATCATTATGGCAGTGCAGCTCAATCGGAAGCTTGACCACATTGGCTAATTGATAAACCCGGTCATAAATTGAGATTGGGTCGTCAAAGCCCAACGTATCACAATACCTAATCCGGTCGGCCCCGTGATCTTTTGCGGCCTGAGCGAATCTAATCAAGTAATTAAGGTCGGTGCGCGAGGCATCTTCGGCATTGACCCCGATAGTCTTAATGCCTTTTTTGCGCGCTAAGCGCAAGGCCTGCGTCATCAGCTTAATCACGTCGTCTCTATTTTTCCGGCCTTGAAATTTACCTTTAATCATCTGATCGGAAGTGGAAATAGAGATATTTAAATGCTGAACCTTGGTCAGCTTCATCGCCGTCTCTACGTCCTGAGGAATCGCCCGGGCCCAGCCACTTAAAACCATTGGCGCAATCACGCCTTTTCTGGCTAACTCCAAGTTGGCGTTGAGATAGTTGGTCTCATGATGAGTTACCGGAAAGCCAAACTCGCTCTGATAAACACCGATTTCGTTAAGATAGAGGTTGATCATGGTTTTTTGCAGTTTGGCCAGCCCTAACCGCGAAGTTTGCACGCCATCCCGGTTAGTTACATCGAGAATCCGAATCTTCGGTTTTTTAGCCACGGTCTTCACCTCACTTATAGTTTGATCAGCTTGGCATCATATACATTTTTTGCTTTTTTGATTTTTTCTAAAATATTTTTGGAGATGTCGCTGTCCACATTACAGACGCTAACCGCTTGTCCGCCGGCCTTCTCGCGGCCAAAAGTCATCTCGGCGATATTTATTTTGTTTTGACCTAAAATAGTCCCGATCTCTCCCACCACACCCGGTAAATCTTTATTGCGGATCACTAACATATGCCCGCCGGGATGGGCCTCGACATAAAACCTGTTGATTTGCACAATCCGCGGGTCAGATTTGCCAAACACCGTCCCGCAAACAGTTAATTCTTCCTTTTCGGTCTTCATTTCGACCGAAAGCAGGTTAGCGAAGTTCTTGACCTTTTCTGTCTTGGTCTCTTCAATACCGATCTTTCTCTCCTTGGCTAGTACGCAGGCATTAACGTAGTTAACCGTCTCGCCCATAAAAGGCTGTAACATGCCCTTGACGCAAGCAATTGTAATCGGCGTGGTATCATAACTTCCGATATCACCCCGATATTCAATCTTTAACCGCGAGATCCGGCCTACGGAAAGTTGGCTTAATAGTGAACCCATCTTCTCAGCCAAAGTCACATATGGCTGAACAATCTCGGCCACTTCCGGAGTTAAGCAAGGGGCATTAACCGCGTTGCACATCCCCCGGCCCAAAAGCGCATCACGCATTTGGGCGGCGATATCAATAGCCACATTAACCTGGGCCTCTTCTGTTGAGGCCCCCAGATGCGGCGTAGCGATGACATTATCTATCTGCAGCAACGGGCTGGCCAACGGCGGCTCATGCTCAAAGACGTCTAAAGCGCAACCGGCAATCTTGCCGGATTTAAGGCCTTTAACCAGGGCCTGCTCATCAATGATCCCGCCGCGGGCGCAATTAACGATTCGCACCCCTGTTTTCATCGCCGCGATCTCTTTATCTGAAATCAAATGTTTTGTATCCGCGGTTAACGGCGTATGCACAGTAAGATAATCCGCGCGCTTAAGCAGCTCACTTAACTTAACCGACTCGATCTTTAAGGCCTGGGCCTTCTCTAAAGCCAGGTAAGGGTCAAAGGCCAGGATCTTCATCCCGAAACTCAACGCCCGCTTGGCGACCTCAGTACCAATCCGGCCTAAGCCGATAATGCCTAAGTTCTTGCCGTAAATTTCAACTCCCATAAATTTTTTGCGATCCCACTTTCCGTCTTTTAAAGAATGGTGAGATTGGGAGATGTTGCGCGAAAGGGCCAAGATCATGCTGATGGTATGCTCGGCCGTAGAGATAGTGTTGCCCCCGGGGGCATTCATCACTACGATCCCCTTTCTGGAGGCAGCTTCCACATCCACGTTATCCAGGCCGACACCGGCCCGGCCGATAATCTTTAATTTTTTTGCCGCCTCAATAATATCTTTGGTGACCTTGGTGCTGCTGCGGACAATTAAACCCTCATAATCGCGAATAGCCTTTTTTAATTCCTCAGGGCTCAAGCCGGTCTTAACATCAACTTGAATCGACTTAGCCGCCTGCAGAATCTTTAGCCCCTCCGGAGCCAACTTATCACTGATCAAGACCTTCATTTCACTCACTCCTTATTATGTCCCAATTCTACCAGCGCCTTCTCCAGCACTGAAATTCCGAAGTTAAGATCCTCTTGTGTAATGTGGCCCAGATGGGCTACGCGAATTACTTTTCCTTTTAGTTCGGCCTGGCCATTGGCAATGCTCACCCCATATTTGGTGCGCATTAATTTAACTAACGCCGTGCTGTCAATCCCATCCGGCACCAGCGCTGAGGTAACTACATTACAAAAAGTCTGAGCAAACAGCTTAAAACCCAGCGCCTGCAACGCCGCCCTGGTCGCCTCAGCCATTAGCTTGTGCCTTTTAATCACATTTTCTAACCCTTCGGTTCTAATTAAGTTCAGGGCCTCACGTAAGGCCACGATTAAGGATACAGCCGGAGTAAACGGTGTATCATTCTTGGCGAAAGACTTTTTGGCTTTTTTAAAATCAAAATAATATTTTGGCAGTTTAGATTGATCAAGCAGTTTTTCTGCCTTTCCACTTAAGGTGCAAAAACCTAAGCCCGGAGGCAGCATCATTGCTTTTTGCGAGCCGGCGACCGCGCAGTCAACATGCCAATTGTCAGTTTGTAATTCTTCGGCGCCTAAGCCGCTGATCGCGTCAACAACCAGGACTGCTGCAGTATCTTTAACAATCTGACCAATCGCCTGGATATCCGTCACTGCCCCGGTGGAGGTCTCGCATAAAGTGGTAAACACGGCCTTGGCGTCCTTGTGTTCGCTGAGTAAGCTTTTGATTTGCTCAGGCGAAACCGCCCGGCCCCATTCAACATTAATCGCGATCACTTGCACGCCGCAAGCCGCGCAGATCTCCTGCCAGCGCTCGCCAAACTTACCGGCGCAAACCACGATCGCCTTATCTGTGGGTGAAAGCAGATTGACCACCGCCGCTTCCATCACGCCTGTACCCGAAGCGGAGAAAGTAAACACCGGGCCTTTGGTCTGGAACAAATACTGCAACCCCTGGTTAACTTCGCCGAGTATCTGTTGAAATTCAGCAGTCCGGTGGTGGATGATCGGTTTCCCTAAGGCCTTAAGGACTGCCTCCGGTAAAGGCGTTGGCCCGGGAGTAAGTAAATACTTCTTTTGCATAATGACTCCTTTAAGCTTATTTATTTTTTCTTCTTCTTAACGTTACTGGCTTGGATGACCTCGTCTACGAGACCGTAATTTTTGGCTTCCTCTGCGGACATAAAGAAATCGCGATCGCAATCCCGCTTAATCTTGTCTAAATCTTGGCCGGTGTGTTTAACTAAAATATCGTAGAGCTTATCACGCATATTCAAGATCTCCTTAGCCTGGATACTAATATCCGCGGCCGCCCCCTGGACCCCGCCCCAGGGCTGATGAATCATCACCCGGGAATGCGGCAAGGCATATCTTTTTCCTTTGGTGCCGGCGGCCAAGAGCACCGCCCCCATGCTGGTGGCCTGGCCCATACAGTAGGTAGAGACTTCCGGCTTTAGAAATTGCATAGTATCATAGATGGCCAGCCCGGAGGTAACGATCCCGCCGGGTGTATTAATGTAGACATTGATCTCTCGATCCGGGTCTTCCATTTGCAAGAATAACATTTGGGCAATCACCAGGTTGGCGATTACGTCGTTGATCGCGTCGCCAATAAAAATTATCCGGTCTTTGAGCAAACGTGAATAGATGTCGTATGCCCGCTCGCCTCTTGATGTAGTCTCGACTACTATTGGCACTAAGGCCTGCATCTTCTCATTCATTTCCTACCCCCCTTTTTCATTCCTTAATCTCTGCCTCTTTCATTAAAAATGCCACGGTTTTGCCATCCCGGAGTTCCGCTTTAATCCCGCCTAATAAATTTTCTTTTTCCAGATAGGCCTGGACTTCATCTTTGCTCTTGCCGGTGTGTTGAGCTAAGCCTTCTATCCTGGCTTCCAAATCCTGCTGTTCGACCTGAATATTCTCTAGCTCGGCAATCTTATCGAGCATAAAAGACAGCTTTACTCTTTGTGCGGCTAAGGCTTGTGCCTGCTGTTGCAATTGCGTCTCCTTGGCTTGAATATCTTCCTCTTTCTCCCCGCGCAAAATACAATTCATTCTGATCTGCTTAAAGGTCTCCTGGGTTTGGGCTTTGACTAGAGACTCTGGGACATCTAAAGCAGCCCGCTTTAACAGCTGCTCCAGCAGCTGTCGTTCTAAATCTCTTTTTGCTTCCGCTTCGGCCTGAGCATTTAAGTTGTCCCGGACCACATCTTGCAAATGCGTCAAGGAATTAAAGCCCAGATCCTTGGCCAGCTGATCATCCAGCTTGGGGGGTTGTTGCTGATCTTTGGCTTTAGACGCTCTTAAGCGCTCCAGGGCCTGGTTGATTTGCTCCTGCGTAACGGCAATATTTTTTTTGGCCAATTTTAATTTTTTATAAGACTTTATTTTGACCTCCGGCCGGACATCGACCTTGGCGCTAAACTTAAGCGAATCGTCTTGCAATTGCACATTTTCTATGTCCGGAGGCGCAACCGGAAAAAGTTCCTGTTGCTTGACCGCTAACATGTAATATTCTGGAATCGCCCGGCGCAATAGTTCTTCTTTGGCCTGGCCGCCGAAACGCGTCTCAATCAAATCCCGCGGGGCCTTTCCCGGCCTAAACCCCGGGATCCGGGCGGATTTACGGATGTCGGCATAGACCCGCTCAAAACCCGCGCTTAACTCAGTCCCGGAAATTTCAATATTAATTTGTTTCTGACAACCACTGATGTTTTTAACGTCGCACTTCACGTGGCCTCCATAAGTCTGGTCCTCACTTACATGTGGAATTTTTCACCTAAATAGATCTCTCTGGCCCGGGCATCGGTAATCAACTGTTTGGCCGTGCCGGAAATCAGGATCTTGCCCTCAGCCATAATGTAGGCCCGGTCGGTAATCGCCAATGTTTCGCGCACACTATGATCGGTAAGCAGCACCGCCAAGCCTTTACTTTTTAGAGAGTTAATTATTTCCTGGGTCTCAAATACGGCAATCGGATCGATCCCGCTAAAAGGCTCATCTAAAAGAATGAAGCTGGGATTAGTAGCTAAGGCCCGGGTGATCTCCAGACGCCTTCTTTCTCCTCCGGACAGAGTGTAGGCCTTATTTTTCGCTAAGTATGAGATATTTAATTCGGCTAAAAGTCTTTTTAGCCGGCGCGTTCTTTCTTTACGCGAAATATTTAAAGTCTCCAGTATCGACATAATATTATCTTCCACTGAGAGCTTACGAAAAACAGAGCTCTCCTGGGCCAGGTAACCGATGCCCCGGCGAGCCCGCTGATACATCGGCAGGGCGCTAATCTCTTTATTGTGAAAGGTAATCTTACCTTGATCAGGAGTAATCGCGCCCACGATCATATAAAAGGTAGTGGTCTTACCGGCGCCGTTAGGCCCTAACAGGCCGACTACTTCGCCTTTTTGCACGTTGATATTCACATGGTTGACCACCCGGCGACCGCCATAAGCCTTAACTAATTCTTTGGTTTCCAGTAAGTATTTCATTGTCCCTCTTTAGCTCCGGACATTTGAGCCAAATCATCAGCAGAATAAATTACTAATTGCGGCTGACCGGTAAGCGTCAGTTTCCCGGTCCGGGTATCATAAACTGCCTTTTGGCTGTAGGTAGTATTCTCTCCGTGGTGAATCTGCACATCTCCCCAAGCTACTACCTTGTCGATGCCCACACCCTCCATGCCCGCGACTTGTTTGGCGGCATCAGCGGCAGAGTCTCCCGCGCCGAAATATACATCCATTTTATTAGAAAAGATCTCACCGCGCGCATCCTGGACGTTAACATTGTCGTGAAAAATAGCCAAATTGTTTTGGTAATCTACATCTAAAGGGCCGTCGCAGGTAATCACTGTGCTGCTTGGCTGGCTGGCCTCCAAACCAGCAGACTCTTTTGCAAATGAGACTTCCACAGTCACGTCTTTTTTCAGGGCCACTTTCTGCAATTCCGGTTGCGCCATTAGGCCGACGCCCTTAGCCTGCATCACCCCTCTTTGAATCCAGACCGGGCTATCCGTGGCCATGGTCTGATTTTGGGCATTCCAATCCAGATAATCAGCGGTTAGCCTGGCGCCGTCATCGGAAGTAACTACGACATTCTTCTCCAGATGCACATTATTATCGGCCCGGTTTAAACTACCGGTCTCGGCCACAATATTCATATTGGTATCCTGACCATAAACTTTCGCTTTGACATTTTCTAATTTAATTTCCTGCGTCATAATATCGGCGCTGGTGCCTTCCAGGTCCCACTGGCGCATCCCGTTTTCCCCATATCCGCTGACCGAAAAACTGGAAAGCATCTCATCCGGGGCCTCGGCTAAATCTTCTTGGTCGGTTTGATCTACCGGCTCAGCTTGATCTGCTTGGTCCGTCCCGGCGCAGCCCAGAGCCACAATGCTAATCAAGCAGAGAAATAGGAAAATTGGTCTCACTTACCGCAAATATTTTTCAATCAACTTACGCCATTTATTCTGCGCCCGCAAAATAATCTCAATAACCTCTCTGACCGCGCCTGCTCCACCCTTTTTTTTAGTGACATAATGGGCTAGTGTTTTAACCTCAGCACAGGCATTAGCCACGGCCACGGCTAATCCGGCGCGCCTGATAACCGGCAAATCCAATAGATCGTCACCAATGAAGCAAGTATCTTCTTTGTTTAAATTATATTTCTTGAGCAACTGTTTAAAGGCCAGGGATTTATCGTGAGCACCCTGCTTGACCTCTACCGCGCCAATGTCACGGGCGCGGCGTAAGAGGGCCTTTGAGCTCTTGGCCGTAATTAAAGCCACTTTGATCTGAGTTCGCTTTAAAAGGGCCAGGCCCATGCCATCTAAGACGTGGAAGCATTTCAGCTGTTCACCCTGGCGATCATAGATAATCCGGCCATCGGTGAGCACGCCGTCAACATCCAAAACCAGCATCTTGATCTTTTTCGCGCGGTCTCTAATATTCATCGCTTTTTGGTCTAAACCAAACCAGCTTTCAACAGATCTTGTACGTCTAACAAACCAATCGGCCGGCCCTTTTTATCAACCACCGGCACCTCATCTATCTTTTTGCTTTGCATCACACCCAAGGCCTCAGCTGCCAGCCGTTCGCCCTCAATCAGTATCGGGGTTTTAGTCATTACTTCTTTTATCTTCCGCTGGGATAAATGCTCATCGTGTTCTAGGTGGCGGCGCAGGTCGCCATCGGTAAAGATACCGATTAAAGCGCCCTTTTTATTGACAATACACGCGGCTCCCGAGCGGGCCTTAGTAATCGCCAGGAGCACATCTTTAACTAAGGTATTTTCTTTAACAATCGGGTTGGTCTTGCCTTTGCGCATAATATCGGCGGTTTTCAGTAATAGCTTCTTGCCTAAATTCCCTCCGGGATGATAAAAAGCAAATTCTTCCTTCTTCAGCCCCTTCTTTTCCAAAACGGCTACGGAAAGGGCATCTCCCATAGCTAACATTACCGTGGTGCTGGCGGTAGGCACCAGGCCCAACGGACAGGCCTCCTCGCGCACGCTGACATCCAGGACAATATTGCTATTTTTGGCTAGCGTGGATCTGAGATTGCCAGTTAAACAGATCAGCTCAACCCCCATCTTCTTAATTGTCGGCAGCAGCCTTAAAATCTCTTCGGTCTCTCCGCTATTTGAAATAGCTAATACTACATCATCGCGGATCACCCGGCCTAAATCTCCGTGCAGCGCCTCAGCCGGATGCAGCCAAAGACTGGGCCGACCGATCGAAGACAAGGTCGCGGAGATCTTCTGGCCAATTATCCCGCCCTTGCCCATACCGGTAACCACAATCCTGCCTTTACAGGAAAAGAGCAAATCCACCGCCTGTTGAAAGCTCTGATCAAGCCGCTGGCTCAAACGGCGAATCGCTTCCGACTCAATTCTTAACACTTCTTTTGCCCGCTTAATTGACACAACCACCGCCTTTATTTTATCCCTTAAGACTTTTTACAATTTTATCGATCGGCTTGACTTCTTTGAGCAGGTCCTCTAATTGGCGAAAATTAATCGAATTCGGACCGTCACATGGGGCCTGGGCAGGTTTAGGGTGCACTTCCAGGAACAGCCCGGCGCAGCCCACCGCTACCGCGGCCCGGGATAAAGATGAGATAAATTGCCGCTCGCCGCCCGATGCGCAGCCCCCGGCCCCGGGAAGTTGCACGCTATGCGTGCCGTCAAAGATTACCGGCCAGCCATACCCAGCCAAAATACTTAACGACCGCATATCGCTGACTAAATTATTGTAACCAAAAGAACTGCCGCGTTCGGTGAGAATAATACTTTTATTGCCGGAGGAGGTCAGTTTCTTGAGTATATTTTTTACATCCCAGGGCGCTAAAAATTGGCCCTTCTTGATATTGATCGGTTTTTTTGTTTTGGCGCAAGCAATCAGCAAATCAGTCTGGCGTGATAAAAATGCCGGGATTTGAATAATATCTAAAACGTCGGACGCCTGCTCGACTTCACTGCGGCAATGCACATCACTAATTACCGGCAAAGACAAGTCTTGCTTTATTTTTTTTAAAATTTCCAAGCCCGGCTTAATGCCCGGCCCGCGATAGGAGCGCAAAGAGGAACGATTAGCTTTATCATAGCTGGATTTAAAGATCAGCGGGACATCCAGCTTTTGAGCAATTTTCTTTAACTGCCGGGCGCAATTAAAAGAAAACTTTTCTGTTTCGATCACGCAAGGCCCGGCAATCAGCACCAGCGGCCTGGCGTTGCTCAGTCTTATTTTTCCTATCCTGATTTCCTGTTTTCTTTTCATTATCATCATTACAACCTTTAAACTAAACGCTTCTGGCCTTCTCTTTTTGGATCCGGGCCTTGACCTTCTCTAAATCTTCCGGTGTATCCACGCCAATAGTATCAAAATTGGTCTCAATAAGTTTAATCTTATATCCGTGCTCTAAGGCCCGCAGCTGCTCTAAGCGCTCGACCTGCTCCAGCTCGCCCACCGGCAAATTTGTAAAAGTAAAAAGAAAATCTTTTGTATAGGCGTAAAGGCCGATGTGCTTATAAAAAAGCAGCTGATCGGGGATATTAAAAGAAGAGCGGGGATGCGGGATCAGTGAACGTGAAAAATAAATGGCGAAATTATTTTTATCCTTGACCGCCTTGACCACATTAGGGTCTCGTAATTCATTTTGGTCCTCAATGCGGTGAATTAGCGTAGCCATGGGCGGGTCAGACTGCTGCTCAAGAGCATCGACTAAATCGTTAATCATCGAGAAGTGAATTAAGGGCTCATCGGCTTGAATATTGACCACAATCTCAGCGTCGATCGGGTTAACCACCTCAGTTAAGCGATCCGTACCCGATTGATGCTCTTTCGCGGTCAGCACCGCCCGGCCGCCAAATTTTTCTACGGCCTGGACAATCCTTTCATCATCGGTAGCGATCAGTAACTCTTCTAAGGAGGTAGCCTTCAGCGCCGCTTCGTAAGTATATTGAATTAACGGCCGGTCAAATATTGGGGCCAGGCATTTTCCTGGAAAACGGCTAGATTCATATCGTGCCGGGATTACGCCAATTGCTTTCATGTGTTAAGCACCTCCTAAAAACCAACGGGTTTATTTATCTAGCCGATCTGATAACTCTTTGGCTGTGGCTACAGTTACCCCTACTTTGCCGACCACGATGCCAGCGGCATAATTAGCAATATGCGCGGCTTCTAACATCGAGGCCCCGCTGGCTAAAGCCGCGGTAGCGGTGGCGATTACGGTGTCTCCGGCGCCGGAGACGTCGAATACCTCCTGAGCCACAGTGGGGATATGAATTGACTTAGCGTCGCGTTCAAACAGCCGCATCCCATCCTCACCAAGAGTAACTAAAATCGCTTGAGCAGACTGCTCAGCTAGTAAGCTCTGTCCGGCTTGCTCTAAATCCTGTTCATTCTTAATTTCCTTGCCGGTGACCTTGGCGGCCTCGTGGTGATTAGGGGTAATCAGGGTCGTATTTTGATAAAAAGAGAAATGATTTTCTTTCGGATCCACGGTAATAATTTTATCGTGCTGCTGAGCCAGTTTTACCGTTTCCTCTAAAAGCTCGGGCACGATTACGCCTTTGCCATAGTCCTCAATCAGCACCGCATCGACATCAGCTATCTTTTCTTTTAAGTAGCTGAGCATCTGCTTAACGACATTACTATCTATGTTATTAACGTCTTCCCGGTCGATCCGCACTACCTGCTGATGGTGGGCAATCACCCGCGTCTTCAAAGTAGTCGGCCGCTCATGGTCAACGATCACCCCGGCGACATCAATATCCTTCCTGCGCAAATCATCCGTAATCACCCGGCCGCGCTCATCACCGCCGATTACGCCGCAGATCAGGCATTTTGGCCCTAAGGCATGAATATTGTTGGCTACGTTAGCCGCGCCACCCGGCATAAATGACTCAGAATTGACCCAGACCACAGGTACCGGCGCCTCCGGGGAAATTCGCGAGACTTTGCCCCAAATAAATTCGTCTAAGATCAAATCGCCGATAACTAATACCTTGGCCCGCTTGAAATTAGTCACAATCTTCTTCAGATTCGCTTTATTCAGCTTTGCCATTTTTTCCCCTTCTTTTGTCTCAACAGAAGAAATATTTTAGCACGTAACGCATGCTCTGTCAAATAAATAAGTTAACGTCTGCGCTATCTTGGTAAGGGGGTCAGGCGGGCTTGAAGGGGCTATTCTTCCTGCGTCACCCTGATTACTTCCGCAGGGGTGGTTAAACCGCTTTTTACCTTTCCCCAGCCATCCTGGCGCAGGGTGTGCATCCCGCTGGCAATGGCCTGCTTGCGGATTTCGCTGGCTGAGGCCCGATTAAGAATTAGCTCCCGGACTGGATCCTTCATCAGTAAAAACTCATAAATACCGGTCCGGCCGCGGTAGCCGGTAAATTTACAAAATTCACAACCCCGGCCGGAAAAGAATTTCATTGTGGCTGAGTCTGCTTCGGGAGGAAGTTGCAATTCGCGCAAGACTTCAGGTTCAAGTTTTGTTTGCTGTTTGCATTTCGGACAAACCAGACGGACCAGCCGCTGGGCGACAAAACATTCTACCGAGGAAGAAATCAAATAGGGCTCAATTCCGATATCCAGCAGCCTGACTACCCCGCCGGCGGCATCAGAGGTATGCACGGTACTAAAAACCAAGTGGCCGGTCAAAGCCACCCGGATAGTAATTTCGGCTGTCTCGATGTCCCGGACCTCTCCAACCATCATTACGTCGGGATCGTGCCTGAGCATCGAACGTAACCCTTGAGCAAAACTTAAACCAATCAAAGGCTGGACCTGGATCTGGGTAATCCCGCGGATTTGATATTCAATCGGGTCTTCGATAGTGATAATCTTCTTTTTGGCGTCATTGATTTGGTTCAGGCAGGCATAAAGGGTGGTGGTCTTGCCGCTTCCGGTAGGTCCGGTAACAAAAATAATCCCGTTTGGATTTTTGATCAACTTTTCCAAGATCTCTAAATCATTTTTTGAAATGCCTAAGTTCTCAAGATTATAAAGCATGCTCGGCACCAGAATCCGGATATCGATGCTTTCCCCGTAAGGAGTAGGCAGGATTGAAATCCGCAGGTCCAAATCCCGGTCTTCAAACCTGACCAGGATCCGTCCGTCTTGCGGCAGGCGTCTTTCGGCAATATCCAGATTAGACATGATTTTAATCCGCGAGACAATACTGGAATGAAAATGTTTAATCTCCTCCGGGACATTAGCGTCATAAAGCACGCCGTCAACCCGATACCTGATCCGCAGCTGGTTCTCAAACGGCTCAATATGAATATCAGTGGCCCGATCAGTGACAGCCTGGTGAATGATTTGATTAACAAATTTGACTATCGAGGCATCCTCAGCCATGTCTGCTAAGTCTTCGACTCCGGCCTGATAAGTCGTCAACCCCTGCAGGCCTTCAGGCGCAGCCACCATTTTCTCTACCGTGTCCGCCCCCACGCCATAGTATTTCCTGATGCTCTCTAAAATATCTTTTTCCGCAGCCAGGACTGGATTAATTTCTAAATCTAACAAAAGGCGTAAATCATCTAAGACCTGGATATTCATTGGATCGCTAACCGCAATAGTCAGGACCTGATCTTTCTTTTTTAAGGGGATTAATCTGTAGTGGCAGGCAAATTTCGCCGGGACTACTTTAATTACTTCGGGACTAACTTTAATCTCGCCTAACTTGACATAAGTAAAGCCTAATTGCTCCGAGAGCACAGGCAAAAGTTGTTCGTCTTTTATGAACCCCAACTTAGTGATAATTGTGCCAATAAACCCGCCGGTTTTCTTTTGTTCCTGCAAGGCCAGGTCTAACTGATCAATAGTCAGCAATCCTTTATTGATCAACAACTCTCCCAGCAATGCATCTTTTCTGCTGCTATCTTCCATATTCGGGCTCAATTTCCAAATTCTACGCTTAAAATAAAGGTCTCCTGGTCCTGAAGATAGTCCTTGGGAAAAGGCGAAAACGGGGCCGCCCCGGAAACACTTTGCACAATTAAATCTTCTACTTCTTGATCTACAAAAGATAGAATCTCAGGCCGGCCTTGTAAAGAACCATCGTAAGCCAGGACAAAACTTAATTCGGCTTCCTGGCGCTTGATTTGCCTGGGCGTGTTCTGCTGCAACTGTTGCTCAATCTCATCGGTCAAATAATCGCAATATTCCCGGAAATTGCCATAAAACCCAATCGGCTCAGCGGTAATTTTAGACAGCTCCAGGTCTAAGTCGGCTGACTCTAGCTCCGGCTCTAGCCAAATCAATTGATCATCTTTTTTCGTATTTAGGGCCAGTTGATCCGGCTCTGCTTCAGCATCGACTCCGGTCTGTTGGTGATCATCTAAATAAGGAATCATCTCGCCCTCAAAATCATCGTCTTCTGAAATAATCGTGGGGGTGAGAAAAATTACTAATTCTATTTTCTCATCTTCCTGACCCCGGCTCTGAAAGACGTGACCGATGATCGGGATATCGGCTAAGAAGGGCAGCCGTTCAGTATTATCTTTACGGGTATCCTTCATTAGCCCGGCCATAATAATAGTCGTGCCGTCTTTAACCATTAGTTGGGTCTCGGCCTCAGAGGTGGTCACAATGGGCACGCTGGTGCGTACGCTACCGTCGGGATTGGTTAATTCCAAGGTGGTCGGGGCTGAGCTGACCTCCGGCTTAATCTTCATGGAGATGTAACCGTCGCGGCTAATTGTCGGGGTCACCGCCAGACTTACTCCGACATTGACAAATTCGACATTGTCGGCGGTAGTAGTGGTGCCGTCGGTCTGAGTAACGGTCGAGGTCACATAGGCCTCTCTGGTTCCGATCAATACTTTTGCCTCTTCGTTGTTAGAGACTACAATTCTAGGCGTGGAAAGCACATTGGCCTTACCCAACGTATCCAAAAGACGTAAGATTACTTGGTCGCCATATTCAGTCGCCCCATGAGCCCGGGTATATGTAAAAGTAGTGTCTTCGGTCACACCGGCTAGATTAATCGAAAGGTCGGACCGGGCGATTGTATCAATGCCGGCAAAGACATTATTCCAGTTAACCCCGTAACCAAGATCTTTATTTAAAGTAAGCTGAATGATCTTGGCCTCAATCAGCACGACCATGTCCTTCTCATCAAAATCATCGATCACCCTGGAGATATACTCAATCCTTTCCGGCAGATCGGTAATAATTAGTTTGTTCATCCGCTCATCAACTTTAACCTGACCTAAATTTTTAGTCAATGACTCACTTATCTTTTCCGCGACATCTTTGGCCTGGGCAAAGTTTAGCGTAAAGGTCTCGGTAGTGGTGGCTAAATCCATGCTTTTGACTGCCGCTTCCATCTGTTTAATTTTATCAGGCACATCCATCAGCACCAGCGTATTGGAGCTCTGATCAACAATAACTTTGCCGATTTTGCTTTTGATTTGATTAAGCGCTTTACTCACCTCCACGGCTTTGGCAAATTCCAGCCGAATGATTTTCGCTATTTTCTTATCATAACTTTTCTCACCATACAAAAGCTCATAATCTCTTTCGCTCATCACATTGATAATCTCACCCTGCTTTTCATAGGCTAAGTCATTGGCGGCTAAAATAATCTCTAAGGCATCGATCACTTCTACATTTTTAAGAAACAGGGTTACTTTGCCGCGGACGTTCTTGCCGGCCACTATATTAAGATTTCCGCGCATGGCTAAGATTTTTAGCACATCAACAATATCCATCCCCTTCATATCCAGAGAGACCTTTCCCGCCGAGACGCTGGAGCTCTGGGCATCGGCAACTTGACTCTCCGGCTGAGCCGATAAAATCGCAGGGATAATTAATAAGCAGGTTAAAAGATAGATCGTGACCGGCTTTTTCATCTTTTTCGCTCCCTTAATTTTAGCCTACGTTTTTTTGCTTTTATAACGCTAACTCCGCTTCTTGCCCGTGATAATTTAACTTAACTTTTCCCGGAAGGATTTCTGTCAATTCAATCTCGCCGATATATCCGCCTGGAGAAAGAAAATGAACTTTTTTTGTCCGCGTATCTTCAATCACCGCTTGTGGTTCTGGTCCGGAAATAATCCCTTGTAGCTTCAATTGGGAAACTATTTCAGTAAACGTTGCCGAAGGCGCAAGCGCTGCTGTTGTCGGGCCGGAATCTGCGAACAGGCCTTTTGCCTTTATCGGCTCCAGATAATAAGCTAGTGGCTTGGCCGTTTCAACTTCAGGGGATAACTGTCGCGGCAAGCTCAACGCCTGCGGAGTAAACTGAACCGGTCTTTGCGGCCGAGCGCTGAGCAAATCGAAGATGAAATATGCCGCTAACAGCGCTAAGACCGGCAACAGGATCGGGAAAAACCTTTGCTCTGGATCGCGCTTAGTCAGTTTAGGTTGAGCAATCTGATTTTTCTGAGCTGTTTTTTTAGCTGGTTTACGAATCAGGCGCAACAGCCGTTCTTCCGGGCTAATATTGTCCTGCATCTTTTATCCTATTCCTACCTTAACTTCATCTTCAATTAACGACTGGATCAAATCGGTATCAACTATCTCCCGGCCGCTCATTACACAGGCCTCCAGGGCGTTATGGCACAAAATGGAAATCCGGCGCGGGTACCCTTGAGTCTGCTCAAAAATTAACTTGATCGCCTCTTCAGTGAACAGGCTGCCCGCGGAATCAAGTCCGGCCTGTTGCAGCCGAAACAGGATCATCTCTTTGGTTTCCTGCTGATCCAGCGGATTGATAATATATTTTAGACTGACCCGGTCTAAAAAGTTCTTAATCTTTTTAAGCCGCGGCAAGATTTCCATCTGGGCGACAATGACTAATTGTAAAAGTTTATACTCATTGGTTTCGTAATTTAGCAAAATCCGCAAAATCTCCAAAAAATCGGGGGTCAGCTTCTGGCCTTCATCGATCAGTAAGACGATGGTCTTATTTTCTTCTACTCCCTGTTTGAATAAAAATTTCTCCAAGGCCTCTTTATAGTCTAACGTCGAACGGAAGTTGGGTTTAGTGTCCATCATCCGGGTCAGCGCCGCTAAGAATTGAAATTCAGATTTGTAAGAGGGGTCTAAAATCATGTAAAACCGGAAGTCCTCCTCGTCATGAAAGTTCTGCAGCAGGGTCCGGCTTAATGTCGTCTTGCCGGTACCCACGTCACCTAAAATCAGGCTCAAGCCCCTTCTTAATCTAATCGCGATTTCCAATCTTTGCAGGGCCGTATTGTGAGCAAAAGAGCGATAAAAAAAAGCCGGATCAGGGCTTGTAGAAAAAGGCTCTTTGGTTAAATTAAGCTGGTTAAAATAACTCATCAGTCCAAACGCTCCTTGATTTCCCTGATTGGACGATTTAGTTTACGTAATTGGCGGATGCGCAGTAACCTTTCTAACGTACTTGAATTAAAATAACGAAACCGTGTTTCCGGACAGCGTCCGACCTCTTTAATTAAAGCAATTTTCAAATAGTACTTAATCGTATGCACAGACTGTCCGGAGAGCCGGGCCAGATCTTTGACTAGATAAATATCTCTCATCTTGAACACTCCACTCTCTACCTAGAGAGTAGTTTAACACTAAAACATAATGTTGTCAACTATTTTATTATAAATTTACTTAGACTTACTTATGCTTTTAGATAGCTGGGGATTGAAAAAGGCTAGGGTTACTGGCTGGCTAAAATTTTGCTAATAATTAGGCGGGCTTTAAGCTGGGGGCTGGAGCTCTTTGCAGCCGTGATCCTTAAATTCTCTACCCTGATTAATTGTTCGGACTGCTGCAAGGTATAAATAAACTTGATGTAGCCTTCCATGGTGGCTTGGCAATTCATCTCTAAAATGTATTTCTTACAAAACACCAAATCTTTGATCGGCTTGGGTCTGATGTTGGAGATATGGAGGGTTGAGTCTTTGGCCGTTTTTTCCACAAAGCGTAACAACGCGGTTACCTCTTCTTCGTCCACTCCCCCTTTCTGAATAACACCGGCCAGCTGACGATAGATATCCCTGACCTGCTCTTTTTGGCTAATGTATCTGATGTTGCTTTTCAGCTCTATTTCCTGTTCAAGAATTTGGCGATTGAGCTCTTGCCAGTTCGCGGCCAGCGGTCTGACAATAAAACTATAAACCACGGTCAAGCTAATCACCGCCAGCGTCAGCTGGATCAGCCGCCTTTCTCTTTGGGAAAGATTCGCAAAAAACAATTAGCGCTCCTCTATTTTTCCAGACTGCATAATATCTTAAAGTTAATCGCACCCAACGCCTTGGCCTTTTTCTCACTGACGTACTTCAACTCAACGCTCTTAAAGTAGTCTGACTTCTCCAGAGTGTTCACAAACTGAAAGATTAGCGACATCTCTTCGGATGAACCTTCCAGAGTCAGCTGGGCCTTTTCTTCAGCGTAATCAAATACGGAAAAGGCAATCTGCTCCGGGGTGAGTAGATGCAGTTGACGCAAAATATCCACGCTGGAGCCGCTAATTTTCCGGCGTCGCTGAATCAGTTCAATATTTTTGATCATGTTCTTGATCTCGTTGGCGGCGGGGCTGGTGCTGGTAATCTCTCTTTTTAAGTAAGTTAAACGTTTCTGCTTGTCGCTAAACTGCTTAATCATAATTAGCGCACCCAATAAGAAAATGGCCGCTGAGATACTTAAGAACCTGGCGATTGTTTTCTTTCTCAATCGCAATGATTGTTTCTCGCGCAAGGGCGCAGGCAAAAGATTCAGCCGCTTGCCGTCAGTCTTAAGGACTAATCCAAGAATTCTAGCTAATGAAGACTCGGACTGATATTGGGCGGCGAAGACATCTTTCTGATAATTAAGTTTTTTAAACGGTGAAATTGTTTCGCCGATTAACGTAAACTCCTGCTTTAACAACTCGGTTAATTCATCGGCGACCTGGAAAGATTGGGCAAAAATAAACCTTTCTATCTTTCGAGTCTGTTCATACCTTTGATAGCCCTCAATAGTCCGGCGGAATTCCTGGAGTAATTTGTCTTTTACTGATCCGCCTTTACGCAATTGGTTGATGCCAAAAGTTAATCCCCGCGTAAAATCTAAACAACGGTTATGAAAAATTACAATATCAGTGTCATCTTCATTTAAATCAATCAAAGCCAGGCTCCCGCTAATCTGTTCCTGCTTAAATACCAGCCGATACCAGCTTAAAATCGACTCGCTGCTGAAGGTAATCCTGGCCGGCTCAAGATTAAGTTTTTTGAAGATATCTAAATAACGATTCAGGACATGCTTTTGCACAATCACTAAAGCAACTTTGGAATAGCCATCGGGGCTCTGTTCGGTAATTAGGTGGTCACTAACGATCTCGTCTTTGTGAAAGGGCAGTTCCCTGGCCGACTGTAAAGCGACCATATTGGCCACCTCTTTTTCATTTACTGAGGGAAAGCGCAAGAAACGCACGGTCACTTTATGCCGGGGGATGCAGAAAGTCAAGTGGCCGACTCGGCCTTTAATTTCGCTGACTATATCTCGCAAGGCGGCAGTGATGTTCTCTTGCGTATCGGCTGGCATGCGCTTGAGGATTAGCTTAGTAATTCTTCTTGAGCCCGGATGGTCTTGGGCCTGCACAAACTTAACCAAGCCCGGCTCAATCTCCAACCCTGAATATAGTTGCTTAGTTTTCAGAGGACTCATCGGCTAACCTTTCACTATAACCGTTTCCGTTTTGAGTAGCTGTTCGGCTGCCTGAGACACTGCATCAACAGAAACCGCTGCCAAACAGGCAAAGCCTTTGTGGCAATTGTGCGCTTGGCACGGCTGACAACCTAGGTCGCGATGTAGGATTAGATCGCTTTTTCCCGTTGGGCCCCAGCGACGGGGACTGAGGCCTGGTTGGCGGCGGCCAAAGATGCTGACTACCGGCACCCCTAACGCGGCGGCGATATGCACCGGCCCGCTGTCGTTGGAAATAAACAGCGCGCACCTGCTCAACAGACTGGCTAATTGGCTCACTGAAGTCCGGCCGCTAAAGTCAAAACATTCAGCCCGAATTAGGCCAGCTAGCTTTTTACCGATCTCAACATCATTAGGTCCGGCGACAATAACCGGTTTTACTTTAAATTGCTCCACTAAGCGATTGGTCACTTGGGCAAACCTCTCGGTTGACCAAACTTTAGATGGACAGCTGGCGCCCGGATGAAAGGCCACCAGCTTCTGGTTGCTCTCCAGGCCAAAATTTTCCAGTAACCGCTGAATATACTCCTCGCTGTCTTTTCTCACCGGCATAAACAGATCTGTTCCAGAGGCCTGAACCCCCAGCCTGCGGATAAAATCCAGCGCATATTGCGTTTCATGTCTTTGGCCTTTTTGTTTTTCATGTTCAACCTTGTCGGTGAGCAAGAAATCAAGATTCCGCCGATAGCCCACTCTGCTTTTTATCCCGGCTAAAAAGGTGACTAAATGCGCCCGGTTGGTAGGATGTAACACTAAAGCCAGGTCAAACTTTTTGCGCCTTAAGCCCTGAGCAAAGATTAAACTTCGCCAGAGGCTCTTCTGGCGGCCATACTTATCATAAATAATCACTTCATCTAAATAGGGATTTCCTAAGACTATGTCTTCGGCATAGGGCCTGACCATCATCGCGATATAGCTTTTAGGGAAATTTTTTCGCAAGGCCTTAATCACCGGCGTGGAAAGCAAGACATCGCCGATGCGATCGGTGCGGACAATTAATATTTTTTGAAATTTTTTTGCGCTCATCCTAATATCTTCTGGCAAGCCGCGAAAACCTGATCAACATTAATTAGCTTCATGCAATCACGCGTCCCCTTAAAGCAGAGAGATTTTCCACAAGGGGCGCAATCTAAAATTTTGCGGATCACCACGTCCTTTGGTCCCCGGGGTCCATATTTTCTATCGTCGGTCGGCCCAAATATAGAAACCACCGGTGTGCCTACAGCCCAAGCCAGATGCATCGGGGCGGAATCATTAGAAATCAACAGCTTGCATTTTGTCAACAGGTAAGCCAGCTCGCCAATCTCGGTTCGGCCGCAGGCGTTAATCGGCTGAGGCCTAATTGAGCTGATGATTTCTTCTACCAAAGGCCGGTCGTCTGAATCACCAACGTTAATAATCCGGGCATTATAGCTGCCCTTTAATTTTTCAATCAATTGAGCATAGGCCTGTTTTTCCCAACGCTTGGTCTTATTGCGGGCACCCGGGGCTAAGGCGATTAAGACTTGATTATTTTTAACCTGCCATTTTTTAAGCAATTTACTTACGTTCAGCTGCTCTTCTGCCCCAAGCTCAACTGATGGCCCTTGTGTATTATCCACGGTCAAGCCGAGTGAACTTACCTTCCAGAGATGCCTGTCTTTCATATGCAATAAAGATTTCGGAGGCTTCAAGATAACTGAGGTCCGGTAGCGTGACCCCAGTAAGATGCTGAAGAAAGACTCGCGTAAATCAACGACTAGATCGTAGTTATCATGCCTGAGCCGATTGGTCAGGGCCAACTTATTCTTCCAGGTAATTGACTTATCGTAAATAATCTTTTGATTGATCCGCCGGTCAGATTTGAACACACCGAAGGCCCGCGGTCCAACTAAAACAGCCAGATGGGCATGAGGAAAGTTATCTCTTAACGATTGCACAACCGGCGTAGTTAATACCGCGTCCCCGATATTGCTCAAATTCACTATCAGGATCCTGCTGATTTTGCTTTTATCCATTTACAGTCACCTTTTCTACTGCCTGCAGGACATCATCGACTGAAATTTCCCGCAGGCATTGTTTCCGGTCGCAATCAGGCTGATAACAAGGAATCCGGCAGCCGATATCTTTCTGGATCACAGTATAGTTACCTTTTCCGTAAGGTCCGGTAATCTTAGCTGAGGTCGGACCAAACAGCGCAATTACTTTAGCTCCTTGACTAACGGCAATATGCATCGGCCCGGAATCATTAGCGATCACCAGTTTTACTTGGGACATTAAAGCAGCCAGTTGGCCCAATGTGGTTTGGCCAGATAAAACAACTGCCTCGCCCTTAAGCTGCCCGGCAATATCTTCCGCTAACTTCAGATCGGAGTCGGCTCCGGTAATAATAATCTTAGCCTGATGCTTCTCGATTAACCGATCAGCCAGGTGAATAAAGTATTCCTCAGGCCAGCGCTTCGGCGCCCAATTGCCTCCGGGATTGATAATTACCGAGAAGTCGTTGCTATTGATTCCTTTTTGCGCTAAAAGCCTCTGCACATAATCCTGATCTTCCCGGCTAAAATAAAATTCATAGCTTTTATCTTCGGCATCAATAGCCAAGCTTGAGGCAATGTTTAAAAAATAATCTACCTTATGCAGATCAGGCCTGGGGACCGGGATGCTTTTGGTCAGCAACAGCGACCGTTTCCTTGTATAATAACCAATTCTCTGCGGAATTCCGGCCAGCCAGCAAATAAATGCCCTGGTAGTAGAACGATGTAAAAGAAAGGCCGTATCAAAGCTCTTGGACTTCAACGCCTTGACTAATTCCAGCTTACCCCTTAAACCGCTGTGCTGGCCCTCTTCGTCAAATATGATAATTTCATTCAGGTGGGGATTGAGCTCCAAAAGCGCAGCGCAGCGCGGAACTACCAGCGTGGCAATGTAACTATCCGGAAACTTCTTTCTCAGCGCGCGGATAAACGGGGTAGTAAACAACACATCCCCGCGCCAGTTAACATTCACTATTAGGATGCGTTTGATTTCCATTTATTTATGCGGCTCCACGACTGATCTAAAAGAATTATAGTATCCGGAGATCTTCACCCAAAACACAAATAAATTGGCAAAGCCGTCTCTGACTTTGATTCGTTTTAAGGCATAGATATCGTTATTTAAATAGGCGCTGATCTTCCCGCGATTGGTTGAGCAAGCAGCTTGATATCCGGAGTCTTTGACAATTTTCTGTATTTGCGCGGTATAGCCGCCAATGGGATAACAAAAAAATCTAACTGCGCGGTTTAGCTTCAGTTCCAAGTCCAGCTTAGATTGGCTGATTTCCCGCTCCAGTTCAAGTAAATCTCGTCCGGGCAAATAGGCCCCGGATAAGCTATGACTGCCAATCTCGATTAATCCTGAACCGGCCATCTGCTGAATCTGTCGATCAGTTAGATAGCCAGGCTGACCGATTTTATCCACAATTACAAACATTGTTGCGGGCAGATCATGTTTTTTAAGCTCCGGATAAGCAATAGTATAGTTATCTAAATAACCGTCATCAAATGTGATCACCAGGCTATTGGGCGGCAATTTATCTTCATTCTTTAAGGCCTGCACTAATTCAGACAAAGAAATTACATTGTAATCCCGTTTTGCCAAAAAGCGCATTTGCCGCTTGAAGTTTTCCGGACTAACGCTAAGAGAAGATTGCCCGCCGTTGTGATCAACGTGATGATACATCAAAATCGGGACTTGATATTTCGGCCTGATGTATAGATAGCAGCCTACTATAATTATAATAATCAGTACACCGAAAATTTTAAATATTCTTCTTAAGTTCATCTTTTCGCCTTGACACTGAGGACCTGGGCGTAAACACGCTCAATGCCGTCCACCATTTGTTTCAAACCAAACTGACCAAGCATTTGTCTTCTGCCCTGCCCGCCAAAGGCAATGGCTTTGTTTCTATCTTTGAGTAAACCGACAATGGCCTCGGCTAATCTTTGCGAGTTTCCCGGCCGGACCAAAAGACCGTTAACCCCCTCTTTGACCACAGTATAAATACCTCCTACGTCGGAAGCGACCACCGGAAGACCCATCGCCTGAGCCTCAATAATAGCCAAGCCCAACCCCTCCATCAATGAAGGAAAAACAAATATATCCATAATCGACAAAGGCACGGAAGTATCCAGAGTGGAAGGGCTGAAAAAAATATTATTTGCCAGGCCCAATTCCTGGACCTGAGTCAGCAGTCTCTGTTTTTCCGGACCATCTCCCACTAACAGTAGCTGGACCTCAGGACATGCCTTGATTACCTCCCTCATCGCGAAGATCAGATAGCGCTGTCCCTTGACAGAAGAGAGTCTGGCCACTGTGCCGATTATCGGCGCTTCGCTTTTGAGGCCGTAATCTCTTTTAAGTTGTTGTTTCTGTTTTTGGCTAAATTTTTGCGGAGAAAATCGTTCTGCCTCGACGCCATTATGAACCACGGAAATATCTTCTTTTTTCACGGACAGATCATTAACTAGATGCTCTCTGACCGCCTCACTAATCGCCACACAGTGATCCCCCCAACACGGAAACACCTTTCTCAACAATCGGGGCTTAAAGAACCCGTGACAAGTACTGACATAAGGTATATTTGCTACTTTTGCGGCTAAATGCGCCAGGACCTGCGTGACTCTGGTGTGGGCATGAATTATCTCAATCTCATTTTCTTTGATGATCCGCACCAGCCTTGACGCGGCCGGATAAAGTTTCGGGTTTAACGCCGATTTAGTCTTGATATTTAAGTTAAAATGGCGCACGCCACAAGATGAAAGTGGAGCCACCAAATCTCCGCCGCTGGAAACTACAAACAACTGATGGCCTTTTCGAACCAGGACTTTAGCCAAAGAGAGCACATAGACCCCAATTCCCCCGAGATTCAAATGCGTGGTTAACAGCAGTATTTTCATCTTAAGAGTGCCTTGACTGCTTCAAATACTTCCTCTACTGAAATTTCTTTCATGCATTTATGTTGCTGACAATTGCGCTTATAGCAAGGACTGCAAGAGACATCTTTTCTAATCACAGCCTGGTTATTACTGCTTAAGGTATGCCGGCGCGGGTCGGTGGGCCCAAATAAAGCCACCACCGGAGTCTGCATCGCGTAGGCAACATGTAAGGGGGCGCTGTCACCGGTGATATAGACATCGCAGCGTTTAATTAAGCTGGCTAACTGCAAAATTTCCGTCTGACCTACTGCGTTAATAAAGTTTCCCGAGGCAAGTGCAGCAAGCTTTTCGGCTAAGTATTGTTGCTGCCCCTTACCGGTAATAACTACCTGCATCCCCGATTGCCGCAGTCTGTTTATAAGCTCGGCAAAATTTTCAATCGGCCAGTTCTTTGATCCCCACTCGGGAGAGGCCTGAAGATTCAAGCCGACCAGGGGTAAGGTTTTGTCTTTCTGCTGCGACTTTAAGAAATCCTCAGCCCAAATCCGATCTTTTTCCTCAGGCCACAATTCCAAATCTTGGCTGACAGTCTCAATGCCGAGAAGTCTTAAAGTGCGGGCCTGGTGCTCTACAGGTGAAATGGCCGCTTTTGCCTCTTTTGCTTTATGATTTAAAAGAAAACTCAATTTGCCATTATTATAGCCGTATCTTCTGTTGCCCGCGCTCAAATAGGCTAATAAATGGCTTTTGCGGTTATTTTGTAAGTCCACTACAATATTAAAGTCGGCTCGGCGCAACCCTTTAGTAATCTGCCAGAGTTCGCTAACCTTAAGCTTCTCGGAAGGAAATTCAAGAATATGGTTGATGTAGGGACAATTTTGTAAAATGGGCTTAAAATCCCGGGCAACCAAAACCGAGATTTCAGCATGAGGAAACCTTTCGCGTAAAGCCCGTAAAGAAGGAATGGCTAAGATTACATCTCCTAAGGCGCTTATTTTAAGCACTAAGATCCTTAAGCTGCCTTGCACTTCCTCATAGACAGCAATGGTTTTTTCGGCCATTTTCCTCAAGCTAAACTGCTGTTCCACCTTTTTTCGGCCTTGGAGGATAATTTTTTCTGTTAATTTGGGCTGCTCAAAGATATTGAGCATCGCCCGGGCCAGATCGTCAGAATCACCGGGAGCAACCAAAATACCATTTGTGCCGTCCTCAATAATATCAACCACCCCGCCGACTTTAGTGGCAATTACCGGTATGCCGCTGGCTCCGGCTTCAATTAGTACCCGGCCAAATGCTTCCTGGGTAACCGTAGGCAAAACTAAGAGATCAAGCTGTTTGTAGACCTGGGCCACATCATTAACCCGGCCGGAAAATTCGACATATTTATCTAAGCTCAGTCTCCTGACCAGCATCTTCAGTTCTTCTTTATAATTTTCTTTACCATCTCCAACAATTAAGCCTTTGACCCGCGGTAAGGTGCGCGCTACCCGAGCTAAAGCCTCTAAAAAATACTTATGCCCTTTAATCGGGCTCAGCCTTCCAACTACTCCAATAATAAAGGCCTGATGCTTACGCTGAGTGATTGGCGCCTTTGGGATCAGCTTAAAGCTAGCCAAATCTACCCCGCGGGGGATTAGTTTGATTCGCTCAGGAGGAACGTCAAAATCCTCAACCATATGGCGGGCAATTGCGCTGCTGGACACAATCACCCGTTTCCCCCAACCCATTACCCGGCTAAAAAATCCTTGATTGTAGTAGCCATGGGCAGTGGTCACAAAATTTACTCCTGTTTGCCTGCAGGCTAAGAAGGCGATTAGCCCCGGTACCCGCGAGCGGGCATGGACGATATCAATCTTTTCTTCATGCAAAATTTTGACCAGCTGAGGCACACAAGCCAAAATAGTAAATAAAGACTTCTTGTGTACCGGAAGATTAAAATGTTTGGCGCCGAGCTGCTCTAAATCTTTGACCAGGCCCCCGCCATTGGAAACCACAAAGGCTTGATGATTACGCCGGATCAACTCACCGGCCAAATCAACCGTGCCCCGTTCCACTCCACCGATATTCAATTCCGGCAAAATTTGCAGAATCTTCATCTGGCTATCTTATTATTTTGCTCAATGCCTGATCGATTAACTCTTTGTCGTCTAATTGCTTTTTTTTCGGTTTTTCCCGCCATAATCTGTCAATTTCCGCATGCAGCGCTTGCGTTGGAATAACCTTAATCAACCCTGCTTCTTCCAGACGCCGCAAAAACCGCTCTTGTTTGCTTAAGGCCTTGGTTTTTCTATCCGGCATAAAAACCAAAACATATTTTCCTGAACTAACCGCCTCCGAAACCATCGAGATGCTTTCTCCAGAGACAACAATCACATCACTCAAACCAAAGATTCCGCCTACGGCCTCGGGAATATTCTCCTGATTAGCAATAACTAACAATTTACAGGATGAAAAACCCGCCAGACTCTGTTTGAGTGAGTCCTCCACAGGCCGGGGAGTCCGTCGCGAAGTAGTTAGTAAAATCTGAGCACCTAACTGCTTGGCTGATTGTTTTAACTGTGTGATCAGGACATCTATTTTCTCAACAGTCAATCTGAAATTCTTGGCGTCTCCTCCAATCAACAGCCCGATGATCGGCCGATCAGAGTTAACCCTTAATTCCTGGCCCTGAATTTTATTACGCAGAGCGAGGCCTTGAGTCCTTAAATACGCTGAATCGATTATATTGGGAGTTATTTTAGTGATCAGCAGTTTCTGGCGCGGTTTTGGCCGGTCATGCTCAGGGACAATAGTTAAATCAAAATTGCTTGAATTGATTAAAGGCGGCCGCATTAGAATTATATTCTTGGCCTTATTTTTATAGGCAATCAGCAGATTTACCGCCGCCAGAGACGACCCGGCTGAAATCACTAAGTCACCTGGCGTATTCAATAGTCGCTCGGCTGAATCTTTGCGCAAACAAATCTTTAGGCAGCGTAAACAGCCGGCGCAATTGGCCGCGCTAAAGAATGAGCAAATTGAAAGCAGCTGCCTAAAAACGCGATTTTTGAATTTTACCTCAACAGTGCTGATAGCGGCGGATTGATCATCTTTGGTCTGCTGGATTTTTCTCTTCTGGGCCAATTTAGCCACGGCCTGGGCTTGATTCAGGTGTCCGGCCTTGCCGTCACTTAAAATTAAAATGGAATAGGACCGCCGGGGATCCTGAGCAGTTAAGACAAATTGATTAAACTGATCCTGCATCGGCTGATCGATCCGTAACTCAACAACCAGCACTAAGATCTTAACCTTTAGGTTCCGGGCTTTGGCTATCTTCTTTAATTTCGGCGCGTCCTTTTCTGTAGTCACGACGGCATCAATCTGGCTGTTTAGACATTGCCGCTCTATTCTTTCTAGATCACAGGATCTGTACTGGAAATGATCTGAAAAACTAAACTGAACGACCGTCTCTACTCCCAGTGAATTTAGGCTTGCATAAAAAGAATCAGGATTCCCCAGCCCGCAGACTGCGGCAATCCTGCGGCCCTTGATCGCTGAATCAACGAACTCCTCTTTAGAAACCAAATCATAAAATCTCAAGGGGCGATAGTTAGCCAGATAAATCGGCGCCTGAGGATTATAACCGCGCAACCTGGCCCGAAGGCGCTCCTGGGCCTTCTCGCCAGTCTTGGTCCCGGTTAAAATCAATATATCGGCCCGGGCCAAAGCCGAAACGGGTTCTCTGAGTATTCCCCGCGGGATCAATCGGCCATTCCCGAAAGGGTTCCCGGCGTCAATTAAGACAATGTCTAAGTCCCGCCCCAGACGCCAGTGCTGAAATCCATCCTCCAAAATAACTGTAACTTCGGGGCCCTTATTTTGGAGTTGGCGGATAAGCTTAACTCTATTTTTTCCGGCCAGAATAGGCCGGTCGGGAAATTTATCTTTAAGCATCTCCAGCTCATCTTGACCATAGCCGCGCATCAATACGGCTGGATTCTTCCCTTGTTGCTTAAATAGCGCGACCAGACTGGCAGTGAAAGATGTTTTTCCGGTACCGCCCCAAGTGATATTACCCACACTAATCACTTGGTAATCCGAATCGAGCCGGCGGCAGAGGCCGGACCGATAACTTGCCAGGACTATTTTAAGCACGCATCCGTATAGCAAGGAAACCAAAAATAGAAAAAAGCAAAATAGCCGGTCTAACCCGCGGGGGTTTTTATCTTTGACTAAATGTAAATACCACTGCTTTAGCTTTTCAGATCTCACCGGCTTGCTCCAGGCTAATCTTGGTCAATAGCGGTCCGACGATTTCATAGATTACCGTAGTGGCCACGATCGTGGAGAAAATCATCGCTCCGAACTGAGGAAATTCGGCCTTGGCTACTAAAGCTACGCCTAAAGCTACGCCGGCTTGGGGCAATAAAGCCAAGCCCATAAAATTTCTCGTTCTTTGCGGAACTTGCGCAATCGCTCCGCCCAAGTATGACCCGGTTATTTTTCCGATCGAGCGAAAGGCAATATATCCTAAGCCCAACATCCCTAAGCTGCCCAATAAACTTAACTCCAGATTTGCCCCCGCCAGGACAAAGAACAAAAGATACAAAGGAGAGTCAATGCCCCTTAAGGACTGAAAAAATTTAAAACTGACGCTATGGACATTAACTAAAACCGCGGCCAGGACCATATTGGCTAAAAGTACTGAAAAGTTAAAAAATATCGCTAATCCCGTAGTTAAGAAAACAAAGCCTAAAGTATAAATCAACATCTCAGACTGGGTAGTGATAAAACGGGAAAGAAAAGTTAACACCAGCGCCAACATTCCCCCGAGCAAACAGGCGCCGGCAATCTCTAAAAATGCGTAAAACACAGCCTGGAATAACAAAATATTAACTACGCTGGCCTGGGTGGCTAAAACCTTGGCAATCGCGAAAGAAAAGGCAAAGATAATCAAACACCAGGCATCGTCAATAGCTACTATTCCCAGAAGCGTATCCGTAAAAGACCCTTTGGCTTTGTATTCCCTGACCACCATCATTGTCGCCGCCGGCGCGGTTGCCGAAGCAATCGCCCCAAAAAGCAAAGCAATGTAGAAGGGTTGTCTTAACAAAAGCCAAAAAGCGACAGTAACTAAAAACCACGGTCCGGCCGCGGCTAAAGTAGACATCCAAATAACCGGCCGGCCAATCTTACGGAATCTGGAAAAGGCAAAATTTTGTCCAATGCTAAAAGCAATCAGCCCTAAGACGATATTAGAAACTAGTCCGGATGAGCGCAATAATTGCGCGCCGACCAAATTACCCGCCAGCGGTCCAATAATAATTCCTAAAAGCAGATAGGCAGTTACCACGGGGATCTTTAGGCGTTGAATCAACTTGCCCGCTAATAAACCTGCTAAAAGAACAAAACCTAAGCTTAAAATAGTCACCTTGAGCGCCTTTTACTTAATTACGCCTTTTTCCCGAAATACCGTTAAAATAATATCAAACAAGCTGATCATGCCAACCAAAACCCCTTTCTCGACCACGGCTAAATGCGTGCAATTATGTAGTTTCATTACTGCCCGGGCCTTATTGATCTGGACTTCCGGGCCGACACTGACAAAGCGGGTGTTTAAAATATCGTCGACTACGACCAGGATGCCCATTTCGCTGGTAATGTCGGCGCTTAAAAAATCTTCCTGTTTAGGCTCCAGCTCCAAAAATGGCACTGCCTGTAACATCGTGGTCAGTTCCGCCGCGAAAGGCTGAAACACCTTCATGATATCCTCAAAATTAACCACCCCGACCAAACGACGATTAGCCTCAATAACCGGAAGTGTATGAAAATTATATTTACGAAAGGTATCAATTAGCTGACTGAGGGTAGTTGATCTCTTCACTGTCACCACTTCTTTGGTCATACAGTCTTTCACCTTCATTATCCGCCCCCATTCGAGATTATTGCTTTTATGCACTCTATGTTTCTTAAAGTAGTGCCGCGGTTGCGCTGCACTACCTGCTTGGCCTTTTGGCCTAATGTTTTTGCCCTTGCTGAATCATTTAAAATATTAGCGCATTGTTGAGTTAATTGCTGAGGATTTTTTACCATTATCGCGGCATCATTCTTTAAAAACACCTCGGCGATATCAGAAAAATTAGACATGTGGGCGCCGAATAGGATCGGCTTAGAAAACAGGGCCGGCTCAATCGGGTTTTGTCCGCCGTGGCGGATAAAACTGCCGCCGATAAAAACGATTTCAGCCGCGGAATACAAGCTTCTTAACTGGCCGATGGTATCCAAGATCAAAATAGGTAGCGGGTGGTAGGTAGTAGGTGGTAGATTAGAATCCAGTTCCGAGACCCGCTGTGAGTTAAAACCAGCCTTAGCCACAATTTTTTCAACTTCCGCAGTACGCTCAATATGCCGGGGGGCAATCAATAATCTTAAATCCTGATAGCGCCGAACTAAGTCTTTGTAGACTTCCAGAACCATTTCTTCCTCTCCCCGGTGCGTGCTGCCGGCAATAAGCAGCCTCTGTTCATCGGCCAGGTCTAAATCGGCTTTGGGACTGGAGATTAACGGTTGCTCAACATCAAACTTCATATTTCCGGTTATCTTGACTTTCTCTGTTGCCGCACCTAAATTGATTATCTTTTCGGCATCAGTCTTGGTCTGCATACAAAAAAGGCTAAACTTATCAAGAATTATTTTGAAAAACGGATAAACTAACCCGTAGCCGCGATAGGAGCCGGCTGAGACCCTGCCGTTAATCAGAATAATCGGGACCTCTGCTTTGCTCAGATTAGTTACTAAATTAGGCCAGATTTCGGTCTCGGCAACAATAAATGCCCGGGGGCGCAAAAGCTTGATTACTCTTTTTACTATCCACCCAATATCTAAAGGCAGATAAATGACCGCATCCTCTGGCTGAGCCAGCCGCTGGGCAATTTTATTACCGGTTTTGGTTACCGTGGAAATAACTAAGCTAAAATCCGGATACTGCTCTCTTAAGTGTTTAACTAATTCAGCCGCTGCCTGAGCTTCGCCGACACTTACTGTATGCAGCCAGATTACTTTTTTATCCTTTAACTTATCTTTGAGCCCCGCGGGGAATATCCCTAAGCGCATTAAAGCCTGAGGATGATACTTCTTCCTGAGTAAAAAAATCGGCAAATAACACACTGTAAATATGACATACAACAGTTGGTAGACTAAAAACATCTCACGCTCGCGGATGGGCCTTGTTATATACGGATTTTAGGTGCTCTGTGGTAATATGTGTATAGATTTGGGTCGTGGAAAGGCTGGCATGTCCCAAAAGCTCCTGGACGCTTCGTAAATCCGCGCCCTGATCTAATAAATGCGTGGCAAAGGAATGGCGCATAGTGTGCGGTGATATATTTTCTTTTAGCGAAGTACGCTGAATATATTTATTAAATATATTTTGCACGCCCCGGTCGGTCAGCCGCTGATTATTTTTATTCAAAAATAACGCCCGGGTATCCTTTTTTTCTTGAGGCTGCTGATCAAGATAAGCCCGGATGGCCCTCAGCGCTTTATCTCCGATAGGCACCAGGCGTTCTTTTTTACCCTTACCGTAAACCTTAATGATTCCGCCAATAAAGTCTACTCTGGCAATATTCAGGCCGACTAACTCATTAACCCGAATGCCGGTGCTGTATAAAGTCTCCAATATTGCCCGGTCGCGCAAGCCGATCAGGGTCCTGGTATCGGGAGATTCTAAAAATCTAGCGGTCCGGTCCACATCTAAAAATATCGGCAATTTCTTCTCCAGCTTTGGTGAAGAAACGCCGGCTAGCGGGTCAGCCTTGATATATCCCTCACGCAGTAAGAATTTAAAATACGAACGCAGGCAGGATAATTTTCTGCCTAAAGTACGTTTAGCCAATTTTTTTTCCTTTAGCTGCGCTAAGTACTTGCGGATATCCAGACGGTCTACCTGCTGCACGTCTTTATCGGGGAGAAAGCTGCGGAATTGTTTTAAATCAATATGGTAGCTAGAGAGGGTGTGCGTTGATACGTTGCGCTCAATTTCTAAATATGTCAAGAATTTACTGATGAACCGGTCCATCTTCCTCTTTCTTTTCCGCTTCCGGCAACTTATTGCTGATGTGTGTGCATTTGGGATAATTGGAGCAGCCGTAAAAGAACTTTCCTCTTTTTGTCCGCCGCTGCACCAGCCATCCGCCGCAACCATCTTCCGGACACCTGACTTCAGTAGTAATGCTCTTGGCGTGTTTACATTCCGGAAAACCGGAACAACTCAAGAATCGTCCATGCCGGCCCCATTTGACGACCATTGGCCGGCCGCAAAGCTCGCAAACTTCTTTGGTCGGGATGACCTCCTTTTTAATCTTTTTTTGGGCCAGCTCCAATTCTTTGATAAACGGCGCATAAAAAAGTTTAATCACTTCCGCCCGGGCCAGCTTTCCCTCCTCAATCTGATCCAGGTTCTCCTCCAAAGTTGCCGTAAATTTGGCGTCGAGGATCTTGGAAAAGTATTTAATCAGCATATCATTAACCGTAAAACCTAAGTCCGTGGGGAAAAAATGCCCGCTTTCCCTGCGGATATAGTCACGCATGACAATGGTCCGCATAATCGGGGCATAAGTGCTGGGCCGGCCGATCCCCTTTTCCTCTAAAATTTTGACTAAAGAGGCATCGGTAAAGCGCGGAGGCGGCTGGGTAAAGTGTTGACTGGGATTCAGCTTGACCAGGTCTAGCAACTCGTCCTTGCTCAGGTTGGGCAGGGCCGCCGCGCTTTCTTCCTTGATGTCTTCTGGGCTTGATTCCCGAAAAACCCTTAAACAGCCGTCAAACTTTAAGCTTGAGCCGGTGGTCTTAAATAAAAATTCACCGGCCGTAATCAGAATCGTGGTTACGGTATACACGGCCGGACGCATCTGGCTAGAGAGAAATTTATTCCAGATTAAGCTGTATAATTTATATTGGTCACTGGTCAAATATTGCTTTATCGCTTCCGGTTCGTGTAATGGCAAAGTAGGCCGGATGGCTTCATGCGCCTGCTGGGCCGACTTCTTGGATTTATATTGCGGCGGCTTAAGCGGAAGATAATTTTTTCCGTATTTGCCGTTAATATACTCGCGGGCAGCAACTTGCCCATCCTGAGAAACTCGGACTGAATCGGTGCGCATGTATGAAATTAAACCCACGCTGCCTAGATCGCCCAACTCTAAACCTTCATAAAGCTGCTGGGCAATGAGCATTGTTCTGTGCGCGGTGAAATGGAGCTGATTGTAGGCTTCTTGTTGCAATTTACTGGTAATTAGAGGCGCCTGGGGATTCCTTTTCTTCTCTCTTTGCCGAATGTCAGTGACCACAAAAGTTTGCTTACGGACCTCTTCCAGCAGCCGCTCAATTTGCTCCTGGTTGCTAATTTCCGGCTTTTTGCCGCTAATCTTATCCAGCTTGGTGAGAAAGGTGTCTTTGGCCTGTTTCTTTTTAAGCTCCGCCTCCAGCTCCCAATATTCCTGGGGCAGGAAATGCCCGATCGCCCTTTCCCGTTCAACAATTAAGCGCACCGCGACCGACTGTACGCGCCCGGCGGAAAGCCCCCGGGTAATTTTTTTCCAAAGCAAAGGGCTTAAACTATAACCCACCAACCGGTCTAAGACCCGGCGGGCCTGCTGGGCCTCTACTTTATTCATATCTATTTCGCCCGGATGGGCAAAGGCCGCTTTTACCGCGCGTTCAGTAATTTCGTGGAATACTACCCTGTAGACCTTGGTGCCTTTGTTTAAGGCCTGCTGTAAATGCCAGCAAATGGCCTCACCTTCACGGTCAGGATCAGCGGCCAAAAATACCGCGTCCATCTTTTTGGCCTCAGCCTTGATTTGGCTGATCGTCTTCTTGCGCGCCGGAATGATTGTATACTCAGGCAAGAAATCATTATCGATATCTACGCCCATTTTGTTTTTAGGTAAATCCATAATATGCCCGCCGGAGGCTTGAACGGTATAATCTTGGCCTAAAAATTTATTAATCGTTTTGGCTTTCGCCGGCGATTCGACTATTACCAATCCCTTGCCCATTACCGATCCTTTCTAGAACCACTCAAATTCATTAACAAATAACGTTGTATCCAGTATTCCAATCTGCAGCAGAAACATATATCCCGCTACCAAAACAACGCATAAAACTACGGCGATAATCCAAAAAGTATGCCAATGATGGCCGCGCATAATTTAGCTCCTGGCGAATAGTTTGCCTGGTAACTCTTTGACCAGTTTGCGGTGCTGAAGCCGTAAGAGACAGCCGAGTAATTTACCGCTGGATAAACCAAGGCCCTGCGTGATTTCATCAATATGTATCGGCTCACTGCCTAAACACGCATAAACCTTGTTTTCCTGATCTGGCAAATCCAGTTTGCGGTTAATCTTGTTTTGATCCCGGGCCAGCCGCAAAAATTTTAGCGCCTCTAATTCTTCGATTACGTCGGCACTGGTTTCAACCAATTTGGCGCCCTGCTTAATTAGCCCATGCACGCCGACTGAGGAAAAAGAATCGATCTTTCCCGGCAGGGCAAATACCTCCCGACCCTGCTCTAAGGCGCAATTAGCGGTAATTAAGGCCCCGCTTCTTTTTGCGGCCTCGACCACGATAATCCCTAAAGTAAGTCCGCTGATAATCCGATTGCGTTTGGGGAAATTTCCCGGATAAGGCGCAGTGTCCAGGGGAAATTCCGAGATTACGGCGCCGTGATTGGCAATCCTGGCTGATAATTCCAGGTTTTCCGGAGGATAGATTACGTTTAAGCCACTGCCTAAAACAGCTATTGTTCTTCCTCCGGCGGCTAATGCGGCTTTGTGCGCTGCGCTATCAATGCCCCGGGCTAAACCGCTGACTATGGTAATGCCCTGGGCGGCTAACTCAAAACCCAACTTTTCTGCGTTTTGTAATCCGTAATAAGTAGCCCGGCGCGAACCAACAATAGCGATCGCGATATTATCATCCTCGACAATATTGCCTTGCAGATAAATAGCCTGCGGGGGATCGTAAATATATCTGAGATTGGTCGGATACCCTTTATCCCGAATGGTTATCTTGCGAATTTTGTTCTTGTTCAGCAGCGTTGACATCAATATTTTTTTTCACCTCGTCCACAACCTGATCAATAGTCAGATTGGTAGTATCAACGGTATGATCGGCCAAAGCGTAGAACGGCGCCCGATCCGCAAGCAGCTGCTCAACTTTTGCCTTGGGATCGGCCACATTTAACAACGGACGGTGATGGTACCTCTTGGTCCGTTCTAAAATTACTTCCGGTGTGGCCGCCAGACAGATAATCTTGCCATTTTTTCTTAAATCGGCGATGTTTTCCTGATCCAAGACTACTCCGCCTCCGGCATCGATTATAAACTTGTTAAGTTGGGCGACTTTTTTGACCACTTCTTTTTCCAACCGGCGAAAATACGGCTCGCCGTTTTTCTTAAAGATATCATTGATTGAGCGCCGTTCGCGGTCCTCAATCACCTCATCAGTGGAAATATATTTCATCTCCAATGCCTTAGCTAACGCGCGAGCCACCTGTGTTTTTCCGGTACCCATAAATCCTACCAGCACTACGTTCATCGGCGTCCCTTTATTCTCCTTAAGTAATCCTGGTAATTCCTTTTTGTCTGGATCAGCGCATCGGCGCCAAACTTATCAAGCAAGGCCCGGGCCAGACAGAAAGCTACCATCGCCTCAGCAACAACTCCCGCAGCCGGCAACGCGCAAACATCGGCCCGCTCTACGCTGGCCTGTTGGCGGCGTTTAGTCTTGATGTTCACACTGGCTAAGGGCCGGCTTAAAGTAGCAATCGGCTTCATCGCCGCGCGCAAAACCAGAGGCTGGCCATTTGTCATGCCACCTTCTAAGCCTCCGGCCCGATTGGTCGTTCTAAAGTAACCTTGTTCAGCTGTATAAAATATCGGGTCATGAACATGCGCTCCCGTACTGGCTGCAGCGGCCAGGCCGGCTCCAATCTCAACCGCCTTGATTGCCGGGATCGAGACCAGGCTACCCGCCAGCTGCGCATCCAAACGCCGATCCCACTGCATAAAACTACCCAGTCCCGGAGGCAGGTTAAGCGCAATGACCTCAAAAGTGCCGCCTAAGGAATCGCCCTGTTTTTTCACCCGGTCAATGGCCGCAATCATCTTCTTTTCGGCGGCTTGATCGGCACAATTTAACCGCGACTTGGCTGTCTTTTGCCTGATTTGCTTAAACGACAAATTGTTAGTTTGGGCAATAACCTCACCAATGCTCAGTACGTGGCTGGCTATTTCAATCTTAAACACCCGCAACAGGGCTTTAGCTAATGCGCCGATAGCTACACGCATCGCTGTTTCTCTGGCACTGGCCCTTTCCAGGATGTTTCTGATGTCTTGAGTTTCATACTTTAAAGCACCGGCTAAGTCGGCATGGCCCGGCCGGGGACAAACAATTTCCGGCAAACTGTTAATTTTATAATCTTTATTTTTAATCAAGATGGTTAGGGGGCTGCCGATGGTCTGACCCTTTCTTAATCCGGAAAGTACCTGGGCCTTGTCCTTTTCGATCTTCATCCTTAAGCCCCGGCCATAACCTTTCTGCCTACGGCTAAGCTCCAGATTGATCGCGGCCTGATCAATAACCAGTCCTGCCGGCAGGCCTTCAAGAATGCCGATCAGACCTTGGCCGTGCGACTCTCCCGCAGTTAAAAATCTTAGCATCTTGGACTCCTCTGTTTTTCTCCACGAATTAGATTAACTTAAATACATACTTGGATAATTTTTGGCGATCTTCTTCTTTAATTTGCGTAAATTCAATACCTAAATCATAACGGTCCCGGCTGTCCGCATCCATAGTAAAATAGCTGCTCCAAATAACATGGCCTTCGGCCGCTACAGTTAAGTTAATATCCGCAAGGTACAGTCGCAAAGATAAAAACGTCCCCGGCTCAATCTTTTCATAAACGATCAGGCAAATCCCCCCGGCACTGATATTTTTTGTAATCGACTCAGCACCCAGCGAGCTGTTCTTGAGTACGGTGTATTCCACGTCAACAGTAGTAGCCAGGCGCGGAAAGTTTCTCCTCTCCTGCTGATTATTGAACTCTTCCGTCATCGCTTACCTCCCGCTTTTTAAGGATAAAGCAAATAGTTAATTATCCTTTCTCCCCAAACAATGGCGATCAAAGCAGCTAAAGACAAAAAAGGACCGTAAGGAATCAGGCTTTCTCCTTTTTTAATCTTTAGGGTAATTCCCACTACTGCCCCAAAAAAAGGGGCCAGGAAGAATGTCAGCAATGCCAATTTCCAGCCAATGAACGCGCCGATCATGCCCATTAGCTTGACATCTCCACCCCCCATACTCTCTTTCTTGAAAATTGCGTCACCGATTATGCCGGTCAGATAGATGCTTCCGCCCCCGGCCAGCACTCCCAGAAATGAACGCAATAGCGCAAGTGAATGTAAATTCGTTTGTTGTAATTGCGGAAAAATAACACTGATCAGCATTCCAATCAAGATACCGGACAAGCTGATCTCATCAGGAATTTCGCGGATATCAATATCAATAAAGCTCACCACTACTAAACTGGAGCTTAAGCCCAGGTAGACCCAAAAAATTGCCGATGAGCCAAAATGCTTAAATAAGAAAAGAAATAGCCCGGCCGTCAGCAACTCAACTAAAAAATAACGAAACGAAATCTTACCCCGACAGTGGCGACAGCGCCTCCTGAGCAGCAGGTAGCTTAAAAAGGGTATGTTATCATACCAGTTAATTTCATGTTTGCAAGCCGGGCAATGCGAGCCCGGCCGAACAATCGATTCTTTGCGCGGCAGGCGATAAATGCAAACATTCAAGAAGCTGCCCACCACCGCCCCAAAGCAAAAAATAAATATATGAATAATTATCTCGGTCATTAGTTCTGGTTTAACACCTTTCTTAAGGACTCTTCCATCACCGCGATCGGCGGATCAATACCCAGCCAGATTTTAAAAGCCAATACACCCTGATATAAAAGCAGGCCCAAACCATTAAAGATGCCCGCGCAGCCCTTTCTTTTTGCTTCCTGCAATAGCGCGGTCTGGGCCGGGTTATAAATTAAATCATAGACCATTAATTTAGAATGGAAAAGCCCTGGGTCAAACACCAGCTGATCCTCTTGATGCATCCCCACAGGAGTGGCGTTAATTAACAGCGCCGTCTCATCTCTGAGCAGCTGATTGGGCTCAGCCGCTAAGACTGTTTTGACCCCTGAGAAATTATCGGTCAATTTATCGGCTAAGCCTTGGGCCTTATCTTTGTCGATATCAAAAAGAGTAATCTGTTTGGCCCCGGCGCTAGCTAATTGCAAAGAAACAGCTTTAGCAGCGCCGCCGGCACCGAGGATCGAAACCTGCTTATCCTTCGGGTCAAAACCCACTGCCTGCACCAGATGCTCAATAAATCCGGGGCCGTCAGTGTTAAAACCCTGGGTAGTTTTGTCCGGATTGACTTTTATCGTATTGACCGCGCCAATCAACTCCGCCTCGGGTGTAACCTGGTCTAAGCTGGCAATAATTTTTTCCTTATGCGGAATAGTTACATTGAAACCGCAGATGCCGGCCTCGATCAACCCTTGAACATCTGCGGCTAGTTTTTCCGGCCTGACCTCGAATAACTCATAACTGGCAGCAATACCTAATTCCTGAAAAGCCGCATTATGCATTATGGCCGAGTAGCTATGTTGGACCGGATAGCCGATTAGTCCAAATTTATTCATGCTTTCCTTTTTGCGCTTCGCTTATGGATCGCCCTAGCTCCGATTGTACTGAAGGGCGAGATTGTCTCGCCCTTGCCATTTTTTCTCAAAAATTAACCAAACTTACTTATAAGACTTTATTTATGGCATCTAAGTAGGCCTTAACTGAGGCCTCAATAATATCCGTACTGGCTGAGCGGCCGCTAATCTCTTTTTTCTTAGCCCGGATTACTATCCGCACCTCACCTAAAGCATCCTTGCCCCTGGTTACAGCTTGAATAGAATAGTCTAAAAGTTTGCCCTTGATCCCGGTAATTTTATCGACCGCCTTATAACAGGCATCGACTGGTCCGTCTCCCGAAGAGCCCTGTGTATAATTCTTTCTTTTAGACTTTAACTTAACCGTTGCCGTAGGCACAATCTTATTGCCGCTTTTGACTTCAAAGCTGACCAGCTGCCAAATCTTTGGCGTCAGAGAGATTTCCTCTTCCACTAAAGAAATCAAGTCCTCATTAAAGATCTCTTTTTTCTTATCCGCCAGTTTCTTAAACCGCTGAAAAAATAGTTTGTCAATCTGAGCGGCGCTTAAGTGAAAACCCAATTTTTTCAAACGCTCTGAGAAGGCATGCCGTCCGGAATGTTTACCTAATACTAAGCGCGCGGCCTCAGCCACCAAACCAATATCCTGGGGACGCATAATCTCATAAGTCGTGCGCCGTTTTAAGATCCCGTCTTGATGAATACCCGCTTCGTGACGGAAGGCATTATGACCGACTACGGCCTTGTTAGGCTGAACGATAATTCCGGTCAGTTTGCTGACCAACCGCGAAGTCCGGTAAATTTGCTCCGTCTTAATATTAGTTGTTTTCTTTAAGAAATCTCGCCTGGTCTTAATCGCCATCACTGTTTCTTCCAGAGAGGCATTCCCGGCTCGTTCGCCTAAGCCGTTGATGGTACACTCTACCTGTCCGGCGCCATTTTCCACAGCGGTTAAAGAATTGGCTACCGCTAAGCCTAAGTCGTTATGACAATGCACGCTTAAGACGGCCTGGTCAATGTTAGACACATTTTCCTTAATCTCTCTAATCAACCGGGCAAATTCTTCCGGGATGGCATAGCCTACGGTATCAGGAATGTTAATCGTCTGAGCACCTGCGGTTATCGCCGCCTCAATCACGCGAAACAGAAACTCTTTTTCTGTGCGCGAGGCATCCTCCGGGGAAAACTCCACATCGCTGATCAGACTCCTGGCGTACTTTACAGCTTCCTTAGCTTGGCGCAGAATCTCCGCTTCAGCTTTTTTCAGCTTATACTTCATATGTATTTTGGAGGTCGCCAAAAATACATGAATCCGCTTCTTGGGCGCAGGGGAAACCGCGCCAAAGGCCGCGTCAATATCCTTTTTTATCGCCCGGGCCAAGCCACAGATAACCGGACCCCTAATTTGGCTGGCTACGGCTTTGACTGCCGAAAAGTCGCCAGGTGAAGAAATGGGAAAACCGGCCTCGATCACATCGACCTTCAGCCTGGCCAATTGATGGGCAATCTCCAATTTCTTCTGCGCGTCTAGACTTGCGCCCGGAGACTGTTCCCCGTCCCTTAATGTCGTATCAAATATTATGATTCTTTCCATTGGATTTTAGTTTTACGCTTTCTTCATCCAGGGCATCATGTTGCGCAACTCTGCCCCAATCTTTTCCACCGGATGATCGGCCTGATCCTTTCTGAGCTGGTCAAATTTTTGACGGCCGTCTTCATTTTCCTTAATCCATTCGCGGGCGAATTTTCCCGACTGCACATCTTTAAGAATCTTCTTCATCTTTTTGCGCACCCGCTGATCAATTACTGCCTTACCTCTGGTCATATCTCCGTATTCAGCGGTGTCCGAAACGCGCTCGCGCATACCCTGAATACCATATTGATAAATCAAATCCGTAATCAGCTTCAGTTCGTGCAGACATTCAAAGTAAGCAATCTCCGGTTGATACCCGGCCTCAACCAGGGTATCGAACCCGGCCTTGACCAATTCCGAGGCCCCGCCGCAGAGTACCGACTGCTCACCAAAAAGATCAGTCTCGGTCTCTTCGGAAAAAGTAGTCTCGATTACTCCGGCACGGGTGGCGCCAATCCCTTTGGCGTAAGCTAAGCCCAGCTGTTTGGCGCGCCCGGAGGCATCTTGAAACACCGCTAAGAGCGCCGGGACGCCTTTACCCTCTTCATACATCCTGCGGACCAAGGCCCCGGGTCCTTTGGGGGCGACCATAAACACATCTACTTTTTTGGGTGGCTTGATTTGTTTGTAGCGAATATTAAAACCGTGCGAAAAGACCAGGGCCTTACCCTTGCGCAAATACTTTTTGATTGCTTCGTTATAAACTTTTTTCTGGACATGGTCTTGGGTCAAAATTTGAATGACGTCGGCGCTACCGGCGGCCTGCTCAGCGGTCACAGGAATAAAACCGTCATTCTTGGCCTGTTCGTAATTGGGTATTCCTTCCAATTCAGAGACAATTACGTCTAAACCGGAATCGCGCAAATTCAGCGCCTGAGCGCGTCCCTGGATGCCATATCCAATAATCGCGATCTTTTTCCCCTGTAAAATCTGCAAGTCTGCGTCTTGATCATAGTAAATCTTAGCCATCTTCTCTCTTTCCCTCCAGTTAGTTAATTTTACGAGGTGTTGTTGCGAAACGAGCCGTTCCTTTTTGGCGTGAGCTGTCGGCATCACGCGCGCTGCTGCTCAGGAACAGTTCCCTGCTTTTGCTAATAATCTGGTAGGAACAGTTCCTGGAGGCATTGGTACCTTCTTATTTACGGCTCATGGCGATGCGTCCGGTGCGCACCAGCTCCTTGACTTCAAAAACCTTCAACAGCTCTAAGAACGTATGGATTTTATTGGCGTCTCCGGATACCTCTAATGTTAAGGCGTTAGTTGCCGCCTCATCAATCTTAGCCTCCATGGTCTGGGCAATCTCTAAAATCTGCGGCCTGGTCTTAGGGGAAACCGCCACCTTGACTAAGAGCAGTTCCCGATCGATGAAGTTTTCACCGGTTAAATCCTGGACTCTGACCGTATCCACCAGCTTATTTAACTGCTTTTTAATTTGCTCTAAAATTCGCTCATCCGGGGCATTGACCACAATGGTCATGTGCGAAACAGTAGGGTCGTTAGTCGGACTGACCGCCAAAGACTCAATGTTAAATCCCCTGGCGGCAAAAAGCCCGGCCACCCTGGCCAACACGCCAAATTTATTATCTACTAAAACGGAGAAAGTATGCTTCACGCCATACCTCCTATCATTCTGTTTATGGCCTCGCCCGCGGGGACCATCGGAAAGACATTTTCTTCCTTCTCAACCTTAAAATCAAGCACCACCGGCCGGTCTTTTATTGACAGGGCCTTCTTGATCGCCGCCCGGACATCTTTTTTCTTCTCAACCCTAATGCCGCAGGCGCCATAAGCCTCGGCGACTTTGACAAAATCAGGATTGTGCAAAGTAGTGTGCGCGTATCTTTTCTTGTAAAAGAGTTCCTGCCATTGTCGGACCATCCCTAAAAAGCCATTATTGAGAATCGCGATCTTCACCGGCAATTTATTGGCCACCGCTGTTGCTAATTCCTGAATATTCATCTGAATACTGCCATCGCCGGCAATGTCAAAGACAATCTCCTTAGGCCGGCCGACTTGGGCACCAATCGCGGCCGGAAAACCATAGCCCATGGTCCCTAATCCGCCACTGGAAATATAAGTCCGTGGGCTATTATACTGATAAAACTGAGCTGCCCACATCTGATTTTGCCCGACCTCGGTACAGATAATCGCTTTGCCTTTAGTCAGCTGATCAATCTGCTCCACGACATACTGGGGCCTGAGCTTCTGATCAGCTTTATACTTCAAAGGATACTTTTCCTTCCAGCCAAACACCTTTTCCAGCCATTTCTTGATGCTGGGTTTTTTAACCACCTTGTTCAGCTGGGTCAGGACATCGTGGGCATCACCGACAATAGGAATATTCACCACCACATTCTTACTGATCGCTGAAGGATCAATGTCAATATGGATAATCTTGGCGCTCGGAGCAAAGGCGTCCAGCCGGCCGGTAACCCGGTCATCAAACCTGGCCCCCACAGCGATAATCAGGTCTGATTCCATAATCGCATGATTGGCATAAGCGGTACCGTGCATCCCCAGCATGCCCAAAGCCAGCTTGTGGGTTTCCGGAAATCCGCCTAGACCCAAAAGAGTAGTAGTGACGGGTATCGATGTCTTCTCGGCTAATTTCTTTAATTCCCGCGCCGCGCCGGAAATGATTACTCCTCCCCCGGCATAAATAATTGGCTTTTTGCTCCGGCTGATTAAATCAGCGGCCTTCTTAATCTGGCCCGGGTGTCCGGATAAAGTAGGTTTATAACCCCGTAAATCCGGCTGCTTAGGATAATGAAAGTCGCACTCGGCTAAAGTAACGTCCACCGGCAGGTCAATTACTACGGGGCCGGGCCGGCCGCTTCTGGCCAGATGGAAAGCGTTCTTAATTGTCTGGGCCAGCTCCCGCACGTCTTTAACTAAATAGTTATGTTTAGTTACGGGTCTGGTGATACCGGTAACATCGGCCTCCTGAAAGGCATCGTTGCCGATCAAATTGGTCTTGACTTGACCGGTAATCGCCACCATAGGTATTGAATCCATATAAGCGGTGGCCAGGCCGGTAACTAAATTAGTCGCTCCGGGTCCGGAAGTGGCGATACAGACGCCAACCTTGCCGGTAGCACGGGCAAATCCATCAGCGGCATGCGCCGCCCCTTGTTCGTGACGGGTCAAAATAAAATTTACCGAAGCGTCGTAGAGCACATCGAAAATAGGCAATACCGAACCGCCGGGATAGCCAAAAATAACCTCCACTGCTTCCTTCTTTAAACTCTCAATTAATATCTTTGCGCCGCTAATTTTCATTTGAAGACCGCTCCTTCGCTGGCTGAGGAGACTAACCGGGCATAGCGCGACAAATAGCCATCCTTAATCTTCGGCTGCGGGGGTCTCCATTTAGCCAGTCTTTCTTTAATCTCTTTTTGTGAAAGTTTCAGTTCCAGCTTTCTTTTGGGAATATCGATTACGATTTGGTCGCCATCCTTGATAATAGCCAGGGCGCCGCCGGCCTGGGCCTCAGGCGCAATATGCCCAATGCAGGGACCTCTGGTCCCTCCGGAAAATCTTCCGTCGGTAATCAGGGCCACGTGCTCAGCAAGCCCCAGACCAACAACTGCTGAAGTAGGCGAAAGCATCTCGCGCATTCCCGGACCGCCTTTTGGTCCCTCATAGCGAATGACCAATACTTCGGCCCTTTTAATTTTTCCGTCTAAAATTGCCCGCATCGCCTCTTCCTCAGAATTAAAACAGCGGGCATGGCCGGAAAAATGCTGCATCTTCTTGCTCACCGCTGACTGTTTCACTACCGCCCCCTCAGGAGCTAAATTGCCCTTCAGTACCGCGATGCCACCCTGCTCATGGTAAGGATTATTCAGCCTCCGAATTACATCTTCATCGTAGATCTGAGCTGAGGCCGCGATTTGACTAAGATGTTTGCCGCTGACAGTGTTGACATTATTTAAATGATTCTTTAGCCGTTTAAACACAGCCGGGATTCCGCCTGCGGCATCTAAATCCTCCATGAAATATTCCCCGCCAGGTCGCAGATTGACAATATGACGGGTCTGCTTGCTTAACTTATCGAAGGTATCTAGAGTTAACTTGATCCCTAATTCATGGGTCAGCGCCGGAAGATGCAGCACTGTATTAGTTGAGCCGCCTAAAGCTAAGTCCACAATCACCGCATTTTCAATGGCCTGCTTCTTCAAAATTGAGCGCGGGGTAATATTCTGCCGGGCTAAAGCCACCACCCGTTCACCGCTACTATAGGCGATTCTTTCTTTTTTCGCCGAAACCGCCAGGGCCGTGGCACAGCCGGGTAAAGACATGCCCATCGCCTCGGTCAGGCAACTCATCGTGTTGGCGGTGTAGAGCCCTTGACAGGAACCGGTCCCCGGACAAGCCTCAACTTCTAAATTGCATAACTCATCTTGCGAGATCTCACCCTTCTTAAATCTGGCCAGGGCCTCAAAAGTATCTCTAACTAAAGAAAGCCGCCTACCCTTGTAAACTCCCGAAAGCATCGGTCCTGCGGTCACTACGATTGCCGGGACATTCAGTCTAGCCAGCCCCATCAACATCCCGGGAGTAATCTTATCACAGTTGGTTAAACAAACTAAACCGTCAAAATTGTGCGCGCGGATCACAGTTTCTAAGGCGTCGGCAATCAACTCACGCGAAGCTAAAGAATACTTCATCCCGGCATGTCCCATGGCAATGCCGTCGCATATTCCGGGTAAACCAAAGAAGAACGGCACGCCCCCACCGGAACAAACTCCGCGCTCAATAAAGCGCTCCAGTCTGCGCATGCCGGCATGGCCAGGAATAATGTCGGTAAAGCTACTGGCTACCCCAATGAACGGCTTGCTCATCTGGGACTTGCTCAGGCCGGTAGCATAAAGTAAGGCCCGGTTACCAGTGCGTTCCAGTCCTTTTTTAATCTTATCGCTACGCATTCTTACCTTCCTTTTGTGTTTTTAAAGCAGTGCTTATTATACCATGGCCTTGTTGGTTGTCAACTATAATCCTTTATAAACTCTTGGCACACGATTAGTTATGGAACAAACAATCTCATATGGAATGGTCTTGGAAACCCGGGCAATCTCTTCGGTACTCATTACAGTCTGGCGTTGTCGGCCAATCAACACCGCTTCATCGCCAATCTTGACCCCCTTAATATGCCCCACATCGATCATGGTCAGATCCATGGTTACCTTGCCTACTACGGGCGCCCGCTGCCCCCTAATCAATACTGAAGCCCGATTAGAAAGGATCCGGCCATAACCATCAGCGTAACCAATCGGTAAAGTGGCAATCCGGGTCGTCTTTTCAGTGATAAAGGTCCGGCCATAACTGATTGAGCGGCCCGCAGGCACCTCTTTAATAAATACCACTTTGCTTTTTAACGATAAGGCGGGCTTGAGTTTCAGGATTTTACTAAAACTGCGCTTAGGATACATGCCGTAAACGATTATCCCCGGGCGGACCAAATTAAAATGAGATTTATGCAAATCTACCAAGGCAATGCTATTAGCCGCATGTCGATAGATAAATTGAATATTCTCTTGATGTAATTTCTTAAGCAAATTATTAAAAGATTTCAGCTGATAATTGGTAAAGAAATTATCTCTGGCAGCGCTGGCAAAATGCGTATAAATCCCTTCTATATTAATATTCTTCATTTTTTTAATCATTTTAATGAAACTCAACGCCTGCTCATGCCAGATGCCGATTCTGCCCATGCCGGTATCTACTTTAATGTGCACGGGAACAATTTTGCCGGCTGGTTTAGCTTTTCTATTTAAGACATAAGTTAATTCTTTATTGCAAATGGTTAAGCTCAAATCATATTTTAAGGCCTGATCTACTTCTTCCGGTAAAATTGAGCCTAAAACCAGAATCGGCAATCTGATTGCTGCCTGGCGCAAGGCAATGGCCTCATCTAAAGAAGCCACGCCTAAGTAATCAGCGCCCAGGGTCTCTAAGATCTTGGCCACCGGGATCAGGCCATGGCCATAAGCATTGGCCTTAACCACCACCATAACCTTGATCCGATGTTTTCTTCCGGAGTTGACAATCTTTTTAATCTGGCTTAAATTATACTTAATCGCCCTTAAATCTATTTCCGCCCAAGTTGGTCTGGATGACATCTCAAATCCTTGTGTTTGCGAGGCTTGATTTGACATTCTTTGGGATATAAATAAAGCGGTCGTAGTTTATTTACGTCTTCGGTCTTATTTTGTTGAAACCGCGCGCGGGCTGTGGCAACTGCCGCTTTTGCTTGTGGATACCAAAATCTTTCTTCTGTAAAGACAGGCTTGAGCTGCCTGGCTTTAGTAATTTTTTCGCGGTATGGCAAAATCCCATCTCCGATAAAGATAAACTCGCCTTTTAATCTGCCCAAAAGTTCATCAATTGGCAGTAATAAATATCTCGAATTACGTTTAATCCGGCCATTCTTATTCTGATATAAGCAGGCATATACTTTTTTTTGTCTGGCATCAACAATCGCGCAAATGTCCGTAACAGATCTCTTGGGGTGAGATTTAATCTGCTTAATATTTTGGACTAAGATATCCAGGCTGGGAATGGCGACTATTGGCTTATCTAAAGCAAAAGACAAGGCCTTGATGGTGGTTAAACCAATGCGCAGGCCGGTAAATGAGCCCGGACCGCGCCCAACACAAAAGCCATCTAATTGCGCTAAAGATACCCGGGAGCGTTTTAATACTCTATCGATTAACGGAACTAATTGCAAGGAGTGTTTTCTATCTAAAACCTGGTGCACCCGGCTTAACACCCGATCGCCATGGGCCACGGCCAGGCTTAAATATTTACTCGATGTATCCAGGAGTAAAACCTTCATAGCTTTTTTAGCAACTCCTTATAGCGCGGGTTTTGCGCGGTCAGCTTCAATTCTCTTTTGTTTTCACCTAAAACCCGTAAATCTATTTGTAAATAATCCGGGAAAAGCATTTTCATCTTTTCCGCCCATTCGATCACGCAAACGCCATGATTATACAGATATTCCTCAAGCCCTAAGTATTCAATATCTTGAAGATTGTCTAAACGATATAAGTCAAAGTGGAAAAGCGGAATTTTGCCGTTATACTCTTTGATCAGGACAAATGTCGGGCTGGAAACGGCTTCTTTTTCCTTCACCTTTAATCCGCAGGCTATGCCTTTAACTAAGGTAGTCTTGCCCGAGCCAAGCGAACCGATAAGACCTAAGCAATCACCGCGTTTTAAGTGCCGGCCCAGCTGCTCTCCTATTTTAATTGTCTGCTTTGCTGATCTTGAGATTATTTTCATCTGCTTTTCCGGGTTAACTCTTAGAAATGCTTAAAGGACTTATCTGGCAAAGGGCGCAGCTTAGACTTTTTATCAATTATCGCCAGGCCTCTTTTGCGCTGGACTATCTTTCCTATACAGCTAACCGGAAATTTTATTTTTTTTCGGTAAAATTTACGCGCCGCATCCAAAGACAGTGTAAACAAAAGCTCAAAGTCTTCGCCGTCGAAAAGCGCGCTGTTTAAAGAGCAACCTCGGCTCAGCGGGATTAGCTCGGCAAAAATCAGCGCACCGACCTGGCTCGCTTTAGCAATCCGTTTTAAGTCGGCGGCTAATCCGTCGGAGAGGTCAATCATTGCCCTGGGCTTAAATCCCTTAACTAACTTCTGAGCCTCTTCGATCCGGGGGATAAAGTTAAATTGCCGCAATCTGCGGGAACCGCCTAAATGTCCGGTAACGAAGATCAAATCGCCTATCTGGGCCCCGGAGCGCAAAGTTAGATCACGCTTTTTCACTTCGCCGATCATAGCGATTGATATAACAATCTTGTTGGACCGGACTGTATCGCCGCCGACAATATTTATTCCGAACTGATCAGCCAGCGTATTGATGCCGCGGAAGATATTTTCGGCCCGGCGTACGCTGATCCGCTTGGGCAAAGCGAGCGAAATTACCGCATATTTAGGAATTCCGCCCATAGCCGCGATATCGCTGATATTTACCGCCAGCGCCTTGCGTCCGATTTGCGTGAAAGTCGCGGCACGCTGTGAAAAATGCACGCCCTCCACCAGCATGTCCGTGGTAAATAAAAGATATTTGTCCGGGGTGTGAGCGATTACCGCGCAATCATCACCGATGCCACGAATTACCGACTTATCTGTGGCCACGCTTTTATTTAAGCGTGCGATTAAGCCAAATTCGCCGATCTGTTTTAGCATTTTCTTAGTTTGTTTAAGTTTTGCCTATAAGGCCGGCGCAAAATACCCCGCTCTGTAATAATCGCGGAAATTAATTTATGCGGCGTAACATCAAAGGCCGGATTGTAGACCTTAACCTTAGCCGGGGCAACCTGCCGGCCCAGCACTTGCCGGACCTCTTGCGGGTCTCTTTGCTCAATAGGTATTTGTTTACCTGAGGAAAGGCTTAAATCAAAGCTGGAAAGCGGAGCGACTATATAGAAAGGAATACGATGGAAATCAGCTAAAACCGCCAAATTGTAGGTGCCGATTTTATTGGCCGCATCGCCATTGGCGGCAATCCGGTCGGCCCCGACAAAAATCTGATCAATTTTATTATCTTGCATCAGCTGCGCGGCCATATTATCACAGATTAACGTCACATCAATCTTGTGTTTGATCAATTCCCAGGCCGTCAGCCGGGCGCCTTGTAAAATCGGACGGGTCTCATCAGCGTAAACTTTAATCCTCTTACCCTGATGCTGAGCTTGATAAATAACACCCAAGGCGGTGCCATAATCGGCGGTGGCCAAACCGCCGGCATTGCAATGGGTTAAAATCACCGCGCCGGTTTTTATTAAACGGGCGCCATGCTCAGCCATCCTGCGGCAAATTGACTTATCCTCCCGAATAATCTCTAAGGCTTCTTTTAAGATTAGCTGCTTCAGTCCGGTAATGGTTAAATCAGAATTTTCCTCCACCGCCTTCTTGATCCGCTCTAAGGCCCATGATAAATTAACCGCTGTGGGCCGGGCAGAAGCTAAGTAGCCGGTTACGCTTTCTAATCTTTTGCGAAACTTAAGGAAAGTCCCCGCCCGGCAGTTGCGCATGCCTAAGACCACTCCCAGGGCCGCGGCAATGCCAATGGCCGGGGCCCCGCGGACCTGCAATTTTTTGATTGCCCACCAAAGCGCGTTGAGATTGTCCAGGTCCAGATAAACCAGCCGCCGCGGAAGTTGGGTCTGGTCGATCAGCCTGACTTTATTATTTTTCCAGGTAATTGTTTGCATTTTTTTATTGGGTCAAAGTCACCAGGTACCTGCCGAAGAATAAAAGCAGCACCATTACACCATTATGTAAAATATGAATAGTGATTGAAGAAACTAAAGAACCGGTCTTTTCATACATATAAACTAAAAGAAACCCTAAAGCCATGATCGGTAAAAACCCGATTAAATTAGCGTGCAAGCCGGCAAAAATAGCCGCGGTTAATAGCATCGCGCTGGTTTTGCCTATTTTTCTTTTGATCGCGTTGTAGGCAAAACCGCGGAAAAATACCTCTTCTACGACTGGTCCCAAAAAGACCACCATGATGGTCGTATAACACAATACCCAGATGCTCCTTTGCTGCAGAAAGACCTTGAGCACTTCCTGCTGCGGAGGATGATAGTTAAAAAGCGCGCTCAAGATAACCACCAATACCAGGATCACAAATAAAACCGGCAGAAAGGCAATATAGCTTAACATAGCCAAAAGGATATTACGCGCTAAACCTTTAGTTTTCAGGCCGATTGTGGCCAGGCTCTGTTTGTATCTCACTTTTACAAAATAGATAATAAATCCTAAAATAACTAGATCTAAAAATCCGGTATTCAGCATCGGAAACAGGTTGGCCAAGGGATGATCCGCCGCGGCATTAAACAAAAAATGGGCCTCAAAAATATTCAGCAGGTAACCCAGAAAAACAAAAATAATCATCAATCTAAAGATATCCCAAATTCCCCATTTTCCGCTTATGTGTTTAACCCCGGCCTGAAAAATTCTTCTTTTTTTCAGGAAAGCTATCAGGATCCTTAAATCAAGGAACAGCCCCAACCCAAAAACAGCTAGCACAGTGAAGCTGAGCAAGTTGGCCAAAAAGATTATCCGCTCCCCATCCTCCTCGACCCGCTCCAGCAACACATCCTCATCAATGAAGACCTGATCTTCAAATTCTTCTTCTTTGTCGATGTTGGACTCAGCAGCAAGCTTCTGGGACCAGACCTGATCAGCTATCACAGGCAGTTTATCACCGGCAATAAGAAAGGCGTTAATCAAAAATATAAAAGCCAGCATGATCATATACGGGCGCTCTTGATTAATGAAATGCCTGATTTTAGAAATTTGCTTGGTAAACATTACTCTATTCTCGGAAAAATGGGCCCGGTTTTATTAATCTTAGTGCCTGCCGGAAAACTGCGCCATTTGAGCAGGGCAGTGAAATTATTCTTGGCCAAATCAACCTCGAGGCCCAGCTGGGCAAACATGTTCAGCGCCGCCTGCGGCATAAATGGATAGATTAATACGGCTACAATTCTTAACACCTCAACCAGGTGATAAGTGACCGTGGCCAATCTAGGTAAATTCTCCTGTTTAGCCAATTCCCAGGGTTTGAGTTGCTCAATGTATTTGTTGGCCGTATTGATTAAAGCCCAGACCGGGTCTAAAGCCAAGCCAAATTGCACCCGATCCATTGCTGAATAATATTTTTCCGGTAATTGTTTAGCCTGGGAAGTCAGCCGCGCATCTTGCGCATCTTCATGATCAGGTTTAGGAATCTGACCCTGAAAGTACTTCTCCACCATGGTCAATGACCGATGCAGCAAATTACCTAAGTCATTAGCTAGATCGCTATTTAACCTGCCCACCAGCGCCTGCTCGCTATAAGTGCCGTCGAACCCAAAAGGTACCTCTCTTAATAAGAAGTAGCGCAAGGCATCCGGGCCGTAGGCCTTGATGGCTTGCTCCGGATCAACGATATTGCCTCTGGATTTAGAAATCTTCAGATCCTTAATCATCCACCAACCGTGGGCAAAGATCATTTTCGGCGGTTTTAGGCCTAAGGCATGCAGCATAATCGGCCAATATACCGCATGATGCCTTAAGATATCTTTTCCGATTAAATGAAGATCGGCCGGCCAAAGCCGTTTAAACCTTTTCGGATCAGAGGTAAATCCCGGCGCGCTGATATAGTTCAATAAGGCATCAAACCAGACGTAGGTAACATGCTCCGCGCTAAAAGGAAGCGGAATCCCCCATGATAATCTTTGTTTGGGGCGCGAGATACATAAATCAGCCAGAGGATTTTCCAAAAAACTCAAGATCTCCTGACGTCCTGAGCGCGGCAATATAAAATCGGGGTGGCCCTGGATGTACTCTATCAGCCAGGACTGGTATTTAGACGTCTTAAAGAAATAATTCTCTTCGGAAATCTGCTCTACGGGACGCCGGCAATCCGGGCAAAGTTTATCTTCAAGCTGGGCCTGGGTCCAGAAGGTCTCACACGGCGTACAATACCAATCTTCGTACTTTCCTAAATAAAGATCTTGGCTCTGCAGTAAAATATCCAACGCCTTGGCTACAGCCTCGGTGTGCCTGGTCTCTGTGGTGCGGATGAAGTCATCATAAGAGATGCTCAGCTTCTGCCACAGGTTGATAAACCGCGGGGCAATCTGGTCAGTAAACTCAGCCGGCCCCAACCCCGCTTGATCAGCCGCCTGGGCTACCTTTTGGCCATGTTCGTCGGTCCCGGTGAGAAAAAAGACCTCAAACCCCTTGAGCCTTTTATAGCGAGCCAGACAATCCGCAGCGATAGTAGTATAGGCATGCCCGATATGCGGCTGGGCATTGACGTAATATAACGGCGTAGTAATATAAAACTTCTGCTTCATCATTTTTGGGGGTAGGTGATGGAGATTTGGCGGCCTTCCTCACCTACTTCGACAATAATACTTCTCTTTAAGGGGTTGACGCTGATTACCCGAGCCTTGCCCTCTTTTGTGTTGATCGTCTCACCCGGCTTAGGCATGTTCTTCAAGAATTCTTTGTAGACTTTGTACTCATAGCCCAGGCAACACATCAATCTTCCGCAAACACCGGAAATTTTAGTCGGGTTTAAGGGCAAGTTTTGATCTTTTGCCATGCGCACGGTTACCGGCTCAAAATCTTTCAGGAAACTCTTGCAGCAAAGCACCCGTCCGCAAGGGCCGTAGCCACCAAAAATCTTGGCCTCATCCCTGACCCCGATCTGTCTTAATTCGATCCGGGCCTTAAATTCCCGGGCTAAATCTTTGACTAATTCCCGAAAATCGACCCGGCCTCCGGCTGTAAAATAAAAGATGAATTTGCTCCGGTCAAAAGAATATTCGGCATTGACCAGTTTCATATCCAGCTTATGCTCGGCAATCTTCTTATCGCAAATACTCATTGCCTCTTTGGTCTTCTTCTTATTTTCCTGGATTTGCCGCAGGTCATCGCGACTGGCGACTCTGGTGACTTTCCTTAAAGGGGCTTCTATATCCGCTTCGGAGACTAATTCCGGTTCAGAAATCACCTGTCCGTATTCGCGCCCGCGTTCGGCCTCAATGATTACATAATCGCCGACCTTGATTTTGTCGCGATGTTCAGCTGCGCTGGCTGCGCCCGCTGCGCTGGCTGCGCCCGGTTCTGCTTCCGGAGCCTTAAGACCTCCTGCGCCGGGGCGAAAAATATGCTTGATGCCGGTCTGGGCCGGTAAGTCCTTGATGCTAAAGTATGAGATCTTCTCGCCTTCTCTGATCCGCACTAAGACTACTTCCTGCATTTTGCTATCTCTCCTAACATTACTTCCAGGGCTATCTTTGGATTTACATTCTGTTCGATTAGCCGATAGGCTTGATTGATTTTAGTGATTAGTTGATTTAACTGATCGAGATTAAATAATCTGGCTTCTGTTTTTATCCGCTCAATTTGATCCAGATTGATGATATAGCGTTCGGACAAACCCACCTTCTGAATCAGGATATCTCTATACCAATTCAAAAGGAAAGTCAGCTTGACGCTAAGATCCTGCCTGTCCTTGGAATCAAATAAATCTGCTGCCGTAGATTTATGGGTAGCTGATCCGGCCCGTTCGATTAAGCGGTTCTTTGCGCTTATGATATCCCGATCTTGTAAACTTAAGGCCTGGCCAATTCTACCCTCGGCCTGTGCCGCTAAAAAATGGACCAAGGCCTCATTCAGCTTAAACCGTTGAGCCAGAATCCGCTTAAGTTCTTCCTGGCTGATTAGCGAAAGTTTAATTATCTGGCAGCGCGAGATAATAGTCGGCAAAAGTTGATTGAGATCCGTAACAGTCAGGATGATTAAGCTTGAGCCCGGAGGCTCCTCTAAAGTCTTGAGTAAGCTATTTGCCGCCTGTTCAGTCAGGCATTGGGCCTGCAAAATAGTAAACACCTTGCAGCGGCCCTCAAAGGGTTTTAAAGCAATTTCTCTTTGCAGACCGCGGATCTCATCAATAGATATCTTATTTGACTTATTCGGCTCAATCCAAAATACATCTGGATGATTAAAAGCGGAGATCTTTTTACAGCTGGGGCACTGCTCACAGCAATCGAGGTCTAAATCCGCATTTTTTAGCGGCTGTTCGCAATTTATAAATTTAGCCAAGGCCTCGGCTATGAGCGTCTTGCCTACTCCTTGGGGGCCAACGAATAAATAGGCA
>JBHPFV010000005.1:0-75264 GCA_042571705.1 Candidatus Omnitrophota bacterium
GTTGATGATAACGCTGCCCTTGACCACGACTGGTGGATTGAGATGTCGCAAAAATACGGCTTCAAGGTTACCTGGTTTGTGATTACATCTCGGGTTAGCGCAGGATCCAGCGGAGGCGGCATTAACGGCAACTGGGGTGGCTTTCGCAGGCTTTACAATTTAGGACATGATCTGCAGTCGCACACCGTAAACCACAGCGTAACCGCAGAAAATGTTGATTACGAATACGGCGAGTCTATACGCATTCTTGAAGAACAGATACCCGGCAATAAAGTCCTGGTGCTGGCTTACCCCTCGCCGGGCAAATATTATACCAACCCTGATATTGCCAGAAATTATTTTATTGGCGCCCGGGGAGTTGTCGGTACGCTGAACCAGGCTGACAATATTGACTACATGCGCACCAATTCAATTAGTTCGTTTACTTTTGACACAGACCACTGGGCAAGCATCACCAATATACTGCGATACAATTCTTCACGTGAACGTGACTTTCGGGCCTGGCAGTGCATGCATTTCCATAGTGTTGGGGACAGAAAAAACAATCTAATCCAGGGCTTTGAGTATATGAAGCAACACGAAAATGACTTGTGGACCGGCACGTTCAGAGAGGTAGTCTTATATGGGCAAGAAAGAGATACGGCTAATGTAACAGTCAGGCAGGCAGGAGCTAGTCAAATAAGGCTTTCTGTAACTGACCGGCAGGATGACCGGCTGTTCGATTATCCCTTGACCGTCAAAGTCAGACTGGATAGTTCCTGGAATAACCTCTATGCTTCACAGGACAGCAGGCAAATAGACGCCCGTTTGGTTACTCATGGCGGCGCCAGATACGCCTTGGTGAACGTAGTTCCGGACCGGGGCGAGGCCATTTTAAGTAAACAGCCAGGCACTCCTGGACCTATAGATATTCTGTATGGTGATGTTTCCGAAAACGGCTCGATCTCAGCCTATGACGCTTCTTTGGCCGCGCAATACGCGGTCGGCTCAATTACTTTAACTGCTAGTCAAATTACCAAGGCCGATGTCACCGGAAATGGTGATGTCTCAGCCACCGATGCCTCCTGGGTTGCCCGCAAGGCGGTTGACTCGGACGTAGAACTTCCGGTGGAATAAGAAAGGAAAATACAATGCTTAAATCGCTAACTTTTTGCCTGTTGATGTTGCTGTTGCCAGCTCTAGCTTGCGCGGATACGCTTTATGTCTCTCCAGGCGGCTCAGGAAGCGCCTGTTTGGATGCTGCGCCTTGTGCCTTGGACTCGGCAATTACTGTTGCCCGGGCCGGCGATGATATTCTCTTGAGCAATGGTTTCTATGGCGATTTACGTATTTCCGGGCAACGCAATTCAGGCAATATTACTATTGCCGCCCAACCCGGACATAATCCGGGAGTAAGAAGCGTAGTGGTAAGCGCTTCCAGCAGATGGATTATCAGCGGCTTGAATATTAGTCCGGAACTAACCAGCCCCTATGTTTCCGGTTATTTAGTGCATATCCGCTCCGATAGCGACAATATCACTATTGAAGATAATAATCTTTTCTACACCCGGGACGCTTCCGGCTGGAGCGCTGCGGACTGGACTTCCAGACCGGCAAGATACGCGCTGTTAACGGAAGGTACAAATATCACTATTCGCAACAACCGTCTCAGCAACGTCTATTTTGGCATAATCGCCAGAGGAGAGCATACCCTGATCGCAGGCAACACAGTCAATCACATTGCCGGAGATGGTATGGGGGCCAGGACCAGCAATATAACTTTTGAGAACAACACAATTAAAAATTTCTATAAGGTAAACGATAATCATGATGACGCTATCCAATTTCATAGAGGTGGTAATCTCAGCATACCGATAGAGAACATAATCATTAGAGGTAATCTCGTCATCGACCATGAGCCCAATCTAACTAATTCTTTATTAACCAGCCCCCAGGGAATTTGTGGTTTTGACGGAGGGGCGGCTACGGGCTTTTTAAGAAACTTTGTGGTGGAGAATAACGTGGTGCTTACCGGACATTGGCACGCGCTTTCTTTCTATGGGGCCACTGATTCCAGAGTTGTCAATAATATTGCTTTTGACCCGAGCGGCAGGCGTGCGGTTTGGATTAGCTTTGACGATAGAGGCCGTAACTGTATAGTCAGAAATAATATGGCCAGTTCATATCATATCGGAGGATCCGGCGTAACCGCAGACCACAATATCGACATCGACGATTATGGCCCGGGCAGCCTTTTTTTAGACTATCGAAATTACGACCTCAGGCATAGAGCAGGCAGTCCGGCCATTGATGCCGGCAGCTCCGCTTCAGCCCCCAGCACAGATATTAATGGGAACCGCCGGCCGCATGGTTCAGGATACGATATCGGGGCCTATGAATATGGTGGTAGTGGCGGTCCTGATCCTGATCCTGATCCCGATCCATCGCTACTCTACGGCGATGTCTCGGAAAACGGCTCGATTTCAGCCTATGACGCTTCCTTGGCCGCCCAATACGCGGTCGGCTCAATTAGTTTAACAGCGGATCAAATTACCGCCGCCGATGTAACCGGTAACGGGGATGTATCAGCTACCGATGCCTCCTGGGTTGCCCGCAAGGCGGTTGATTCGAACGTAGAGTTTCCGGTGGAATAGATATATTAAGGAGAGGCGGCAAAATGAAAAGGTATAAAATATGCTTGCTGGTTTTGGCTGGCATATTGATGGCTTGCAGTTCAAGTTGGGCCTATCCGGCCCGGCAGCTCTCTCAATTTGGTATCACCTGGACCTTTGACCGCGAATATGAATGCGGTCAATTCGCTAATGGAGACTATTGGGTTCAGGGTCCGATAACAATTGTAGGTATTAGCCCGGCCTCTGTATCATCAGGAGGAAGGATAATCAACGGTTCGATGATTAATCCCTCACCGCGCTTAGGATCGGTCCAGGGATTTGACACTTCAATTCGTTACGCTTATAACGCCGCGCTTAACGTAGCCCGGCCTAACAACAACACGCTTTCCGCAGCTAATCCGTTAAATATCTCACCCGGATCTTCATTAGTTTCTACTATTAGTGCCGGTACAATTGATCGTTCATCTGTACAGACAGCGGCGATATTAACTGTATTAAGCAGTCCGGCTCCGTCAGGGAGTTTTCGCCCGGCCTATACTAATGTTTCTAAGGCGATCAGGTTTAATAAGAGCCAATTGAATTATTCTGTATTAGGCCGGCTGGCCCCGGTAGCCTCTAGGCCAAGATTGGCCCAGCAGTCAGGCGATTCCCAGTCCAGCTCAGTGGAGAGAATGTTTGAGCGACCCTGGATCGATTATGTTCCCGATTGGCATAATCGCTTTATCCATCCTACTACCAGCATGCCTGATTACGGCCGGGAAATCTCAGCACAAGTAGGCATTGCCGCCTTAATGTTAAACCTTAATTATAGCGAGCGAGAAAAAGAAACGCTAATGATTCGTTTTGTGCAACTGGGGATAGATAACTATGGCATCGTCCAAGATGCAGGACAGGACAATTGGGAAAATAACGGTGGCCACGCCAGCGGTCGCAAGTTCCCGATTCTATTCTCCGGTGTTGTACTTAATGATGCGGCAATGAGAAATATCGGCCAGAAATCCGGAACTTATCTATATACCGGAAGTTACGGTCCGGGTAATGAACCTCCGGATTATATCCATTTTGGCGAAGACGACCAGACTTTTTATGTTACACAGAATGATGTGGCAATTACCAATGGTCCCAACTGGCATCCGGATAGCCGAGCCGCTCAGCTTATACCCTACAACCAAGGGGACATCGGCTTAGTCGAATGGGGCATCAGGCATTCTTCATATCCGGAAGCAGACAACAAGTATTGGGGAGCCAATTACAGACGTGATTGTACCGCTAATGCCTGGGCTGGGTTTGTTTTAGCGACCCATGTCATGGGGTTGAAAGAGCTATGGAACCACGATTGCCTGTTCGATTATCAGGATAGGTATATGCAGGTAACAGCGGATAACGGGCCTTATCCTGGTAGCAGACAAAACAGTTCTGCGTTTGCGGAAAATATGTGGGATGCTTACCGGAATAACTATGGTCCGGTCTGGGTGCTGGATGACCCTTCTGATACCTATTCTCAAGGCCATTATGAGGGCAGCGGTTCAACTACTCCGCCACCTCCGCCTCCGCCAAGTACACTCTATGGTGATGTTTCGCAAAACAGTTCGATTTCAGCCTATGACGCTTCTTTAGCCGCTCAATACGCGGTCGGCTCAATTACTTTAACAGCGGATCAAATTACCGCCGCCGATGTCACCGGCAATGGTGATGTCTCAGCTACCGATGCCTCCTGGATTGCCCGCAAGGCCGTGGATCCGGGCATCAGGTTCCCCGTGGAGCCTTAGGAGCGAAAAATGAATATAAAAAAGAACACTCAACCTCTTCTCGTACTAACCTTTGCCGTGATTATGGTTACCCTTCTTTCGTTCCCTGAATGTCAGGCGGTTACTCTGACGATAACTGCAAACAACGGTTCGGTAACGGCTACTCCGGACAAAGCAGATTATAGCGTCGGCGAGGTGGTCGAGCTTATGCCGAAGCCGGATACGGGTTATTCCTTTGCCGGCTGGGCGGGCGACGCGCGAGGAAAGAGGCTCGTTCTTAATCTCACGATGGATAGCGACAAAGCCATCACCGCCAACTTTGATACATGGCAGCCTCCGATAGGTATCCCAGACCCCGGATGGGGGATTGATGACGATGTCAATAGTTACTATGGTGACGGAACCGGAGCCACCTACGACTACTCAGATGACGAAGTAGGAGCTGTAGCTTACAGACTGACTAGCAGGAACGAGCCGTACACGCATTATATCGATCCTGACGATGGCAGTGCTACAGACACAGACAACCCTCATGGTACGGAGGCCGTACCACGTTTAACATATCCTTCTAATATGAGAAACCTTCCTGCTGGCAGTGTGGTTGAGATTCACAGCGATCTTGGCTCTATGGATGGTTACACTGGTAAGATGGAAGGAGACGGAACCTTAGCGGCACCAATCTTTATTCGAGGCACGGCCACCGATAAGCCGGTTTTAACCACTCTTGAAGACTATACTATGTGGCCTTCTGGTGATTACTATATTATTGAGAACATAGATTTTGACGGGGATCATGCAGCTTATCCTAAAAACCCCCAGTTTATATATCAAGATCAGAGAGGTTCTGGTGCAAAGACTCATTTGGCTGTACGGGGTTGTGAGTTCCATAATACGATGGATGTACCATTGGTCGGCGGGTTTGTTATTAAAGTAGTAGGCACGCCGGGTGCTGAGACCCAAGTAGAGAATTTCGTCTTTTATAACAATAGCTTTCATCACCTTGGTGAAGGAAGAACGTTATCTCAAGATGAGGGTGGCAAAGATGTCAAGGGAATAGGGAGCTTCGGAGGTGTAAAGCACGTATGGATTTTGAATAATGAGTTCTATGAGATGGCAGCCGCGGCTGCACAAACCATGTTTCAGGATGCAACATCAGATCATCCCGAGTTTATCTATTTTGGCGATAATACCATTCATGATACCTTTGAGTCTGCTTTTTCCTGCAAGGATGGCAAGAATGTTATCATCTCGCAGAATGTAGCTTATAATTATGGAACGGAGCATACAGGGGATTATGAGGATAATGCTCCCTTCACCTGTACTGGAGGAGGGGGTGAAACTGGGGAAGCGGCTGCAGGTAAACAAAACATCTGGTATTTATTCAACACAGTTTATGATTGCACCACCGCTAAAGGTGCTTTTGCAAGTTATACGGCGGGGACAGCAGATTATCCTACCGAATTATACTATATTGGCAACGTAATCTATGACGTTGTTAGTCCTGATGGAGATGCGGTAGGATTTTACGGTTACTGGCGTCGGGATATATATTGGATTGCCAATGTATTATATAATGTTGACACGCCATTTTCATTCTCCCTCAGTGTACGTACTTACCACCCTTCAGATAGTATAGCGACATTTGTCAATAATATTATCGGAGACCTCCCAGCGACTAGCAAGCACGGTCAACATATGAGAATAAGTGGCAACGATGCTGCTCACGCCAGAGCAGTTTATAGCCACAATCTTTTTTATGAATCTAGTGGTGACGCCATAATTAACCGACGTCGCATGAATACAGATGGTACTCCCATATCTTTCACGGATTATACTATTGACGAGTGGGAGACCGCATTCTCTACTCAGGCTGTTGGGTTTATTGAAGCTGATCCTATGCATACTGATCCGGCCAATGGAGATTTCAGCTTACTGGCAGCTTCTGCAGCTATAGATGCCGGGACGTCATCCGGCATCGTTCAGCAGGTGTTTGATAGATTTGAACAGCTTTACGGTATAGACATAAGGAAGGACATGGAAGGTATTTCACGGCCGCAAGGTGCTGGTTGGGATATTGGGGCTTATGAATATGGGGCCTCCGGATTTCTCTATGGCGATGTCTCTGAGAATGGCGCCATCTCAGCAACCGATGCGGCCATGGCTGCCCGCTATGCGGTCGGTTTAATTAGCTTAACTGCTGATCAAATTACCAAGGCCGATGTCTCAGGCAACGGCTCGATCTCAGCCGCGGATGCCGGCTGGATTGCCCGTAGGGCCGTGGATCCGAGTTTAGTGTTTCCGGTGGAGCCTTAGGAGCGAAAAATGTAAAGCGAAAAGCGAAAAATGGGGCGAAAATGAAAACCAAAATCCAAGATACGAAACACATAGTCCTAACCATTCTCCTGATCATGGTCTGGTCCATTCTTGCCCAGGTTGCGGCTTGGGCAGCCACCTATTATGTGGATGCTACCAATGGTGATGACCGCAATGATGGACTTTCACCAGAAAATGCCTGGGAAACGATTAAAAAGGTTAATGACTTTAATTTTGCTGACGGAGATACCGTCCTTTTTAAAAGAGGAGAAACCTTCAGTGACGCAACCCTTACAGTAGATTATCTTCCAAATAATTTCACAATAGCTGATTACGGAGCCGGGGAGAAACCCTGGATTAATGGGAATGTCGTTAAACCGATTGATATTCGCCCTAGTGAAAAAAAGAATAATTTAATTATAAAGAATATTGATATCAGCGGGCAGGGGTGGGTGCCAACTATCACAGGAGGGTATAATACAGATTTTGGGGGCATTCATAATCTGTTGATTGACGGACTTTTTGGAGATGGCCATAAGGGATGGGTGACAGGAGACAGGATCAAACATCCTGTATGGCTACGGAGTAGTCTAACCGGAGTTATTGAAATTAAAAATTCTGAGTTATTTAACTGGGGACATAGAGAGATACGAACTGCGGGGGATGAGACTGTTGTAATTAATCCAAGGATGATTCAGAATGCAGATAAAATTTTAATACATCACAATAAGATTTATAATATAGTTAGCGATGCTATACAGTCATTTTATGCTACCACCCCAACAGAAATTTATGAAAATGTGTTTTATAATTGCGGGGAAGAGGCAATTGATATTAAGGGAAGCGATAATTTCTATGTACACCATAATGAGTATTATAGGACACCTGATTTTACTGGTGATTGGGGATCTCCAGTTCATGATCAAACTCAGGCCTTTATGAATATCGGTAATAGTGCTGGAGAGAGCGGGTACCCAGATAGAATCTCAAAAAATGTAATTGTTGCGTATAATTATGTTCACAGTGGGGATATACGGGGAGTTAGGGCTCATGGGCATGAAAATGTGACTGTTTACGGAAACAGGTTTGAAAACATAAAAAGACCAGCCATCCATATACGGGGTCAAACTGATGTTAGCGTCTTTAATAATGTTATAACTATAAATAATTTGATTCCTAGTACAGATGTTGATTCTGTTGGGGATCCTGTAATTCCAGAGTATGCAATGCATATTTATGGGCCAGGTAATGGTAAATATTTTAACAATGTAATACATGATGATTCTTCTCGTGTTGGTTATAGAGCAGCAGTTGTAATGAGGCGCGTAGACAATAATTTAGAGTTCAGGAATAACATTGTCTATAACTTGAATGCAGAAGAGTATCCTTTGTTCTTTTTTGAAAATATTGGGGAGCCGGCAATTTCTAACAATATATTTTATAATGAAAACAGCGACAATAGGATATGGGCAAATGGAACTGTATATTCCTTGTCAGATCATGATTCCTGGGTTTCAGCAGGACATACAGGAGATATATTTTCTGCCCCAAGCTTTGTTAACGCTCCTGCTGATCTGCATTTGCAGGCAGGCAGCAGAGGAATTGATGAAGGAACTGATGTTGACTTAACAGAGGATTTTGAAGGAAAGCATATTCCGCAAGATGGGGATAATAACGGAAGTGCAGAGCCTGATATTGGAGCTTATGAGTACAGTGCTGCTGCACAGCTTCTCTATGGCGATGTCTCGGAAAACGGTGCCATCTCCGCTACCGATGCGGCGATGTGCGCCCGCTATGCCGTAGGCTTGATCACGCTGACGCCAGCGCAGATTACCGTCGCCGATGTCTCAGGCAACGGCTCGATCTCAGCCGCGGATGCCGGCTGGATTGCCCGCAAGGCCGTGGATCCGAGCATCAGATTTCCAGTCGAGCCTTAGGAGCGAAAAATGAGAAACAATATAACCAGTCTTTCTATTCTGATTTTACTGTGGCTGATCCTGCCGCAAGGACCAGCCTGTGCAGAAGGTCCAACAGACTATGTCGCTTATTGGAAGCTGGATGAAACCAGCGGCAGTTTAGCTGCGGACGCCTCCGGCAATGGAATCAACGCGACCCTGCAAGGCAATGCGTCGTGGCTGCCTTCAGGCGGCAGGGTGGACGGGGCTTTGAGTCTGGACGGATCGGATGATTACGCACTCTCGAGCGACCACAGCATGCTGGACAGCGCGCATCTGACTGTGGCCGCGTGGATCTACCACGACACAAACCAGGATGGCTGGCGCGTGATCGCTACCCGGCAGATGGGCACGGGCAACGCTGAGCACTACTTCCTTGGTCTTTGCAACAACGAATTGCGCTGGATGGTGCGGACCGAGAACGGTGTTTCGGGCCATACCACAGCCATGCCCACGATCTTCCCAGGCCAGTGGGTACACCTGGCCGGCACCTTTGACGGCCAGGCCGTGCGCGGCTACGTGAATGGTGTCGAGGTATTCAGCTACGCCCACAGTGGCAGCATCGCTGCGGACAGCAATGGCATTTGTATCGGTGCCGGCAACAACAGCGGCACTTGGGTTGAGTTTTTTGACGGCCGCATCGACGATCTGCGCATCTACAACTATGCCCTGACTGCCGCCGAGATTGCGGCTCTGACACCCGTTGTTGTCAATGATCGAATACGTCCCTGGGCTGCAAATACCCGGTACTGGCAGTATAAGGGAGAGCCGGTACTGCTTTTAGGCGGAAGCAAGCAGGACAATCTGTTCCAGATACCGGACCTGGAAGAGCACCTTGACCTGCTGGCAAGCGTCGGCGGCAACTACATCCGCAACACCATGAGCGACCGTGAGGAGGGCAATGTCTATCCTTACAGACAACTCCCAAGCGGACTATATGATCTCGATCAGTGGGAAGATGAGTACTGGGAGAGATTTGATACCATGCTTCGCCTTACCAATGAGCGAAACATCATAGTACAAATCGAGGTCTGGGATCGGTGGGATTTTGCCGATGGTCATTGGTTGGGGATCGAGAGCTGGGGGCCGCATCCGTACCGTCCCGCCAACAACGTCAATTATACGGAGGAAGAAACAGGGTTGGCGGAGAGCTATCCGAACATGAACTTACATCCCTTCTTTTTCACAGTCCCCGGCATGGAGAACTACGAACCGCGATATGACCTCCTTCGTGGATACCAGGAGCGTTTCGTCGCAAAGATGCTCTCGTACAGCCTTCCCTACGGCAATGTTCTTTATTGCATGAACAACGAGACCCCCGCTGAGGTAGCGTGGGGGCAGTACTGGATGGCATTTATCAAATCTCAGGCGGAACAGGCCGGCGTGGACGTCTGCGTGACAGACATGTTCATTGACGTATACGATCCAGAAAACTCTGACAAGCTCAAGGTGATGCTGGACAACCCGCAGCTTTATGATTTTCTCGACGTCTCACAGGTCAATAACAGGAACTTCGGTGACACCCACTGGAATCGGTTGCATTGGATTGTCGAACAAGTTAATGTCCATCCGCGTCCCATCAATCACACCAAGATATATTCTGATGGTGCACCCGATATATGGTGGGCAGGTACGCCGCAGGACGGAATCGAGCGATTCTGGCGAAATATCCTATGCGGATCGGCTTCGTCCAGGTTCCATCGTCCGCCAGCTGCTGGAATCGGCCTTAACGAAACGGCGCAGGCCTGTATTCGGGCGGCAAGAAAGGCTGAAGGCCTGGTTCGTTTCTGGGATCTTAAGCCGCACATGGAATTGATCAGCGATCGTAGCGAAAACGAGGCTTACCTCGCCGCGAGCCCCGGAGAGGCATACGTTTTGTTTTTCTCTCTCGGGGGCAGCGTGCAATTGAATATGGCGGACGTTGCAGGGTCCATGACGCTGACATGGATCAATATAAGCTCCGGAGAATTTGGCGGAAGCAGTGACGTGGCCGGTGGCGGGGTCACGACGATTACCGCGCCAAGCGCATCGCCCTGGGTGGCCGTAATTATCAATTGCTACGGCGATGTTTCCGAAAACGGCTCGCTTTCAGCCTATGACGCTTCCTTAGCTGCTCAATACGCGGTCGGCTTAATTACTTTAACTGCCAATCAAATTACTAAAGCCGATGTTACCGGAAACGGTTCAGTCTCGGCAACAGACGCCTCCTGGATTGCCCGCAAGGCGGTTGATGCCAGCGTGGTCTTTCCGGTCGAATAGTTTCTCTTGTCTTCCCCGCCAAATTATGCTAAAATTCCTATTACTATGACGGAGTCTGTCTATCCCTTTAAAAAAATTGAGGCTAAGTGGCAGAGGCATTGGCAGAAGATCGGCCTGTTTAAAATGGACCCTAAATCTGCTAAAGCTAAATACTACTGCCTGATGATGTTTCCTTACCCCTCGGCGGCCTTGCATGTCGGCCATGGCCGCAATTACATCATTGGTGATGTTGTGGCCCGGTTTATGATGATGAAGGGCTATAATGTGCTCACCCCCATGGGCTGGGATGCCTTTGGCCTGCCGGCAGAAAACGCCGCCATCAAAGACGGCGTCCATCCTAAGACCTCTACCCTTAAAAATATCGCCCAGATGAAGAAACAGCTCAATGCCTGGGGCACAGGTTACGATTGGGCTCGTGAAGTCACTTCCTGCCTTCCGGATTATTATAAATGGACGCAGTGGATCTTCTTAAAGCTTTACCAGCAGGGCTTAGCATACAAGAAAAAGGCCGCGCTAAACTGGTGTCCTTCCTGCCAGACCATTCTAGCAAATGAGCAGGTGATTGAAGGAAAATGCTGGCGATGCGAGAGCCAGGTAGGGGAGAAAGAGCTGGAACAATGGTTCTTTAAGATTACCGCCTATGCCCAGCGGTTATTGGACGATTTGGCTAAGTTGAAAGAGTGGCCGGAGCGGGTGCGGATAATGCAGCAGAACTGGATTGGACGCAGCGAAGGCGTGAAAATAGATTTTCCTATTGTTGGTGAAGGCGGCCGCTCGTTAAGCTGTTTTACCACCCGCGTAGATACTATCTATGGGGCTACTTATATGGTCTTAGCCCCTGAGCATCCGGAGATCGAGGCATTAGTGGCCGATGCCCCTGACAAAGATGATATTGTTGCGTTTATTGAAAGGGCGCGGCAGCAAAATATTATGGCCCGGGCCGATGCCGAGATAGAAAAAGAAGGTATCTTTACCGGCAGACATGTGATTAACCCGGTCAATAACCGCCAGATCCCGCTTTGGATTGCCAATTATGTGTTGATGGAATATGGTTCCGGAGCGGTGATGGCTGTGCCGGCGCATGATCAGCGCGACTTTGAGTTTGCTAAAAAATATAATTTACCTGTCGAGGTAGTGATTGATAACCCTCAGCGGCCTTTAGATGCTCAAAGCATGCCCCAGGCCTATGTTGACGATGGCCTGATGGTCAATTCCCAGACCTTTAACGGCCTGGGCAACCGCGAAGCGATGGAAAAGATCGCCGATTTTATGGAACAAAAAAAGATCGGCCGGCGCACCATACATTATCGTCTGCGTGACTGGTTGATTTCGCGGCAGAGATATTGGGGCGCGCCGATTCCGATTATCTATTGTGAAAAATGCGGCCAGGTCCCGGTTCCGGAAGATCAACTTCCGGTTTTACTGCCGGAGAAGGTCGAGTTTAAACCGCACGGGGAGTCGCCGCTGAAACAAGCCAAAAGTTTTGTCCGGACGAGCTGTCCCAAATGTAAAGCTGAGGCCACTCGTGAGACTGATACCATGGATACATTTGTCGATTCCAGCTGGTATTATTTGCGCTACCTTTGCCCCCAAGACAAAACCCAGGCCTTTAATCGCGCACTGGTCAATAAATGGCTGCCTGTGGACCAATATATCGGCGGGGTGGAACACGCTATCTTACATCTTTTATATTCCCGCTTTATTACTAAGGTCTTTTTTGATTTGGGATTGATCGGTTTCGATGAGCCGTTCAAAAGGCTGTTCACCCAGGGAATGATTATCAAAAACGGGGCCAAGATGTCCAAATCTAAGGGTAACGTAGTTTCACCCGATCAGCTGATTGCCAGATATGGGGCCGATACGCTCAGGTTGTATACTTTATTTATTGGTCCGCCGGAAAAAGATGCCGAATGGAATGATCGCGGCGTAGAAGGGTCCTGGCGGTTTCTGAATCGAGTCTGGAGGCTGGTAGAAAAAGTTAAAACGAAAAACGAAAAACTAAAAACTAAGGAAAGCCGGGCTCATGGCCAGTTAAACAGGAAGATACATTTAACAATTAAAAAGGTGACTGAAGATATTGAGCAGGAATTCCATTTTAATACCGCGATTTCCGCGGTGATGGAGCTGGTCAATGAGACCTATAAGGCCCAGGAGCAAGGCCTAGATGTGGCGACCTTAAAACAGGCACAGGAAACAATAGTGATCTTGCTGACTCCTTTTGTGCCTCATCTGGCTGAAGAGCTGTGGCAGAGGCTAGGACACAAGCAGAGCCTGCATCAACTTTGCTGGCCTGATTATGACAAAGCCGCCCTGCAGGCCGCCGAGGCCCTGATTGTGGTTCAGGTCAATGGCCGGGTCCGGGCCAAAATTACTGTTGCCCACAATTTAGAACAAGAGAAATTAAAGCAGCTGATCCTGCAGGATCCAAAAGTTACCAAATGGCTTAACGGTAAGCCGATCAAGAAGTTTTTAATTGTCCCTAATAAACTGGTCAGCCTGGTAATATGAAATCAATGCCGAAAAATTTATTTATTTTAGTAATTACTATTTCGTTATGCTGGCCTGGGGCCTCGCAAGCGGATGAGGTGGGTTTGAGTAACGGCAATGTGCTTACGGGTATTGTGATTAAGGAAACAGAGGACGCGGTGGGCCTGGAGGTATCTATAGGAGCGAGCATTACTTTCTCTAAGCAGGATGTAGCCTATATAAAAAGATGGGATCAGGAGCAAAATCAGGAGCTGACCGAGCTATGGCAGCGGGAAAGAGAAGAGCGTAGTCAGGCGGAGCTGGCGCGTCAGAAGTTTGAGGCCAGGCAAAAGGCCCGTGGCTTGGTTAAATATCGCGGTAAGTGGATTGCCGAGACTGATAAGAAAAAAATGGAGACCAAAGAATATATCGATAGTGTGCTTAAGGCCAAGCTTGAGCGGGGTGAAATTGCCCAATCCACAGATAGCGGCCGCACTAAGGTGGCCCGGACTATTCTTACCAGAGGCAATTGGCATTATCGCACCACCGAACATTTTATTGTTTATTATGAGGATTTAATGCAGTCTAAGATTGTCGCCGACCGCGCAGAGTATTATTATGAAAAGATTGCCTACGATTTAGATTATGACAAATCAATCTATTGGCCCCAGAAGTGCGAGGTATTTATTATTCCCAGCGAAGAGAAGTGGGAAGAGTATATGCGGGGGCTAGTGCGCAGGTTTGATCATATCGGCGGTTTTGTGCCCAGTACCGGAGAAAAAGAGATCTATCTGTGCACTTTAAGCCTACCGTATCTTTCGGTTACCTTTCCGCATGAACTGACGCACCTGATCTTTGCTGAGTTCGCCGGAGGCGCAGCCATCCCGCTTTGGTTGAATGAAGGCTTAGCGATTTATGAAAGCGGCTTAATCGGTTATGCCGATGAGATGCTGCGAGAAAAAGTCAAGCAGGCCGAGCACATGCCTTTGAAAGATATGCTGGAGAGCGAAGATTATCCTCAGAGCGAAGAAGGGATGAAGCTCTATTATGCCCAGGCTGAAAAAACAGTAGAGTTTCTAATTACCCAACATGGCCGCAAGAGGTTTTCCCGCCTTTGCCGATTGTTATTCGGCGGTCAGTCCTTTGCCAAGGCCTTGAATTTAGCTTACGGCGACGTATATTACAACCAGGATGAATTTCAGCGGGCCTGGATCAAGTATATCTTGAAATAAAGATGCTTAATTTAACTAAACAGGAAAAAATAATTCTCTTGTTTTTAACCGTCAGCTTTATTTGCGGGTCGGCCTTTAGCGCTTTCAAAAAAAGTCAAGCTAGCCCCAAACTTAGGATTCAGACCTACGAAATAGAAACGCTGGAAGACGCCGATAGATTCATCGAACAGCAGGCCCAGGTTAATATTAATAGTTTTGATATCAACGAACTTACCCGCTTGCCCGGCATCGGCAAGACCTTTGCCCAAAGGATTATCGACTACCATAAACTGAACGGCCCTTTCTATGGCAAAGAGGAATTAATGCGGGTTAAAGGCATCGGTGAGAAAAAGTTCGAAATATTAAAAGATTCAGTTATCTTAGAATAAATTTTTGAAAAAATGCTCGGAATAGATATAATCAATATCGCGCGGATTAAAAGCATGTACCAGAAACACGGCCTGGCTTTCGTGGAGAAAATCCTGGATCAGCGGGAGATCAGCGATCTGCCTCTTAAGAAAAACAGCTATTTTTTTAAAAAGCTATGTTGTTATATTGCCTCTAAAGAGGCGATTTTTAAGGCCTGCTCAGAATATAAGCTAGAATGGAAGGAAATTTCCATCAGGGACATCTCCGCTGCCCCGAAAATTCAGATCAGCCGGCCAAATTTTAAAAAAAAGATCAAGCTGACATTTAGCGTTAGAAAGGACTTGGTCCTCTCGCAAGCCATAGTTACTGAATAATGAACATCGGACAAAAAATAAAAAATCTGCGGATTAGCCAGGACCTGACTCTCAAGGTGTTAGCCGGGAAGGCCGGGGTCACGATCAGCTTTCTCTCCCAATTAGAAAGAGGGTTGACCTCTCCTTCAATCAGTTCTTTGGAAAAGATTGCCCAGGCCCTGAATTTACAGGTAGTTAATTTCTTCCAGGATCAGGAAATCAAGGAGATAGTTTTCGTCAGAAAGGGCGCCGGGCGGAAAGTTAAATATAAAATGCGCCAGATTTTGGTTGAGGCCCTGGCTTCGGGGTTTTCCGACGTCAATATGCAGTCACAACTTTTTACGCTGGGCGCGGGGGCCAACCTGACCAAAGATTTTATTCCCGCTTACGGAGAGAAGTTCGCCACGGTCATAAAAGGCAGCGCAAAATTATTTTTTGACGATAAGGAGTTTGCCTTTAAGCAGGGTGACAGTATATATTACACCGCCACGCAGGCGCAGTGTAAGATAGTCAACATCGGAAGTGCTAAAGCCGAAATCCTTTTGATCTCTTTTGTGCGCGATTAGCCAAAAAAGCCGGTTTGAACAAGGCATGGGCATGGGCAAAAAAATATCGGAAAAGAGAAGGCAAAGCCGCCTGAACGACAACGTTTTTCTTTCTTATCGGGTGCAGAAAAAACTGTTAGGAGAATTCAAGGCGGTGACGCGGAATATCAGCTCCGCTGGCTTGATGTTTGAGGCCGAAAAAGACTTTTATCCTGATCAGGACCTGACGCTGGAGATTTACCAGCCGGTTAATCGATTTAAGACATTAATTTATGTTATCCCGGCTACGGCCAGGGTAGTTTGGACAAATAAGATTAGACAGGGCTTTTTTGAATTAGGAGAAAATAGATACAGGATGGGGGTGGAATTTACTAAGATTAGCCCCCAGGATAAGGCAGTGATTATGCGTTATGTCCAAGAGCAAGGCGATTAAAGGATTTTTTTTGTTCGCTAATTTAAGCTACACTTAAATATTTACAGTATAGCTTAAAAATGATAGAATATAGACATGTGCGCTAAGGAAAATGTGATTTCAAGTATAGGCATTGTTGCCGCCAGCGGGGTCGGCAAAGAAGAGTTTTGGTCTGGCCTGGAAAGAGGCGAGGATTATCTGGCTGAGCTTAATTTAATCCCCGATGCAGATTTTCCGGTCAAAATGGCGGCCGAGGTCAAGGAGTTAGACGCCAAAGGCTTTTTAGGGCCCAAGGGGTTGCGTAATTTAGACCGCAGCGCGCTGTTTTTACTCATCGCCGCGCAGCAAGCCATTCAGGAGGCCGGATTGCAGATTGACCAGAATAACTGCGAAAACATCGGGGTCTGCACAGGGACGACCTTTAGCCACTTATGGTCAATTTTCGCGTTTGATCAGGAGGTATCTGATCAGGGTGTAGAGCTAGCTAATCCGGCCCTTTTTCCTTCTAACGTAATGAATGCCGCCTCCTCTCATGTTTCTATACGCTACAATATACAGGGGTTCAATGCCACAATCAGCACCGGATGCGCCTCAAGTATTGCCGCCCTGGACTATAGCGTTAATGCCTTAGAGACTAAAAGAGCCGAAGTTGCTTTGGCCGGCGCGGTAGAAACCTTAAATTTACCCTTGCTATTGGGTTTTCATAAATTGGGATACATGGCCGGCCTAAAAGGCCAGCTGCTCAATTGCCCCTTTGATCGCCGCAGGAACGGTCCTGTTTTCGGGGAAGCGGCAGTGATGTTTTGCGTAGAGGACTCACGCCGGGCCCAGGAAAGAAATGTCCGGCCTTTGGCTAGAATACGCAGCGTAATTAATATTATGAATCCTTTCGGTCAAGGCCTGGAGCAGGCGATTAAGCGCGCGCTGGATCAAGCCGGGGTGGGGCTGGATGATATCGACTATATTTCCAGCTGCGCTAATTCTTCGCAAGATTTAGATAAAACAGAGGTCGCGGCCTTAAAAGGTATCTTTGGCAACAAGCTAAAAAAAATACCTGTCAGTTCGATAAAATCAATGCTGGGGGAGACCTTATCCGCTTCGGCCGGTCTGCAAGTCGCTTCTTGCATCGGGGCGATGGAAAGGGGGATTATTCCTCCGACCATAAATTACCGGGAAGAGGATCCGGAATGTTTGATTGACTGCGTGCCGAATAAAGCCCAAAAAAAAGAAGTGGATTTAGCGTTAGTTATCGCTTCTGGGCTGGGAGGGTATAGCAGCGCCTGTATTTTAGAAAAATACTCAGAGCAAAAAAAAGAGAGATGAGCGAAACCGCAGAGTTTAAACAGCAGACTGTAATCATTACCGGAGGCTCATCCGGTATCGGCCGGGCCTTGTGCCTGGCCTTTGCCAAGCTGGGGGCCAATATAGTTTTTACATTTAACAAGAGCAAGGACAAGGCGCGGGAATTAAAACAAATAATCGCGGATCTTGGTGTCCCTTGTCTGGTTGTGCCCACGGAGATTAAAGACTATGGACAATGCCGCGAAGTCATCGAACAGGCGATAGCTCAATTTTCCAAAATCGATATTTTAATCAATAACGCCGGGATAGTCAGGGACCGGGCCTTAATGATGATGCTGCAGGAAGACTGGCAAGAGGTGATCGATACAAATTTAGGCGGCGTATTTAACATGAGCCGGGCGGCCATTACCACCTTTTTAAAGCAGCGCCAGGGATGTATTATCAATATCAGCTCAGTCAGCGGATTAATCGGCCTGCCTCGCCAGACCAATTACAGCGCGGCTAAGGCCGGGATCATTGGTTTTTCTAAAGCGCTGGCTAAGGAAGTCGCGGCTTATAATATCCGGGTCAATGTAGTCTGTCCGGGATATATCAAAACAAATATGGTTAGTTCGCTAAAAAAAGAATTACTCGATTCTCTGATTAATGCCATTCCTTTTAAACGTCTGGGAGATCCTGAGGAAGTGGCTGAGTTGTGCGTATATTTAAGCTCAACTCGAGCACGTTATATTACCGGGGAGGTGGTCAAGATAGATGGCGGATTAGCAATTTAACTAAAGGTAAAGGAGGTCAAGATGCCCAAACAATGCTTTGAGGAGATGGAGCAGGAAGTAAGAAAGATACTGGCCCAGGTTGCTGAGACTTCCGAGGAGGAAATTAGCGATGACGCCGACCTGGCAAATGATTTAGGCGTCGACAGCATGATGGCGCTGGAGATTGTGGTGATGCTGGAAAAAAAATATAAGATTAAGATTCCGGAACAGCGAATACCGACCATTCGCTCGTTTCGTAATGTGCTGGAATTGCTGGAAGAACTACTGGAGCAATAATTAAATGCAAAGTTTTGTAGATATGAATTGGCTAAGAGAAGTCTTGCCGCAAAAGTATCCCTTTTTCTTTATTGACCGGATATTAAGCGCCGACATCAAAGCCGGCCGCGTTGTTTGTTTGAAGAATATGACTATCGATGAGTATTTTTTTAGAGGGCATTTTCCTGACCATCCGGTTGTGCCGGGGGCATTTATTATCGAGACCTTAGCCCAGGCCAGCATTGTATTATACGCGCTCTGCAAACCAAATTTGGCCCGGAAAAAGCCGGATTACTATTTAGGCAAAGTGGAAACTAAATTTCTCAGGCCGGTAAAACCGGGAGACCAGTTGATTCTGGAGGTACGCAGCTTAAGGCTTTTGGATACAGCCGGGCTGGTCAGCGCCAAGGCCTTAGTAGATAATCAGCTTGCGGCCAGCGCCAAAATATCCTTTGGAGTTAAGCTAAAACAGTGAAAAATACTGTAGCGGTGATAGGTTTAGGAGTAGTTTCGGCGTTGGGTATCGGAATAGATAATTTTTGGCGCAACTTAATTGCCGGCGAATCAGGCATCAGCAAAATTGATGCCTTTGACACCAGTAAGTATAGCCGGGAGTATGCCGGCGAAATAAAAAGATTCGACCCTGATCAGTTCATGCCCGCGAAAACAAGCCGATTGTTAGGCCGGGCCGCGCAATTCGCGATCGCGGCCACAAAATTAGCGCTTGAGGATGCCTGTATCAGAACAGCAGAATTAAAGAGCAGGAAAGTAGCCGTTATATTAGGAACAACTCTTCCGGAAGGTAATGCCCTGGATCACGTGTCCCGGCTATTGGTCCAGAAAGAAATAAGCAAGTTGTCCCCTAGAGACTTGCTCAGTATTTTCCCGCCGTCTATCCCGATGAATGTCAGCGCTCATTTAGGCATTGAATCGACCAACTTTTTAATCCCTTGCGCTTGCGCGGCGGGAAATTACGCTATTGGCTATGGGTTTGATTTATTACAGAGCGGGGCTGTTGATTTAGCGATAGTCGGGGGAGCCGAGGCCATTTCCCGGCTTACTTTCCAGGGATTTCATCGCTTAGCGGCCATGGCTCCGGAGAAATGTGCCCCTTTTGACCGGCATAGAAAGGGGATGCTGGTCGGAGAAGGAGCGGGCATATTAATCCTGGAACGCTCAGCTACCAAAAACTCATCGGCCTATGCCCAAATTTTAGGCTATGGACTTTCCTGCGACGCGCACCATATAGCCATTCCTAAGAAAGAAGGCCTGAAGAAGGCAATCACCAAGGCCTTGGGCAATGCCAAGATAACCGCAGGAGATCTAGATTATATTAATGCCCACGGTACCGGAACGCTGGCGAACGATAAAACAGAATCCGCCGTCATAAAAGAACTATTTTCCGCCAGGCCTAAAAAGATACCGGTCAGTTCAATAAAATCAATGCTCGGACATTGTATGGGCGCGGCCTCGAGCATCGAGGCGATTGCCTGCTGTATGGCGCTTAAAGAGCAGCTCATCCCGCCGACGATAAATTTTACCACTGCCGATCCAGAATGCGACATTGACTGCGTGCCCAACAAGGCGCGGCGGATCAAGCTAAAGACTGTTTTAAATAATAGCTTTGCCTTTGGAGGTAATAACTGTTGTGTTGTCTTCGCTAACTAGATGTAAACGCTGCGGTTTACCAGAGACTTATCCGGGAATAAAATTTAACCGGGAGGGCAATTGCAATTATTGCGTTTATCATGATCTGTCCAAGGAACGCGAGCGGATAATTAAGTCAGAGCTAAAGGGTCAATTCAGGAAACTGATCAAAAAAATAAAACGCCAAAATCACAAATATGATTGTATCGTGGCCTATAGCGGCGGAAAAGACAGCACCTTTCTTTTGCAGTTCCTGAAAAATGAGTTTGGCTTAAAGATCCTGGCCCACACCTTAGATAATGGATTTATTTCCCGGGCTGCGTTAAAAAATATCAAGAGCATCACCAGCGTGTTGAACATCGATTATAAAATAACCAGGCCGCAATGGGGCGTATTAAAAAAGGTTTTCACTCAGGCCTTACTGAATAAATTTCCTTACCCAAAAGAAATTCTGGCCTTAGCCAGTCCGGTCTGCGCGGTATGTATCGGCATGGTGTTTGGCTCAACGATAAATTTGGCCATGGAGTCAAAGATACCGCTGATGTTTATCGGCTTTACCCCGGGCCAGTACCCGACGATTAGCTTAGAGAACTTTCTCAAAGTGCAATCCTGCATGTTCCTTTCCGATAAAGTCTATCGAGACGATCCGCTGGATATATTAAAAGTCCTGGCCGATCCGGTCAAAGAGCAATTTGGGCATCAGGTAGAGAAATATTACTTTAGCAGCCAGTATTTCTCAACAGGCCTGCCGGTGCCAAAAGTCCTTTTTCCTTTCCATGTTATTGTTGATTATGACGAAAAACAGATCCTGCGGGAGATCGCGAAAATCGGCTGGGTCAAGCCCAAAGATACGGATAGTTGTTCCACGAATTGCTTGCTGAATACCGCCGGTAACTATGCCTGCGTCAAGCAACTGCGCTATCATCCGTATATTGGGGAATTAGCTCATTCAGTCCGGGAAGGTAAGATCAGCCGCCGCCAGGCCCTGGAAACGGCCAGGACCAAAACAGATTCCTACGCGCTGAAGCGCTCATTGCGGGCGTTAGGGCTAAGTAAAAATGAGATTATTAGGCAAAATGAAAAATATCCCAAAAGAAAAAAATAATGCCCCGGGAGCGGACTTAAATAGTTTTGAGCTCACCGTGCGAATCAGCGGGACTTTATTGGGTCAGCTCAACACCAGGCAGATTTTTCTCTCGCCTTATTCTCTGATCGCGCCGATGGCCCAAATTCTCGGCTTAAATACACCGGCGATGGGCAGCGGCAATTCACCGTATTCGATTACCTCCTTTATTTTTGACTGGCAGGATCAGGCCGAGTTGCTCAGGCAGGCCTTTAACATACCATTAAGCGAAAAAAGAAAGATTATCGACGAATTCTATGAAATGATCGCCCCGGTTTTATTGAGTCAGGAGCAGGAATACATCGAGCTCTTAGTCAACACCAAATATAAACGGGCATTAAGCGGTTCGGCAAAACAGACTCGGAGAATCAAGCAAATACTGAGGAAAAAATTTTCCATTTTTTCAGCTTTGATCAATCGGTATAGCTACAAAAAAGGGGATTATGGTTACATCGTCCATTACGGCTACCCCGAAGATTTATATAGAGAACATGATTTTTTGCAAAAGTTGCCCCGGGCCCGGGCCCAACAATGGCGCGCTGGTTCATTTCCCATAGTCAACGAGATGGTGTTTAATAATTTTCCCGGTTCGGGCTTAAAGTCGAAGACTAAGGTCCAGGGCTGGGTAATCTTTATCGCTAACTATACAAAAGAGTTGTTGGAGGATAGCAGTTTAAGGAAAAACAAGATTTTGCAGGCCGCCCGATTGGCCGAAAAATTAGGCGCCAAAATCGTCGGGATGGGCGGGTTAGTGGCCTCATTTGCCCAAGGCGGCCAGTGGCTATCCAGGCAGTTAAAAGACGTTGGTTTTAGCACTGGCCACGCCTATACAATAGGGAATATTCTGGAAATGATCGACAACACTGTTGAAAAGGTGGGCCTTGAAATAAATGAGGCGACTATTGCCGTGCTTGGGGCCGCAGGTTCTATTGGCTCAGGATGCGTCAAGTTATTAGCCCCCAGGAAGCCAAAAAGCGTGATTTTGATCGATTTAAACAGTTTTAACGCCCAGCAAAACTTAGAGCTGCTCAATCGGACAATTAAACAAAAAAGTCCGGATACACGGGTGAAATTCTCCGCTAAACTCAGCGATATGCGTACTGCGGATATAGTGATTGTGGCCACAAATTCACCAACTTCGCTGATCGCCGCGGAACACTTAAAGCCCGGGGCGATCTTGATTGACGACTCCTTTCCGAAAAATGCTTCTCAAGAACTGCTGAGCCAACGCGATGATATCATTCTATTAGAAGGCGGGATCATGCAGCTACCGAAAGGGCTGGATATCTTTTTTGCCAGAAATATGCCTGATTTAATGGATGCCCCCTTAACCCGGGTCATTAGCTGTAAACAGACCTACGGTTGTTTCGCGGAAATTCTAGTCTTGGCCTTGTTTGGTCATCGCGGCAACTATGGCTTAGGCTATTCCGACCCTGAATTAGCGGAAAAAATAATATCAAGATCCAGGGAAGCCGGTTTTTCGCTGGCGCCGGCGCAGTGCTTTGATCGGGCGGTTGAGGAAAAAAGATTCAGGCGGATCAGCCGGATAGTCAAACAAAGGCAACGCTGATGATGGATGTCTTAGAACTAATCAAATCCAGGCGGACTATACGCAGATATCAGGATAAACCGGTTCCCCAGGTAATGGTCAAAAAAATTATTGAAGCCGGGATTTGGGGCCCGTCTTTGTTGGCCCCGGGTTTCCAGCCCTGGGTATTCATTCCGCTGGTGGATCAGGCGTTGATCAAAAGAATTAGCGGTATTATGCTGGAGCGGTCAAAAAGCGCCGGGGTCCTGGGCAGAAGGATTTTGACTTTGAGCGCGGAGACAATAGCCAACGCCAAAACAGTAATCGCGGTTTACAATTGTTCCTGCCTGGCTAAATTTACGGAAAAAATTACAAAACCGTATGTAAAATACGCTAAGGCCGCTGAACTATCCGCGATATCCGCCGCTATTCAAAATATGGTGCTGACCGCGGAAAGTTTCGGAATAGGCTCCAGCTGGCACGACACACCGCTGTTTTGCGAAAAAGGCATTAACCAATTACTTAATACAGACAATAAGTTAGTCGCGGTTTTAACTTTTGGCTATCCTGCCGAAACCGGCCAGCGCGCTCGCCGTAAACCGCTGGCTGAAGCAGTGCATTATCAGAAATTTGCCTAAGATGAAAAAATATGACGCGATAATTATTGGTTCCGGAATCGGGGGCTTAAGCTGCGGTTGTTATTTAACCAAGTATGGCGCCAAGGTCTTGATCGTTGAGCAACACTCTCAGGCCGGGGGCTACTGTTCCTCATTTTCCAGGGCCGGTTATCGATTTGATGTCGGAGTGCATTATTTGGGCGGTCTGAAGAGGACTTTCCTGAAAAATATCTTTGATGAATTAGAGCTGACCGGGACGATTCAGTTTAAACAGTTCGATCCCACGGATAAAATTACTCTGCCTGACCGCAGCACTTACATCAGGGCCAAGCTCTCAGAAACTAAATCTGAGTTTAAAAACAGTTTTCCCAAAGAAGCAGCTAACATTGAACGGTTCTTTAGTTTTATTACCCGCAAAGACCTGTTTCAGATCTATAAGAAAATCAAGCGCTTAAATTTCCAACAGATTCTAGATGAGTTTTTCACGGACTATAAATTAAAAGCGGCGTTAGAGATAATGCTCTGTAATTTCGGGCTTGCGGCCAGCCAGGCTGCCGCCTTGACCGGTGTAATTTTGTATCGGGACTATATCTTGGATGGAGGGTATTATCCTGAAGGCGGTATGCAAGGACTTAGCCAGGCCTTCGTGAATAGATTCAAGAGCCATGGAGGCGAGCTGGTCTTAAATAAAAAGGTCGAGCGGATATTAGTCCAAAATAAAAAGGCCAGGGGGGTAATGCTCAATGACGGTGAGCTGCTCAAGGCCGATGCGGTAATATCTAATGCCGACGCCACCCAGACCATTAAGCAGTTGTTAGCGGATGATGATTGCAAAGAAGCCAAAATTGTCGATCGCTTGCGGGTTTCGCCCTCGCTTTTTGTCCTCTATATTGGCACTGACCAAGACTTAGGCCGGTTTACAAATGAAACCTGCAATATTTGGAGCGCCGATACTTATCGCTTCGGCCGGTTTATCGCTCAGTTAGATAAGTGTCTCAACAGGCCCAGTCCGCCTTTTTTGATGATTAGTTTTCCTTCCGCGCATAGGCATGGCTCCAACCTCAAGCGTAAAAACACAATTCAGTGTTTTTCAATAGTGCCGTTTAAATCGTCGCAGTTCTGGAATGATTACCGCGCTGAATTAACCGAAAGGTTAATTTCTCGAACGGCGAAGCTCCTGCCGGATTTAGAGAATCATATAAAAGTAAAAGTAACCGCGACCCCGCTTACTTTTCACAGGTATTCTCTTAATCGTGAAGGGGCCGGTTTCGGCTGGGCCTCAACTCCGGAGCAGGTGCGCTCTACGCTTTTTCCGCCAAAAAGTTCGATTGCCCGATTGTTTTTTACCGGTCATTGGTGTACAATAGGTAGTGGCCAGGGCGGAGTGCCCAAAGCGATTTTTTCGGGGAGAAAAACCGCGCGAATAGTTTTAAGCACGTTAGGGCAAATGTAAAAATTATGAGGAAAAGATGAATGTATTCGCTGTTTCCAGCGCTATCGTTTTCTGCACCAATATTGTCATCGCGCTATTTGTATTCTTTAAGAGAAAAGGGCAGAGGGCCAGTAAGGTCTTGGGCTGCTTCTGTTTCGTAGTTACCTTATGGGGCCTGGGCGGCTATATCTTCTCCACCGCGGCCACCAAAGCGCAGGCCTATCTTGGTTGGCAAATCGGCTATATTTGCTGTATCCTCTCCAGTCCGATGTATTTTCACTTTGTCTATTTATTCCTTGATTTAAAGGAGAAATTTTACAAACATATTTTAACAATCGCGTATATCATGTCGGCGATTTTTCTGGCGCTGACACTTTGCTCCAAAGAATTATTTTTGGGCGATTTAAAATTTGTATTTAATCAATTCTATTGGACCAGCTGGGGGCCGGTCTGGCTAATCTATCACATCAGTTTTAATTGGATATTGTTGTCCTATGCTTTTTTCTTATTGGTCAAGGCTTATCTTCCCTCTACGGGCATTGTGCGTAATCAATTAAAGTATTTCCTGTTGGGTTCGATTATGGGCTGGATCGGCGCCCACGGTGACTACCAGGTCGCTTTTAATAAATACGTTTATCCATATTTCAATTTCTTGATTGCCTTTTACCCCGGATTGTGGGCTTACGCTATTATCAAATACCGTTTAATGGATGTTCGCGTGGCGGTGACCCGGGCCGGATTGGTTATCGCTCTGTATACAGTTGTCTTAGGCGTTCCGTTTTACATCGGCTACCGCAGCCAAGACTGGTTTTTATCTACCGTCTTAGGCCTGTTTTTGGCTACCAGCGGTCCGCTGGCTTACCGTTTTTTGCAGAAAAGGGCTGAGGATTTATTGCTCCTCAAGCAGCGCCGCTATCAAAGGATTCTGGTTAAGGCCTCAAGATTAGTAGTCAAAGAATACCAGCTGGAGAAGCTGTTAAGATGGATTGTCCACGTGGTCAAGAAGACCGTGGGGAGTACTTACGCGGCGGTATTTCTTTATGAAAGACAAAATAACATCTTTTGCCTGCGGACCAAAAGAGGAAACGGCCAAATCCCTGACGAATTAGCTTTCTCCTGCGACCACCCGTTTATTGATTATATGGCCCAGCAAAAAGAGCCCTTTTTCTATGAGGAATTGCCGCTATCGATCAGGATGTCTTTAAATATTCCGTTCGAGATAAATATCATTATTCCTTCTTTTATTGAAGACCAGCAATTGGGATTTCTTATTTTAGGTGAGAAAATAAATCAGCAATTTTATTCATCAGACGATATAAATATTTTCAAGATGTTTGCCCGTCAGGCCGGGTTGGCAATTGAAAATGCCCAGTTTTACAGCCAATTACAGGCCGAAACGGATGTATTAAAACAGACAATTCAGCGCTTGCGTGATACTCAAGATGAACTGATTCAAACAGAAAAGCTGAACGCTGTGGGCCAATTGGCCAGCGGCGTGGCCCATGAGGTCAGAAATCCGCTGGGGATCATCATCCAGGGAGTTGACTTGCTGGAAGCGGAAATAGCCGAGCCTAAAAAACAAAATAAAGCGGAAATGACTAAAACTCTGCAGATGTTAAAAGATAGCGTACGCCGGGCTAATAGAATCGTCAGCTCACTGATTGATTTTTCTAAAGCTAGGAAATTGGAGTTAGGTCCGGAAGACATCAATGCTGTCTTAGATAGCGCTTTAACTTTGGTAAAGTTTAAATTTAAGAACATCGAGCTGGTTAAAAAGTTTAAAAAGGATATCCCTAAAGTCCTGATTGACAAGCATAAAATTGAACAGGTATTTGTCAATGCCTTCTTAAACGCGGTCCAGGCCATGCCTGAAGGCGGAAAACTCACGATTCGCGTCAACGCTTATGATAAAATGTTGGCAAGTATTGGTAAGGGCGTAGGCAGAAGAGGCAGCGATTATTTTAAATGCGGCGAACAAGCTGTGGTAGTGGAAATTGAGGATAGCGGCAGCGGCATTTCTGAGGAAAATTTAAAAATGATCTATGATCCGTTTTTTACCACTAAAGGCCCCAGCGGGGGCACAGGTTTAGGATTATACGTCAGCCAGAATATAATTAATATGCACAAGGGCCTGATCAATCTGGAAAGTCGGCTCGGCAAAGGCACAAAAGTAAGCGTTACCTTAAAAGTAGCGCAGTAGCCCAAGAAATGGTGGCTCAGATGAAGAAAAAGAAGGTCATGATTGTCGACGATGAGCAGGATTTTCTGTATCTGACTAAGCTCAATTTAGAAAGAACCGGGCAATACAGTGTTTTGACCTTATTAAGCGCGCAAGATATTGTCGCGCAGGTGCATTCCTTTAAACCTGATATTATATTACTGGATATCCTGATGCCCAGAATTGGCGGGATGGAGGTCTGTAAGATATTAAATAATGACCCCGTTGGCCAGAAGGTGCCGATCGTTATCCTTTCTGCCTTAGACAAAGACATCGATAAGCTTCAGGCCTATCAGGCCGGGGTGATAGATTTTCTGGTCAAACCCATAGAAAAGGCCGAGCTGATTGCCAGGGTAGAAAAAGCCCTAAGCTTAAATGAAATGGAGTCCGCAGATGAAGAAGAAAATATTGATTATTGATGACGAAGAAGCTTTTACAAAATTAGTCAAATTAAATCTTGAACGCACTGAAAAATATCAAGTCAAAACGGAAAAACAAGGCTCGCGGGGCTTAGCTGCCGTGAAGAGATTTAAGCCAGACTTGATATTACTGGATGTATTGATGCCGGAGGTTGGAGGCGGTACAGTGTTTGCGCAAATAAAGGAAGACGAAAGCCTCAAAGATATTCCAGTGGTATTTTTGACTGCGGCTGCAAGAAAAGAAGAAGTAAGTTCTAGAGGCGGCGCCATAGGCGGTCACCCGTTTATCGCCAAGCCTGTAAGTAAAAAAAAACTTATTGCTTGCATTGAACAGAACATCCGTAGCTGATACTTATCATTTGACTAAAGTTGAAAAATAACCCCCTGGGCCTGATTTGCCTTTTATTTTGTTTAGGGATATGGGCAGCTAAATATGTTCATCTCCCTTTATTTTTTGTAGTTTGGGGTGCAGGATTAAGTTAGGTAAAGATTTGTGTTTGTTTATTCAGGATCTTGTTATATAATAAAACCATGGATTTTTTATTGGTTTTTAAATTTTTAATAACCACTCTTAAACAGCACAAAATAGATTTCGCCATTATCGGTGGATTTGCCCTCCAGGCCGCAGGCATCACCAGGGCAACACGGGATATAGATTTAGCTGTCTTGAGTAAAGATGTCCCGGATATAAAAGCTATTATGCTTAAGCACGGCTATGAGCTTATTCATGAGAGTGAAGATATATTGAATTTTGTAGGAAAGAAATTTGAATTAGGCAGAGTAGACTTCTTACTCGCCCATAGGAAGTATGCGTTGTCGATGCTTCAGAGAGCTAAGGAAGAGTTGGTTCTTGGTGGAAAATTTAAAATTAAAGTAGTCAGAATAGAAGATTTGATAGGTCTTAAACTACAGGCAAGTGCCAATGACCCTAAGCGCCTACGTCAAGACATGGCCGATATAGTGCAGCTTATTGACGAGAATCGTTCTAAACTTGATATGAACCTGGTGAGGGAATATTTTCAGATTTTCGATAGGACGCAAGACTTAAATGATATTATTAAGGAGATCAATGATGTTAAGCAATAAAGAAAAAAAAGAAATGCTTGAAGATGCAAACAACACAGAGAGAAGAGCGCAATTCAGGTTTGGGAAGAGCAAGAACCGAGGCTTAGATTCAATCGATGAGTATCTCCTATTTTTAAATAGTGTCCAAAGAGTCTTTGCCCCGATTAAAATCTTTAAGCAGCCGGCGCCTACAGAAAAGAATAGGCTTTGATAAGTTTTATTAGATAAGTTTTGAAGAATAACCCCTTAGCTACAATCTGCTTTTTATTTTGTTTAGGGATATGGGCAGCTAAACTTGCCCATATCCCTTTGTTTTTTGTAATTGTGAGTTGTGGTTTATTTTTAGTCGCTGCCTTAGCGAGTTTACAGAAAAAGGTTTTGTTCTCAATTTCTCTGAGTCTAGCCGTATTGCTTGCCGGATCCCTGCATCTTAGCAATAGCCAAATCTATCCTGCCAACCATATCTCTAATTTTGTCTCAAACAAAGGACAAGAGGTTTCTCTCATAGGCCGGGTAGCCAGCAATCCTGAAACTTCCCAAACCTTTTATCATTCCCAAAAGAGCAGCTTTACCTTGCGGGTTAATGCCTTGAAGGTTGAGGATAAGTGGCAACCAATAGCGGGTCTGGTAAAGGCAACTTTATATGGGCAAAGAAGAGTTGCCTATGGGGATCAGTTGCTTTTGGAAGGCTCTTTGGCCAGGCCCCCGGGATTGCGTAATCCCGGTGGATTTAATTATCGTGAATATCTAGCCAACCACAACATCTTTGGCCTGCTTAAGGTGAAAGAGAAAGATACCTTTCAGGTAATTTCTTCTAAAAAAGACTCATCAGTTGTTAGGCATATTTTTAAATTTAAACAGAAATTACACAGCATTATCTATCGGCACCTTGAGCCTGAGCAAGCTGCGCTATTGTCCGCTATTCTATTAGGAGAGCGCTCGGAACTTTCCCAAGATATAAAAGACTTATTCATTTCAACGGGCACTATTCATATCTTAGCCATCAGTGGTTTGCACGTCGGCCTAATCGCGTTTATTATAATCATGCTTTTGCGAGCCCTACGCCTGAAGCTGAGCGTGGCCTATCTTTTGACTATTTTCTGCTTAGTTATTTACGCCGGCTTAAGCGGCATGCGCCCTGCGGTGACCAGGGCCACGATTATGGTCAGCGTGGTTTTATGCGGTTTGTTGATCAATAGGGAAACAAAGATATATAATTCTTTGGGCCTGGCCGCCCTGATAATTTTAGTCGCCAATCCGCGGATGCTTTTTGACGTCGGGTTTCAACTCTCCTTTTTAAGTGTGATCTCAATTGCCTATTTTAGCCCGCGGATAGTAAAGTTCTTTCCGGAACAGCAAGGCTGGCGGCGCTATCTGGCGCAGGCATTTTCAGTATCTTTAGCGGCCTGGCTAGGCCTGGCGCCGCTAATTGCTTATTATTTTAATATCGTCACGCCGGTAGCTATCCTGGCCAATCTGATTATTATTCCTTTGCTTTTACTGGTGGTAGCCACAGGCTTTACTCTTTTGGTCTCAGCCCAGATCAGCGGTTTTTTGGCAGGAATTTTTGCGAATAGTTGCTGGCTTAGTTTAACCGGGTTGACTAAAGCGGCCTTTCTTTTTTCTCGGATGCCGTTAAGTTCCTTTTATTTGCCTAAACCGGGGGCGCTATTTGGTTTAAGCTATTATACGCTGTTATTATTGATTTTTAATTATCAGCGGCTCAACCTTTCTAAAGGTAAGCTGGCGATTGTGTTAGCTGTAACAGCAAACTTTTTAGTTTGGCCGCCGTTATTTAAACCGGCTTCGGATAATTTAAGCGTCACCTTCCTGGATGTCGGCCATGGGGACGCTATTTTTATCGAGCTCCCCGGTACCGGCGGTAATATTTTAGTTGATGGCGGGCCGGGTCAAGAAAATGATGCCGGCCGCCGGGTAATCTTGCCATTTTTGAGGAATAGAGGGATCAATCAGATCGATGTCGTTATACTGACGCATCCGGATGACGACCATCTCGGTGGGCTGGCGAGCGTATTAAAAAATATAAACGTAAGTCATGCCTTTGATAACGGGATGACCAAGCGCTCCAGCGTTTTTAAGGCTTATCAAGCCGCAGTCAAGCAACGGGCGGTGAATTACCAGATCCTCAAACAGGGTGATCAGATTAGCGGATTTAGCAAAGTTGGGTTGTTTGTACTGCATCCGCCTGAGCCGCTTTTAAGCGGCACGGACAAGGATATTAATAATAATTCTTTGGTCTTAAAGCTTGTCTATAAAGATATCAGTTTGCTTCTTTGTGGAGATATCCAGTGCCAAGCCATCCCGTATCTTTTGGCCTTAAGCCCGATGTTGCCGGCAGCGATAATAAAAATACCGCATCACGGCAGCGATGAAGGGCAAATTGAACGTAGTTTCCTTGATCAGGTAGCGGCGCGATTTGCGGTAATCAGCGCCGATAGGAACGCGCGTTTCGGCTTTCCCAGGCCGCGGATAGTGGAGCAATTGGTCAATACAGGGGCGCAAGTATTCAATACCGGGGAACACGGTGCGGTGACTGTGGTTACGGATGGGCGGGATATTTGGATCGAGACCATGACTGATGCCGAAGCGGGAATTTGATGCAGTAGAAATGTGTTGCAGCAGGTTTTTATTTAAGGTAAAATATCGCTATTCGTCAAGGATAAGATTTCGTTAAAGAGACGAAAAATATGCAATTGTCAGCAGCAAAAAAACAAAATTTCTGGGTACAATAGATGAAATCCCTTTGTAGGCAACTGCATTGGATAGCAAACTTCACTTTGCTGATTGTAGCTTTAGTTGTTTATATCACACCTGGCTATTGCTATGATCAAAGTAGGCCTTTTTCTAGGTTTATTCAAGAGACGAAACAGAAAAAAAATCATTATCTCAATGTGCTCAACCTTGGCGACGACGCGTTATTAGCGCGGATCCACCTTATTCGCTATGCGCAAAAATCAATTAATATTCAGACTTTTCACTGGGATATTGATGAAACCAGCAGATACTTTATCTACGAGCTTATCGAAGCCGCTAAACGAGGCGTTCAGGTTAAGATTATCGTTGATTGCAATACCTTGCCGAAGGCGCCTAAACTATATGCCTTCATAGCAGCTGCCCATCCGAACTTTAGGATAAAAGTATACAATCCGTTAACAGAGAAAATTCGAAATCCAAAAGCGATTTTGGCGATAGAGGCCTTGATGGATTTTCGCAGCGTCAATCAAAGGATGCACAACAAATTGTTTATTATCGATGGTGAGATTGGCATTACCGGTGGACGTAATTATGCAAATGACTACTATGACCGTGGAAAGCAGCGCAATTTTAGAGACTGTGATCTGCTGATCATTGGACCGGTAGTAAATCAAATGACAAATTCTTTTTTAGAATACTGGGAGCATCCATTGGTTGTTGATAGCCGAGACATGCTTGATGTGCGCAAGCTCATTGACAATAAGGATTATCCCGAATATAAGGATAGAGACAGTTTTCAGCTTAGGAATTCTTTTGATGATATTGATCGCTGCGCTCTGGATGAAGAATGCATTAAGTCCAAATTCATCGACCATCATTATATGGTTAAGCAAATAGATTTTTTTGCGGATCAACCAGGAAAGATTGAAAAATTAGGGAAAGATAAAGTCTCGCGAACAACATATGAGCTATCTAAACTCATCCAATCAGCAAAAAAATCAATTGTAATGCAGACGCCGTATCTTGTTATCGGTAGGGAAAATAATAAGTTTTATAAGAATTTAAGAAAGGATAATCCAGATATCGAAATCCTCGTCTCAAGCAATTCTTTGGCCGCGGCCGATCATACGCACGCTTACGCGTTTTCTTACAAAAATAAAAAGAAATATATTAAAAATTTCCGATGGCAAATATTTGAGTTAAAACCTAGCCCTAAGGACGCCGACAAAATGATTTCTCCGGTTACTGGAGATTCCAGATCTGAAGATTATCATGTCTGTATTCACGCAAAAAGCTATGTTGTGGACCAGGAAAAAGTCTGGGTTGGTTCATTTAACCTTGATCCTCGCTCAGCTAATTTAAATACAGAAGTTGGAGTTATTATTTATGATGCCCAAGTGGCGCAGGTTATTGAACAAGATATTCGCCGCGATATGGCCAATCACAATAGCTGGACAATAGCAAAAAGACGAAACGTGCCGATCGGCTCTTTTGTCGGCGAGGCCCTGGGAACCGTTGTCGACTCTGTACCGATTGTTAAAGTCTGGCCTTTTACGTATTCAGGCAGTTACGAATTAAGGGAAGGAAAAGAAGCTGTTTCAATTTTCCACGACGATTTTTATAATCATTATAAATACGTTGGTCCCTTTCCCGGAGTTCAAGGAACAGGAAAAGAAATCGAAGCCCGCCTGTTGAAGGCTTTTTTCGGGCCGATCGAACCGCTTATTTGATAGAGGTAGGATAGGCTCTGGGGGCACCCTTACGATTTGATTTTGGCGAAGAATAGTTTAAACTGAAAACGGAGAAAGGGGAAGCAATAATGGTCAAGCAAATATTTATTTGTTTGTCGGTTTTGTTTGTAGTTGTGTTATGCGTTAATCCGCCATGCTACGCCAGATATTATAGTGATCAATGGGAGGTGGAGAGCACCGATGATTTTTCAGGTTTGATTTTAGGCATGGGCGCTCTTTATAGCACCAGTCCCTATGAAGGCGTTGATGATCAGGTCTGGCCGGTACCGATTATCTTAGGCCGCTACCAACGATTCTATGCTGATGGCGCCTCAGTCGGATATGTTTTTCATGAAATGAATCAGCCGAAAGTGGACTTCTCAGCAGTGCTGGCACCGCGATTAATGGGTTATGATTCTGAAGACAGCGATACCTTAGCCGGGATGGAGGATCGCGATTGGAGCTTAGACGGAGGCTTAAGGGCCAGATACACCAATGAATATTTCCGTTTAACCGCAACCGGTCTGATTGACTTAGCCGGCAACCACGAAGGCTTTGAATTTAGTACCTATATTTCCAAGACCTTCTTCGATGGTTTCTTAACCCCGAGATTTGGCATTAAGGTGCAAAGCGAGGACCTGGTTGATTATTATTACGGAGTTCCGGCCAGCGAAGCCACAGCCACGCGCCTCGAATATATCGGTGATACTACGGTTAATATCGTCGCCGGAGTTGTCTTGGCCGCTCCGCTGCCATGGGAAAATTGGGTTGCCGTGGCAACTTTTCAATATGAACATTTAGGTTCTGAAATCGAAGACAGCCCGATTGTTGATGAAGACGGCATCTTTACTTACACTGGTGGTGTAGCCTACAAATTTTAATACAATAAATAAGCTATTTCTATTGAAATTTTTTTATATTTCTATAATATTACTCATCTGTTTCACTGATCTGCGTTTTGCCTTTGGCGAAGACGATTTCCAATATTGGAATACAGAAAACGCGTCTTGGCAACTAGCTGATAATTGGAAAATACAATTGGAAGCGGAATTCCGCTTTGGCGATGACGCTTGTGATTTCTATTATCAACATTCAGACTCAGGAGCAACATTTTCCGGCCTGGCGGAATGGTTAGATATTGGATTCAATTACCGCCAGATATTTGAGGAAAAAAACAGCGATTGGAAATATGAAAACAGGCCGCACCTGAATGCTACAGTTAAATTTAATTTAGGAGGGTTAAAACTTAGCAATCGAGGTAGATTGGCATATAGAAACAGAGAAGATGCCGATAACTTTTGGCAATACAGAAACAAGCTGACCCTTAAATTTCCTAATAAACTCAGCAAATTGGATATTCAGCCCTATCTCGCTGATGAGATCTTTGTTAGCTTTGATGATCAAGAGCTCAACCGAAACCGGCTTTATGTAGGGTTCTATTTAAAATTATTAAAGAGTTTAAAAGGGGAAATATTTTATCTCTGGCAGCGCAGCAAAAGCAGCGGAAAATGGACCAATGCTAACATACTGGGTACAAAACTAAAATTCTCTTTTTAAATATTAGCAATAAATAAGCCGTTGTAACTAGCATCATTACAACGGCTTTTTTATTTTGGTGCCGAAGCGGGGATTAATCAGTTAATCGTCCTAATTTTGCAAAGAAGAAATAATGTAAGATTTTAAAACAAGTGCTTGACATGTTTCGTTACATATGATATACTTGTAATAGTCTAAGAAGTGGGGGAGGAGTAAAATGGCAGATACATTTTATAAAAAATTAGGTATGCGGATTAAAGCCTTAAGAGAGCAAGCTGGATACTCACAGGAGAAATTAGCTGATTTGCTTAAAATAAGCAGGGTTTCTCTATCGCAGATTGAAACTGGAGATAGAAGGTTAAGCGCCGAGGAAGTAGCGGAGCTATCAAAAGTATTCAACGTTACTTCAGATATTTTACTCGACTTAAAAAAGGATATAAAAGTGGTTTTAGAAAAAACAAAGAAACCTACAAAAGTAAGGCCAGAGGTTCGGATTAACGTGCCGCAAAAGAACTTAGATAAGTTTAAAGAAGTTTTACTCTATATTCTTAATCAAGTGGGCTCAAAGCCAAATATTGGTGAGTCTGTGCTATATAAGCTACTTTATTTTATCGATTTTAATTATTACGAGAAATATGAAGAACAGCTTATCGGCGCCACCTACATAAAAAATAATTATGGCCCCACTCCTAAAGAATTTATAAAGATAATTGATGAAATGGAAGCCCAAAAGGAAATAATTAAAGTGGAGGATAAGTATTTTCAGTATCCCCAGCGAAAGTATCTTCCTTTAGAGACGCCTGATTTATCTAAATTGAAAGCTAGCGAATTAAAAATGATTGATGATGTATTGGAAAAGCTTTCTGATATGAATGCTGCGCGGATAAGTGAATACTCGCATAACGACGTTCCTTGGCTTACCACAGAAGACGGTGAAATAATAGATTACGAATCTGTTTTTTACCGCACCCCGGAATACTCCTTGAGGTCTTACAGTGAAAAAGATATTCAATGAAATCAAGGCCCTCCCGGAATTCGACAAGGATTTAAAAAAACTTAAAAAGTTTAAAACGCTTAAAGAAGATTTAGATATATTTACCGAGAAACAACTTCAGCTTTTTCATAAATTAGGCATAGATAATAAGGGAATAGTCCAAATATCAAATCTTGGTATTGAATGTCCAAATATTTATAAAGCAAGAAAGTTTGCTTGTAGATCTTTGAAAGGCAGAGGATCCGCAAGTGGCATTAGGGTAATTTACGCCTATTTTGAAGATAAAGATCGCGTAGAATTTATTGAGATATACTATAAAGGCGATAAGGAGAGCGAAGATAGAGGAAGAATTTTAAGGCATTACGGCAAAAAATAGTTTTAAGATATAAGGCGATTGAGATAGTATATCCGTAGGAAAAATAGCCGTTGTAAGTATCATCACTACAACGGCTTGTTATTTCTGGTGCCGAAGCGGGGATTTGATTGTGGGTGAGTTTTGTTTGGTTGTGTGAAGCTGTGGCTGGGTGTGGATATTTGCGTAACTTTATAATTTATATAAGGTTACGCCTTTTTGTTTGCCTTTATCTGTTTGGAAAGCTTTAGCCTATTTAGGCATGAATGTGGCACAAATCTGGCACAGACCCTTTCCCATCACAAGGTTTCAACGTAAAAAAGCAAAAAATCCTTGACATAGCTTTTATTAAGTGCTATTATTTTAAGAAACGTAATACCAAGGATAATATATGTCAGAGTTATTTAGATTTGGAATTTCATTAGAAAAAGAGCTACTAGAAAAATTTGATCATCTTATTAGAGAAGAGAATTATACTAACCGCTCTGAGGCTTTTCGAGATTTAATCCGTCAGGAGCTAGTAAAGAAGCAGTGGCAGGAAGGTAAAGAGATTGCCGGAGCCATTACTATTATTTACAATCACCACAAAAGAGAACTTCTTAACAAAATTATTGATCTCCAACACGACTTTCAAAAAGCGATCATATCCACACAACATATCCATTTGGATCATAATAATTGCTTGGAGATAATCGCGATCAAGGGTAACCCAAAAGAAACACAAAAGTTATTCAATACCTTAAAATCTATCAAAGGCATAAAACACGCTGCTCTATCTATGACAACGACCGGCAGTAAAATACCTTAATCTATGGGGTATTATTTTTTTTCTTTGCAAGTAGCACGATTTCGATAATAGTAATATTAACATATTTACAGCTTCGCAAAGAAGGAAATGAATCGTGGGGAAAATTTTAAATTTAATCTTATTTTTGATAATTGCTTTTCCAATAATTGTACCTTCTATTGCCTATGCAGCAAGGCCTTTATCTACTGATGATGCAGGTACAGTAGAAGAAAGACACATTGAAATTGAAAGTGGCTTTGAATATGTTAATCAAACAGACGAAGAGAATAGTTTGAATTTAGTGTTAAAATACGGCATTATCAAAAATTTGGATTTGGGCACAGAGCTACCCTATAAATTTATCAATCTTAGTGGAAGCGCTGATGTTGACGGCATAGGAGATATAAAAGTTACTACTAAATATCGTTTTTTAGAAGAGACAAAAAAAATTCCTGCTTTGGCTTTTAGTTTTAGCGTTAAAACCAAAACAGGCAGCGAAGCCAAGGGCATCGGTTCTGGGGAGGTGGATTATATTTTAAACGGGATAATTACTAAAACAATAGATAAGTTCATTAACCATTTAAATTTAGGTTATACGTTTGTCGGTGAACCTGAGGAGGGAAACCCTGACGATATTTTTTCTTATAGTTTAGCCTTAGAATATCCCATGTATGAGAGGTTAAGTATAGTAGGAGAGATTGCTGGTGAGACTACCTTTGAGGGAGATTTTGATGACAATCCCTGCAGTGGATTACTGGGGCTAAATTATGCCCTCAACGAAATGACTTCCTTCGATTTTGGAATGGGATTTAAGATATCAGACGCTAGCCCTGATTACAAAATTATTACAGGTTTGACATTTGGCTTTTAAATAAAAGGAGAGGAGGGAAGGTAAAATGTGTTATACTGCACCATTAATAGGAGCTATAGTTACAACTGTGGCTTGGAAAAAGACAAAAGATGTAAAAGTCTGGTGGCTAAACTTAATGTTCTACGGAGGTGCATTATTTGGAGTAATAGACCATTTTTGGAATGGCGAGTTATTCCTTATTTCCGAAAACATAATTAGCGATTTGCTATTGGGTGTAACTATTACAGCTATTATCCTCGTATCATGGGGAGCAGCAGTTATATGGAGCAAGGTAAACCCTACTTTAGCTAATTATGTGAACCTTAAGAGCCAATCCATCTAACCCTTTTTGTTTGAAAAAAAGACTTGACAGGGGCTAAGCTATGGAGTATACTTGATAATGGAAACCAGTATCAATAGGAGATGAGTGATGCCTCAACGAGATGGAACAGGACCACCTTGGTGGCACGGAAGGTTTAGGGGATGCGGCTATAGAATGACTGTGCCTAGGCAGGCCATATTAGATGTATTAAGCAAAACATCTAAGCATCTGAGTGCTGAGGATGCATATATGGTTGTCCATAAGAACTATCCCAATGTAGGGCTTACGACCGTCTATCGTACTTTAGAATTATTAGTTCAGGTAGGCCTGGTTTTTAAGTTCGATTTCGGTGATGGGAGAGCACGATATGAGCTGTCAGAAGGGCCAAAAGGAGTTAGGCATCACCACCATTTAGTCTGTACAGATTGTGGCAGGGTTATTGATTATACAGATTTTATAGATGAAGAAGTAGAATTACTTAATCAAACGGAAAAAGGGCTTTCTAAAAAGTTTAATTTCAAAATCACTAATCATCTTATCCAATTTTATGGATTATGTGATAAATGCAAAAGTGAGAAATGAGATTTATATTTTTTTTCACTGTAAATGAAAATGATTATCATTAACAAACAGGAAGGAGGTGTTTAAGATGCCAGGTTTTGACGGAACCGGTCCCATGGGAATGGGTCCTATAACAGGCGGAGGAAGAGGTTTTTGTGCCGTGCCTATGAAAGATTGGCGGAGGCCCTTTGGTGGTAGATTCTTTGGTAGAGGCAGAGGCCGAGGCTGGAGACGTGGTTGGTTTGGTTATGGAAGCCCTAATGCTTCAGAGTTTACGCCGCAACAAGAAGCGGAGATGCTCAAAAAAGAAGCTAAGGCTATGCAGGATGAGATAAACTCCATACACATACGTATAAGTGAATTGGAATCCGCAGAGAAAAAGACTAAATAAAAAGCACTTAATAACAAAGGAGTCTATTTATGAGAGTGGCGATATCCACGGATGGGGATTTTGTATCTGCTCATTTTGGCAGATGTCCGTCATTTACTATTGTCGATATTGAGAATGATAAAGTTACGAAGAGAGAAGTCATAGACAATCCTGGGCATCAACCAGGATTTATACCGCAATTCTTGCATGAAAGAGATGTCAATTGTATTGTTGCCGGTGGCATGGGAATGAGGGCAACAGGACTTTTCAACGAACTTAGGATTCAGGCAGTTGTAGGAGTAAGCGGAAATATTGATGAAGTAATAGAGAAACTTCAAAAAGGAACTTTAGAAGGTGGCGAGAGTCTATGTAAACCTGGTGCAGGAAAAGGATATGGTTTAGATAAGACTGAATGCGATCATCCTAAACAGGATAAATGTGATCATTGATTGAGAGGTGGTGAGAACATGAAGATTTGCATAACTTCACAAGGAGACAATTTGGATTCACAGGTTGACCCACGCTTTGGAAGATGCCAGTATTTTATCATTACAGATACCCAGACTTCTGGATTAGAGGTAATTCAAAATCCGAATATTGATTCCATGGGGGGCGCAGGTATTCAATCAGGGCAACTTGTGGCAACTAAAGGAGCCAAAGTAGTTTTAACTGGCAACGTAGGTCCAAACGCCTTTCAGACTTTACAAGCAGCAGGGATCGATGTAATTACCGGAGTATCCGGTATCGTTAAAGATGTAACAAAGAAGTACAAAAAAGGCGAATTTAAGCCAACCCAAGGCCCAAGTGTCAATTCTAAATTTGGTATGCCAACGAAGAAATAGGGAGAACTTAAAATGGCAGTTAGGGTGAATAAAATTAAATGCGATGGTTGTGGGGCATGCGCTGATGTTTGTCCTGCAAATGCTATTGAAATTAAACAAAGCAAGGTTGTTGTAAGTGATGAGTGCGTGGAATGTGGTGCATGTGTAGATGAATGTCCAAACGAAGCGATATCGCTTCCAAAATAGAAGGTGAGTGAAATGCCGAGAGGAGATGGAACAGGACAAGGCCCGGGGACAGGTAAAGGTATGGGAAGAGGTGGCGGTAGAGGCAGAATGGGTGGAAAGCGTCCAGGGTCAGGTCCTGGCGGAAGTTGCATCTGTCCAAGTTGTGGTTCGAAGATTCCTCATCAGGCTGGGGCGCCGTGTGCTTCTTCAAGTTGCCCCAAATGCGGAAATCAGATGGTGCGGGAGTAATTATTGAAAGAGAAACTATTAGAAAATCATAAAAGATATTTAGATAGAATAAATTTCTACAAGAAGTTTAGCTATGATGTTGAAGAAGAGAGAAAATTCATCTTAGAAAAGTCATACCCTCTCTATGGAGACATAGTAGAAGTAGGAACGGGCAAGGGGTATTTCACTGTTGAACTTGCTAAAGAAGGATATAACTTTACCAGTATAGACATTTCAGATGATGAACAGGAATTCGCCAGATTTAATATAAAATATTTCGGCTTTGAAAAGCTTGTAGATTTTAGAATAGAGAACGCAGAGCACCTAAGTTTTGACAATTCCAGCTTCGATATAATATTTTCTATCAACACAATTCACCATCTTACCAATCCGGTTAAAGTAATAGAGGAGCTGATAAGGATAGCTACCCTTGAAGGAAAGATAATTTTAAGTGATTTTACTGAAGACGGCTTAAAAATTATAGATAAAGTTCATGCAGCCGAAGGAAGAGTACACAAAGCGGGGCGGACAAACTTATCAGAGGTAGGTAATTATTTAGAACGGAGAGGATTTAGTATCCAAAAGCACAAAAGCAGATTTCAAAAAATTCTTATCGCTTATCGCCAAATTATATAATAGTTATGATTATTTCAATTGCCAGTGGAAAAGGTGGAACAGGAAAGACTACAATAGCCACCAGTCTTGCTCTCTCCATAAATAGTGGTGTTCAATTTTTAGACTGTGATGTTGAAGAACCCAACGCCCATATTTTCTTAAGACCAAAGATTCAGCAAAGTAAGGCGGTATCTGTTCCCGTACCTAAAATAGATGAATCTAAGTGCACTTTCTGCGGCAGGTGTGCGGAAGTTTGCGCCTATAATGCCCTTGCCGTGCTCAAGAATAAGGTGCTAACTTTTCCACATTTGTGCCACGGCTGTGGAGGTTGCAATCTTCTTTGTCCCCAAAAAGCAATCACGGAAGTTAATAAGGAAATAGGTGTTGTAGAAATTGGCAATTCAGCTAACTTGCAATTCATACATGGAAGATTAAATATTGGCGAAGTAATGTCACCGCCTTTAATCAGAGCAGTTAAAGAGTACATTAATCCAACCCGGAGCGTAATTGTTGATGCTCCTCCGGGCACTTCTTGTCCTGTTATAGAGACAGTTAAAGGCAGTGATTTTTGTATGCTGGTTACCGAACCAACTCCTTTTGGTTTAAACGATTTGATATTAGCGGTTGAAGTTTTGAGAAAATTGAATATTTCCTTTGGAGTTATAGTAAATAGGTCTGGTATCGGAGACAATAGCCTGGGTCATTACTGCAAGAAAGAGAATATTCCTGTACTAATGCGGATCCCTTTTAGAAAAGAAATAGCTTTTGCCTATTCAAAAGGAATTCCTATTGTGAGTGAATTCCCAAAGTATAAGCAGGAATTTGTAAAGTTATATAAAGAAATCACGGAAAGAATAAGATGGAGCAAATAGTAGTAATCAGCGGAAAGGGTGGTACAGGTAAGACAGTGCTGACTGCATCATTTGCCGTCTTAGCGAAAAATGCAGTCTTTGCGGACTGTGACGTAGATGCAGCTGACCTGCACTTATTATTAAAGCCAGAAATAAAGGAAAAACATGAATTCAGGAGTGGGAGGACTGCGAAGATTGATAAAAAGCTTTGCCAAGAATGCGGTAAATGCATAGCTGCCTGCCGTTTTGATGCGGTAAATAAAGATTTCACAGTAGATTCTATCTCCTGTGAAGGTTGTGGTGTCTGCAATCTTGTTTGTCCAGCGGAAGCTATCAGGATGGAAGAAAACTTATCCGGAGAGTGGTATATATCAGAAACAAAGTACGGCCCTATGGTACATGCAAAGCTCGGTATTGCCGAAGAAAATTCCGGCAAACTTGTAACGCTAGTACGACAAAATGCAAAGAAAATCGCAGAAAGAGGGAATAAGGACTATGTTATTGTTGATGGGCCTCCCGGAATCGGCTGTCCAGTGATTGCTTCATTAGCAAATGTAGATTTAGCCTTGATAGTTACCGAACCCACGCTTTCCGGTATTCATGATATGAAAAGGGTTGCCGATGTTACTAAGCACTTTGGTGTTAATGCAAAGGTGGTCATAAATAAGTACGATATTAACTTGAAGAACACACAGGATATTAGAAAAATTTGCCAGAATAGAAATGTAGAGATTTTGGCCGAACTACCTTTTTCAGAAGATGTTATCAAGTCGTTAGTAGACGAGGTTCCTGTTGTTACGTATAATAATGCAATAACCAATGAGATTATTGAGTTATGGCAGAAGATTTGACTTATTACCCAAAGCAAATCGTAACACTTGCTAAGAGCCCAAAACATTTTGGAAGAATGAACGACCCCACTAGTAGCGCATGTATTAAGGGTCCCTGTGGGGATGAAATGGAGTTTTATCTTACTATCAAGGACAAATTCATCGAAGATGCAACATTCTACACTAAAGGTTGCATTGCAACAATAGTATGTGGTTCTATGACCGCACAGTTAGCAGCAGGAAAGTCTGTTAATCAGGCTCTAGGGCTTTCTCCAAGAAAGGTAATTGAAGCCTTGAATGGTTTGCCGGAAGATAATTGCCACTGTTCCATTTTAGCTGTCAGCGCTCTTTATAGAGCTATTGCAGACTATTTGCTTAAGAAATAAAAGGTTATGAAGGATGCAAATAAGAGTACTTTTTGATAGCGTTGCTATGGATAACAGGTTTTTAACGGGATGGGGTGTTTCATATTTAATTGATGGAAAAGTTCTATTTGATACAGGTGAGAAATCAAGTTCATTGTTTAGGAATATGCAAACTATGGGCGTGAGGATTTCTGATATAAAAGTGGTTGTTATTTCTCATGACCATTGGGATCACAGAGGTGGTTTATGGGGGATTTTGAAAGAAAATCCCAAGCTAAAAGTTTGTGCTTGCCCTAATTTTAGCAGAAGATTTAAGAATAGGGTTAAATCTTCTGGTGGTCAACTAATCGAAGCCGATCAATTTACTCAAGTTTACAAAGATATTTATAGCACTGGAGAGGTAGAAGGAAGATATGTCGGTAAATACATGCCAGAACAAGCCCTAGTTTTAAGAACAAAAAAAGGTATATCGGTCCTTACAGGTTGTGCTCATCCCGGAATAATAAGGATTATTGAAAATGTAAAACGAAGTATATCTGGCAATATTTATCTTGTTATGGGCGGTTTTCATCTGATGGGTAAACATAAAAAGACAATCACACCTATTGTGGATAAATTTCGGCAGTTGAAAATAAAGAAAGTTGCGCCCAGACATTGCACCGGCAAAAATGCTGCAGAGTTATTTAAAGAAAAATATGGTGGCGATTTTATTGAGGTAAAAGTCGGACAAACAATAGAAATATGATTTGGCACCTTCTTAAGAGCTGGTACAACTGATGGGGGCCGGTCACTAGAAAGGAGAAAAATGGATAACAGGTCTTGGTTCTCGCAAATCGCTTTTAAACAACGGATTTGGCTGTTTTCAACCTTAGCAGGAATGCTTGCGATTATAGCTTTTGGGATTTTGTTAAGCCCACCGAGCAAGTCAAAGGAATCAATCGATTTCAACATTAATATGTCTATTCAGGATATTGCTCCCAAACTTGGAGTTACAGGTAAAGGCCTTGCCAGGGAACTTGAACTGCCACTCGACGCTTCTAAGAAAAAACCAGTCCGGACGTTAGGTGTGACATACGAAGAACTTGATCATGCCATTGAACACATTCTATCCCATCATGATTCTGTGCTTAAATATTATGTTTATGCAGCACTGGTTCTCTTGGGACTTGTATTTCTTGTGAGACTAGGGCGTCCAGATAATTCTGATAGTAAGAACCGCCGTGTCTGGTACCCAAAAACCCCATATATTGTTGCTCTCTTGTTTTCTGTAATAGTAGCTGGATTCATTCTTGGCAAGTCACCTAATCCCATGGAAGGGACGGTCAAAATATTTAAATCCATGGTGGGGCTTTATCCTGATCCAATGGTCAAAGTAATCGCCTTTGTCTTCTTCATTATATTGGCCATTGTTGGAAATAAAATTATTTGTGGCTGGGCGTGTCCTTTTGGTGCTTTGCAGGAACTTATCTACAGCATACCAATTTTACGAAAAATCAAAAAAATGAAACTCCCATTTGTATTCACAAACGCAATCCGCGCATGTCTTTTTTTTGCCATGCTTCTTTTTCTGTTTGGAATCATTGGAGGGCGCAAGGGATTTGTGATTTATCACTACGTTAACCCTTTTAACCTATTTAATCTTGATTTCGAGACATTCAGTATTCTGCTGACAGTAACCGTTGCCTTGTTGATATCATTTATTATCTACCGTCCATTTTGTCAATTTATTTGCCCTTTTGGCCTTGTTTCTTGGATAACTGAGCGATTCAGCATTTTTCGTATTCGAATTAACAAGGAGAAGTGCACCCAATGCGGTGCCTGTATGAAGGCATGTCCCCTAGAAGCTGCAAAAGGCCGGGTTAACAGAAAAAGATTACCAGCAGATTGTTTTAGCTGTGCGCGTTGTTTGAATGTTTGTCCAGTTGATGCCATTCAATATGCACCTTCCTTAAAAAAGGCATAACAAAGCGTTGTAATTGGACTTATTTGTTCTTATCTATGGGATTTACCTTCCAGCTCAACAATCTTAGGATTATATAGCCCGTTTTTATATTACCAACAGGAATAAAGACTATATTAACAAAATGGTGAAAAAGTTTATTTATTCAGGAATAATTGTAGGCCTGGCAATCATTTTGAGCTCTTGCGCTAGAGCGCCAATTAGACCTATAGCATATCCACCCAAAGAGGCACCTATTTTAAGGAAAGATGTCATTCATACAGTAGCCCCAGGAGAGACGGTTTGGCGTATAGCTAAGATGTATGATATTGAAACCAAAGATATCATGCGGGCGAACACTCTAAAAAAGGCAAAAGAGCTAAAAATGGGCCAACGTCTTTTTATACCAGATGCTGCGCCACTCAAAGCAGTCATTTCCCTTTACCGCTCTAAGAAATGGAAATACATCATTATTCACCACAGCGCAACCGATGAAGGATGTGCGTTGCATTTCCATTTTGCGCATCATTCAAGGGGATTTAAAAAAGGATTGGGTTACCACTTTGTTATTGATAATGGAACGCGGGGAAAAGAGGATGGACATATTGAAGTTTCACCTCGTTGGTTAAAACAACTGGATGGCGCGCACTGCAAGGCTTCAGGAATGAATAACAAGGGAATAGGCATTTGTCTTGTGGGCAATTTCAATAAAGAACAAGTTCCTAAAAAACAGATGGATTCATTACTATATTTGGTGAATTGCCTGAGAAAACACTATAGAGTTCCTCTAAAAAACATAATGGGACATGACCAGGTTTTCGGGGCAAAAACAGAATGTCCGGGTAAGAATTTCCCTTTAGATAAATTTAAAGAACAACTTGGAGCATCAAATTGAGGGAATACAAATGGGTAAAAAAATAATACCCTAACAGATTAAGGTATTTTACTGCCTGTCGTTGTCATAGATAGAGCAGCGTGTTTTATGCCTTTGATGGATTTTAAGATATTCAATAGCTTTTTTGAAAAGTGCCGTTGAAAAATTAGATTTTTAACTGGCACAAATCCGGCACAGACAAAAAAGAGTCGTTGTAACCCCAATAGTTACAACGACACATATTTTCTGGTGCCGAAGCGGGGATCTGATTAAAGGGGAGTTTCAGTTGTTTGTATTGACTTACTTAAAATTGCATATGGTTGTGTAACTGCATTATAAATATAAAGTTACGCCCTTTCATCTGGTTTTGTCTAGCCCTATTAAATCAGGCTATTTTAACATAGATATGGCACAAATTTGACACAAGAAGGGCAGACATTTCCCAATTTGTAACATATTTAATTACAAATAGTTACATAATTTGTTAATAGTTACAAAAGTTGCATTTTAGGCCTTGCTTTTTTCCATTTATATGGCATACTTGTACTAAGATAGACGCGAAAAAAGGCAAATGCCGGGTAACCGGCAGACTCCGCCACAAGGAAGGCGGATTATCTTGTATTGGATTAGACCCTGCGCCTAGAGGAATTGCGCAGGTCTATTCTTCTGAATTAGAGGCGGCCAGGATAAGCAAAGCTACAGGCGCCTCTTTTTTATTGCGCAGCTGAGCTACCGATGTCTTATAACCGGTAGCCATTTTTATGCGCAAGAGAAGTCCCAAAAGAAGACAAGATGCCTCCTGGATCTGGCTATGCAGCCTGCTAGCCATATTCTTTATCTTTATTATAGTCAGCTATGGCAGGGGTAGCCTAAGAGCAAACGGTTCTTACCAAAAGACTGTCTCTCAAGTAGCCGAAAGCATTAAACTCACCCCCTACACTCCACCTACCCTAAAAAGCCTAATCGTCCATCCTGAATCCACTGATAACTACTTTGACTTTATCCTGGACACCCAGGAAGAACCTGTTGAAGATGAGGATAGCTTAGAGCCTATAGCCAAGGAACTAATCGACTACTTCTTCTTAGGTATCACCCTGCCAAGTGATGATCTCTGGGTTAACCTTAACTCAGTCCGGCAAAATGCCATCACCAGCCCCAGACTTGCCTTAACAGACATAGGAAAGGTACTTTTAGAGGCAGATTTAACCCTGAAGAAGGACTGCTGTAGGTTTACTGATCCTAGAACCAAGACCGGTAAAGAATACTGGGGTAAACTACAAGCCAGGCTTAATGAAGCAAACCTAAGTACCTCTCAACTACCCATAGGCAATAGGTTCTGGATCATACCAGAGGAAGCTGTTGTAGAGGAAAACTCTGATAATCATACAGTCACCATAGTCAAATCCAAGCTAAAAGTTTGCCTACAACAAGAATACCTTGAACTACAAAACAACCAAGTAACCCTCTTATCTGACCAAAATCAACACCCCCAAGCAAGATTAGCCCAGGATATTGCCGACTTTACCATGAAAGAGGTAATACTACCAGCTATTCAAGAAGAGGTAAACTATGGCAAAGCTTATGCCAAATTAAGACAAGTTTATAACTCCCTGATCTTAGCTGAATACTACAAGCAGAAATACCACCATGGCCAGGGACTATACCCCAAACTCATCAACAGAGCCCATATCCAAGGCTTAGAGTCAAATGAACCTTGGAACACCCAAGACTTCTATCAGGCCTATGTCAAATCCGCTCAAGAAGGCGAATATAAGCTTACTCAACAAGAATATGACCCCTACCTTGCTTCAATGGTCCAGAAATACTACTTCTATGGGGGTGTGTTGATTAGCAAACTAAGGGATGTTTTGCAGAGAAGGGTAAAAGATTCAAGTTCTGCAATGCAAAAACAAGCTGAGGCCTTAAGGATAGAAATTGATAAAGATGCGGAAGGACGCTACTGGTATGTTCGAAACTACACCCAACCGCAAAGCCCATGGAAGACCATTATAAAGATTTTCAGAGGAAAGAAGCCAAAAGATCAGGTAGAATTTGCAGGCAGGCCTATCGAGTCCTCCGAAAAGTATAGGCTAAAGCAAATATTAGAAAAATTTGAAAGTGAGTCAAATGTTGTACCATCTTATGATGAATCGAGTTATGTCTCTATTTTGTCGGATGAGCTATGTCATAATGTAGGCTGGGATAGTTTTATCGCTTCTCATTTAGATAATAATTTTTTAATACGTGAATCCGCTTTCAAGAACGATAACCTGTTAACAATCACCTTATTATTGCCTAATCAATTTAGGTGGGAACATTCTCTAGATTCATTACGTGCACTTAATGAAAAACTTATGACATTTGGGCTTTATGTTGATAGTAAGGGAACCCTATATGAGATAGAAGATAAGGGGTTGGTGGATACGGATCAGGGAGCAGTAGAAGTCCTTTATGTACATCTTATTGATAAATATCCCGATGGGGAAAAGAGAAGCGGAGGATTTAGCTCCCACAGTGATAATCGAATAGTTATATGTAGAGATGCAATAAAAAGACAGGTTACAGAGATCAAGCAGGTTTTAAATAGCATGACCTCCGTAGATATAAGTAAAGGTGCAAAATTAGTAGGTATCGCACTATTGAAAAAGGGACTCGGATCTTCTGATTTCAAAGAATGCTGCAGATTGGTTGAACAAGGCATACTTCTTCATGAGGTTAAGCATGAAGTTTGCAGGCGCATGTTAGGAGGGCAGGCAAAAGTTAAATGGCCAGTTTTGGACGAAGAATTTGCAGAACTGTACACAATTAGAAATGCAGAAGAACCTTTTCATATTCTTGCCAACCTTGTTGGCAAAATTGCAGTACAGCAAGAACTTACGGAAGAAGAAGCTAGAGAACGACAAGCAGCAGTTAATGTTTTGATCCGGCTGTCAAAGCTTCGAAATATGGATGTTTTTCCTTGGCTATCTTTTATGGTAGAAAGAGGGACTAAAGAAGACTTAAATGATGCAGCTAGAGTAGCCTATGTAGACTCGGAAGAAGTATGGATAGAACAATATGCCAAACTTGGCCATCAATTCGGCGGGCCCAGTGGAGGGCTCCACGCTGGGGAAGTAGAGCCGGCGATTCGAAGAATTCTAAAAGCAGATCCAGGATTAGCTGATAAATCTGCGGAAGAACTCCTTGAGCATCTTAAACAACACCATGAAGGAATATTTGATGCTGTGGATAAAGCAAAGAGGATAGAGCAAGTTCAAAACATATTAGATATAAAGAGAAATTCGTTGCGGCAATTTCAATATTTGACAGAGAAAGACGAAAATTGGCCGTTAATATTGACATTTTTTCAAGATCTTGGTGTGCAGCAAAATTATAACATTGCCCATGTCGGTGTACATGCTCAAAGTAATATGGCAATTGCTGCTGCCTATTTAGAAGCACATTATACAGGATATGAGTTAGATCTCGAGAACTTTAGTAGGAACCAAGAGTATATAAGCCAATTGCTCAATACTCCTCAGGTAGCTAAAGAATTGCCTGGGACGATCAAGTATCTTCAGGGAGAGTTCTCTTCAGGGGAAAAGTCTCAATCTAAATCTTTTGGCCAGCGAAGCCAGGATGTTGTTTTAATAATAAGTGGCGCTTTAAGTGATCCTTATTATCCTGTATCTGACCCGGAGGAAGTTTTTATTGAGTCATTGCGTGTAATTAAGTCTGGCGGAAGGCTTGCTGTAGGAACTTATGGATGGTTATCAGAATTAAAGACCGCAGAGGAAGTGATGCGTAGGGTATTGGCCAGGCCTGAATGGAAAGGTGTCCAATTAACGGAAGAATGGGCAGTAGATTATAAAGAAAGTTTACATTTCAGAGCAAGAATATATAAAGTTATCTTCCCGGAAGACACCTTTTTAAGACAGAAGAACCCAGCCGGTGTTGACTTTAGAGGAATAGAATCAAAAGGAGAAAGCAAGGCGGACTTCGGCCAGGATAGGTCTGCCGGTATAGGTGGGCGCTCCGAACCAAGTGAAGTAAAATCTAAACAAGCAATAACTGCTGTTATCAAGACCGATCAGGGAGAAATAGATGTTACTCGAGCAGCTATGGAGGGTATTCAAAATTTTGCTCGAGCGCAATTTATAACTTTGGCCAGGGATATTACTTCTCTGTGTAAAATTACAAAGAAAGAGCATGAAGATGGAAAAACATTATATGCAATCGTGATTTCACATCCCCTAGATGTAAGCATATACACAGAACTTATTATTGATGATTCAGATTACAGATTTTTTAAAGGTCGCAGGATTATGCGCGGAGCAGAGTACCCTATACCCAGAGAAGAAATAGAAGAGGAAGCAGTAGATCATAATACAAGAAAAATAAACATAGTTGCCCCAGGAGTGCTGGAAGCTATACAGACAGAAATCACATTCTCCGTTGCCGAAGGTGTTCCTGTATTGCTGGTTACAGAACAGAAAAGAAGGATAAACAGGGAACTCCACGGCGCAGCAATTATAAAAAAGGATATCGATAGCGGCAGAAATAGATTAGAAAAAATTACCCCCAAAACACAGGGGCAAATCTTTAGCGTCAGCGCGTTTGCAAAGGAAGGTCAATCTCCCGAAGAGGCAAAAGAAAAAAGCGATAACTTTCTTAAGTCATTCATGATGGTGTTATCTGAAAAACATATACTTTCCAAAGCTTATTTATCATTAGAAGATGGAGAGGTACAACTTGTTGTACAAACAAGTCTGCCTAAAATATTTAAACTTTCACACTTCTCAGTTTATCATAAATTGTCGGAACTGCTAACAGACGAGGCAGTTGTTGATTTGTTCGGTCGTCAATATTTAAATAAGCGAGAGGAGATCACGGATGACAATATAACAGGGAAGCTTAAACAGGTGCAAATAATTGATATAAAACGTGTTGGCTATTGGGGCACTTTTGCGACCCCATATTACACTGGGTATTCTAGAGAATCGATATTTAGGGAAGACAGTAGAGCGTATACAAAAGATGACCAAGATTTTGTGGCTTTTCTGCATATGCATCCAAAAGGTTCCGGGCCTGAATATTTTTATAAACTACGACCCTTATGGAATGATGAGGTCATTGGAGATTTTATCAAAAATAATTATGCTGATATTTCATCTATCCCCTCGTCTGGTGACCTCAGGGGATGGTATGAGGAAATCGATGAGCAAATGATGGCTACTCCTACAGGCGGATTATTCTTCCCAATGAGGGGGATTGTTTACCATAGATTAGTCGTGCATGGTAGCGGAGATGATTTGGACGCTGACGCTGAAGATAAAGCATCCTTTATGTTTTATCAGATTCCAGAAACAACCAAGAAACGGGAGGAATGGTTAACACTCATAAAAAGATATGACCAATTACTAGGCCGCAAAGATGATATAGGTAGTTACAGACAGACTATTCAAAGAGTTATTGAATTGTGCAGGAAATATCAAGTAAAACCTGAAGTTCTGAAACAGGATAAATTGCTCGATAATCAATTCGAAGGCGATATAGACGAGATATCTCCTGAAGTATTTGCTAGGGTATGGGACCAAGGGATAGGAATCAATATTAAGGAAATCCTACAAAAATGCGATATCCGTTGGCCAGCAGGAGAAAGATTATCTGCAGGACAAGAAGGTCTTAGTGAAGTAGTTATGGATGCAGATGAGAGTGGCGGATATATAATTTGCAATGGCAGAAGGTCACATTTTGAGAAAGTGCCTGGCCAGTCTTATTATGTTATTTCTGGCGCAGGCTCGATTTCAGAAATACAGCTTTTGGAAAGTCTTGAAAAATTTAAACAAGATAATGAGACAGATAATACTGATTTCGGAGGTGTCGACTTTAGAAAAATAGAGATTAAAAAGGAAGAATGAGGCGGGCCCAAACGCCCAAGGCCCTGATTGCCTTCAGAGGCCTCGCGTCTATCTTGATGGGTCCGCTTCGTCTCCTTTTAGTTGTTTTCTAACTGGCACAAATCTGGCACAGACATAAAATAAGCCGTTGTAAGTATCATCATTACAACGGCTTTGTTATTTTGGTGCCGAAGCGGGGATTCGAACCCCGACGAGATTGCTCTCACAACGCCCTGAACGTTGCGTGTCTGCCAGTTTCACCACTTCGGCCTAATTTAGAAATTGTTCAATTAATTTACGTTTACGCTGAAGACAGGGAATATTTTTGTTGTAGTAGATTGCATTTAATAGAGTTATTGATGCTGTTTTAGCATATCTGAGTTCATAAGCCCCAGAAACTTTTCCTATGAATCCGTCAACTCGAAATAAGCTTTTAATGCGCGATTTTAACCATTTAAGATGTTTTAGGCTGCCTGAGAAAAAACGCGTGTATAGTCGTTGACTATTAGGATATACTGCATCTTGAAAAACAGAGAGGCTTCCGTCTCCATCAATATACCCTCGTAAGTAATCACTCAAGTATTCGTCTGGTATAGATAACTTAGATATAGTCTTGCTCTTCTTTGGGGTCAATCCTATCTGCTGAAGCCACCTATATAAATTTACATTCCCAAATTGGACAAAATAGTACTTTTTGGTTTTTGTGTATCCACTTGCCTTTAAACTTATCCTATTGTTTATTCCTAGGCAACGCTTGAAGGTATTAATTTGTTCTATGTCTTTAGATACCAATACCATATGTCTACCGTCAGATGATAGATTACCATCTGTTGCCAATAGCCCGACCGCATAAGCTAGGTCATGTCTCCAAATTATTTCTGTTTTATTCCTCATGGGTATAATTAGTATATAGGAAAATTGCTAGAGTGTCAACAGTTTACGGTCCTAATCCTTGATTTTTCCTCTTCGCTGTGCTATATTAAGAGTCTGTGAAATGGACGAAAAGATACTGGCCCAAAATAAGGCTGCCCAGCGGGATTACCACATTCTCGAGATCTATGAGGCAGGGATTGAGCTCAAAGGCACAGAGGTTAAGTCGCTCAGAGCCGCTCAGGCTAATCTGAAAGATAGCTTTGCCAGGATTAGGGACTCGGAGGTCTTTTTGTTCAATATGCATATTAGCCCCTATGAATTTGGCAATCTCGCTAATGTTGAGCCCAAGCGAGAACGCCGGCTTTTGTTACATAAAGCTCAGATTAGGAGATTACTAGGCCAGACTACTGTTAAGGGGTATGCGCTGGTCCCCTTGAAGGCTTACCTGAAGAAGGGCAGGGTCAAGATCGAATTGGCCCTGGTTAAAGGCAAGCGCTTATATGATAAGCGCCAGGATATTAAAAGACGCGAAGATGCTCGTGAGGTACAACGGGCTTTACGTTTTAAAAACCGTTAACCAGATAGCTAAAAAACGGGGGTGACAGGCTTCGATCTGGATTGATCGAGGTGAGAGTGGCATGTGGAGGTTGTCAGGTGGCCTCCTTAAAAACCTGGCACGTTACAAACGCAAACTCAAACAGAGTTGCACGCGCCAGCCTTCCTGCTGGCGTGCTAGTTCCAGTCCTCAGCTAAAAAGCTGAGGCCTCCATTAGTCTTGCCTACGGGGCTAAATGGAGCATAAGTAGGATAGCCGGGTAGCTTTAGCTTTTGGGGTACTTGGCGAATTTTAAAAAGCTTTTCTTTTCCTGATCCCGCTTACCGGAGCTGGGAAAGAGAACTTAAAAAGGTAAGCTAAACATGTAGAGGCTCCTGCTGCGATGTCCAGGGACGCGAGTTCGATTCTCGCCACCTCCACCATCTTGACCAATTCGCACTTTTTCTCTTCACCATTGCGAGAAGCTAGCAAAGCGAGCGACGAAGTATCTGTAATTTAGAGATCTAAATCCTTTGGCCACTATATACAATAGTGGTCCTTTTTTTGTCTTTTGGGCAAGTTAAAATTGGCTTATAATGTACGTAACATATTGAAATACAATGAGATGAGGTTAATTGTTAAAATTTTAAAAAAATACTTGACAAGTTAATAGTTGAGTGGTAAACTATATTGTAGGGAGGTAAGGTGACGATGAGCATATTTAGAGAATTAGGTATTCGCTCCGGTAAAGACAGGTTAAACGAGGAAGTAGTATATAATATTGCACGTTCTTATGTATACGTTGAACAGGCTATTTCTAATTTCCTTACTAAATATAATTTAAGTTCTGCTAAGTTTAATATCCTTCTTATGGCCAAACATAGAGGGGAGGATAAAGGTTTACCACAGCGTGAAATTTCAAGATTGCTTTTAGTGACTACTTCTAACATAACTCGTATGGTTGATAAGCTTGAAAAAGAGAGCTATGTTGAGCGTTTAGCTAAAGAAGGTGACAGAAGAGTTAATTTAATTAAGATTACGGAAAAAGGCGCAACTCTATTGGACGAAATCTGGCCGCATTATAAAGTAATGGTTGATAAGCTTGTTGCTTCTCCATTATCTGCTCAGGATAAGCTGACAATAATTAGCTTATTAGAGAAGTTCAAATGTGAGAACACGGAGAATAAATCGTGAGAAGATCACTTAGCCAAAGAGGCTTTAAGGCACTTTTGGCAACACAGTTTTTAGGCGCTTTTAATGATAACGCGTTTAAATTAATAGTTTCTCTTTTTGCAGTCAATTTGTTTGTTCAACAACGCGGAGGCACAGAGTATCTTTCACTTCCGGCAGCTATTTTTATACTCCCATTTTTGCTCTTTTCAACCTATGCGGGATTTGTTGCAGATAGAGTGTCCAAGCATAAGATTATTATTTGGACAAAAGTCCTTGAATTAATAGTTATGGTGCTTGGGTTTGCAGCATTAAGCGTAGGAAATATATGGGCAATACTCGTTGTTCTCTTTTTAATGGGGCTGCAGAGTACTTTTTTTGGTCCTGCTAAATACGGAATTCTTCCTGAAATGCTCGATGATGAAGACTTATCCGAGGGTAATGGCGCTATCCAATTATGGACTTATGTGGCCATTATATCTGGTATGGCCTTTGGAGGATATATTTTTTACGTAACAAAAAACAATCTTGGCCGTGCCGCATTATTCTTTATTGCAATCTCAATTTTAGGGATCATCACTAGCTTTTTTGTGACCAGAGTGCGTTCGTCTGGTTCGCGAAGGCGATTTGAATGGAATTTCCCTGCAGAGATTCTAAAGAATATTAAGAGAATCGCTTTGGTTAAAGCAATCTGGCTTTCAATAGTTGGGCTTGTGTATTTTGGTTTACTTGCTTCTATTTTTCAATTGAATATCCTGATTTATGCACAGAAAATCATGCGGGTCAATGAGCTTTATACAGGGTTTCTTTTAACTTTATTGGCGTTGGGCGTTGGTGTTGGCAGTATTGTTGCCGGTAAAATCTCAGCGAAAAAGGTGGAATTTGGATTTGTACCTTTAGGTTCGCTTGGTTTGAGTTTATTCTCAATATTACTGGGCTTTACTTATTCTTCCTATGCTATTACAGCAATTTGCCTTTTTATTTTTGGCGTTAGCGCAGGGTTCTATATCGTCCCATTAAATACATATATCCAACAGCAAAGTCCACAGGACAGGCGCGGGCAAGTATTGGCAACATTAAATTTTCTTTCTTTCCTGGCCGTTCTTATGGGTACTGGGATCATTTTTGTGCTTCGAGAATGGATAGAACTAAATGCGGCTAGGATATTTTTTGTTTCGGGGATTTGCTCTATTTTGGTTACAGCGTATATCTTTCGTGTCCAGCCTATTGCTTTTATACGTTTATTGAATTGGTTTTTTACTCATTCGTTTTATAAGATGAAAGTTGTTGGTACAGAAAACGTACCCAGAGAAGGCGGGGCGTTATTGGTATGTAATCACGTATCATTTATTGACCCTTTGCTTATTCAGGGCTCTCTGCAGCGTCCTATTCGTTTTCTGATCTGGAGAGCAGTATTTAAGTTGCGCGCATTTAATTCTATTTGCAGAATCATGAAAGTAATCCCGATCTCTTTCACGGACCAGGCAAAGACAATAGCAGAGTCTTTAGAAGAGGCGCGCAGGGCAATTAAACAAGGGGAATTAGTATGTATCTTTGCAGAAGGCCACCTTACCCGCACCGGGAATATGCTCAGTTTTAATCGAGGATTTGAGCATATTATGAAGGGAATAGAAGCGCCAATAATACCTATGTATATCGATCGTATGTGGGGAAGTATTTTTAGTTTTAAAGACGGAAGGCCTTTCTGGAAAATGCCAAAAACGATACCCTATCCATTAACGTTGTGTTTTGGTAAGCCAATGGCTTCTGATTCAGAAGTACATCAGGTCAGGACATCTGTCCTGGAGTTGTCATCCGAAGCCTTTAAGCTAAGAGGTAGAGATCAGGAAAAATTGCATATTGCATTCGTTAATGAAGCAAAGAAACATCCTTTTAAATTCTGCATAGCTGATTCGACTAAAATGAATTTGAATTACTTGCAGGCACTTGCGAGTGTTATGGTTATATCCAAAAAATTATTTCCATCAAGTAGCAAGTACCAGATAGGCGAAATGATTGGAATTTTACTGCCGGCTTCATGTATTGCATCATTGACTAATGGGGCAACCTTATTTGCGGGTAAAATACCAGTTAATCTTAATTTTACTGCTTCAAAAGAGAGTATTGATTCCTCCATTAAACAATGCCAGATAAAGACAATTATTACATCTAGAAAGTTCCTTGAGAGATTAAAATGGGATATACAAGATAACATGGTTTTCGTAGAAGACCTGAAAACTAATATTTCTTCTTTTGATAAGATTACATCATTTCTGGCCGCACTACTGCTACCTAGGTGGGCAATACGAGCCTTATATATCAGAGGAGACAAACACAATATTAATGATGTGGCAACAGTAATTTTCTCAAGTGGGAGTACAGGAGAACCTAAAGGAATAATGCTTTCGCATGGGAATATTTTTTCAAATATAGAAGGATTCTATCAAGTTATGCATTTGGAGCCCGACGATATTATAGTTGGGGTGTTACCGTTCTTTCATTCATTTGGTTTTACAGCAACATTATGTCTGCCCCCGGGATGCGGAATAGGAGCAGTCTATCATAATAATCCCTTAGATGCGGCAACAATCGGGAAGATAATACAGAAGTTTAAGGCTACTATTTTGCTAGGCACGCCTACATTCTTTTCAGCGTATATTAAGAAATGCAGCGCAGAGCAATTTAAAAGTGTCCGCTATGCGCTTGCCGGAGCCGAAAAACTAAAACAAAATATTGCCGATGCCTTTAGCAAAAAATTTGGCATTATTCCCTTTGAAGGATATGGCGCTACTGAACTATCTCCAATTGTTTCTTTAGGGATTTCTGATCAAATCAATGAAGATGAGCGTTTAACTCAACCCGGATACAAACCTGGAAAAGTCGGTCAGCCTATTCCTGGGGTGGCGGCAAAGATAGTTGATCCCGATACTTTTAAGCTGCTACCTTATAATGAAGAGGGATTGTTGCTGATAAAGGGACCGAATGTTATGCTTGGATATTTGAATCAGCCAGAAAAGACAAAGGAAGTGATTAAGGATGGCTGGTATATAACAGGAGATATTGCCACAATGGATGAAGACGGCTTTATTCAAATTACAGATAGGCTCAGCAGATTTAGTAAGATTGGCGGAGAAATGGTGCCACATATCAAGATTGAGGAAGAGATTACTAATATTTTAGGCGCAGTGGAAACCTTGTGCGCTGTGACATCAGTTCCGGATGAAAAGAAGGGAGAACGGCTTGTTGTTCTTTATAAAGGAGATATAGATATTGAAAAATTGTGGGAGCAGTTGAATGCAAGTCAGATCCCTAAATTATGGATTCCCAAGAAAGATAGTTTTTATAAAATTGAGAATATTCCTCTTTTAGGAAGCGGCAAACTAGATCTCAAGAGAGTTAAACGGATGGCTCAAAATTTAGCAAAAGATGTTAGTGAATCAGGAAAGCGAGAGTAAGGAGAAACAATGCAGCAAATAGCTTCAAGTAGATTGTACACAAAAGACAAGGTTACGCTTGCCTATGAACATGCGCAGCATGGACATCGGTCTATAATCATTGTCTGCCCGGGATTCTTTAATAGCAAAAAGAATAGATGGATGCGCAAAAGTAGAGAATTGCTTTCTAGAGAGCATGACACAATGATTTTTGATTTTCGTGGACATGGCGAAAGCGGCGGAAAATTCTCCTGGTCGGCAAAGGAGCATCGCGATGTCGAGGCAATCCTTGATTATCTCAAGCCCTATAATTATCGCTCCACAGGTATTCTTGCCTATTCTTTAGGTGCAGCAGCGTCAATTAACGCAGTAGCCAGGAGAAAAAGTGTCCAGAGTATGATTTTAGTTAGTTGTCCATATAGTTTCTGGAAGATAAATTATCACTTTTGGGAACCGGAAATGCTTTCCGACCTTAAAGATAATTTTGAGTGCGATTGGGAAGGTAAGGGGGCCCGAGCGGGCAGTTTATTAAACCCTAAAAGAAAGCCGATTAATGAAATCAAAAAAATAAAGGATATTCCTGTTTTCTTTATACATGGTAAGCGGGACTGGATTATCAAGGATTATCATTCACAGAGGTTATATGAAGCTGCCCAGGGCGTTAAAAAGATTGAATTAATAGAAGATGGTCTGCATGCCGAACGACTGATTCAACAACATCCAGAAAAGATGAAGACTTTAATTCTTGATTGGTTTAAAAGTACCTTAAAAAAGGAGGTCTGACATGAGGTGGCTACTAATATCTGCGATTCAATTATTGTTTACTCTTTTTCTATATGCTGTTGGTATTATCATTATTGGTCTGGCTGTTTTTCCTGGCGTATTACTAGTGTTTAATGTCTGGAAGACTGCCGCAGTTTATCAGCCAGCGATAAGGATTTTGTTTCTATGTTTATCCATGACAGCGGCGTATTTTGTTTATGGAATTAGTCTAATTCTTCTTGTTGGTATCGTCAGGATTGTTTTTAGGCTATCTCTTCGGGAGGGAGAATACCCCTTACATTCACTCGGCGCCTTTAGATGGGCCTTAATTAATTCACTTGTATTAGTTGTTTCTAATACGTTTATGGATTTTATTTTACTCACCCCATTTATTAATATTTTTTATCGCTTAATGGGGGCTAAGCTTGGCAAGAATGTGCAGATAAACACTAAATTTTGTGCGGATCTTTCGCTGCTTGAAATTGGCGATGGTGCTGTTATCGGAGGACATGCTACAGTGATTGGGCATTCGTTTGAGCGCAGCAGAATAATCTTGAAAAAGGTAAAAATTGGCAAAAGCTCTATTATTGGCCTGAATTCAGTTATTTTACCCGGAGCAGACATAGGAGATGGTGCGCTTATTGCCGCAGGTGCTGTATTGGCCAAAAATACGGTAGTTGAGCCACGCAACGTTTATTTTGGGGTTCCGGCCACATCGCTTAAAGAAAGACATAAGCATAAGCGTGAAGAGTAATAAAGAGAAAGTTGCGATGAAAAAACTTACAGTTACCCTGACGACAATAAAAGAGCGCGATTCTATTTATCGATTACGGCACGACGTTTATGCAAATGAACTTAATCAACATTCTCCAAATGTAGACGGCAGATTAAGCGATAAGCTGGATGAGGCCAATGTTTATTTCACGGCGAAAGCGGATGGCAAGGTAGCTGGGTTTATCAGCATTACACCGCCAGCGAGTCGAAGTTATTCTATAGATAAATATTTCTCAAGAGACACCTTGCCTTTTGACTTTAACAATGGATTGTATGAAGTTAGGCTTTTGACTGTGGTTAATCCTTTCAGAGGCAGTATAACTGCAGGTCTTTTGATGTATGCTGCATTCCGATGGATAGAAGAAAACGGAGGCACTAGAATAGTCGCGATCGGGCGGCGAGAAGTCTTGGACCTATATTTAAAAGTAGGGCTAAAATCTCTTGGTCAACAGGTTAAAGCCGGCGCTGTTACTTATGAGCTTTTGAGTGAGACAACAGATAATATTATAAGGAAGTATTTAAGCAAATATAAGAACCAATTAGAGAAACTGAGGGAAAAAGTCAATTGGCAGCTTGAGATCCCATTTTATGGTCAAGACTCCTGTTATCACGGCGGTACCTTCTTTAAGGCTGTTGGTGAAGAGTTTGACAATCTTGATAGGAGGAATAATATTATCAATGCTGATGTGCTTGACGCTTGGTATCCCCCTTCTCCAAAAGTAATTAGGGCTTTACAGCAACATCTCCCGTGGCTTTTGTATACATCTCCTCCAACAAATTGCGAAGGGATGCTGAGGACAATTGCGCGTGTGCGTAATATTGACCCTGGATGTATTTTGCCAGGAGCAGGCTCTTCCGACTTGATTTTTTTGGCCTTGCGGCAATGGCTTAATCTTTATTCAAAGGTTCTCATCCTGGACCCAACCTATGGAGAATATGCGCACATACTTGAAAAGATCATAGGTTGTGAAGTTGATCGCTTTGCCCTTTCGCGTAATAAGGGATATGTACTCGATTCTATGCAGCTAAAGGAAAAACTTAATGCTAATTGTTACGATATGGTTATAATTGTTAATCCAAATAGTCCTACTGGACATTATGTCCCTAGGGAAGAGCTGGAAAGTGTTTTTAGACATGTTTCTCCAAAGACGCTTGTTTGGGTAGATGAAACATATGTTGAATATGTTGGACCTGGTAATTCTCTTGAATATTTTGCTTCTCAAAGAGATAATGTAATTGTTTGTAAATCGATGTCTAAGGTTTACGCACTTAGCGGGTTACGTGCCGCTTATATCTGTACTTCAGCTAAATTAATTAGAGCCTTAAAGAGAATCACTCCGCCTTGGGCTGTTAGCCTTCCAGCCCAAATAGCGGCAGTTAAAGCCCTGCAGGACCCTGGATATTATATGGGGAGGTATAAAGATACACATCTCCTGAGAAATGAATTAGCTGTGCAACTCAAGAGTTTAGATGGTTTGGATATTGTTCCTGGCGTGGCGAATTTTCTCCTTTGTCATTTACCTGAAGATGGGCCAGATGCCGCAACAATTCTAAATAGATGTCAAAAATATGGCCTATACCTGCGTGATGTGACTGCAATGGGAACATCGATTGGTAGACATGCCTTTCGTATCGCCGTTAAAGACAAAGACACAAACAGGCGAATGATAGGAATTCTAGGGAAAGTTTTACAAAAAGAGGCAATGATAGAAAATTAGGAACTAAAAGATGATAACAAGACTCGTAAGGAATATGCTTTCCGACCAAAGGGATGATTATGTTTTTTACGCATCCGATGATAAAGCCTTGTTTGTTGATCCCAAAAAGGAGTTCGGGTTATACATTCACATCCCTTTCTGCAAAAGCATGTGTCCTTATTGTCCATACAACAAGGTTTTTTACAAAAAGGAATTGGCTACTCAATTCAAAGACGCCATTGTAAATGAGATTAAAAGATATAACGCGAAATTAGGACAAAGGCAATTCTATTCACTATATGTTGGGGGAGGAACACCGACATTACTTATCGATGAATTAAAAGATATTGTTAATGAATTAAAGAGGTTATTTATATTAGATGGGCCGCTCGCAGTTGAAACAGTACCAAGTGATATTACAGATAACAAGGTTAGGAAACTAAAGGAAATAGGTTTTGATTATATAAGTCTTGGTGTTCAAAGTTTCAATGATAAATATCTTTCTCTTATTGGGCGTAATCATAATGCTGACGAAACAAAGAAAGCCATCGAGCTTATTAGTCAGCATAGGTTTAAGTTGTTCAACATTGATCTGATTTTCGCATTTCCAGAACAAAATTTGAAAGAGCTACAATCAGACCTAATAGAATGTTTATCCTTCAATCCAGACCAGATTACTTGTTATCCTTTATTTACCTTTCCTTATACGGCTGTCGGAAAATATCTCAAAATAAAAAAATTAAAAATGCCTCCTATAAAACAACGAAAAGCGATGTATTATCTAATAAGTGATTTCTTTAAGAAAAATTCATATTATCAATCGTCAGTCTGGGGATTTAATAGGATAAAAAAGGAATCGTATTCTTCTGTCACAAGAGACTACTATATTGGATTGGGAGCAGGGGCCGCCTCATATACAGGTGAATACTTTTATTTTAATACTTTCTCTTTGAAAGAATACATGAAAACCTTAAACCAGAAGTTACCTATTGCCTTAAAAATGAATGTGAGTGATAGAATGAGTCGGCTTTTTTGGTTATATTGGCGATTTTATGAAACGCGTATTCCGTTTGATAAATATAAACAAGAATTTCAGAGCGATATAAAAAAAGATTTCGGTTTCATTTTCAAGTTAATTGAACGCATGAATTGGGCAGATAAAAATGGCCCGAGCGAATTAAAACTCAACAAGATAGGTTGCCATTGGATACATTTAATACAGAATCAGTATGCATTAAACTATGTAAATAAAATATGGCCTATTTGCCAGAAAATACCATGGCCCCAAAAGATTCCACTATGAGTAAAAATTTATTACATAAGACATGTTATTATTTATGGTGGACTTATCAATGTAAGTTTCACAAGAGGAAAATCCCTCTAACAAGCTCCTTAATACTTACTGATAAATGTAACTTGAAATGTCAACATTGTACAGTTGCTAATCTGGGGTACGCAGAGTCAAGCTACAAAGACGTCATAAAAGATATTAGGACATTATACAATATGGGATCTCGTATGCTTGTAATAACGGGCGGAGAGCCGTTCTTATGGGAGGATGGAGAATATAGGCTTAATAATGTGGTTAGAGAGGCAAAACGATTAGGTTTCTTTCGAATAGTCGTGTGTACTAACGGAACGTTTGAATTGAAGTCAGACGCAGATTATCTTTGGGTTAGCCTTGATGGATTTCCCAAAGAACACAATACGATTAGAGGCGATGTATATGGGGATGTAATACATAATATATCCCAAAGCAACCACGAAGGCATTTATATAAACTTTACAATAAGCAAGGTTAACCTTATGGATTTAGAAGATTCTGCGGATGTTGTTTTGAATTGTAGGGATATTCGAGGAGTGTTGTTTCACCTGTGTACGCCATATATTGGCTCTGATGAGACCATAATGCTGGATGAGGAGGAAAGGAATATAGCAATTAACAAACTACAACGAATCAAAAAAAGACATCCAACGAAAGTATCTAATACATTTGATGGCATTAACCTACTAAAGAGTAATAGATGGGAAAGGCCAATATGGGCAAGTATTGTTATCAATCAAGGAAAGATAAGCCCTTGCTGTTGTAGAAAAGGTATATATGATAGCGATGTGTGTTTGAAATGCGGTTGTTCGCCTGCAGTTGAAACATTAGTATTGCAAAGGCTGAAACCTTTAGCAATAATTGAGAATTTGAGATTTTTGTAGATACTCTTATCTTTTGGGATGCCGGGGAAAGGGGATACTTCTATTTTTTGCGCACTGCCTTAGCAACGGTTTTGTGGTCAATTCCTAAGATCTTGCCTATCTTGGTATAGGATAAGCCCAAAAGGTGTAATTTGATTGCTTTTTGGGCTAATTTTTGGTATAAATAAGGGTACTTTACTGGAAGGATCTTAATGTGAGCCTGGATCTCAGCCATAGTTCGAATTGGTTGTGACCGGGTCCACCAAAATTTTGCGACAAAGCAAAAATTTGGTGGAGGTCTGAACGAGCGTTGCGAGCCGACAAGGCGAGCAGCGAGTGAAGACACCACATCCTTAACAATTAGAGAAGAACAATGGATGCCCCTGCTAAAAGTATGTTGGGCACCACCACCTTATCAAACGTTGAAAAAGGGGACACTTCTTTTTTTGCCGACATTTTCACTTTGCAAAAATAGGGACTGTCCTTTTTTTGAACAGTAGCAAAAAAAGACGGTTCTATTTTAAAGTAATTAAGGGTTGTGTCCCTAGAATCCAAAATTTGCACGGAACTACGTATCATATTGTTATCAACATCGGCCAGCCCGGGGAGGGTAGATTCAATTGTTCCAGAATATGTTTTCTAACAAGTCAGACAAGAATAATTTAAATCGAAAAATGATGTTGCGTCTTTTCGCAATAAGTTTTGGGTCTCTTTTTTGGGAGATTCTGCTAATTAGATGGATTCCCTCAGAACTTCCTTTTCTCGCTTTTTTCCGTTCGCTTGTTCTCCTGGCCTGTTTCTTAGGTTTAGGCATAGGTTGTATTGCCTATAAGCGCATTAAACTTGGAAATGGATCACCTGTGATATTATTTCTTACGGGTATATTTATTATTAGCCTTATTATCTCAGCCGGAGGATCTAATCTTAGATCAAGAGGTTTTGGTAATAAGGTAGGAATATTTCAGCAAGAGGCAAAAAATGTAGCAGCCCAAAGAGACAAACCTAATCTAGTTGATTTTACAATTGAATTTGAAGGAGATAAAAGTGGTGGTAAATTAGTCATTATATGCACTTTTATTTTGGTAAGCCTGACTTTTATTCCTATGGGGATTATGTTAGCCCGTTGTTTTAGTAATTTAAGTCCTATACCAGCTTATCTAATCAATGTTTTGGGAGCGCTTATTGGAACTTTAACTTTTATAGGAGCATCAGTCACGATGCTCTCACCTCCTTATTGGTTTTTAGTTGGTTTAGCCGCATGCTGGTTTATTCTTCCCCGTACCCATAAATGGCAAGCTATTTTTTTTACGCTGTCAATTTTACTTCTTGGGGTTATTTTCTATCAGAACCGTCATCCCAATGTTATTTGGTCTCCTTACCAACGAGTAGAATACCGTCTTAAATATACTAATTTAGAAAAATTCCCATCTATTTCCCGCAAAAAAGCACTTGTTGAAGGCCCGATATATGTTAATTATGATTTTCATCAGTGCATGGTGGATTACGGTTTTACGAACAACAGAGAAATACTGATAGAGGTATTAAAATCTTTTCATAAAAATATTGATCGTTCATTTTCTTTGCCAGGTGATTTATATATAACTTACCATCTGCCATACTTTTTTTGTAAACCCCAAAATGTGTTAATTATTGCTTCAGGAGCTGGCAATGAAGCTGCTGCTGCATTACGAGAAGACGTTGAACAAATAGATGCCGTTGAAATTGACCCTGCTATTATAGAAATAGGACGGAAATTTCACCCGGAACAACCATATAGAGATTCACGTGTAAATATTATTTGTGATGATGCCCGCGCCTTTCTTAATCGCACAGATAAGAAGTATGACTTAATAGTTATGAATCAAGTTGATTCACATTCCCAGTTCGCATCCAGTGCTAATTTGCGACTTGACAGTTATATCTATACAGTTGAATTCTTTGAACAGGTGCGCCGCCACCTTAGTCCGAATGGTATTTTTGCTATGGAATTTAGCGGGTTTCACTGGCATAATTTGCAATGGTCGCGTGAACGAATGAAGGAAATCCTCTGGCGGGTATTTGGTTATACATGTACACAGCAAGTATTTCGTGGCGGTGGAGGACCAATGTTCCTAATTACCCCTGCGGCTCGACCAGGCCCGGTTTCATATAATAACAATATTTATGTTAGCACAGACAACTGGCCCCAGTTTTACTTGCGCGGGCCAATAATTCCAAAAGCATATGTGCGTCTAATTGCATATGTATTGCTGATAACGGTAATAGGTGTTTTTATCGGCAATCCCAAAAGTCTCGCGCGGATTGATACTCATTTTATGTTTTTAGGGGCAGCATTTATGATGTTTGAGATTAAAAGCATATCAGAACTTTCGCTATTGTTTGGTTCGACATGGTTGATTAATTCTCTGGTGATTATAACAATCCTGCTTGCAATTGCCGCAGCCAACCTTGTTATATTAAAATTTAAAAAAATACCTTACTCAATATGTTACGTTGTAATATTCATTTCACTTATCCTGGAAATAATATTTCCTGCCAATAGGTTTTTAAGCTTTAGCTTTATCTATCGATTAATGGTGTCTTTTCTTTATGTTGCGGTTCCTATTTTTGGTGCCGGTTTAGTATTTGCTACATCCTTTCGCCGAGCAATTCAGCCTCCTCTAGCTCTTGGATGGAATATTCTTGGGGCAATAATAGGAGGATTAGGTGAATATCTTAGTCTTATAACAGGTATTAGAGTTCTTGGTTTTTACATACTTGGGCTGTATGTTTTATCCCTTATTACCTTATCACGGTCTCACCTCAAAATCAACAATCTTACTTGATCTTTTATCCAGAAAGCAGCTCAATATTCAATTAAATAATTCATTAGTTTCTTCCGCGTAAAGCCAGTTGCGAAACTCGTCCAGTTGGGGGGCACAATAGTTAATTATCCAATAGTGCTTTCTTTAACATAAACCTCAAAAACATCCTTCTTGAGCCTTATCCCAGATATCTGTGACTTAGGGTTCCATGTCTTAATATTATCATTTTGAGATTGCTTCGCACAGGCACCTTCGGTGGCTAGGCTCGCAATGACGTGAGGGGCGGTTACGAGTATGGCCTTTTTTGTTTCGTGCAGGATGCGGACTTGGGTCCAGATAATGCGTTCTTTAGGATATAATAGTGAGCAATAATTGAATGGCCACATAGTTAGTTCCTCCTTTCGTGTTTAGATTGCTTCGTCGCTCGCTTTGCTCGCTCCTCGCAATGACGGAGGCGGCGAACTGCTTTGGCGGCGGTTTTGTGTTCGATTCCTAGGATTTTACCGATCTTGATATACGAGAGGCCTAAAAGGTGTAATTCGGTTGCTTTTTGGGCTAATTTCTGGTATAAATAAGGGTACTTTAGAGGAATTTTAATAAAATGAAAAGGACAGTTTTCCTACATACTATATGCTACATACTAACTGCTGCCTTTTTAGCTGGGTGCGCGACTACAACTACCTCGGCTGGCGCCGGGCTAAAGAAGACGGTGACGATTGAAGGCAAAAGATATGCCTTTGCCGAAGAGCTGGCTGAGCTTTACAATGTGGATTATTATTGGGATCCGATTGCTAAAAAGGTAGTATTTAGCCAAAACGGAAAGCAAGCCAAGATGATGGTTGGCTCAAGAACAGTGCTCCTTGGCCAGAAGGTAGTCACGATAGATAAAGAGGTTGAATTTTACCAGGGTTCACCCGTAATCCCGCAATCTTTTGCCCAAAGGGCCCTGGCTGCGTTCTTGAAAGAACAGGGCCGGCGACCTACTCTGAGCGCAGGTTCGGTTTTAGGCGCGCCGATTAGAAGGGTAATTATTGATCCCGGCCATGGCGGTAAAGACCCCGGGGCTGTGGGCCGCGGCGGTCAATACGAAAAGGATATTGTTTTAAGCATAGCTAAAAAGCTTAAACGGCGGTTAAGCAGCATGGGCATTGCGGCTACTTTAACCAGGAGTGACGATAGATTCCTCACGCTGGGCCAGCGCAGCCGCATCGCCAACAAGGAAAATGCCGATTTCTTTATCAGCGTTCATGCCAATGCTTCGCGCTCCCGCTGGGTCTCCGGTGTTGAGGTCTATTATCTTTCCGAAGCCATTGATGATGACTTGCGCTCTACGCAAGCCGCGAAAAAATATAATTTAAATTTGAAAGAAGACTACAGCGGCAAATACACCGAGGCCATTCTCTGGGATTTGACCTACCAACAGAACAGGAACAATTCAATTGATTTGGCCGGCCTGGTCTGTCGTTCATTAAGCCGGAATTTATCTCAGCGCAACAGGGGCAATAAGCCGGCCCGGTTTTATGTCTTAAAAGGGACCAATATCCCGGCCATCCTGATTGAGGTTGGTTTTATTAGTAATGCCCGCGAAGAAAAAAAATTAAAGGGTGCCGCCTACCAGGATAAAATTGCTCAAGCTATTGCCGGCGGGATCAGCCAGTACAACAGCAAATTTTCCCAGAAGCGTTACACTCGTTATTAAAAACCATGAAAAAGGCGCAAAGACCAATAGGCATTTTTGATTCAGGGATCGGCGGCTTAACCGTAGTCCGTGAGGTAATCAAGGCCTTGCCGGATGAGGACATTATTTATTTTGGCGATACCGCGCGCTTACCTTACGGAAATAAGTCTCCCGAAACTGTAATCAAGTTTTCCCTGGAAAACACCAAGTTTTTACTTAAGTTTGGCGTTAAATTCATTATCGTCGCCTGTAATACATCTTCCAGCACCGCCTTGGCTACCTTAAGAAGGAGATTCCAGATCCCTTTTTTGGGCGTGATTGGCCCGGCAGTAAAGACGGCCGGTAAAATTTCCCAAAATGGTCGGATTGGCATTATCGGTACCAGGGCTACGGTCTCCAGTAATTGTTATCCCAACGCGATTAAACGCGCTAACCCAGCTTACCGCTCTTTTTTGCAGGCTTGTCCTTTATTTGTGCCTTTGGCCGAAGAGGGCTGGTTGAATGGCTCAGTAACCAGCCAGGTAGCCAGGCAGTATTTACAGCCCTTGCAGAAAAAAAATATCGATACATTAATTTTAGGTTGCACGCACTATCCTTTATTGAAAAAAGTGATTAGTAAAGTGATTGGCCGGCAGGTAAAATTTGTCGATTCGGCAACTGAGACCGCCTTGGAGGCAAAAAGGATTTTAGGCAAAAACGGGCTGTTGCGCAATCAAGGCCACTTAAAAGGCGAATGTAAATTCTTTGTCTCTGATGAACCGGCGGTATTTAAAAAGGTCGGAAAAAGGTTTTTAGGCAAAACTATCAAAACCGTGAAGAAGGTTTAGCTATGTACGAAATCAAGGTCCTGGCCTATTTCAACGCGGCGCATAATCTGCGCGGCTATCAAGGCCGCTGCGAAAAGCTCCACGGCCATAATTGGCAGGTGGAGGCGCTGATTGGTGCAAATGAGCTAAATCACCTGGGCATGGTTTGCGATTTTAAAGAAATAAAGAAAAAGTTAACCTGGGTGTTAAAGGACTTAGATCACGGTTATTTGAATAAGCTCGATTTTTTTAAAAAGAAAAATCCTACTTCCGAAAGAATTGCCGAGTTCATTTATTTTCGTCTGAAAAAACAAATAAAAGACCGCAGCCTTTGCTTAAACAAAGTCTCGGTTTGGGAAACTAAAGATTCTTGCGCCAGCTTTACCTTGGACGAAGATGCCTAAGCGAGCGATTGTGCTTCTATCCGGGGGAATTGATTCGGCGACCTGTCTGTATCTAGCTAAAAAGCAGGGCGCCAGGCCGTTCGGCCTGATTTTTGATTATGGCCAAAGACACCGCCGCGAAATAATCTCAGCCAAAAGAATAGCTCAGCGGGCTGGTGCGCGATTTAAACTCTGCAAGATAAGTTTTCCCTGGAAGGGTTCCAGTCTGTTAGATAAGGGTTTGGAGATACCCAAACAGAGCCGCGGTATTCCTTCGACTTATGTGCCGGCGCGAAATATTATTTTCTTAAGTTTTGCGCTTTCTTATGCCGAGGCTAGCGGCGCCAAAAAGGTCTTTATCGGGGCTAATGCCCGTGATTTTTCCGGTTATCCTGATTGCCGGCCTAATTTTTACCGCGCTTTTGCTGCTGTGGCCAAGACCGGCTTAAGGCGTAAGGATGTCCGGATTGCTACTCCGTTATTACATAAGAGTAAGGCCCAGATCATTAAATTAGGCAAATCGCTAGGCGTTCCGTATGAATTAAGCTGGTCTTGTTATCGCGGGGCCGCCAGACCTTGCGGCTGCTGCGATTCGTGCAGATTTCGGGCCAGAGGTTTTCAGCAGGCAGGCATTACCGACCCTTTAAGCAAGTGACCAAGGCTAAGATTTCCGATATATTTTTTAGTGTTCAGGGTGAGGGTATCTACGCCGGCCGCCCCCAGCTCTTTGTCCGGTTCTATGGTTGTAATTTAAATTGCGGATTTTGCGATACGCCCTTGAGTGCCTATGAAAAATATACGCCTTTACAGCTTTATAACCAGCTGAGAAAATTTACTCAACCATATCATTCGCTTTGCCTGACCGGAGGCGAGCCGCTGTTACATAAAGATTTTCTGAAAGAATTTTTAAGACTGGTTAAATTTGACGGCACGATCACTTATCTGGAAACTAACGGCATTTTGGCTGCGGCCCTGGGCGAATTAATCGACGATATCGACATTATCGCCATGGACCTGAAGCTTCCATCCTCAACAAAAACGGATCAGTTTTGGCCGGAACACCGCAAATTTTTAAAAATCGCTTTGGCTAAAGAGGTGTTTATCAAAATGGTGATCTGCAGCGAGACCGACCAGGCGGATATTGACCAGGCGATTAATTTAATTTCCAAACTAGGGGCTAGGCAAGCCCCGGTAGTTTTACAACCTAATTCTTTTCAATTAAGCAAAGAATTGTTGGCGCAAACGCGCCGTTTGCAAAAATATTGCGCTGAACATTGCGACAATGTGCGTTTAGTGCCGCAGCTGCATAAAATGACAGGGGTAAAATAAATTGCGTAAGATCTCCAGCAGAAAGATAACTGAGGCTGTGGCCCAATTGTGTCTGCGGGCCAATACCGATTTGCGCAGCGACGTCTATCAAGCGTTAAAGAAAGCTGAAGCTTGCGAGAAGTCAAACCGGGCCCGGCAAATTCTCAAGGTACTGCTGGAGAATGCCGCTTGCGCGCGCCGGCTAAAACTGGCGATTTGCCAGGATACCGGCCTGCCGCATGTATTTGTGGAACTGGGCCAGGGGGTGCAAGTTACCGGAGGCGATTTGGTCGCGGCGATAAACCGGGGTGTTGCGCAAGGATATAAAAAAGGATACCTGCGTAATTCTGTGATCGCCCATCCGTTAAAGAGAAAAGTCAGGCCCGGATATACTCCGGCTTTAGTTCAGCTCGATTTAGTTAAGGGCAGCCGGCTTAAATTAACTGTTTTTCCGAAAGGGTTTGGTTCTGAGAATAAGAGCGCGCTGATGATGTTTAATCCTACTGCCGGCATTGAAGCCGTGAAAAATTTTGTAGTCGACACAGTCAAAGCTGCCGGGGCCAACGCCTGTCCGCCATTTATCGTCGGAGTGGGGATTGGGGCTGCTGCGGATTCAGCCGGCGGTTTGGCCAAAAAGGCGCTGTTGCGGCGCATCGATAGAAAGAATCCGGACAAACTCCTGGCTGGCTTGGAAAAAGATTTATTACAGCGGATTAATCAGCTGGGTCTGGGCCCTTCCGGCTTAGGCGGCGCGACCACTAGTCTGGGCGTAAATATCTTAACCGGCGCGACACACATTGCCGGATTGCCTGTGGCTGTAAATATCAGCTGTCATGCCTTAAGGAGCGCCACAAAAACAATTTAAAAAGATGAAAAAGATTTCTACTCCGCTGACGAATGAGATTATCCGCGGCTTAGTCGCCGGTGATCAAGTTTCACTCAACGGCACTATTTATACTGCACGGGACTTAGCGCATCAGGAGCTAATCCGCGCCTTAAGACATAAGAAAAAGTTACCGTTTACATTAAACAATCAAATCATTTATTATTGCGGGCCCACTCCTGCTATTGCGGGAAGGCCAATTGGTTCTTGCGGTCCGACCACCAGTTCACGCATGGATGATTTCACTCCCCAATTGCTAAAAGCCGGTCTGAGAGCGATGATCGGCAAGGGTAAACGCAGCCCAGAGGTAAGGCGGGCAATCAAAAAGCACGGCGCTGTTTACTTTCTTGCTGTTGGCGGCGCCGGGGCGATACTTGCCACTAAAGTTAAACAGGCTAAAGTGATCGCCTATGCGCGGTTTGGACCGGAGGCGATTCATCAATTGGAGGTAGAGGATTTTCCGCTGATTGTCGGGATTGACTGTTGCGGCAGAGATCTGTTTACTAAGGCTTAAAACCAAAAAGAAAGGTTAGTACAATGCGTTCTGAAGGAAGGAATAATAGCAGTCTACGGCCGATAAAAATTACGCGTAATTTTAGCAAATACGCCGAAGGTTCCTGCATGATAGAATTAGGCCACACTAAAGTAGTTTGCACAGCTACAATGGAAGAGAAGGTCCCGCCTTTTTTAAGAGGCAGAGGCTCAGGTTGGGTTACTGCCGAATACGGGATGTTGCCGCGTTCCTGCAACCAGCGCATTCCCCGGGAAGCGGCCCGAGGTAAGATTGGCGGGCGGACGCATGAGGTCCAGAGGTTGATTGGCCGCTGTTTGCGCGCCGTAGTGCAATTAGACAAACTGGGCGAGCGCACGATCTGGATCGACTGTGACGTTATTCAGGGGGATGGCGGCACGCGCACCGCCAGCATTACCGGTGGTTTTATTGCCCTGACTGATTGCCTGGAAAAATTAAGAAAAGAAGGCCGGCTGAAGAGTTTACCGATTACGGATTATCTGGCCGCCGCCAGCGTTGGTATTTGTTCCGGCCGGGCCGTCCTGGATTTAGATTACGCTGAGGATTCAACCGCCTCAGTGGACATGAATGTGGTCATGACCGGCAAGGGTAAATTTGTCGAGATTCAAGGCACCGCTGAAAAAGATCCGTTTTCGAAGAATCAAATGCAAAGCTTGATCGCCCTGGCCCACAAAGGGATCAAAGAACTGGTGGCCCAGCAGAAAAAGATATTAAAGAAGCGGTTCTAAAATACCTCGGAGCCAGCGCAGGATAATGAACAGAAGCGAAAGACACTTATATACTCAGATCGATCAAGACTTCTATCGCAAGCAGCAAGCTTCCAAGAACCCTCTAAGGAGCTGGTATCACAACAGACGCTATCAGATTGCCGACTCTTTAGTAAAGAGTAAATATCAACCGGGTCAGAAAATAATTGATTTAGGCTGCGGCAGCTGTGATTGGAACCGGGACCAATTAGACGTTTTTGGGGTTGACTATAACGAAGGGCTGCTCACACTCGCCAAACAAAAGAATAGAATCAGCGATTATAAAATAGCGGCGGTGACCCGGACCGAATTACCTGATCAGTCATTCGATATCGTTACCGCTTTTGAGCTTTTGGAGCACATCTATAATTATCCGCAGCTGATTATTGAATCCAGACGGCTGTTAAAAACAGGCGGGCATTGTATCATTTCTGTTCCTTACGATGTCCTGTTTAGTCTTTGGCGGCCGCTTTTTTTCCTGCACTCCGTCTGGCAGGGGCATATTTTGCAGAATGCGTATTACAAAAAGAACTGCGGGCATCTGCACCGTTTTTCAGTGCCAAAATTAATCGAACTTTTCTCAAAATACGGCTTTAACATCGATTCGATTTCTGTGATGCGCTGGTTCACTATCTTTTTATCTGCGCAAAAAAAATGAACGAAATAGTCATCGCCACTAAAAATCCGGATAAAAGAAAAGAGCTCAAAGAGCTTTTATCCGGTTTAAAGATCAAAGTCATTTCGCTAAAGAGCTATCCCGACTGTCCCGATGTTAAAGAGGGCAGGTCCAGTTTTCGCGAAAATGCTATTCTGAAGGCGATGGCGGTTTCCAAATTTACTAAAAAGCCGGCCTTAGCCGATGATTCGGGCCTGGAGACCGATGCCTTAGGGGGCCGGCCGGGGATAAGTTCGGCCCGATTTGCCGGAACTGATGTAAGTTATGCCCAGAACAACCAAAAGCTGATTAAGCTGCTTAAAAATCACAAGCTCAAGCAGCGCGGGGCCCAATTTAGGTGCGTGGTGGCGATCTGTGATTATCCGCAAGTGGTTGGTGTGGTTGAGGGCAAGATCCGCGGCCGGATTGCTTTCGCGCCGCGGGGAAAATACGGCTTTGGTTATGACCCTTTATTTATCATCCCTGCGCTCAAAAAGACCTTCGCCCAATTGAAACCGGCAGCTAAGAATAAAATCAGCCATCGGGCCCGGGCGCTGGCGAAAGCAAAAAAGCTGATTATCAAATATTTGGTTTAGGCTGTTTAGGTAAGAAACGTAGTGAGGGTATCTTCCAGAAGGCCTCCAGGCAAATCCCCTTGGTAATTTTTGACCTGCCTTTAAGTCTGCCTTGAAACACAATCGGAACTTCCTTAATCGAGTATCCTTTTCGTTGGGCGCGATAAGTGGTTTCAATTTGAAATCCGTAGCCCGCGCAGATAATCGCGTCCAACTCCAAATTTGAAAGCACTTCCCGGGAATAGCACTTAAATCCGCTGGTTAAGTCGCAAAAGGGTAGGTTGAGCACCCGGCGGGCATAAAGGTTGGCCAGGGTGCTTAACAGCCGGCGCCATTTTTCCCAATTAATAATCCCGCCTCCGGCGATATAGCGTGAGCCCAGGATCAGATTATATCTGGGGGCCTCGACCAAAAAGTCACGCAGATGCTCCGGGCGGTGGGAGAAATCCGCGTCCATCGTAAAAATAAAATCATAATTTTCCTTGAGCGCGTATTTAAAACCAGCGATATAGGCGCTGCCCAAACCTAACTTACTCTGGCGATGAATTACCTTAAGTCGATGATTCTTATGGGTCAGTTTTTCGGCAATTTCTCCGGTTCCGTCCGGGGAGTTATCGTCAATAATTAAGATATCGGTGTGGGGCAAGACAGAGAGAATCCGGGCGGTAAACCTTTGCAGGTTTGCGGCCTCATTATAAGTGGGAATAATGATTAATGTTTGCATAGTTTATAATTTACCCTGAATAGCCCGGCGAACAATAACAGCGTACCCCAGGTGATAATTGAATATTCTTGCAGCAGCTGATCAATCGGCTTGGTCAAGTCCGGATTAAGCACGGTATTCATTACAAAGGAAGCGATTAACAGGGCCCGCACTGCGCGATCAGCGGGATTAATGTAGAGCGTATAATATAACAGCACCAGGTGCGGAATAATCAGGTGCAAAAAAGTATGTTTCCAGGCCAGCGGAGAAAAAAGAATCATGCAAATCAGCACTAAAGAAATCTCGGCCAGATAGGAGAACCCCGAGGCAGGGTGTTTGGGTTTTTTGCCGATCATGAAAATCAGGCCGCACAAGCAGGCGGCCAGGACAATAAAAATTATCGAGATGTAGGCCTGATCCAGGTTGAAGATGCTCTTCGGTGAGTCGGGGCTGAAGAAGCGCATCAGGCAGCTGAATAAAGATTGGTTTTTATACCAGAGGAAATAATCAGCCGGGACCTTTTGAGTTAAGGCAATAAACCAGTTCTTTAAATATTCAAGATTCTTGAGCCAGCCAAGATATAAGGCCGGTGCAAAAACATAGCCAATCAGGGCCAGGCTACAGGCGCCAGCCGCCTTAAATTTCTTTTTCAATAAAAGATAAGGCACAAATATCAGCGGGGTGAGCTTGACCATGCAGGCTGCGCCTAAGGCGATACCGGCGAAGGCCTGCTTGTTATAAAAAAGGGCAAAGATAAACAGCGCTAACAAAAACAACACCAAGGCGTCACTCTGTACACGCTGGATTACGCTCAACAGGAACCGCAAGCTCATCAAGATGGCGAAGATATAAAATGCCTTAGATAAATCCTTTTCCGGGTTATCCCGCAGCAGGATCTTTTTAGTAAAAAATATCGAGCTGATAAAAAAGATAAAGATGGAAAGATACCAGATCGGAACAGAGAGGTGGCGATGCAGCTTACTTAAGGGGATCATCATTACGGCAAAGACCGGGGAATATTTATAAAAATCTACACCGGTCTCTAAGAAACAGCGCAGATAAATATCTTCTTTCAGGGCAATCGCCTGGCCGACGCTGGTAAATACGGAAAAGTCCGTATCGCAGGTACCCCAAGGCTGATAAATCCGCTTGAAGTAGTAAGCCGAGCAAAGTACAAAAAAAATAAAAAAGAAAACCGCTACCTTAAAGAAATTGCTTTTATTTTTAATCTGATTTATCCTTAAACTTGAAAAGTTGCTTAATTCCTTCTTCAAGGCCGCGGGGGATAATTTTGTCCATGGCCATCGGTTTATAAGTAAACCGCGGCTTGTT
>JBHPFV010000006.1:0-61218 GCA_042571705.1 Candidatus Omnitrophota bacterium
TTCCACAACAACATTCTTTCTGTTCTGCTGTTCGGCCTTAGTCAGCGGTTCGTTGTCTTCACGGGAGCGCTCGGCCTCCTTTAAGGCCAGCCGATAATTTTTTAAGGCCAATTCATAATAGTTGGCGATATCGTTCGGATAAGTGGAAAGCTTGGCGGTCTCCTCGGCGTTTTGGGCGCTCTGGAAGGACTCCATGGCAAACTCATAGCGGTGCTTTCCGGAGCCGGTGAAAGAATCGGCCGGTTGGGTAAAAATTACCAGTAAAAAAGCGCTGACCACGATAAAAGCTAATTTGTTGTTCATCACTACCCTTTTAGATCCGGTTTATTTCTCAGTAACCTTAAATCTTACCGGCTGAGAGCGCAGCTTGCCCTGAAACACGTCTAAGCCGATTTCTGAGCCATATACATTCTGATAAATCGCTGAAACTGTATATTCCCCGGGAGTATCAAATTTGAAGTAGGCCTTTAAATTTTTCTTTCGCTCAGTGGTAAATTCATCTCCCGGTTCTAATAATTTAAAATAATCCGATTTTGGTATCGTAGAATCTATCGGAAACCAATTTATTGCCGGATGCGTCTTTAGCTATTAAAACTACTTCTCTATCTTTAGGTTCTGCATCTTCTTTGTTGACATGAAACCTGGTATTTACATAGACCGCCTTTTTACTTTTATTCTTTAATGTAAAATAAATATAAATCGAATCGCCGACCTTGTATTCTTGCTCATTCAAGCTGATGCTGAATTTCAACGGCTCAGCAGCAGTTGCCTGTGAGTGCCGGCTGAGGCAAAACCCTAACAACAGTAAAACCACAAATAATATTTTATTTCGTCTCATCTTTGCTCTTTTTGTCTTGAGGGGATATCCGGCGATGCAGGCGCAAGGTAGTCTCAATCATGCTGACTAATTGGTCGACATCGCCCTTTTTGGGAAAAAATCCGGAAATCCCTAAATCATGCGCGGCGGCGATAGTCTTTTCGTCGCCATAGGCAGTGAGCATAATCACCGGCAGATCCCGGTTAAATTCCCTGACCTGGGTTAAGGTCTGAATCCCGTCCATCACCGGCATCCTTAAATCCATAAAGACTATATCAGGAGGATCGGATTTAATGATCTTCAGCGCCTCGCGGCCGTTATTGGCCTGGGCTACTGAATAGTTTTTGGACTTAAGAAAGAAAGTAATCGGTTCCAAAAAATCTTTTTCATCATCAACTAAAAGAATAGAGACTTTGCCTTTCATTTTACTTTACCCCACTAGTTTTGGATTGGGCCGGCCCAGCAAATACCCCTGGCCGCCGCCTACTCCCATCTCGATTAAAGTGTTCAGCTCCTCTTTGGTCTCAATTCCTTCGCCGATGGCCAAGATCTTATTCTGTTTGCAGATCATCATGATTGCCTTGACTAAACTTTGTTTTTTGGGGCTGTGGTTAATGTCGCGGATCAACCCGATATCGATTTTAACAAAATCGGGCTCCAGTTCCGCGATCGCGTCGAGACTGGAATAACCGCTGCCGACATCATCAATGGAAATCCTAAACCCTTGAGCCTTAATCGAACTTAAGGCCTGGCAAAACGAGCTAAAATCTTTGATCTCGGCCCGTTCGGTGACTTCAAAGACCACTTGTTCGGGATTTTCGTATAAAGATAAAATTTCCTTAATCTGTTCGGCCTCGACGATATAAGGGTTACTGTTAAAGAAAAACAGATTTTTGCGAATCCTCTTACCCAATTTAGCCAGGGTCTTCCTGCGGCAGAGGATCTCTAAATCAAAAACAAACCCGTAATCTAAGGCCGACTTAAACAACTTCTCCGGATTGGCTAAAGGACTATCCTTTGGCCCACGGGTCAAGACTTCGTAGGCAAACAGTTTCATCGGCTGCAGATAAAAGATCGGCTGAAAGACCATCTCCACCAATTCGCCCTTGATAATCTGTTTTAATTCCTTGATCAAGGCAACCTTATTTTTTTGGTCCGGTTTAACAAAACTGCTCCGGCGTAACAGCGCCTCAATGCGGGCGAATAATTCTTCGGTCTCAAAAGACTTGGTGATATAATCATCGGCGCCGATATGCAAACCCTCGACTTTGTCCTTAGGTTCATTCTTGGCCGTTAACATGATGATCGGGATGTCTCTGGTCGCTTTATCCTGGCGCAGCCGGTTGCAGACTTCATAGCCATTCATCACCGGCATCATCACATCTAATAGAATTAGGTCGGGAGTATCCTGAGCCTTTTTCAGCGCCCCTTCTCCGCTATATTCTACGGTGACTTGATACCCGCGCAGCTCTAAGCGCACCGACAAGGTCTCCGCGAAATCAACCTCGTCATCAATCAGTAAAATGTGTTTTTTTGCCATGATATAGTATCTCCGTTTTACGTTATGGGTAAAGTAAAAATGAACTTTGCCCCGGCCCCGGTTTCGCTTTCGGCCCAAATCCTGCCTCCGTGCAGCTGGACCAGTTCTTTGGCGATAGAAAGGCCCAGTCCGGTTCCGCTAATGTCCGTAGCCGCTCTTTCACCGGACTGCTGAAATTTATCGAACACTTTTTCCAAATCTTCTTTAGCGATCCCCACCCCGGTATCAGTCACGCTAATCAGAATTTCTTTTTTATCCTGGCCGATTTTAGCCTCAACCGTAATTGTACCGCCCTGGGGAGTAAATTTAATCGCGTTGCCAATGAGATTATTCAACACTTGGATCATTCTGTTAAAATCCATGTTGGTTTTGGGCAAGCCGCTGGCGATTATTCTCTCAATGGTAATTGACTTAGAACTGGCCCAGGGATACAAGCTATCGTAGATCTCGTCAATCAGTTTCTTAATCGCGTAAGATTCAAACTTTAATTCCATCTTAGTGGCTTCCAATTTGGAAAGGTCAAGTAAATCGTCGATTAAGCTGCCCAGCCTTTTTAGGTTGCGTTGGGCAATATTCAGGAATTTCTCCTGATCCGCAGAAACGGCTCCCGGGGCCTTGCTTAAAAGCAAAGATATGGAATTCTGCACAGTGACGATGGGGGTGCGCAGCTCATGAGAGACTTTAGAGACAAAATCTGATTTTAACTGATCTATCTCTTTCTGCTTGGTGACATCGGTCAGTACCGAGACCATACCCACGGTCTTGCCGTATTCGTTTTCAATTACCGCGCTGCTGGCTCTTAAGATTTTTTTGGTCTCATCCTCGCCGCTGGCGACTTCAACCTCCTTGCCGTGCTTATCCGCTGTTTCGGTGACTATAGAAATCAGCTGATCTTCTTTAAGGTCATTCTTAATCGATTGACCGATCTTCTCTTCCTTCTTTACGCCCAGCAGGTGCTCCGCGGCCGGATTCATCAACAACACCTCACCTGTATCATTGACTACCACTAAACCCTCGGCAATACTCCGGATCACCGCCTCGGTTTGTTTTTTCTCCAGGTTTAGCTTTTCATACTTGCGGTAAATAATATCAGCGGCCTGTTTGGTGGCGGTAATAGTAGACTCGAATTTTTGGGATAATTGCAAATTCAATAAACTGCTTTCTTTATCTAATTCTTCGGCCAGGATATTGGAGATGGCCTCGGCGGCCTGGCGCCTGCTCGTCGCCGGAGCATTCAATCTGTTAATCTGTTTCCAAATCGCTGAATTTATAGCTTGACTGGACAGCTTGGCTTTTGCTGGTTCAACGCTTTTACCCTCAACATACCCTCTCATTTTAGCAAAATTGGCCACGACAACGCCTAAGATGATGCTGCCAATGGCCACAGAAATAATAATTCCTATATTTACCTTGTCTTCCACAGCCGCGGCTGTGGCCGCGGCAATAAGGTTAAACATGGGAAGCAAATTAAACAACATTATTCCCCTTGCTCCGTGGGTATTTGGTGAGCCGCGAAGGGTTCGAACCTTCGACCCACGCCTTAAAAGGGCGTTGCTCTACCAGCTGAGCTAGCGGCCCACTTGAGCTGACACTATCCTTCAGTAATTTCCTTTTCTTTTGCCTCTAAGACTTCGTCGATCTGTTTGGTATATTTATCGATCATTTTCTGCACTTCATCCTGCGACTTAAACCGGTCGTCCTCGGCAATATCTTTACTCTTCTCTAGCTGCTTTAAATGCTCATTAGCGTCGCGGCGGGCGGTACGCAAAGACACCCGCCCATTTTCGGCGATCCGCTTGACAATCTTATCTAATTCCTGACGTCTTTCGTCGGTCAGATGAGGGATGGAGATGCGAATGATCTTGCCGTCATTATTAGGAACCAGTCCGAGATTAGCTTGTAAAATAGCCCTTTCTATTTCCGTAATAGTCGAGGCATCCCAGGGATGAATGGCAACCAAACGGGCATCGGGCGTAGAGATACTGGCCAGCTGTTTAATCGGCGTCTTGGTCCCGTAATACTCGACTAAAACACCTTCGACCAGAGCAGTTGAGGCCCGGCCAGTGCGAATTTCAGTAAATTCCCGCTTGATCGAATCTACGGTTTTTTTCATCTTCGCGTCTGTATCATGGATAATATCTTTTATCGCCATGTTAATTACCTCCGTTACTTGACTATGGTGCCGATTTTCTCTCCCAGAACAATCCTGCGAATGTTGCCCGGTTTAGTCAAGTTAAATACTATGATCGGTAAATTATTGTCCATGCACAAGCTGATCGCGGTAGCATCCATGATCTTTAAGCCCATCTTGAGCACTTCAATATATTTTAACTGCTTAAATTTTTTGGCCCGTTTATCTTTATGCGGGTCGGCTGAATATACCCCGTCGACCTTAGTAGCTTTTAAGATTACTTGCGCGGCTAATTCATTAGCCCGCAAGGCCGCCGTGGTATCAGTGGAAAAATAGGGGCTGCCTGTGCCGGCGACAAAAATTACCGCGCGGCCCTTCTCTAAATGCCTGATCGCCTTTCTTCTAATATACGGCTCGCACAACTGCTGCATGGCGATAGCGGTCTGGACCCTGGTAAATACGCCGATCTTCTCCAAGGCATCCTGCAGAGCCAGGCCATTAATCACCGTGGCCAACATCCCCATGTAGTCAGCCGCGGCCCGGTCTACTCCCCGGCTGGCCGCACTCAGGCCGCGAAAGATATTCCCTCCGCCGACCACCACAGCCACTTCCACGCCTAATTCCACTACTTCTTTAATCTGGCGGGCAAAAGAAACCAGCGTGGCGGCATCAATCCCATAGGCCTTACTGCCCTGCAAGGCCTCGCCGCTGACTTTGAGCACGATGCGTTTAAATTGTGGGGTGTTTTTACTTTTTGGCTTCGTTGCCAAGCGTTGCTCCCAATTCAAAACGGGTGAACCTGCTAATCAGGATATTTTCGCCGATCTTGCCCACGATCTCGGCTAAATAATCGCTGATGCTCTTAGATTGATCTTTAACGAAAGACTGCTCCATCAGGCAACTCTGTTTATAGAAGTCTTCCAAGCGCGCTTTTTGCTCTTTGGCTACGTCCTTAGGCACATCTTCTTTTTTCAAATAGGTGGGATTAAGCGCGGCAATCTGCATAGCTACGTCTTTGCTGAATTGCTGAAACTCCGCACAGCGAGATACAAAATCGGTTTCACAGTTTACTTCCACTAACACCCCGATTTTATGATTTGAATGCACGTAAGCGGTGATCCTGCCTTCGCGCACCTGGCGATGGGCCTTTTTTGCGGCCAGGGCGATCCCTTTTTCACGCAAGAATTGCACCGCTTGAGTAAAATCGCCGCTGGCCTTCTCCAGGGCCTGTTTGCAATCCATTACTCCGGCATTGGTCTGTTCGCGTAATTTCTGAATTTGTTTGGCGTCGATCTTAACTGTTTTTCCCATTTTATTTCTTTTTCTCCTCTGTTGAGCGCATCTTTTTCACTTGCGGCTGTTCAGGTTCTTTGCTTTCAGTCTTTTTTTCCGCATCCTCAATTAGTGCCTCTTCCTCATCAGGCCCGGCTGCGGGACCTTTAGCCGGTTCTTTCTTTTTCGACCCCTTTTCCTTTTTAGTCTTTTCGATCTTAAAAAATCTTTCTCGCTCTTGTACGATACTATCCGCAATCATGGAAATCACCAGCCTGATCGCTCTGATGGCATCGTCGTTACCGGGAATGGGATAGTCAATGCCGTCGGGGTCGCAATTAGTATCCAAAAGGGCAACTACCGGCAAAGACAGGCGTTGGGCCTCGCGGACCGCGTTGATTTCTTTTTTAGGATCAACCAGCACCAGCGCCCCGGGCAGACGATCCATCTCCACTATCCCCGATAATTTATGCTTCAGCCGGGTAACCTCTTTATCCATCATGACCATCTCTTTCTTGGTCAGGGAAGTGGTGCTCTCCGGGGCCATCAAGGCTTGCAACTCTTTTAAGCGCTTGACGCTTTTGCGAATGGTCTCAAAATTTGTTAACGTGCCTCCCAGCCATCTGCCGTTGACATGGTACATCCCGCAACGGCCGGCCTCGGTGGCCACGATTTCCTGAGCCTGCTTTTTTGTGCCTACGAAAAGAATGCTTTTGCCGGAAGCGGCCAGTCCGGTTAAAAAATCACAGGCCGCCTTTAATCTTTGGGCGGTCTGCTGCAGGTCGATAATGTAAACCCCGCTTCTTTCGCCAAAGATAAATTTTTTCATCTTGGGATTCCAGCGTTTGGTCTGGTGCCCAAAATGCACTCCTGCCTCTAAAAGTTGCTTAATCAAAGTCTCGACTACCAATGTTCAGCTCTCCTTCCTAATTTTCCGTACTGTCTAATATATCAATAAGTTAGCAATTTTTCAACTAGTTTTTTCTTTTTGCTACGCTTTTGGCGCTTGCTTCTGGCAACGCGTTCGCTACTGCTTGGCTGCCCGCCTTGCTTTATCTTGGGCAACCGGGGCCTGTTCCCGAAAGGAACAGGTCACATAAGGCTACGCTAAATTTCGCTGGCGCTGTCTCTGAACTGCAATTGATAAAGCTCCTTATATAGACCGCCTTTTTCCATCAGCTCCTGGTGGGTGCCAAATTGGCTGATTCTCCCTGAGTCTAAAACCACAATCTTATCGGCTTTTCTCACGGTCGAGAGCCGGTGGGCAATCACAAACACTGTGCGCCCGCTCATCAATTGCTCCAGCGCCTTCTGCACCAGAAGTTCCGACTGTGAATCCAGCTGTGAGGTAGCCTCATCAAGAATTAATATCGGCGGATTCTTCAATAACGCCCGGGCAATCGCCATCCTCTGCCGCTCGCCTCCGGATAACCTAAACCCACGGTCGCCCACTAAAGTTCTATACCCCTGAGGCATGGTCTGAATAAATTCATCGATCTGGGCGGCGCGGGCAGCTTTGGCTACTTCCTGATCCGGGGCCTGAATATTGCCGTAGGCGATATTGGCTTTGACTGTGTCGTTAAAAAGAAAGGTCTCCTGAGTAACTATACCGATTTTGCCCCTTAAGGATTTAAGCGAAAGCCGGCGCAGATCATGTCCGTCAATAGTAATCTTACCCCCCGTAACATCGTAGAAGCGGGCGATCAAGTTAATCAATGTAGTCTTACCTACGCCGCTAGGTCCGACAATGGCCAGGACTGTGCCCTTGGGAATTTCTAAATTAACATCTTTCAGCACGTCTGCTTTTTCACCCTGATAACGGAAATTGACATTTTCAAAACGAATCCCTTGCTTAACCTCAGCTAAATCAACCGCTTGCGGATGATCCTCAATACCAACCGGGGTATCCAAAATTTCAAAGATCCGCGCCGCGGCTGCTGAGGCCTGTTGGATAATCGCGGTGATGTTGCTTAATCGCTTAAAAGGCTGCACACACTGAAACATCGCGCCCATAAAAGCGGCAAACATGCCGAAAGAAAGCTGACCTTGAATAACTTGCATGCCCCCTATATACACAACCAGCATCGCCGCTACCACCCCAATCAGTTCACTGATCGGCCCGATACTCACAATCCGCTTGGCCTGCTTCATGGTAATCTTATAAAAACCCTGATTGGCCCGAGCAAACTTATCGATCTCGTAATTTTCCATGGAAAAGACCTTGACTATCCTGACCCCCGCTAAGCCTTCGTAAATCGCGCTATTGACCTCAGCCATTTTTTCCTGGCTCTTGGTGCTGATCTTGCGCAAGGCCTTACTAATCCGCACTACGGGTATAGCAATAAATGGAAATAACACGATAGAAAACAAAAATAGCCGGAAATTGATGAACACGGCTAAAGAAAGCAAGATCGTTACCTTAAACCCCTGATAGAATATATCGGTTAACCCCTGGGCGATAGAATTATTAATCACTCCCACATCGTGGGTAATCCGGGAAACTAAGACGCCGATTTTACTTTTGCTAAAGTAGTCCAGAGATAGGTGTTGATATTTCGCATAAAGCGCGTTACGCACATCGCGCAGCACCAAATGCCCAACATTAACCATCAAATACTGGCGCAGGAACACAAATAAGCCCTTAAACAGGAATAAGCCTAAGAAGCTCAGCACGATGTATTTCAACAATACCGGCCGTTCAAGGCCGTTAACCGTACCAATCAGGCTAGTTAGAAAAGCCGGCAAGGGCCGGGTGATGTTAATGGTTTTGCCCGTAAAGACATTATCGATCAACGGCACGGCTGGCGCGATCTGGACACCGTCAAACAGGGCGGAAATAAACATAAATACTATCGCCAGCGCAAACAAGCCCAAATGCGGCTTTAAGAACCTTAATAATCTGAAGAAATCTTTCATCTTTTCCTTATATTATATAATAGGGGCTAATTAGCCCCCAAATATACGAAAAAGAAGTATAACACATTAATTGACTTTTGTCTATAACTTTTGTATAATAAACCCCTGCCTTGAGGAACTGTTCCTACCAGATTATTAGCAAAAGCAGGGAACTGTTCCCAATGATAGCGAAACGGCAGCCAAAAGCTTAAACCAAAAAGGTGCCCATGCATAAGCTTAAAGTCGGGGTAGTCGGGGTAGGCAGTCTGGGCTCTATTCATGCCCGCATTTTTGCCGGACTCAGTGATGTAGAGTTGGTAGCAGTAGCCGATGTCGAGGCAAAAAGGGCGAAAGCAATCGCCCGGGCCTGCCGCTGCCGATATTTTACTGATTACCGCCAGCTTTTTGATCTGGTCGAAGCAGCCAGTATTGTGGCCCCGACACAATTACATTATCCGCTGGCCAAAGACTTCCTTGAACACAACACCCACCTGTTAGTAGAAAAACCATTTACCAATACAGTTGGCGAAGCCGAACGCTTGCTGAAGCTGGCCAAAGACAAGAATCTTGTGCTTCAGGTCGGCCATGTCGAGCGATTTAACGCCGCTGTCCAGGCCGTGCAACAGCTGCCGGGAAGTCCTAACTTTATTGAGTGTCACCGCTTAGGCCCTTTTGCCGCCCGGGTAAAAGATATCGGTGTGGTCTTAGACTTAATGATCCATGACATTGATATTATTCTGGCCTTGGTCAACTCCCCTGTTGAAAGCATCCAGGCTGTGGGCGTAAATGTGCTTACTGACCATGAGGATATTGCCAATGCCCGGCTTAATTTCAAAAATGGGGCCGTAGCCAATATCACCGCCAGCAGAATCAGTTTTAAATCAATGCGCAAGATTAGGTTATTTCAAGAAAACACATATATCTCTTTGGACTACGAAGCCCAAGAGGCCCAGATTTACGCTAAACAAGGCAAAAAGATTACAAGAAAAAACATTGACATCAAAAAAGAACGCCCCCTGCAAAAAGAACTGCGGGCCTTTATCCAATGCGTCCGGGAAAAGAAGGCCCCGCTGGTCTCGGGCGTAGAAGGAAAAGAAGCCCTGGTTGTAGCCACAAAAATACTTGAGAAGATAAAATCCCGATCCCGCCATGTCTAAAAAAATTGTGATTGTAGCCGGAGAGGCCTCTGGTGACGCTCACAGCGCCTCGCTAATTCAAGCCCTGAAAAACATTAATCCCGATCTGGAGATTTCCGGAATGGGCGGAGAAAAAATGCGCTCCGCCGGCGCCCGGATTCAGATTGACTTGGCCGAACTGGCCATCATCGGTTTTACCGACGTGCTGGCTAATTTTAAAAAGATCAAAACCGCGTTTAAACAGCTTCTGGCCGAGATCGATTCAGTAAAACCGGCCGCGGTAATTTTAGTTGATTATCCCGGCTTCAATCTGAAGCTGGCCAAAGAGATCAAAAAAAGGAATATTCCGGTAATTTATTATATCAGCCCGCAAATCTGGGCCTGGTGGCCGGGCCGGATCAAAAATATTAAACGCTGCGTCGACAAAATGATCGTGCTGTTTGAATTTGAACAAAAGCTCTATCAGGACCACGGTATCGACGCGACTTTTGTCGGCCACCCCTTACTCGATAGCGCCTCGGTTACAACCAGCAAAGATGAATTCTTAAAAAAGCTGGGCCTGACTGTGCAAAAAAAGACTATCGGCTTAATCCCCGGCTCACGCAAGATGGAAGTAGAAAGGATCTTACCCATCCTGCTAGAAAGCGCGCGCCTAATCAAAAATGAATTGCCAGCTGCGCAATTTATTGTTTTAAAGGCCCGAGGATTAGCCAAAGAAATATTCCAAAAAGAAGTGGCGAAGCATGATTTTCCTTTGCCGATCTCTGAAAACCAAACCTATGATTTTTTAAACGCCTGCGATTTCGCGCTGGTGGCCTCCGGCACAGCTACTTTAGAAACAGCGATTATGCAAACCCCGATGCTGATAGTTTATAAGGTCTCTTTCCTGAATTGGCTGATTGCCCGGATGTTAATTAGATTGCCTTATATCGGCCTGGTCAATGTAGTGGCCCAGAAAAAAATCGTCCCTGAGTTCGTCCAGTTTCAAGCCCGGCCTAAAGATATCGCCGCTTGCGCCTTAGCCACCCTGACCCATCCTCAAGCCTTGACAACTGTAAAGCAACAATTAGGGCAAGTCCGCCAACGCCTGGGAGCAAAAGGGGCCACTGAGCTGGCCGCACAAGCCATTCTGAACTACCTAGCCTAGGGAAATCCCCGCTTAAAAACTGCCTAAAATTTCTGCATTTTTTACTTGACAAGTGTAAAGAACAATGGTATACTTTACAAATGTAAAGGAGAAAAATAACTATGGAAGAATATTTGACCCCCACGCAGTTGGCCAAAAAATTAAAGATTTCCCGCCAGGCCGTGATTGAGCGGATTAAACGCGGCACGATCCGGGCGGCCAGGGTCGGCCAACAGTATATTATCCCGCAAGATATGGCCCGAGAGTTATCGCCTACTCTAATTTCCGATAAAAGGCGCCTGGGCAAAGAAACCAAGGCCCAAAGAGTGCTCAACTTGGTGGCCGAGCAAAAGATCCGCACCATCCAACTTTGGTTTGTGGATATCTTGGGGACTTTAAAGTGTATCTCGCTCAGCGAGGGTGAGCTGGCCGAGGCCTTAGAACACGGTAAGGGGTTCGACGGTTCCTCAGTCACAGGATTTGCCGAGGCCCAAGAAAGCGATATCATCGCCAAACCTGATCCGGATACATTTACGATCCTGCCCTGGACTCGCGCCCAGAGCCCGATCGGCAGGATGTTTTGTGACATCCTCAACCCTGACGGTAGCGCTTACGCCGGAGACCCCCGTTATGTGCTCAAACGGGTCTTGGCCCGGGCCGGAAGATTAGGCTTTACTTTTTATGTCGGCGCGGAATTAGAATATTTTTATTTTAAAAATGACAAAAAACCGGAGGTCCTGGATGAAGGCACCTACTTTGAGCTGATCCCCAACGATATCGCCAATAATTTGCGTAATGAAACCGTGCGCACCTTAGAAGATATGGGTATTGTCATTGAGGCCACGCATCATGAAGTCGCGCCCAGCCAGCATGAGATTGACCCCAAGTATGCCCGGGCCTTAACTACCGCCGATCAAATTATTACCTCGCGGTTTGTGATTAAAGAAGTGGCCCAACGCCAAGGCGTCTACGCCACCTTTATGCCTAAGCCGATCTTCGGCGTCAACGGCACCGGCATGCACCTGCACCAGTCGCTATTTAAAGGAAAGAAAAACGCCTTTTTTGATAACAAGGATAAATCCAGCCTCTCGCCAACAGCCAAACAGTTTATTGCCGGAGAGCTCAAGCATGCCCGGGAAATCTGTGCCTTAACCGCCCAATGGGTCAACTCCTATAAAAGGCTGGTCGCAGGGTATGAGGCCCCGGTCTATGTCTCTTGGGCCCAACGCAACCGGACTGCCTTGATCCGCGTACCGCTTTACCGGCCGGGCAACGAACAAGCCACCCGGGCCGAGCTGCGCTGTCCCGACCCAGCCTGCAACCCCTATCTGGCCTTTGCGGTCATGCTGGCCTCCGGACTAGAGGGCATCGAGAAAAAATACAAGATTACTCCGCCGGTGGAGCCGAATATTTATGAGATGGAGATGGAAGAACGTAAAAGGCGGGGCTTACATGCGCTTCCGGGCAACCTGTTTGAGGCCATTGAGGAGACTAAAAAAAGCGCGCTGGTCCGCGATACCCTGGGCGAACACATCTTCACGCGCTTTCTATTAAATAAAGAAAAAGAATGGGAGGAATACCGGATCCAAATCACCTCCCATGAAATCAAAAAATATCTGCCCTTTCTTTAGACTGCACAAATCGTCGGTGGGCGGCCTTTAAAGGCGTTGTCGGCGATGAGTTTCCTTACTTTGGCAATCATCCCCTTCTTGAATCCCAGCTGGATCAGTCTGGGCTGGATGAACTTCCGATCGACCAGATAATAAAGCAATTTATCTACCCGCTCATAGGTCAGGCCCAGCTCGCCTTCGTCAGTTTGACCGGGCCAAAGACCAGCCGTGGGGACCTGCTCAATAATTTTGGCGGGAATACCTACATCTTGCGCTAATTGGCGAATCTGCGTTTTATAAAGACTGCCTAAAGGATTAAAGGCGCAGGCTACATCGCCATAGAGTGTGCCGTATCCTAAGAGCAGTTCGGTCTTGTTGCTAGTGCCCAATACCAAAGCGCCCCAAGCCTTGGATTGATCGTAAAGAATGCTCATCCTTTCTCTGGCCATCTTGTTGCCCCGCCTAATTCTATTGGCGCCTGGGCACTGCTTGAAATAGGCATCGATCTGAGGCGTAATTTTAATCAGCTGAGTCTTCACCCCGTACTTACGGGCAATCAACTTAGCGTTATTTAGACTAGTGGCTGAAGAGGTCCGGTAGGGTAAAATTAAGCCGCGGACATTTTTGGCTCCCTGGGCCTGGACGCCAAGATAAAGCGCTAAACTTGAATCCAGGCCTCCGGATAAACCTAAAATTAGCCGGCGGGATCCAGCGGCTTTGGTTTGTTGGCGAATAAATTTAATTAATTTTTGTTTAACTTTTTTGGAATCGATCAATAGCCCGGACATCTTTTCTCCTCCGCTGTTATCTGAGAAAATAATTTGAGGTCGGCTGGGCATCACAAGTAAAATTAATCTGTAGCTTGCGTAAACCCTCCTGATCGCCCTGGGAAGGGATGTGGGTCATGTGCATTTCGCAATTGCGTAGAAGTTTTAAGGCCTTGATCGCGGCTTCGGCAGTTGGGTTACTAGCTGCGGAGATGGATAAGGCGACTAGTGTTTCTTCTAAATCCAGGCTTTCGGTCTTGGAGCTTAAGATCTCTTTTTTTAAGGCGGCAATATTGCTGATTACGCCGCGGGGTAAGAGATGAATCTTGTCCGGGATATCAGCCAGGTGTTTAATCGCGTTAACAATCGCCGCGGAGGCCGCATGCATCAGGCTGGAATTCTTGCCGCTGATAATTTTGTCGTCGGGAAGCTCAATTGCCGCGCCGGAAAAGATATCTGTTCCCTTGTCCTTGGTCTTGCTCAGTTCTAAGGCGGCGCGCCGGGCCGGCAACACACACTGGCGTTGTTCTTCGACCACGCCGATTTCTTTCATTAGTTCTCTGGCCCGCTCTACTGTCTCTTTCTTTTCTAAGCCCTGCATGAACTCCCAATGATAACGGAAAAACCTCCGGATCACTTCCTGCTTGGCCGCTTCGCGCACCACGGCATCATCAATAATTCCGAAACCGGCCTGATTGACGCCCATATCCGTGGGTGAATTATACATCAGCATTGTCTTGCCCCGTCCGACAATCCGCAGCAGGATACTTTTGAGGATCGGAAAGGCATCGACATCGCGGTTATAATTAATCGTCCGCTTGTTGTAGGTCTTCTGATGAAAAGGGTCAACCAGATTATAGTCCTGGATATCCGCCGTAGCCGCCTCATAAGCTATGTTGACCGGATGCTTCAGCGGTAAGTTCCAAATCGGAAAGGTCTCAAACTTGGCGTATCCGGCATTGATCCCTCTTTTATGATCATGATAAAGCTGGGAAAGGCAGGTGGCCAGCTTGCCGCTGCCCGGTCCGGGCGCGGTAACTACGACAATCGGTTTTTCGGTCTTGATATAATCGTTGCGTCCGTAACCGGATTTGCTGACAATCGTTTTGATATCGGCGGGGTAGCCTTCAATTTCCCGGTGAATGTAGATCTTAATCCCTTTTCTTTCCAGCCTATTCTTAAATTTTATCGCTAACGGCTCTGATTTAAAACGGCTGATCACTATCTTTTTTACATCCAGGCCCCAGTCTTTTAAATCATCGATGGTCTTCAGGCAGGCCATATCATAAGTCATTCCAAAGTCACCGCGCAATCTGCCGGCCTCAATATCTTTGGCATAAATACAAATCACAATTTCAATATTTTCTTTAAGTCTCTGCAGGAGCTGCATCTTGACGGTCGGGTCGTAACCGGGCAGGACGCGTGAGGCGTGAAAATCGAAAAGCAGTTTTCCGCCAAACTCAAGATAGAGCTTGTGGTCGAATTTGGCCACGCGTTCTAAGATGGCCTTAGTCTGCTGATCCAGATATTTCTCGTTATCAAAACCGATCTTCTTCATTTTTTCAGGGTATTATACCACGATCGATTCATTAGCGCAAGGCCAAGCTGATAAATAAAGGCACGGTAATTATGCTGACTAAAGTAGTAAAAAATACTCCCTGGGCGGCTAAATGGGCATCGCCGCCAAACCGCTTAGTGAGAATGGGCGTGGTCGAGGCCGCCGGCATCGCCGCCTGTAAAATAATAATCGCGCGTAAGAGCTGCGGTAAATCAGTGCAGCAGTTAATCAGCAAAAGCGCTAAAGCAGGCAAGACAATTAGCCTGGAGACCACCAGCGTAATCATTACTCGGGCGTTAATAGCCTTATCCGGCTCGCGGTGGGCTAAAATCGAACCGACCACGATCAGGGCCAGGGGAATCGTGGCCGCGCCGATTAAGTCGGCGGCCCCCAAAATAAATTGGGGCACGCCTAAGGCGCTGACTCCCACAATCAAGCCTAAGACTAAAGCGATCGTTGATTTATTTAATAAATTCTTAAAGATCTTCCACCCTCTTTGTTGCGGACCGGCCAACAGCGCAACGCCAAAGGTCCAATAGACAAATGTAATCCCCAGATTAAACATAAACACCCAGACCAGGCCTTCCTGGCCAAACAGCGCAAAGATAATCGGGATAGCCAGAAATCCATAATTGGGAAAGGTGACCAAAAACATAAACGTCCGGCGTTGCTCAGGGGCCAATTTTAGATGGCGGCAGGACAGATAGCTTAAGCCGAAGGAGGCAGCTAGCAGCGCCACGGCAAATAACGGCAGCGTAATCACCGATAGGAAAAGTTCTTTGGTCAGGTTGGTGGCCAGGACATGGAAATACAGAAACGGCAAGGTCACTTCCAGGGCAATCCGGCAGAGGCCGTCGGTAGTCTCCTGGTTGAGGATCTTGCGCCAGCGGGCCAAGGTACCCACCAGAATAATCAGAAATATCGCCGCAATTCTTGAAAACACCGACACAAACATTATCTAACCCACAAGGGTAGACCTGCGCAATTCCTTTAAGCGCAGGGTCACATTGGGAACCGATTCGATCGTAGTTCGATCGTACGCGTTTAAGCTTTTGCTGCGTATTTTTGCCGCTCGCTGCAATTTTTTTCCGAGTTGTGGCATTTACCACTCGCTTCGCTCGTGGCCTGATAGATTGTTAATTTAAGGAGAGGCAGTTCACAAATTTGCCTGCCCGCCATGCTTTAGCGGTGGCAGGCGGGGCGGAATTCCCTCGTAAGAATATAATTGGGTGATTCTCGGTCAGTTCCGCCATTTGCTCACTGTAAATGCTCACAACTCTGTTGCAAAAAAATTGCTTATGCTCGCTAAACAAAAACACTCCGCAAAAGCTTAAAAGGGTACACTTTCCCGATTGAGTTTGGCTCAGCTTCCCGATTGAATCAGGACCTGGTCCTATTTATTAGTAAGGCTGCGAGGACGAAGGTGTTTAGTAATGCGATGGCGATACAGGTCTGGGTGATGCCGAGCAGCGGCACCAGGATCGCGCTGACTAACACCGCGCCCAGGAACGAGCCGAACAAATCCAGGCCCCGGGTTAACCCGGCAATCCGGCCCAGGGCAGAGTTATCTTTGAGCATGATCTTGTTGGCTAAAGGAAATTGCACCCCGCCGATAAACCCGGAAATAACCGGTAAGATTGCAAAGACGATGTTGCTGCCCCACCAGCTTAAATTCGGATTGGCCGTTGCCTGGCGTAAACCCACAAAGACTAACGGTAAGATCAACGGATAGAACGCAATCGCCACTTGGGTCTTAAGCAGCAAACCATAATCGTCGGTTAAGCTCTCCAACCTGCGCGTAATCAGCCAGCTGCCCAACAGCAGTCCGACCATGAAGAAACTTAAGATTACTCCCAACTTATAATAAAGATAGCCATAGATTATTTGAAAGGCCAGCATAATTACCACCTGAAAACTCAATTCGGTCAGGCCGGTAGTAGAAACCGCCAGCAGCGTAGCCTTGAATTTTCCGTTGCGCCGGCTCTTAGTCCAAAGCGCAAACAAAAACACGGTCAAATAACCGCAGCCAAAATAACCCCAAAGCATCTCAGGCTTTAGCTTAACAAACAGACTGCGCCAAGGCTGATTAAAATAGGTGCTCCAAAGGACCATATCATAATAATAAGAGATCGGGCGAAAGTCGCGGTTAATCTGAGGCTTTTGCTCCGCGGCTAAACTTTGTTCCAAATAGGCGATCCGGTCAGCTGACAATTTAGCAAACAGATAGTATTCGCGCACATAACGGGTATTAATCCCCCGCTGCTCCAGGCGCTTCAGAAGCTGTTTGTAATCATAGGTCAAAATGCCGCTTTCCTCGGCGGCTAAAAAATAAACTGTGTCTCCGGGAATCATTTTAACTTCGCTGAACACTGCCGACAAAGTCTTCTGGATCGAAGATAAAAATTGCCGCTGTTCCCGATTGATAAAGTTTTCCGCGGAGCTTAAGCCGAAAGAAAACACGCCCTCCGGAGCGAGTATCTGTTGGACTTGTTGAAAGAATTCCCGAGTGTAAAATCTATTAATCTGAGCGGTATAGGGATCGCCCAGGAACATAATCACGCTATCATAAGGTTGAAAATCAGGCTTAAGACCGGCCCGCTGGACAAATAAGCGTCCATCCTGATGGAATAAGTTAACTCTTCTGTCTTCTAAGAATTCCGTGTAAGAGGCAGGCAGCAGATCTTTGCCCAAAGTAATAACTTCCGGATCCAGCTCTACATAATCGAGCTTAGCTACCGGATGCTTCAGGATCTCAGCGGCTAATCCGGCCAGGCCTCCGCCGATAAGTAAAACCCTCCGCGGTCGCGGGGTTTCTAAAAGGGCGAAATGCACGGCTTCTTCGCTGGCGGCGGCATCCGGCACAGTAAACATATATAGGCCGTTAGCAAAGAAGGAGTACTCAGCGTCCCTGCGGGTAACCGCCAGATTACTGTAAACGGAATCCTTAGTTTTTAAAAGATCGAACTTGCGCCATTGTCGAGCAATTGAGGCATCATTAATTTGCTCAGCTCCCTGACTAAAGAACAAGCCTAAGATCAGGGCAATTAAAATCAAATTTACAGCCTGGCTCAATCTCAGCGACCTTGATGGCGCCAGCCCACGCGCTAACCAATAAGCGCAAATCAGGTTTAATCCGGCCAGCCCTAAAATGATGTAAAAGCCATCAAAATAGCGAATCAATAAAAAGCTCGTCAAGCAGCCGCCGCAAACCGCGCCGGCAGCTTCTAAGATATAGACCCAACCTATCTTTGTTACCTGGAGCTTTTGTTGCGGAAAGATCTTACAGGCCAGAGTGAACAAGAACCCCAAGATCAGGCAAGTTAAAGAAACGGCCAGGAAACTGAATCCGGCCATGGGTAAAAAACCAATAATTTCACCGGGCAGTACGGCTAAGAGATCCCCAGCACGGCGGATGGCTAAGATTGTGGCGATTAAGACCACTGATAGCACGGTTTCTAAAACAGCGAATAATAATTCGCCGCGTTTAACCCGATCCGCGAAGCGACCCAGCCAACTGCCCAAAGCGCCCCAGAACAGCCAGGCCCCGAGCAAAAATCCTAAACAAACCTCATTGCCGTAAAAGACAACGATCAGCTGGCGCAAAAATACAATCTGCGCCGTCAGCGCCGTAAAACCGATAAGAAAAGCCGCCAGGACGATTGATTTTTTCATTTTTTAAGAGAGGTCCTACCAGATGCCGGGTATCGAACGGCTGCAGGATTTACATTTGCCGTTTACGATGTTGTTTTGCTTAATAGAATAGCCGATTCTTTCGAAAAGCAAAACTTTGCAATCCGGGCAATAGGTGTGTCCTCCGGGATGGCCGGGCAGATTACCGATATAGACGAATTTTAAGCCTGTTTTTTCGGCGACTGCCCTGGCCTGCTCCAGCGTAGCTACAGGAGTAAGGTAGAGATTTTTCAACTTATATATTGGCGTAAAACGGGAAAAATGCAGCGGTGTCTCCGGACCCAAATTATCCCTAATCCAGACGCACATCTTCTCGATAGTCCGCAGATCATCATTTAAAGTAGGGACAACTAAATTAGTGATTTCCAGCCAGACCCCTTCTTGCTTAAATATTTTTAGCGCCTTTAACAGCGGCTCCAGTTCCTGAGCGCAGACTTCGCGCAGATATTTGGGGTCAAAACTTTTTAAATCCACATTGGCCGCATCGATATATTTGCAAAGTTCTCTTAAAGGCTGTTCATTAATATAGCCGGCGGTGACCATCACATTCTTTAATCCGGCAGCTTGAGCCAATTTTGCCGTATCTAACATGTACTCATAGAAGACGATCGGCTCAGAATACGTATAGGCAATAGAGGCGCAATTATTTTTTAGTGTGAGGTCCACGACTTTTTGCGGCCCCATCTCAACATTGTAAGTTTCTTCCGGGGGACGCTGCGAGATAGTCCAATTCTGGCAAAATTTACAGCGTAAGTTACATCCGGCGGTAGCAATAGAAAAGGCTAGACTTTCCGGTAAGACATGAAACAGGGGTTTTTTTTCAATCGGGTCGATATGGTAAGAACAGGGATTTCCGTAAACTAAAGTATGGAGTTCGCCGGCGCGAGCCTCTCTGACCCGGCAGACTCCACGCATCCCCTCCATCAACAGGCACCTGTGCGGACAAAGCTCACACTGCAGAGTCCCCTGATCTATCTTTGTATAATGCGCGGCAATATGCCTACCCAGCGGAGTTTTCTTTGCCGCGTAAGCTGCCCTTGGCCCGCTCAAAAGACCGCCCAAGGAAAGGCCTGCGGTTATACCCGTTAAAATCAGGCTGCCTTTTTTGATAAATTCTCTGCGGCTAATTTTCATCTTCTCTGACTGCTCTTGAGATAGCCAGGGTCAATTTTTTGTAGAATTTATCGCTGTGCTTATATTCAATGCGGCAATGGTAGAGGCGGCCTTTGGTATCGGTGATTTTAAGAATCCGGGCGGTTTTAATGTTTGGTTTAATTTTTATAGTCCGGATATGCTTCCAAGGAATAAATTTTGTCTTGCGCCAATAAAAGAAGATGCCCAGGGTCGCTGCCTTGGACCAGCCTAAGGAACCCAGCGTGCCTAAATCAACTCCCTCTTTGAAAATTTTGATCGGCCGGCCAAACAACGAGACTAAAAAGACATTAAAAATATACAGCGCCCCCAGGCCCATCACCAGGCGAAAATATTCGGGTACATCCATATAAGAAAAAAATCCGAAAAAAGCAAACAACAGGGCCAAGAGTATAATCGGGATAAAGATTACTCCTAAGACGATCACGCTGATTAAAGCAAAAATATTGCCTTCTTTTAACCGCGCCAGCGCCGAATAGTCCTCAAACAATAGATTTAGCTCTGCCATTTTATATTCCGATCAAACAGATCCGGTTTCGCTCAGCCAGTTTTAAGCACTGCTCTTTTTCCAGCATAAAGGTCTTTCCCGCTTCCATGGCTAAAACAGAACAGCCGGCCGCAGCCAAAGCCTCTAAAGTCCGCGGGCCGACAAAGGGAATATCAAAACGCATATCTTGGCGAGGTTTGCCGACCTTAACCACCACCGCCCCTGTTTTTCCTAAGGCCCCGCCGCGCTTAATGGTGGCATCGGTACCCTCAATCGCCTCAATCGCCAGAATCGCCTTTTCCCGGACCACCACTGTCTGGCCAATGTCCAGCCCGGCGATGCGCTTAGCTATCTTGCGGCCAAAAGCAATGTCCTGACACTGCGCCGGTGTCGGCGCCGACCTGGTCAAGGCCCCGCGCCGGACCAGGAAATCCTTTAAAAACAGCGTGGAGTCTAAAAGTTTAATTCCGGAGCGGCTCAACAACTTGGCAATGCCGCCAATCAGCGAATCGGTCCTTTTGTCTTTTACTCTATTTAAGAACCGCTTTAAGTTGTCGTCCATGGCAATGTTTTTTTCAAAGATCCGGCCATGTTTAATCTGACCGCACATCACCACTTTCTTTAGTTTCTCTTTTCTTAAAATCTTAAAGAAATCACCCAGGCTGCCCACTCCGATCCAGTGAATAGACTGGACATAATTCGCCAGTTCGGGGTCCGTCTCTTCCTTAATGGCCAAGGCCACCACTGTCCGGCCTTGGCGCGCGGCCGCCTGGGCAAAAATAATGGGAAATTGTCCATTTCCCGCAATTAAACCGATCCGTTCAGCCATAAGATTAAAGATTTTGATTTTTCTCTAACGGCAGACTCCGCGTTGAGAATTTTTAATAAAATTAAGCAGGTGAGTTACTTCCGGGGTAGGCGGTAATTCCTGTTCGGCTTTTTTCAAGGCGTGAGGAATAGTTAAACCGGAATTAAACAAAATTGTAAAGGCATGCTTAAGAGTGACTTTGGCCTGTTTATCTATTCCGGCGCGCTCTAAGCCTACCTTATTTAAACTACGCACCCGGGCCGGATGACCATCACACAGCGAATATGGGGGAATATCTTGAATTACTTTAGAGCAACCGCCGACAATAGCAACCGCGCCAATACGCACAAATTGGTGCACCGCGGCTAAACCGCCCAGGATGGCCCGATCTTCGACCACGATGTGTCCGGCCAGAGTAGCTACGTTGGCTAAAACTACGCCGTTACCAATCACGCAATCATGAGCAATGTGGGCATAAGCCATAATCAAGTTGTCGTTGCCGATTACGGTTTTCTCGCTGGCTTCGGTGCCTAGATTAACAGTCACATATTCCCTGATTATATTATTGTCGCCGATGATAACTTCGGTCGGCTCTCCCACATATTTTTTATCCTGAGGCACGCTGCCAATGACCGCTCCGGTAAACAGCTGGCAATTCTGACCAATGCTGGTCTGGCCTGTAATCACGCAATGATCGCCGATTTTGCTTCCGGCGCCAATAGTAACCTCTGGTCCGATAATCGCATAGTGACCGATTTCTACATCATCGGCTAATTGGGCGCCAGGGGCAACTTGCGCTGTGGATTGAATATTGGCATTAAGCATCTTTGGATACCAGGCTAAACATCATTTCCGCCTCAGCGGCGAGCTTTTTCTCCACGAACGCCCGGCCGCGAATCTGCATGGTCTTGGATTTTATCCGGACCACATCGATATGCAGTAATAATTGGTCACCGGGAAGTACGGTCTTTCTGAACTTGACCTTATCGATACTCATAAAATAAGCCAGTTTGCCGCGATTCTCAGGACGGGAAAGCATCAAGATCCCCGCCGCCTGAGCCAGGGCCTCAACAATTAACACTCCGGGCATCACCGGACGCTCAGGAAAGTGCCCGGTAAAGAACTGCTCATTGACGGTGACATTTTTCACGCCGATAATATGCTTTCCTTCTTTAAACTCTAAGATCTTATCGACCAAAAGAAAAGGATAGCGGTGCGGCAAAATCTGCATAATCTTCTCAATATCAAACGGAGGCAGGATGCCATTGGATTGGGGCTGAGTTTTCTTTAATTTACGCAGCAGTTGAATATTTAAAGGGTGGCCGCTTTTTACGGCCACCACATGCGCCTTAATCACCGGGGCCAACAGGCAAAAGTCACCGATGATGTCCAGGACTTTATGCCGGGCGAATTCATCCTCAAAAGTCGTGCTGCCCTCGACTACGCCGCTTTTGCCCACGACAACAGTATTGTCCCGTGTCGCGCCGCGGCCTAAGCCTTGAGCCCGCAGTGGTTCCACTTCTGTTTCTAAACAGAAGGTCTTGCAAGGGATCAGTTCCTTGCTAAAACTCTGCTCAGTGACTATTAAATTTAAGTACTGATGCAAATTAGTCTCGGGGTAATCTAAGGTATAAGAAATTCTAAAGGAGTCACTGGGGAAAACAGCCAAAAAGGCATCTGTTCCGTTCATTGAGAAAGGCCGCTCAACCACAAAAGTGCTTTTAGGACCGGCCAACTCTACAATGCCGGCCGCCTTTAAAATGTTACAGAAACCGGCCGCGGCTCCGTCTAAGGCCGGGATCTCCTCGGCATCAACCTCAATAATGATGTTGTCGATCCCTAAACCAAATAATGCCGAGAGCAAATGCTCTACGGTATGGACCTCGGCTGAGTCAACTCTTAAGGAAGTCCGGCGCAGGCTTAAGCTTTCCTCAATGACATTGCTGATTGAGGCGCAAATAGTAGGCCGATTGGGCAAGTCGACGCGAACGAAATTGATGCCTGAGTCCTGCTGTGCCGGCTTAAAGCACAGCTCTACTTTCTTGCCGGTATGAATACCCGTTCCTTTGACTTTAGCGGCCTTTTTGATTGTCTTTTGTCGTTCCATTTTTAGCTTTTAGCCTTTTTAGGTTGGCTATTTTTCTGAGATATCCTCAAGCTTCTTCTCTAACTCGGCTACCTTCTTAAATAAATCAGGCAATTTTTGAATAAAGGCGTTAATTCGTTTAGCCAGATGATGCGGTTTGGCCGGGTATCCGGAAACGCAGGTATTGGCGGGTACGCTTTTGGTCACTCCGGCTTGTCCGGCAACCACACTATTCTCACCCACAGTAATGTGGCCGACTACGCCGGACTGACCGGCCAAAGTAACATTTTTGCCAATTACGGTGCTTCCTGAAATACCTGTTTGGGCCACGATAATGCAGTTCTCGCCAATAGTCACATTGTGGGCAATCTGGACCAGATTATCAATCTTGGTGCCCCGGCCGATAATAGTCTTATCGAATCGGGCCCGATCAATGGTAACATTAGCGCCGATCTCCACGTCATCCTCAACCACTACTGTGCCGATCTGAGGAATTTTATGATGCATGCCCCTGACTTTGGCAAAGCCAAAACCGTCACTGCCGAGGACCGTTCCATTATGCACAACTACACGATCTCCGAGCTGGACCCTTTCTCTGACTGAAACAAAGGGATAAATAACGCAATTCCGGCCGATCTTGGCCTGCTGGCCGACATAAACACCGGCATAAAGTATGGTTTCATCCCCGATCTCAGCGCCATCCTCAATCACACAAAAGGCCTGAATAGCCACCCCTTGGCCCAATTTTACATTTTCACCTATTACCGCGCTGGGATGTACCCCTTGGGGCTGTTTCATTTGATTGGGCGCGAACAAAGAGACCGTCTGGGCAAAAGCCAAAGAAGGGTTTTCCGTGCGGATAATCGGCTTAGCCGCTTTCTGGACATCCCGGGAAGTGATGATCGCTGAAGCCGCGGTCTGGTCAATTAAAGCAAAGTACTTGGAGTTGGCGACAAAGGCAATCTCACCGGGCGCGGCCTCCTTGATGCCGGAAACTCCCCTAATAGTAACGGAGGCATCACCGATGACCTCACCATCTAAGATTTTGGCTAACTCACTTAACGTCTTTTCCATATCCTCTGCGCGTTATTTCTTATATCGTTGGTTTAAGACCTTAACTATGTCTTCGGTTACATCCAGAGTGTCTACTTTATAAAGGAGCAGGGTATCATCAAGGATGATATTGTATTTACGGCTTTGGCCGTATTCATCAATTACGCCCTTAACCTCTTTCATGATCTCGCGAAATTTCTCGTCTCTATCTTGGCGCAGGTCGGTGCGGGTCTGATAGGTAAAATCTTGCAGCTGTTTGACCTTGGCATCGAGCTCCAGCTGTTTCTTTTCCTTTTGCTTATCCTTTAATAGCTCGATTTTCTCGCGTAAGGCCTTGATTTCTTTGACTAGTTTTTCCCTTTCGCTGTTTTTGCTTTCGGCCTCTTTGAGCAGCTGGTCTTCTCCATCAGTCACCCTTTTGTAATCATCCAATACTTTCTTCAGATTAATAAACCCGATCTTGAAATCTTCGGCATAAACCGAACCGGCCGCGGTCAAAAACAACACTACTACCAATATCGCTATAATCTTACGCATCTTTCCTTCTCCTTTACCTCGTTTTTGCGTTAAAAGCCTCGGCTCATACTGAAGTGAAACCGGCCTTCTTTATCTTCGCCTGCATCTACTTCCAAGGGATAGCCGTAATCCAGCTTGACCGGACCAACGGGAGTCTTGACCCTGACGCCAAGTCCGGCGCTATACTTAAAATCGCCGCTGGCAAATTCTCCCAACTTATTCCAGACATTACCAAAATCAGTAAAAACGGCTAACTTAAAGAACTTCAATACCGGATAGGTCAACTCGCAAGTGCCATACAGGGTGGATTCGCCTCCTACCGGCTCTCCAGTGATATCCTTAGGACCTACGTCGCGTTCCTTAAACCCCCTAATCGTATTGGTGCCGCCGGCGTAAAACCGTTCATAGATCGGCACCGAATTTGTATCTTCAAAGCTATCGCACCCTCCGGCAACTGCCTTAACCTGTAAAAGCAGCTTAGCCCCTAACAGTCTGTAGTAATCAAGTCCGCCAATCAGCTTATAGAAGTCTTTGTCCTGTCCTAAGAATCCGCCGGCCACCTCAGAAGAAACCGACAATACCAATCCCCGGGAAGGACTAAATATGTTGTCGCGGGTATCTCTGGTAATTGACAAAAACATCGAACTTACGGTATTCTCTCCCACCTCACTCAGTAAGGCGAGCGAGGCCCCGCTGGGCACATTGGCGATGTCCACCTTCTCAATTTTATACATCCAATCCGCGCGCACATATTCGCTGAACTCTTTGCCTAAGCGGATATCCCCGCCCAATCTTTCCTCATCATAGCTATAGCCGGTAGTCCCTGACCTGTCGCGCAGCGTATTAAAGGCATCCACCCCAAAGGATAAGGGATAGCCAAATATCCAAGGCTCGGTAAAGCTTAAATCATATTGCCTGGAGGTACTGCCTAATTCCATCTTCAAGCGCAGGTCTTGTCCGGCCCCGGTAAAGGTCTGCCAATTAGTAATGTCAAAATTCTTCTGGGCTATTTCCGCAAAACCGACAAATTTTTCTACAGAACTAAACCCGGCCCCGAAAGCAAACTCACCGGTCTTGGCCTCTTTGACATTGACAATCAAATCCCGGTTATTCGCGGTCTTGGTCGGCTCAGTATCATAGCTTACTTCCTGGAAAAAGCCTAAATTATAAAGCCTTTCTTTGCTGCGGGTTAATTTGGCGCCGTCAAATGCCTCGCCGGGATAAGAACGCAGCTCTCTCCTGATCACGATGTCTTTTGTTTTGGTGTTGCCCCTGATCTTAATTTTATTAATATAGGCCAATTCATTCTCGATTATTTCATAGACTAGATTGATTTTTCCGCTTTTTGCGTCCAGGATGGTATCTACGTCTACCTCGGCAGTGATATATCCTCTTTCAAAATAAAAGGTTTGCATCTTGGCGACCTCATATCTTAACTGGTCGCGATTAAATATATCGCCGGTTTTAAGCGCCAGCGTATTTCTTAGCTCCCGCTCCGGGAAAATCACTGTGCCTTTAAGCGAGATCTCACCCACCAAATATTGTTTACCTTCGACCAGCGTAATAGTAATCCGCAAATCTTTGCCTTCCGGGCCCAGCGAATCCCGCGAACTTACCTGGACATCTAAAAAACCGTTTTGCCGGTAAAAGGCGGTGATCCGCTCCAAATCCAGCTCTAAGACCTCTTCTTTGTAAACACCCGAAGTAAATAAGGTATCGCGGCGGGTGCGGATCAGCTTGAGAATCTTCTTATCCTTAAACTTCTCATTGCCCTCCACAATAATCTCTTTTATCTTGACCCGGGTCTTCTCTTGAATATTAATCACTATCTTGGCTTCGTTAGAGGCCGCATCAACCTGCAGCTCATAATCAATATCAGCTAGCGGAAATCCCCGGCCTTCATAATTCTTTTGGATATCACGCATATCTTGCTTGAGCTGCTGGAGGTCGAAGAATTCTCCGGTTTTAGACTTAATCAACTCTTTTAACTTCCCCTCGCGGATGGTCTTGACCCCGGAAAGATTAATTTCGGTGATAATCGGTAACTCCTCTACTCTAAAGATCACCGCCACCCCGTCCTGATGGTCCTGCAGGTCGATTTTGATATCGGTAAAATAACCCAGCGAATACAGCCGCTTCAAATCATCGCTGGCCACTAGCTGTGAGAAGGGAATGCCTTTTTTTGTCCTGACTTTAGAGAGGATGGTCGCGCCGCTGATATTTGTATTGCCTTGCACATCCAGCTTGGTGACTACCTTACCGGAAAAATCTTCCTCTGCGTAAACAGATAGATTAAACCCGCAACTTAAAAATAAAACTATACAAAGAATAGTGTTCAGCTTCAAAATTTTAATCCTCACGCCTGGCTAAATTATCAAACCTGGTGTATTCACTCAAGAACAAAAGATTCTGCGAGCCTACCGGGCCATTTCTTTGCTTGGCCACAATGATCTCGGTAATGCCTTTATTAGTGTCTTTAGGATGATAATATTCCTCTCTAAATAAAAGCATGACTACATCGGCATCCTGTTCAATGGCCCCGGATTCCCTTAAATCGGAAAGTCGCGGCCGGAAGCTTTCGCGTTTCTCCGGCGCCCGGGAAAGCTGGCTAATCGCGATGATCGGCAGATTCAACTCTTTGGAGAGTGTCTTCAGTGAACGGGTAATATCGGAGATCTCCTGCTGGCGATTTTCTATCCTGGCGCCGCCGGTCATCAATTGTAGATAATCCACAATGACTAAGGAAATATCGTATCGACTCTTTAATCTTCTGGCCTTAGCCCGCAACTCTAAAGCAGAAAGCCCGGCACTGTCATCGATGAACACCGGGGCCTCAGCCAGTTTGCCCGCGGCAGTAACCAGTTTCGGCCAGTCGGACTGAGTTAAGAAGCCGCTTCTGGCCTTCTGTAATTCCACCCGGGCATGCGAACAAAGCATCCTCTGGACCAATTGTTCCTTGGCCATTTCTAAGCTAAAAATAGCCACCGCCTTCTGTTCCTGGGTCCCGATGTATTCAGCAATACAAGTGGCAAAGGCGCTTTTGCCCATCGAAGGCCGTCCGGCGATAACAATCAACTCGCCATTATGCAACCCGGCGGTCATTATATCTATATCCTCAAAGCCGGTCGGCAGCCCGGTAACATGGGCCTTGCGCCTGTAGAAACCTTCGATAGTCTCAATGCTATCTTTAATAATCTCTTTGAGCGAAACGGTAGCGCCCTGGAGCTGTGATCCGGCAATCTCAAAAATCAATTTCTCGGCTTTATCTAAAAGGACGTTCGCGTCTTGCTGGCCGTCGTAGCTTTGGCTGACAATTTGTGTAGCGGTATGAATTAAATTACGTAAGACTGCCTTCTCCTTGACAATCTTAGCGTAATGTCCAACATTGGCGGCGGTGGGCACAGTAGTGGTCAGCTCGGTCAAATAAGCCGCTCCGCCGATTTCATCCAGCACGCCTTTTCTTTTCAATTCTTCAGTCAGGGTAACTAAGTCGGCGGCTTTATTGGCGCCATATAAATCGATAATCGCGGCGAAGATCTTCTGATGCGCGTCATTGTAGAAGTAAGCGGCATTGACGGTCTCTATCGCCTGAGCAATGGCCTCTTCCTCGATCAGCATCGAACCTAACACGGCGATCTCCGCTTCTAAGTTCTGCGGCGGGATCTTCTCTAAGGCAATATCCTTGATATCTTTAACTGTTCTAATTACCATGCTATTCCTTGACTATCCAGATCTTGGCTTCCGTAACCACCTCGGGATGTAATTTTAGCTGCACTTTATATACTCCCTCTTCTTTAATTTGCTCAGGCAGCTCGATCTTTCTTCTATCCAGATCGATACCTTCCTGTTTATAGGCCTGGGCAATATCCTGAGTAGTTACGCTGCCAAACAACTTTCCGTCCTGACCGGAGCGGACCGTAATTGTACAGGAAACAGATTTAACTCGCTCGGCCAGCTTTTCGGCTTTGAGCCTTTCCTGTTCTAACTGCTGCTGCACCTTAAGCCTTTCCTTTTCCACAACCTTAAGATTAGTCGAGGTCGCCATCAAGGCCAGGCCCCGAGTCAGCAGATAGTTCCTGGCGTAGCCGTCTTTCACGGAAACCACGTCCCCGGTCTTACCTAATTTTTCCACATCTTGTCTTAAGATTACGTCCATTATTTCCTTTTTTGGTTGAGATTTTAACTACGCGTTAGCTTTAACTGCTTGCACGCCATGTTTTTTCGGTGGCAGGCGGAGGAACAGTTCCTGTGATTGGGTCAATAATCTGGAGGAATAGTTCCTCAGGGCAACGGTTTTATTTTCTGACAAAGGGTAAGAGGGCAATGAACCGCGCCTGTCTAATCGCCCTGGCCAGCATCCGTTGATGCCGGGCACAGGCCCCAGAACCACGTCGAGAGGAAATCTTTCCTCTTTCAGTGATAAATTTAGACAATCTGCCTACCTCTTTGTAATCTACAGTGTTGATCTTCTCAGTGCAAAACATACAGACTTTTTTTCTCAGCGGAAATGCTCTGGCCTTGGCTGTTCTTTTCTTTCTAATTATTCTTACCATCTGCTCTTAACCCTTTAGTTTAAAATGGTGTATTTCGTCCAGTCGGGCCTGGTGTTCCTGGCGAGGAAGAACCTGGCGCCTCTTCACTGAGCAAACTCTCCAGAGATTCTTCGGCCTCTTTTTCTTTTACTTCCCCCGGGGGGGCATCCTCGACGGCTTGAGGCCTACCCAAAAATTGCACCCGCGAGGCCCGGACTTCTAAAATATTGCGCTTTTCTCCATTGGGGTTTTCCCAACTGCGCATCTGTAAACGGCCTTCTACAAATATCGGCCGGCCTTTACTCAAAAATTGCGTGCAGGTCTCAGCCTGCTTGCCCCAAGCCACTACAGTAATAAAAGCGGTCTCTTCTTTAACCTCGCCGCTCTGGGTCTTATATCTCCTGTTTACCGCGATTCTTAAATTAGTCACCGCAGTGCCGCTGGGCGTATATCTTAATTCCGGGTCGCGGGTAAGATTTCCCATCAGGAACACCCGATTCAAGTTAGCCATTTACCCCTCCTCCTAACTGTTTGTTGAGGACTAAAACTCTCAACACATTTTCATCAATCTGGCAGGCCTGTTTTAATTTAGTCACCGCATCACCGGTTGGTGCCAAGAAATTAATTAGATAATAAAGGCCCTCTTTACATTTCTTGATCTCATAGGCCAGCTGCCTTCTGCCAAAGACCTGAGAAGCCTTGACTTCAGCTTGATTGTCTTTGAGGACTTTCTCCAGGCTCTCCGCCAATAGCTTCTGGTCTGGTTCGCTTAAACTAGGGTTGAATATAAACATCGCTTCGTACGATTGCAAGTTAAACCCTCCTTAGTTAAATTCATTCATCGCCGCGTTTATCCCGCGCTCAAACCAGGCTTGGCAACAAGCGCAGGCTGCTTCCACGGCCTGGGTAATTATTCGGGCTTCCTGCTTATTGAATCTGCCCAATACATGCCTGGTGAGTTTCGCGCCGCGCCTTGAACTCTCTGCGGCCGCTTCTGGTTGGCCCACGCCAATTCTTAAACGCGAGAAATCCTCAGTGGCTAAGGCCTGGATAATCGAACGTAGGCCTTGATGACCTCCGGCACTGCCACTAGCTTTAATCCGCATCTTGCCTAACGGCAAGTTGATATCGTCACAGACAACTAACAGATCCCTTGCAGCGATCTCCTTCTCTCTGACTAATACGGAGGCGACCCGGCCGCTTAAATTGACGAAAGTCTCAGGCTTGACTAAAAGTAGCGGTTCGGCCCCCAAGTTGGTCTGGGCGTAAGAATAATTAAAATTTTTGCGCCTGATCTTGAGCCTATTTTTTTGAGCCAGCCGCTCAACTACCGAAAATCCTAAATTGTGACGGCTAAATTTATATCTTAAACCAGGATTACCGATCCCTAAAATTACTTTCAAACTTTCTTTTCTTTTCCAGCTTGATCTTCTTCTCCAGGGGCAACTTCTTCTTCGGGCTTTTTCTCTGTAATTACTTCCGGCTCCAGCTGTTCCTCGCCCTCAACCGGCGCTGCCGCTTCCTCTTCCGCTCGCGGCGCAGCCACAGCAATCACTGCCGATTCAGGATCAGTGAGCACCTTAATCTCTGGGGCCACGTTCAGATCCTTGACCAAGACCGAATCACCTATCTTTAAAGCAGTGACATCGATGGGAATATTTTCGGGGATCTGCGTAGGTAAACATTCGACTTCTATCTCCCAAAGGACGTGCTCTAAGATACCACCCTGCTTCACGCCTTCGGGATCACCCTTAACATGTACCGGAACTTTTACGGTGATCGCCTCATTTAAAGAGATTTCATGAAAATCTACATGTAAAACATCACCTTTGAGGGGGTGGTATTGGATCTCTTTAATAATCGCGTTTTTGTTGGCGACCTTCGCTAAATCTTTAGATTTAGTCTTTGACTTAGTATCCTCAAGCGCCTGAAGCTGGAGATTGACAATGACATTTGCTCCGGCCTTAGTATGGATTACTTCCAAAAAGTCCTTAGAAAACACCTTAATCTTGGTGGAGTTCTTGCCTTTGTAAACTACTGCCGGGACCAAGCCTTGGCTCCTGAGTTTTTTCACGGCCTCTTTTCCGGTCTCTATTCTTTGTTCTGCCTTTAAACTTATCTTTTCCATTTGTCTAGCTCTCTATCTTTTCAAACAAACAACTTACCGACTCTTCGCGATGAATCCGTTTAATTGCCTCGGCTAACAGAGGGGCAATCGAAAGTACTTTGATTTTGGGGTGGGTCTTATGGTTCTCCACTGGTATAGTATCACAGACCACCAGCTGTTTCAAGACGGATTTTTCAATCCGCTCTATTGCCGGTCCGGAAAGGACCGGGTGGGTAATCGCCGCATAAATATCCGCGGCTCGGTGTTTCTTTAAGGCTCCGGCGGCCTCAACCAATGAACCGGCCGTAGCTACCATATCATCAACAATAATCACATTCTTGCCTTCCACCTCTCCGAGTATGTTCATTACTTCGGTCTGGTGGCTATTCACTCTGCGCTTATCGATAATGGCCAAATCGGCATTGAATCTCTTAGCATAAGCCCGGGCTAATTTAATCCCGCCGACATCGGGTGAGACAATGGCCAGGTTTTTCAGCCCCAAACTCTCGTAATACTCTACAAATACATTGACGGCGTAAAGATGATCCAGGGGGATGTCAAAGAACCCTTGAATCTGTCCGGCGTGCAGATCAATGGTCAGGATCCTCTTGGCCCCGGCTGTAGTCATCAAATTAGCTACCAACTTTGCGGTAATCGGAACCCGCGGCTGGTCTTTTCTGTCTTGACGGGCATAACCATAAAAAGGCACCACTGCGGTAATCCGGGCGGCTGAGGCCCGCCTTAAGGCATCCAACATAATCAACAGCTCCATCATGTTCTTATTGGACGGAGGCGAGGTTGGTTGAATTAAAAACACGTCTTTCCCGCGAACATTTTCATCAATCTTGACCTGGATCTCTCCCTCGCTGAATGTCGAGACCAAGGCCTGACCCAACTCTACCTTCAGATGTTCGCAGATATCTTGCGCTAATTTAGGATTGGCATTACCGGTAAACACTGCTAATTTGTCAAACATCTCATCACCTCTTCTTCAATACCCGCACGGGAGCGCCTGCCTTGCTTTTCAACAGGCGGGCGGGAGCGCCGATTACTGTTGCGCCCGCAGGCACATTTTTATTTTTGGTGACTACGCTACCTGCGCCCACAACTGCGCCTTTGCCGATTTTAACCGGAGCAATCAAAATAGCGCCTACGCCCACAAAGGCCTCATCGGCGATAACGGTCTGATTTTTGTTTTTGCCGTCGTAATTCGCGGTAATCACGCCGGCGCCGATATTTACTTTTTTACCCACCAAGGCATCGCCGATATAACTATGATGTTTAATCTTGCTCTGTTGACCTATTTTACTTCTGGCTATTTCGACAAAGTTGCCAATCTGCACACCCTGACCTAACACAGTGGCGTCTCTTAATCGCGCAAACGGACCAATCCTGCAGGACTTACCGATCCTGACCCGGCCTTCAATGACAGTGTGCGGATAAATAATCGTATCTTGTCCGATCCGCACATCTCCATGAAGAAAGGTTGTCTGGGGATCAAGGATAGTGACTCCCTGGGCGCTTAAGTCCTCAATCTTTCTGCTGTTAATTACCGCATTGGCCCGGGAGAGATCGCGGCGCGAATTTACGCCCAGACCCTCTTGCTCATTCTGGGTGTAGACATTTTTTATTTTAGCCTTTCGGGCCGATAAGACCTCGATCACATCGGTCAGGTAATATTCCTTCTTGGCGTTATTCGGCTTGATTTCCTTTAAAGCCGAAAAAAGATTTTTTGCTTTAAAACAATAGGCCCCGACGTTAATCTCACCAATAGCCTGCTCATAGATGTCGGCATCTTGCTCTTCGATTATCTTGACGATTTTGTTGTCGCGATCCCTTAAGATCCGGCCAAAGCCGGTCGGGTCGGAAGTCACAGCGGTTAACACCGTGCATGCCGCTCGATTGGCTTGATGAGTGCGAATAAGTTGTTTCAGGCTTTGCCGGCTGATCAGCGGCGTATCCCCGTAAACAACTAACAGATCGCCGTTAAAACCGCTAAATGTTTTCCTGGTCTGCCAGACCGCATCCGCTGAACCTAACAGCTTCGCTTGCTGAACAGACTGGATCCGGTGATTCCGCAGGGCAGTACGAATCTTATCTGCCCTGTGACCGACCACCACAATCGATCTGTTAATGTTCAATTCGGCGATCAACTCCAGCATATAGCGCAGCATCGGCTTACCGCAAACCTCGTGCAATACTTTAGGTTGCGCCGATTTCATCCGCGTACCTTCCCCGGCTGCTAATATAACCGCTGCTATCTTCTTCATGCTTTTTGGCTTTTGCTGATCGCTTCTCTTAACTGTGCTTGCTTGCGCACTCCCCTTCGGGGAGGCTTGAACCTGCAGGTTACATAAGGCATTGGTTTGTGCTGCAATCTATAAGTTGCCCGGCCTGGACTCGAACCAGAAACCACGGCTCCAAAGGCCGGTGTGATACCATTTCACCACCGGGCAATGAAAGGTCTCAACGTTATATTAAAGGATGTTCTTCGATGCTTCCCGGGGCAGTACTTTCCAAGTCGTCGATAGGCTGCTGCTGAGTAGGCTGCTGCTGAGTAGGCTGCTGCTGAGTAGGCTGCTGCTGAGACTGAGGGCCTTGAGATTTTTCGGTCTCGTAAGCCTCTAAGATCTTTTTCTGAATGTACTCCCTGGTTTCCATATTGATCGGATGGGCAATATCTCTGTGTTCGGAGCGGCGACCTTTGTCTTCGCCATGGCCTTCGGTGTGTGTGTGCGAGTCACCAGGCTGCGTGCTTTCCCGTTGCGGAAGCTGGCTACCACATTGGTTACAATGTTTGCTGCGGAGGGAATTTTTGGCCCCGCATTTCGGACAAGGCTCTTCAATCCTGCGAGAAGGCATGGCTACAAATAAGCCTTTATTGCCCTCAATCACCTTGATATTCCTAACCACAAAGGCATTATCAAATGTAATCGTAGCATATGCCCGTAGTTTGGTTGCTGGGTTATCACGCAAAAATATCCTTACCTCTGTGATCTCCATGGCTGCTTAATCCTCCTTTTCACTGTTAGAAAGCGTCTTTGTAACTATTATCCGCCAACTGTTATCTCTGGTTGCCCGCAATCCTGCGCTTATCGCCATCGCCTCCTTGCGCGTTTGAGCCACCCCAAAAACACAAGGCCCGCTTCCTGAAACCAAAGTTGCACTAGCACCAAAAGTTTTGAGGGCCTTTTTAATTTTTTGAACCGGTTTGTATTTCTTTAGTAAAATCGACTCAAAGCTGTTATAACTGTATTTATTCAAGGCAGTTAGGTTACCTTCCTGTAAAGCACGGATTACAATTTTAGCACTAGAAGGCCGCTTTGTCAAGGCTATTCTTAACTTCTGATACATCCTGCCTGTTGAGACTGAAACACCGCCAGGCATTACCAATATGTACCAATTATTTCGCTTTATCGACAGGGCCTTGAGCCGCTCGCCCTTGCCCAAACCAAGGGCGCGAATGTCGCGCAGAATAAAAAAAGGCACATCAGCCCCAATTTGCTCAGCTAGGGTTAACAGACTGCGCCTGGTTTGCTTGAGATTGAGCAGCTTATTTAGGCCTAAGAGCACACTGGCCGCATCACTGCTTCCACCGCCTAAACCAGCGGCTACGGGTATATTTTTCTTGATCCTGATCTGGATGCCGGCGCGATAATTAGCCTTAGCAAAAATGGCCGCGGCCGCGACAGCGGCCAGGTTTTGCCCATTCCGCGGCAGGTCCGCCTGCCCTGCTTTTAGCTCGGCGGCCAGGGCCGGATCTGAACAGATAAGCTTGATGCCCTGTTTACGCTTAGTTAAAGTTATTTGATCGCAAAGATCTATCTTTTCAAAAATAGTCTCGATGTTGTGATAGCCATCGCTACGCTTACGAACTACCCGCAAATAAAGATTGATCTTAGCTGGCGCTTTCAGCCTTAACGTTCGCATCGATTAACTTCCGGCAAGCCTGGACAATATCGTCTACAGCCAAATTATACTCTTTAATTAACTCATCGGGGGTGCCCGACTGACCAAAGCGATGATTAATGCCCACCCGCGCTAACGGCGTAGGAATACGCTCACTTAACACCTCGGATACGGCACTGCCTAAACCGCCGCTAATCATGTGCTCCTCGCAAGTAACTATGCGCTTCGTCTGCTTGGCGGCGGCAATAATAGCTTCTGTATCCAGAGGCCTGATGGTGTGCATATTGATTACCTGGACATCAACGCCTTGTTGTTCTAACACTAAAGCTGCCTGTTGGGCCTGGTTGACCATAATCCCGCAGGCTAGAATGCTAATATCTTTCCCGTGCTTTAGCCTTCTGGCCCGGCCAATCTTGAATTTATCTTTCTGAAGTAAGGTGGTCACTTTGGGCCGGCCTAAACGCACAAATACCGGACCCGGGTAATCAAAAGCCGCAAAAATTGCCTCTTTGGTCTCGGGGGCATCAGCGGGGACTACAATGGTCATATTGGGTATCGCCCGCATCAGGGCAATATCTTCCACTGCCTGGTGGCTGGCTCCGTCGGGACCAACAGTAACCCCGGCATGAGTAACGACAATCTTGACGTTGAGGTTATTGTAGCAAATCGTGTTTCTGACCTGATCCCAGGCCCGGCCGGCGCCAAAGATGGCAAATGTACTCACGAAAGGGATCTTGCCGCAACTAGCCAGGCCGGCGGCGATGCCCATCATGTTCTGCTCGGCTACACCTAAGTCAAAGAATCGATCGGGAAACTGCTTGCCAAATCTAGCGGTTCTGGTAGAAGAAGCCAGGTCGGCGTCTAAGGCTACCACTTGCTTATTTTTTCGGCCCAATTCAATCAACGCCTCGCCATAGGCATCGCGGGCATAAAGTTTTTCAGTTGTTACCATGAACTCTCCTTAATGAGCACGCAACTTGCGGAACGACAGTGAACGTAAGTTAACTGTGCGAATTAGCTGAGTTCCGCTAAGGCCTGTTGGGTCTCTTCTTCTGTTGGCGCCCGGCCATGAAAATCAACCACGTGCTCCATAAAAGATACGCCTTTACCTTTAATAGTTTGGGCGATAATAATTGTGGGTTTGCCTTTGACTTGTTTAGCCTGATCAAAAGCAGCCATGATTTCAGTGATATTGTGCCCATCAATTTTAATCGTCTGCCAACCAAAAGCCCGCCATTTATCTTCCAAGGGCTCAACATTCATTATCTCTTTGACTTCCCCGTCAATCTGAAAGCCATTATTGTCCACAATAGCGCAGAGGTTATCGCAAGCGTAATGGGCCGCGGCCATAGCCGCCTCCCAAACCTGTCCTTCTTGCATCTCTCCGTCACCTAAAAGACAGTAGACGCGACTCACCCGGCGGTCTAGCTTTGCCGCTAAAGCCATGCCTAAAGACACCGAGAGCCCTTGGCCTAAAGAACCGCTGGCCAACTCTACCCCGGGAGTGCGCAGGTCGGGATGTCCTTGCAAGATACTGCCTAACTTACGCAAGTTCTGCAGCTGTTCTTCCGGAAAATAGCCTGATTCGGCTAACACAGCATACCATAAAGGACAACAATGCCCCTTGGACATGTGAAACCGGTCTCTTTCGGGCCAAGTAGGTTCCGCCGGTTTATGGCGCATGACCGCGAAATAAAGACAAGTAATCAAGTCAGTCGAAGAAAGTGAACCTCCGGGATGGCCGGAACCGGCCCGACCCAACATCTTAATAATTAGCCTGCGAATCCGCTTGGCCTTTTCCTGTAATTGCGCGATCTGATCTTTTGAATGGCTCATCTTTAACCTAACGCGATGCCTTTCTCTGATTTTCCAGCTTTTCTAACTTTTCTTTTATTGAGCTGCGCTCGGGCTCAAGCCCCTGGGCCTTTTCCCAGGCATCCTGGGCCTTCTGGAATTCGCCTTGGGCATGATAGATGTCCCCCAAATGCTCCCATATCTCGGCATCCTCTAAAATACTGGTTGCCCTTTTGACCTCGGCTAAGGCCTGATCAATCATTCCTTTTTTAAAATAGACCCAACCCAAACTATCGATATAGGCCCCGTTATTAGGATCTATCTCTAAGGCCTGTTTAATCAACTCCTCGGCCGCGGCAAGATTAATTCCTTCCTCCGCATAAATAAAGCCTAAATAATTTAAGGCATCGGCATTACTGCTGTCTAATTCCACTGATTTCTCTAACGCCTCAAACGCCTTTTGGCGCTGGCTGGTCTGTTCATACATCGCCCCTAAATAAAAATAGCCGGTGCCGCTTTCAGGCTGGGCGGCAATTGCCTTTTGGTAGGACTCAATCGCCTTTTGATTTTCTCCCAGTTGGGTAAAAGCCAGCCCTAAAATAAGGTTAACTTGCTCTTCCCGAATCTGGCGCAATTCTTTAACTTTGGCCGCGGATACAAACTTGGCTTCTACCGTAATCCGCCAGCTATCTTTGTGCTTTTGGGCCTCCTGGAGAATCTCCAGGCATTTTTTGTATTGCTTGAGGTCCAAATGAATGTAAGCTAACTCTAAATAAGCATCAATATCGTAAGGATTGAGTTTGAGAATAAATTCATATTGCCTGAGGGCATCGTCAACTCGATTATTCAAATAATAGGTCTGGGCCAGGCGGCGATAAACATTGATATTCAGCGGGTCAATGCCTAAAGCCTTTTGGTAATGCTTAATCGCCTCAGGAAAATTTTGGTTGATCTCGTTCAGTAAAGCTAAAGCCAGCTCGGCCTGTAAATAATCGGGAGCGATCTCCAGGGCCTTTTGGAAATGCTCTTCGGCAAGATCTAAAGTATTGGATTTAGTATACATAATGCCCAAATTAAAGTGGGCCTGTTCTGAGTCCGGCTTAGCTTGAAGGATCTCCTGATAAATCTCAATCGCTTCCTCCAGCTTATCCTGAATTACGTATAGATCAGCCAAAGAAGCTAAGATTTCTAAATCATCAGGGGCGTCTTTGAGCAAATCCTGGTAGGCGGCAGTGGCTTTCTCAAATTGTTCCTGGGCCGTATAAAAGTGGGCCAGGATCCGGCGGACACTTAAGTCTTCGGGAGTCAGGCCCTTAACAATTAAGAATTCCTCTTCGGCCTGCTCGTATTTGCCGGATTTAATATAATCTACGGCCAGTCTTTTGTGAATAGCCGGGACAGTAGAATCTAATGCCGAGGCAGCCAGGTATTCCTTAATCGCCTGCTCGACATTGTCCTCATGGTCGTACAATATACCCCGGATATAATGGGCGTGGGTTTTGGAAAGATTCTTGGAAGACTTTTCGCTTACAAGACTTACATTTTCCTCTAAAGAAAGGTCGCTAAAACCTATCTCTTCTCCAGCACAAAAGGCTATCACAACCGCGGCTATAGCAAGTAATTTAATTAAATTGCGCATTTGGAACGGATGAGTCTACCCCTTATCTTTTCTTATGCCTGTCTCTTCTCATCCTTTTTTTTCGTTTGTGTTTGGCCATCTTTTTTCTTTTACGCTTCTTACCGCAAGGCATCTGGTGAACCTCCGTTAATGAATTACTTTATTCAGAGAATATTCGATAATTCCTTCGGCCCCGGCCTTTTTCAATTGGGGGATCAGCACCCGGACAGTCTTTTCGTCAATTACTGTCTCTAGGGCCAGCCAGCCTTTCTGACTTAAATAAGAAAGTGTGGGTTTACGCATGGCCGGTAGAATTGCTGAAATCTTGGGCAGGTCTTTCTGGCGCAGGTTCATCTTTAAGCCTACCTTCTCCTGGGCCTCTACTGCGCCGTGGAGCAAGAGGCTTAAGGCCTCCATCTTTTTTCTCTTCCAGGAATCTTGCCAGCTGTTTTTGTTAGAGATTAATTGCGTCACCGAGGTGCAGACCGTATCGATAATGCGCAAATTGTTAGCGGCCAGCGTGGCCCCGGTTTCAGTCAGCTCAACTATCGCCTCGACTAATCCGGTAGCTAATTTGGCCTCGGTGGCCCCCCAGCTAAATTCCACATCAGCTTTAATCTTTTTCTTTTTCAAAAAGCCTTTGGTGACGTTAACTAATTCGGTGGCGATGCGCTTGCCCTTGAGCTGCTGGGCCCGCTTAATCTTGGAGTTCATCGGTACGACTAAAACCCAGCGTACCGGGACTAATCTTTTCTTGGCGTAAATCAGCCGGCTGACCCTGACTACGCTGGATGAGTTCTCCTGGGTCCAGTCTTCCCCGGTAATCCCACAGTCCAGTACCCCGGCTTCCACATACCGCGACATCTCCTGGGCCCGTAATAAAATCGGCTCAATCTCCGGATCATCAATATCGGGAAAATAAGACCGGCTGCTTAAGCCCACCTTAAACCCGGCATTGTGAAACATCTTCAAAGTAGCCTCTTGCAGACTGCCCTTGGGTAAACCTAATTTCAGTATTTTCTTAGTGTTAGTTCGTTTCATTATTCACCTGACCTATCTAAAGCTGCATAATTTTATCATATCCGCCTAAATTTGTAAAGGGTATTTGTAGATTATTTTACCTTGTAAATTGCAGATTATTAGGCTATAATAGGCCAAAAAGCGAGGTATAAAATGCTGAATTTTTTGCGAAAAAAAGGAAATATCAAAAAGATTATGTGGGGCCTGGCGGCTTTGATTGTCCCGGCCTTTGTGCTTTGGGGCAGCGGCAGCTCGATCCGTTCCAGAGACGACCTGCCTAAGCATGCCGGTGAGATATTCGGCAAAAAAGTGTCTTTTCGCCAATATGAAACCGCTTGGCAGGCTGCGCGTAATCAGCTGCTTTTAATCTACGGGGACAACTTTAAGAAAATAGCCCAGTATCTTGATCTGGACAAAGAGGCTTGGGAGAGGCTGATCTTACTCTATCAGGTCAAAGCCGAACGGATTAAAGTTGGCAATGAAGAGGTGATCGGATTTATTGAACGCCATCCTTTTTTTCAGGAAGACGGACGCTTCAACCAAGGCAGGTATAAGGTCATTTTGGACTATAGCTTCCGGATTAGCCCCCGTGACTTTGAGGAGCAAGTTAGGGAGATGCTGGCGATCGGTAAACTAAGAGAGCAGCTGTTCAATGTGATCGAGGTCTCTGATCAAGAGATCGAGCAGGCCTATAAGCAAGAAAATGAACAGGCCAAGGCGGCTTATGTCTTTGTCGATCCGGATGAATTCAAGGCCCAAGTTCAGCCGGGCTATGAACAATTGCAAACCTACTACGAAAACCAAAAAGAAGAATTCAGAAAACTGGAACAGGTGAACGTAGACTACGCCGGGTTATATTTTGATCAGGCCCAGGTGGATATAGAAATCGGCGAACCTGAAGTTCAAGAATATTATCAAAAAAATCAGGATCAGTTTTCCGCTGAAGGCGAGCAAGATCAACCGATTACTAGACCCTTAGCCGAGGTCAGCTCCGAGATTAAAGAGAAACTGACCGCGATCAAGACCAGGGAAACCCTGGAAGATCAGATTTGGCAATTATCTGATGACATTGGCGAAGAACCCGGTTCGTTCGCCGCGGCCGTCGAGAAAAATCAGCTGGAATTAAAAGAAACCGGTTTTTTTGGCCCGCAGCAAGTCATCCCTGAAGTCGGGCTTTCCTATGAATTCTTAAATACCGCCTTTGCCTTAAAAATCGGCGAAATCAGCAATGTCCTGGAGACCCCCAAAGGGTTCTTTATTATTAAAGTAAAAGCGAAAAAAGAAAGTCAGGTCCCGCCGCTTGAGGAAATCAAAGCCGAGGTGGAAAAAGCGGTAGTGCGTCAGGAATCCTGGCAACTGGCCCAGAAGCGCAGTGAAGAGCTGCTCACTCGATTGAAAGATTTGATGCAGAAGGATAAGCTTGGTTTTGATCGGGCTGCGGAGAAACTCTCTTTAACCGTGACTAATTCCGAAGGGTTTACCCGCTCCAGTTATATCTCCGGCATTGGCCAGAGCCCGGAATTTGCCGCGGCGGCCTTTGCTTTAAAGACCGGCGAAGTTAGCCCGGTAGTGCGCGTACCTAATGGCTATTGCATCTTAAGCCCGCAAGAGATTATTCCAGTTGATCAGGAAAAGTTTGTTGAGGAAAAAGAGCAGTTTGGCCAACAGCTGCTGGGGAGAAAGAAAGAACAGACTTTTGCGGATTGGCTGGATCAGTTGAAACAAAGGGCAAGCTTAGTAAATAATATCACCAAGCTGAAAGAACAAAAATCACCTTAGACATTGCCCAGATAAACATGCTCCAGTTTTTCTAAAGCGATTTTTTCGGCAAGTTTCAGAGTTTCTACCGGCGTGGCCGGCAGATCGCTTTTATACTTCGGAAAATAACGCGAGAAGTGCAGCGGCACATCCTTCCCTAACTTCGCAGCTATCCAATCCACCAACTCCCTAAAATCTTGCTCCTGATCATTGAGCGTAGGAATGATCAGATTGGTAATTTCAATGTGACAGTGCTTTTTAGAGAATTCAGCGCAATCCAATACCGGGGCCAGACTGCCCTGGCAATGTTTTTGATAAAAACTTTCTTGCATGGATTTAACATCGATGTTCATCGCGTCAATCAGACCGACGATCTCCTCCAGGGGCTTGCGGTTAACATATCCGTTGGTCACTAAAACATTTTTCAGACCCCGGCTGTGGGCCAGGCGGGCGGTATCACAGACAAATTCATACCAAATAAACGGCTCATTATAGGTATAGGCAATGCCGAAAGAATTGAGCTGCTGGGCCCGGTCGATCACTTCCTGCGGCGTCATCGGCTTAGTCTCGCAGTTAGGGTCTTGGGAAATGGAGAAGTTCTGACACCAGGGGCATTTCAGGTTACAGCCTTTGGTGCCTAAAGAGAGGATCGACTCGCCGGGATGAAAGTGATACAGGGGTTTTTTCTCAATCGGATCTAAGGCCACCGAGCAGACCTCGCCATAGATCAGAGAATAAAGCCGGCCGGCCTGGTTTTGCCTGACGCCGCAGCGACCGGTTTCATCTTTTTTAAGCACACAGTAATTTGGACAGAGCAGGCACCTGATCTTGCCCATCAACAATTCACAATGCACCGACTCCTTCTTCATCCCCTCCCCCTTCTTAAGACCGTTTCTCGAGTCAATCGGAGAAGTGTCCTAAAACCAATCGGAGAACTGTCCCCCAGCGTCTATTGTGTTTCTTTTTCGATCCAGTCCAGGAAGTCCTTGTTGCCGTCTTGAATCGGCAAAGAGATTACGCAAGGACAAGAATAGTTATGCACGGATTTGACTCTGGCAATTACCTCCGGCACTAAGGCCTCCTTGGTCTTAGCCACCAAAGCCGCTTCGGTATCGTCCTGAATCTGATCTTCCCACCAATACATAGAGTTGATCTTCTCGACAATATTTACACAAGCAACTAATCTTTCCTCAACCAGCACCTGGCCAATCTTTCTAGCCTCTTCTTTGTCCTTTGCGGTAATATATACAAGATTGAGCTTGGCCATCTTATTTTACTTTGCTGCCGTTAGGCACTTTCTGCACTGGTGCCAGTAATACCGGCTCAGGAATTGCCGCGCATAAAATCATCCCGTTACTTTCTACTCCTCTAATCGTGGCCGGTTCCATATTGCAAAGCACCGGCACCTGCTTACCCACGATATCTTTGGCTTCATATTGCGCGGCGATGCCGGCGACGAGTTGCCTTTTTTCCTCGCCTAAATCGACAATCACTTTTAATAATCTATCCGCTCCGGCAACCTTTTCGGCCTCAACGATAGTAGCCATGCGGATATCCATCTTTTGAAAATCGGCAAAGCTGATCATGTTTACCCTCCCTTTCTATAAAGCTATCAGCAAAATAAAGGCTATCAGCACCAAAACAACCAAAACCATACCAATTAGCCTAGGTTTAGTATATTTCATTTTGCCCAAGACGCCAATGCTGCGCTGTAAACTTTCACCGCAATAAAGGCAGAGCAGGGCGTCATCGTCATTAATTGGATTCTTGCAATGTGGGCAAATATATTCTGCCAAGGGGACACTTCTCCGATTGATTCTAGGACACTTCTCCGATTGACTTGAGAAACGGTCTTAATTATTTACTTGCTGGTGGTGTGGGGACAGACCTCGCGATAGGCGCAGAAGCTGCAGGCATAATATTCCGGCGTGGCCGGAAAGTGCCTTTGGCGAATGCCTGCGGAGGCCTGTTTCACTAGCTGTCTGGTCTTTTCTAATTCTTTTTCTGTGCGCGTACAAGCGCCGATCAGATTAGTATCCACAAAATGAAACTCGACCCGCTGCGGTAATCTTCCCTTGATCGCCTGATAGGCCAAGGCATAGATAGAAAGCTGCAGGCTCGATTTGACCCGCTTATCCGCTTGTTCTTGCTTAGTCACAGTATCAGAAGTCTTAAAATCGACGATCGCTGCGCCGCGAGCATCTTCATCGACCCGATCCCAGCGGCCGATGATCTTGTCTTTGTCTAAAATGAAATTGAACTCCTGTTCAATATGAGCCGGCGTTGTTTTACTTTTTTCGCGCTGATAGAAATTCTTTAAAGTTTGCTGGCCTTGATTAAACCGCTGCTCCTCATGGGCCCGGGAAAGGAATCCTTCGTTGACCCAGGCGGCTTGAAAACTTTTCATTAAATCATCCGTACTGAATTTACGCCGGTTAATTTTGGCCTGATAAAAATCCAGGATGGCCTTGTGAATTGAGCTTCCGTAAACTACACTGTGGTGACGCATAATCGGAATCCGTAAAATATGCACGTATTTGTATTTTAACGGGCAGGTCAGGTAATCGTCGATTTGGCGGAAACTTAACGCTAAGAGCTGATCAGCTGGAATAGCTCGCTCAGCTAAAGGTATTCCGGATGCCTTGGGGGCGAAGCGCTCAATCTCCTGAATCGCCTGGGTCTTAATCGCCTCGGGTTTTTGCGGGCTCAAGGACAAGGCCTCATAGATAAACTGGCTAACCTTGCGCGCGCGCTTGCCGCCGTAATCAAGCGCCGAGGTAAAATATAGTTCTTGTTTGGCCCGGGTCATGGCCACATAAAACAGCCTTCTTTCCTCCTGTAAATGATAGTCGCCGCCGGGTAAAATATCTTTGATTAAATCAAGCGGTACCTCAATTGGCTCGCGCCTCCTGGGCCAGGGAAAACGCCCCTGAACTAAATTGACGATAAACACTACCTTAAATTCCAAACCCTTAGCTTTATGTATGGTAATGACATTGACGGCTTCTGAGTCTAATTCCGCTTCGGCAGTAGCCGGGTCGTCTCCGGAAGCAATCAGCATATCTAAATGCTGGACGAAGACGGGCAATTTATCGTCCTGGCTTAAATTAGAAAAATTGGCCACAATCTCAAAGAAACGGGCAATATTTTTAATCTTCTGTTCATTAGCCAAGCTCTCTTCTTTGAGTAACTTTTTGATATAACCGGACTGCTGTAAAAATAGATAGAGCAATCTTCCGGTAGTAAGATTACGAGACTGTTTTAAATAAAAATTAATATCTTCGAGGATCTTTTTAATCTTACTCCGGGTAGCCGGTTTAACCGCGGTCAATTCGGCGATTTGCTCCAATTGGCTGAAGGCCGTAAATAGGGAACGATTTTTTCTATCCGCCCAATTCAGGCAGAGGATTAAATCCGGCATATCGATATTGTAAACATCGGCAAAGCTGACTAAATTATAAAGACTAATACTGTCTTCGGGGTTGGCGATAGTGCGTAAGAAAGAAATCAGGAAACGAATCTCTTCTCGGGAATAAAGACCCTGGTTGCCGGAAAACCGCCAGGGAATCGCACGCATATTCATCGCCCGCAAGAAAGACTCGGCGTCATTATTGGAACGCACCAAAATGGCGATTTCGCCGAATGAAATATCCTCTTGCTTGACTTTGTGCTCAATTAATTTAGCTACGGCATCGGCCTCGGCGGAGCCGGTATCGAAATGCAAATGCTCAATAGCGGCCCCGCGTTTTTTCTGGGCGGTCAATTCTTTGCTGATCTTGCATTTGACTTCTAAGGTGTCGGGATCGTTATGTTTAATCAAACGGTAGGCCCGGTCCAGGATTACCTGCGTGGAACGGTAATTTTCGGTCAGCACAATTCTCTTAGCCTGAGGATAATAATCCATGAAATTCAGAATGTTGCTGATCGCCGCCCCGCGGAATTTAAAAATAGACTGGTTGTCATCTCCGACGACAACGATATTCTTATGTCCGGCAGCCAAAAGCTTAACTAATTGGAACTGGCTAAAATTAGTATCTTGAAACTCATCGACCAAAATGTATTTGAATTGCCTTTGGTAGCGTTTTAAGATTAAGGGGTGGTGGCGCAGTAGATGCAAGGTCAGATAGACCTGGTTGGCAAAATCTACCTTGGCTTCGCGCATCAAAAGCTTATGATACGTTTGATAGGCGCCGGCTAACTCCAGCTGGAGTCTGGCGAATTCTCTTAACTCCTCATCCTCCAGGCGGCGCTGGGATTGTTTGTTTAGCTTTTGGGCATATTCTAAATATTCTTCCCAAGAGGCATCTTCATCGCGCAGCCGGCTGAAGAAATTAACCAAGGCGGTTAAAAAACGGGCCGGGTCGCTTTTGGGGCGATAATAGTCCAAAACGAACTCATAAAGATGCTCTTTTAAAAAGATGATTTGATCCGGGCGGGTTAAGACCTTAAATTCGGGATCCAGGCCTAACTCTAAAGCATTCTCGCGCAAGATCCGATCGCCAAAGGCATGAAAGGTGGAAATCCAGATATCGGTATAGCCGTAGGGAACTAACAGATCGACCCTTTCTTCCATCTCCGCGGCGGCTTTATCAGTAAAGGTCAGGGCCAGGATCTCATCGGGACGGCAGGCCTTGGTGGCAATCAGATGGGCAATCCGGCGGGTGATGACTTGTGTCTTTCCTGTTCCGGCGCCGGCAATAATTAACAGCGGACCTTGATCATGTTTGACGGCTTGCTTTTGTTTTGAGTTCAGACCGGTTAATGTGTGTTGTTCTGCTTTTAAGGCGACCACTTATCTTTAAATCCGCGGCTTCTCGACCAGATTTTTTAATTCTTTCATGAACTGATTGACGTCTTTAAACTGGCGGTACACAGAGGCAAAACGAACATAGGCTATTTCATCTATTTCCTGGAGTAATTTAATTACTGACTCGCCAATCTCTTTGGACTTGACTTCTTTTTCATAATTTTTCTGCAAGATAAATTCAATTTTATCAACCAGCTGCTCCAGGCTCTCCATGCTGACCGGCCGTTTCTGGCAGGCCTTGACCAGGCCGGTAAGCAGTTTCTTGCGGTCAAAGGCCTGACGGCTGCCGTCTTTTTTGACCACCATCAACGGGGCCTCTTCAATCTGCTCGTAGGTAGTAAACCGGCGCTCGCATTTTAGACACTCCCGGCGGCGGCGGATAGAATTGCCTTCGGCGCTGGCGCGCGAATCAACTACTTTATCCTCTACATTGGCACAAAAGGGACACTTCATCTTTTACCTTTTGGCGTCACTAACCTGGCATGGCTTAGCTGTGCTGCTTGAACCTGTTCCCTTCGGGAACAGGTTATATAAGGCCAAGGTTGTGCAACCACTAGACCTTACGCACCTTGATGCTGGCTTCCTCGAGGAACTGGCGGGCCATCTTGTCTGGGTAACTGCCGGCAATAACCACTTCTTTGATCCCGGCGTTAATAATCATCTTGGCGCAAATAATACAAGGCAGGTTGGTAATGTAAAGGGCGCTCTCCCTTAACCCGATGCCATAAAGCGCCGCTTGTAACAGCGCATTTTGCTCAGCATGCAACCCCCGGCATAATTCATGCCTTTGACCGGAAGGAATATTCATTTTGGCCCGCAAGCACTTAGTTTGGGCGCAATGCTTAATCCCGGAAGGAGTGCCATTATATCCGGTAGCTAGAATCCTTCTTTCCTTAACTACTACCGCGCCGACCTTACGCCGCAAACAGGTAGAGCGCCGGGAAACCAACTGGGCAATTCCCAAAAAGTATTCATCCCAGCTGGGGCGGGCATCCTGGTGTTTTTTGGATTTTGTTTTTGCTTTCATCTCTCTAAATCCTGGTATAGGGGAAACTGTTGGGTGAGCTTTAATACTTCTTGTTTGGTCATCGCGATGATCTTTTGATCGCCGGAAGCGGATACGACCCCATCGATTAAACCAGCGATCTGGGCAATCTGCTCTTCTTTCATGCCTCTGGTGGTTACCGCCGGCGTGCCTAATCGTAGCCCGCTAGTCAGCTGCGCCGTCTGGGGATCAAAAGGAATCAAGTTCTTATTGACCACAATATTAGCATCGTGTAAAGCGCTGGCGGCCTGTTTGCCGGTGATTCCTTTTGAGCGCAAATCTACCAAAAGCAGGTGAGTATCTGTCCCACCGGAAACAAGGCGCAGATTGCGCCGCTCTAACTCCTGGGCCAACCTTTGGGCGTTAGCAATAATTTGTTTTTGATAGTCTTTAAATTCCGGCTGTTGGGCCAGTTTAAAGGCTACGGCCTTAGCGGCAATGACGTGCATTAAAGGGCCGCCTTGAACACCCGGAAAGACCTGGGCATCGATCTGTTTAGCGAATTCCTTGCGGCAGAGGATCATTCCGGCCCGGGGACCGCGCAGGGTCTTATGGGTGGTGGTAGTGACAAATTCCGCAAAAGGCACAGGCGATGGATGCAGCCCGCAAGCAACTAATCCGGCGATATGGGCAATATCGGCTAACACAAAGGCCCCGACCTGATCGGCAATCTGACGAAACTTACTGAAATCAATAATCCGGGAATACGCCGAAGCGCCGACCACAATCATCTTAGGCTTGTGTTTTTTGGCTAAACCGGCTACTTCATTATAGTCGATTCTCTCATCCTGTTTGCTTACTCCGTAAGAGACAACTTTGAAAAATTTACCGGAAAAATTGTGCGCGTGGCCGTGGGAAAGGTGCCCGCCGCAAGCCAAATCCATCGCCAAGACAGTATCACCCACATTCAACATGGCAAAATAAACAGCCATGTTGGCCTGAGTCCCCGAATGCGGCTGGACATTGGCGTGTTCGGCGCCAAAAAGCTGCCGGGCCCTTTGTTGGGCCAACTCTTCGGCCTGATCCACATATTCACAACCATCATACCAACGTGCGTCCGGATAACCTTCGGCATATTTATTGGTCATGACCGAACCTTGGGCCTGAAGCACCGCAGCGCAGGCAAAATTTTCACTGGCAATCAGATTAATAGTTTGGCGCTCCCGTTCTAGCTCACAGCTAATTGCCTGATCTACCTGCGGATCAACCTTTTTCAAATAATCCATCTTAAAACTCCCTGATCCTTTTAGTCTTGCGCTTCTGCGCTATCTTTCTCTCTATATTTTCGATTTGCCTGAGGCGGCGGGCATGACGGCCACCGAGGAACTCGGTCTTCAACCAGACTTCGACGATCTGGCTGGCCTTTTTAAAACTTAAATAATTGGCCGCCAAGCAAAGCACATTAGCATTGTTGTGCTGGCGGCTTCTCTGGGCCTGGATTTTAGTCTGGCAAAGCGCAGCCCGAATGCCGGGGACCTTATTGGCAACCATGGAAAAACCGATCCCGCTTTTACAAATTAAGATTCCCCGAGTAAAAGCACCGGCTGAGACGACACTGGCCACTTTATAACCTAACGCCGGATAATCGCAACTAGCCGCGCTATGCGTACCTAAATCAGCAACTACACCACCGCGGGATTCCAAAAATTTAACTAATTTATTTTTCAATTTGTAACCGCCGTGATCAGCGCCAATGGCCAGTTTCATTTTCACTCCTTATCCTGTTCGGCTAATTTTCGGGTGGTCCGCTCCACCGCTTCCTGAATAATTTTAAACACCTGGCGATAAAAGTTTAAGGGTTTTCCGATCGGATCAGCAATGTCCGGGTTGACTAACCTGTATTCGCCTTCCATCCGCCCAAATTCAGCTAATAGATTTATCTTGCCTTCAGCCGCAGGCGCCAGGTTGGCAATGGTCACTTTATGCCTGAGCTCCATGACCAGGATTAAATCCGCCTGCTCAATCATCTCATTGTTTAAGAGTGCGCTGCGATGGTTAGAGATATCCAGGCCCTGTTCGGACATGACCTGAACAGTCTCAGCCGTAGGCCGCATACCTTGCGGCGCGGCTACTCCAGCGGAGATTATGTCATAATCGCCTTTATCTTTTAGTGCTGCTTGCAGCAGTCCTTCAGCCATTACGCTGCGGCAAGAATTACCTGTGCAAACCACAAGAATAGTCTTAATTTTGGACACTTTGAATCTCCTGTTGGGTAATTGCGCCGGCTCTGAGCACTCTATAAGGAGAAACGGATAAATCAACTACGGTAGAAGCCAGGCCTAACTTTGTCCTGCCGCCGTCAATTATCATCTCGATCAAACCATCAAAGATCTTGAGTGCTGCTTTAGCGTCTTGAGCCGGAGGCTCTCCGGATAAATTAGCGCTGGGGGCAACAATAGCAGTTTGACTGGTTCTAATCAAACTGCGGGCAATCTGATGATCAGGAATGCGCACGCCCAGGGTTTTTCCGTTTTTGGTCGGCAACACTAATGTTAGCGGTCCCGGCCAAAATCGCTCCATTAACTGATAAGCAAAATCTGAAATTTCACAGTTTAACTTTTCTAAATCAGCAACCTTTTCTACCTGTACGGTAAACGCTTTTTCCGGCGGCCGGTTTTTTATCTGGGCAATCCGCCGCGCCGCCTGTTGATTAGAGAACTCCGCGGCCAGACCATAGACAGTCTCGGTAGGAAAAGCCACAATGCCGCCGTCGCGAATAACCTCTGCCGCCCGCTTAATTTTAATCTGATCGATGTGCTCAGGGTCAATCTTAACAACTTGCGTGTTCAATGGGGCCCTATTTCTTCTTTTTGATTGAAGCGGCTAATTTCTTTTTAAAGGCAACTACTTTCTTCTGCAGCTTTTGGTCTTCCAAGGCTAAGATCTGCACAGCTAAAAGGGCGGCATTTTTGGCCCCGGACTTACCAATGGCCATCGTCGCCACCGGCACCCCGGCAGGCATCTGTACAGTAGAAAACAAAGAATCAATGCCTTTGAGGTGCGTAGTAGTCATCGGTACGCCGACTACCGGCAGGGTAGTATGCGCCGCCACTACGCCGGCTAAATGCGCGGCGCCGCCGGCCCCGGCAATAATTACTTTTAGGCCGCGCGCGGCGGCGGAAACAGCGTAATTAATCGTGGCCAAAGGCGTGCGGTGCGCCGAAAGCACCCTGACCTGGGCGCGGACACCAAAATCAGCCAGCATCTTTTCGGATTCCGACATCACCGGCAAATCAGACTTACTGCCCATCAATATCCCAACTTTTACTTTGTTCATTATCATCTCCTTGGTAACTAAATGCTAATCTATACGTAGTTTTTCAGGGCGCGCCAACCGATGTCACGGCGAAAATACATCTGCTCAAAATTTATTTTTTCAATGGCCTGATAGGCTCGGGCCTTGGCCTGCTGCAGATCATCTCCTAAAGCGCAGACATTTAAGACCCGGCCGCCGGCAGTCAGGTATTTTGCGTCTTCTTTTTTGGTCCCGGCGTGAAAAATAAAAGTATCTTGCGCGCGGCCGGCCTGATCTAGTCCGGAAATCTGCTTAGCTTTCTGGTAACTGCCCGGATATCCGCCTGAGGCCACGACCACGCAAATACAGGGGCGATTATCCCATTGCAAAGAAATTTTATCTAAATTGCCTTCGGTAGTAGCTATCATCACCTCAACTAAATCATTTTTTAATCTGGGTAAGATCGCCTGCGTCTCCGGATCGCCAAAACGGACATTGAACTCTAAAATCTGAGGTCCGCTGGCGGTAATCATTAAACCTAAATAAAGTACGCCGGTATATTCCTGGCCGGAGTGATTTAAACCGTCAATCAAGGGTTGCAGAATTTGTCCGTATACTCTCTGCTCCAATGCATTGGTCATCACTGGGGCCGGTGAATAGGCGCCCATGCCCCCTGTGTTGGGGCCTTGATCGCCATCATGGATCCTTTTATGGTCCTGTGAAGAAGCTAACGGCACTACATGCTTTCCGTCGGAAAACACCAATACCGAAACCTCTTCGCCTTCTAGACAACGCTCTATTATTACCCGTGAATTTTCCTGGCCAAAGACCTGATCAACCATTATTGCTTGAAGCGCCGCTTCGGCTTCTGCGACACTGGCGCAGACAAATACACCCTTTCCAGCCGCTAAACCATCGGCCTTGACCACAATCGGAGTGCCCTGGTGGCGCAGATAATCAAGGGCGGGCTGATGCTGATCGAAAATTTCAAAATCCGCGGTAGGCACTGAGAATTTGGCCATCTGCTCCTTGGCAAAGACCTTGCTTCCTTCTAAAAGGGCCAAACCCTTGCGCGGGCCAAATACTTTTAACCCGCGTCTTTGAAACTGATCAACGATGCCGCCGACCAGCGGTAATTCCGGTCCGACAACTGTTAAGTCAATCTTTTTTTCCCGGGCAAAATCGCCTAAGGCCTTAATGTCGTCTACGCGAATATTGACATTTTTCGCTAAATCTTCGGTGCCGCCGTTTCCCGGCGCGCAAAAGATTTCTTTGACTCTATCGGACCGGGCAATCTTCCAAGCTAAACAGTGTTCGCGTCCGCCTGAGCCGATGATTAATATTTTCATATTAAGACCTCGCGCTGCCCCCGGACGATCTGGCCAATAATCCATGATTGTAGCTTAAACTTCTGTTTTAAAGCCCTGATTATTCTTTGGCTATGCTTGGGCGAAACCACCAAAACCATACCCACGCCCATATTGAAGGTTCGGAACATCTCTCGGGGCACCAGGCCGGCGCGCTGCTTAATCTCCTGAAACACAGCCGGAATCGGCCAGGAATTCTTGCAGATCTCAACGGCTAAACCAGCAGGAATAATCCGCGGGATCTTATCAATAAATGCCCCGCCGGTGATGTGGGCGATGCCTTTGATCGTATTGGGTTGTGCGTATTGAGTATCGCGGATTAAAGACAGGACGGGTTTAGCGTAAATGCGCGTAGGGGTAAGAAATTCCCGGGCTCGCTGGTTCAGCTCTTTTTGGGAAAATACCTTTCTCAATAATGAAAAACCATTGGAATGCAGGCCTGAAGAAGCCAGGCCGATGACTTGATCTTTTGGTCTGATCCGGGAGCCGTCGATAATTTTATTTTTCTCAACCACGGCCAGAGAAAATCCGGATAAATCGTATTCGCCTGGTTTGTAGAAATCGGGCATCTCCGCAGTCTCACCGCCGATCAGAGCGCAATTGGCCTGGCGGCAGCCCGCGGCAATGCCGCGGATGACTTCAACCAAAACCTTCTGTTGCAGTTTTCCCGTAGCAATATAGTCTAAGAAAAAAAGCGGCTCCGCGCCGCAACAAAGACAGTCGTTGACATTCATCCCTACTAAATCAATGCCCACAGTCTGATGAATGCCCGAGGCAAAGGCCAGCTTTAGTTTGGTGCCGACACCATCGGATGAGGAGACCAGAATCGGATTTTTGTATCTTTTGGGCAGCTGGAAAAATCCTCCGAATGAACCAATGTTGCCCAACCAGCCCGGTCGCTGCGTGGACTTTACCAGGGGCTTAATCTGACGCACAAAGGCCTCGGCCTTGTTGACGTCCACGCCCGCTTGTTTATAAGTTACCCTTCTTTTTGACATACAATTAGTTGAGTAGCCTTCTTAACACTTCCTGATAGGCATCTTCGATTTGGCCCAGGTCACGACGAAAACGGTCTTTATCCAACTTCTTATTGGTGTCTTTGTCCCAGAGCCGGCAGGTATCGGGAGAAATCTCATCACCCAATAGAATCTTGCCCTTGTGCCGGCCAAACTCCAACTTAAAGTCAACTAACTTTAAGTCGTGCCGATCGAAAAACTTGATTAGAATGTGGTTAATTTCCATAGTATATTTAGCAATCACCCGGATCTCTTTTTCTTCAGCCAAATCCAGGGCAAAGATGTGTGATTCGTTAATTAAAGGGTCGTGCAGCTCATCGTTCTTATAGTGGTATTCCAGCACCGGGCGGCGCAAGACGATGCCTTCATCAAGCCCGAACATCTTGGCCATGCCTCCGGCCACCACATTGCGCACGGTCACCTCAACCGGGACAATCTCCAGCTTTTTCACCAGCATCTCGCGCTCACTGAGTACCTTGATAAAATGCGTGGGGATGCCGCGGGAATCCAAAAGCTCGAAAATATGCGCTGAAATTTTGTTGTTGCAGATACCTTTCTCAAGAATCGTGCCGCGTTTAGTGGCGTCGAAGGCCGTGGCGTCGTCCTTAAATTCCTGAATCAAAAGATTAGTGTCGTCGGTGGCAAAGACTTTCTTGGCCTTACCCTCATACTTCAGTGTACCTTTAATCATAGTCCCACCCTCCTGTAAATTTTGTCGATGTTGCGCAAATAATATTTATAATCAAAACACTCATTAATTTCTTTAGTGTTTAAGTGTTTATTAATTTGGGCGTCGCGGCTGATCACATCCTTAAAATCCAAATCAGTTTCCCAGACTCGCGATGCGGCCTGCTGGACCAAATCGTAACTTTTGCTCCGCGGTACTTGCTTCTCCATTAAAGCCAGAAGCAGCCGCTGGGAAAAGATTAGCCCCCGGCTTTCGGCTAAATTCTCTTGCATCTTCCGCGGATAGACAACCAGATTTTCCACAATCCAATGGGTCTTCTGCAGCATGTAGTCCAAAAGGATCGTGGAGTCAGGGATAATTACCCGCTCAACAGAGGAGTGGCTGATATCCCTTTCGTGCCAAAGCGCAATATTTTCCAAGCCGGCCAGGGCATTAGCCCTTAAGATCCGGGCTAAGCCGCAAATCCGCTCACAGAGAATCGGATTGCGTTTATGGGGCATGGCGCTGGAGCCTTTTTGGGTCTTAGTAAACGGCTCTAAGGCCTCACCCACTTCAGTGCGCTGCAGGTGCCTGATTTCCTGGGCAAACCTTTCTAAACAAGCGCCGATCACCGCCAGAGAAAGAATAAACTGGGCGTGCCGGTCGCGGGGGATTACCTGAGTGGTGATGCTGGTTGGCTTGAGATTAAGTTTTTTACAGACATAGGCCTCGATAGAAGGATTAAGATGGACATAGGTGCCTACCGCGCCTGAGATTTTAGCGTAACTTAAGTTCGCTTGCGCGGCTTCTAAGACTTGCAGATTGCGCTTAAGTTCATCATAGAGCAGGGCCAGTTTTAAACCAAAGGTTACCGGCTCGGCGTGGATACCGTGGGTCCGGCCAACGCAAATTGTGCGCTTATGTTCACGGGCCCGCTTGGCGCAAACTTGAAGCAATTTTTTCAGGTCAGTGATTAAGATCTTAGCCGCGGCCCTTAAGTTCAGGGCCAAAACCGTATCTAAGAGGTCATTGGAAGTCAGGCCGACATGAAAATAGCGCGAATCTGTCCCGATAGTCTCTCCTACTTGGCGGACAAAGGCAATGATATCATGACGGGTCTTGTTCTCGATCTCTTGAATGCGCGCCAGATTAATCCTGGCCTTTTGTTTCATCCGCGTTAAGGCCCGCTTGGGGACCTTGCCTTCGCGGCTCTGGGCCTCACAAACTAAAAGTTCCACCTCAAGCATCTGGCGGAACTTATTCTGATCTTGCCAAATCTTTCCCATCTGGGGAAGCGTATATCTGTCTATCATCCCTTTAATACCTCCACTTTAGGGACATAATTATACCAAATATGGTAGTCCACAGTCAACGGAAATAAAATATACCCTTTATCTATCCTTCGAAAAAGAAAAGCCTTTCTGTTGTTAGAACAGAAGGCTTTTCTTCACTGTATATGGTAGCGGGGGCCCGATTCGAACGGGCGACCTCAAGGTTATGAGCCTTGCGAGCTACCGGGCTGCTCCACCCCGCGCTATTTCTAAAAAAACGGTGTTACTCTGTTCTCTCGCTGCTTAAGAATTGCTTGAATTTATCCTCAAAATCCGAAGACTTAAATCCGGAACCACCCGTCTTTAAACCAGCTTGCTGAGTCTTAAGTTTAGGTTTTTTAGCTGTGCTTTTAGTCTCTTGTAATTTCAGGCTTAAGTCAATCTTTTTGCCGGGCCCGAGCTTGACCACCTTGGCCTTGAGCTTATCGCCAATTTTTAAGTGTTCCTCAACGCTCTTGACAAAACTGTTGGCAATTTGGGAAATGTGGATTAAGCCAAGGGCGCGTCCGTCAATTTTAGCAAAGGCACCAAAGTCAGTAAGCCTGGTGACTTCCACTTCAACTATATCGCCTAAATTAAGTTTCTGATTTGTTTCCATAAGATGCAAACGTTATTGCTCTGGTTGTTGCGCTGGAACCCGATAAACAACCTCTCCTTTTTTAGCTACCCCGAGTTTTTCCCGGGCCACTTTTTCTACGTAAAACGGATCGTTGGTCAGTCGTTGCTGCTGAACGGCCAGCCGTTGATTCTCCTGGCGGACCTGTTCCATCTGCTTTTCTAAATCTTGATTTTCCCGGGAGAGCCTTTTTAGATTCAGATACCCGGGAATAAAAATAATCCCCAATAAAACCGCGGCTACAAGAAACAAAATAATTATTTTTTTCTCGCCCAAACCCCGCCCCCGTAAACCGCATCCCCGGCTAATTCCTCTTCAATACGCAACAGCTCATTATACTTAGCCAGCCGCTCACTGCGGGAAGTGGAGCCGGTCTTAATCTGACCGCAACCACAAGCCACAGCCAAGTGGGCAATAGTGGTGTCCTCGGTCTCGCCGGAGCGATGTGAGATTACCGCCGAAAATCCATTTTCACCGGCCATGCGAATGGCCGCTAAAGTCTCCGAGAGGGTGCCGATCTGATTTACCTTAATCAGGATCGAGTTGGCGCTGTGCTCGGCAATGCCCTTCTTCAGCCGCTCGGTGTTAGTGACGAACAAATCATCGCCAACGATTTGAATTTCGCTGCCCAACTTTTCAGTCAGTTTATTCCAGCCGGACCAATCGTCTTCGGCCAAGCCGTCTTCGATCGAGACTATCGGGTATTTGCCGGCCAGCTGCTGATAAAATTCAATCATCTGCTCGGCGTTTTTCTGCGGTTCTGTTTCCGCGCCCAGGATATAATTCTGATTTTCATAAAACGAACTGGCCGCGGCGTCTAAGGCCAGATAAATATCTTTTCCGGGTTTATAACCAGCCTGCTCGATGGCCTGGATAATTACTTCAATAGCCTCTGTATTTGAGCTTAAATTGGGGGCAAAACCGCCCTCGTCACCCACCGCGGTGGAAAGCTTCTTTTGGTGCAATATCTTTTTGAGGTGTTGAAACACTTCACAGCCGGCGCGGATGGCCGCGGAAAAATTAGCCACGCCCAAGGGAAAGATCATGAATTCCTGGAGGTCGACGTTATTGTCGGCGTGCTGTCCGCCGTTTAAGATATTCATCATCGGAACCGGCAAGACCTTAGCCTGATCAGCGCCTAAATAGCGGTAAAGCGGTAGGTTTTTGGCCTTGGCCGCGGCCCAGGCGCAAGCCAAAGAGACTCCTAAGATCGCATTGGCCCCTAAGCGGGCCTTGTTCTCGGTGCCGTCTAAATCAATCAGGATTTTATCAATCTCTTCCTGGTTAAATGGGGACTTGCCTTTGATTTCCGGCTGGATCACCTGGGTGATATTGTCTACCGCCTTGGTCACGCCCTTGCCTAAGAAACGGCTTTTGTCGCCATCACGCAGTTCAATAGCTTCATGTTCACCTGTAGAGGCCCCGCTGGGCACAGCTGCCCGGCCAAGCACACCGCTATCTAAAATTACATCTACTTCCACGGTAGGATTACCGCGGGAATCGATGATTTCTCTGGCTTTTATATCTTTGATCTTTTCCATGTGTCCTAAAAATATACCCTATTTGACCGTCATTGTCAACCTATTTTTTCACCAGTTTCTGGCCTAGCCGCAGCAAGTCCTGGAGCTTAGGCTTTGAGCTGGCCTCACAATAACACCTGATTACCGGCTCAGTGCCGCTGACTCGAAACATCAGCCAGCTGCGGTCGGTAAAAATGAACTTATGTCCATCGCTTCCATTGAAGCTGCTTAAGCGCCGGCCCAACAGCGTCTGGCCTTGGGCGAGCGCCTTGATTCTATTTGTAAAACTTAATTTTTCTTTTTCCGTAATCCGAATATCGGATCTGGCGCTAAAGTGAGGGCCTACTTCCCGATACAACTGCTTAAGCAGCTGGCCTAACGACTTCTTCTCTATAGCTATTAGCTCAGCGATTAAAAGACAGGCCAAAATACCGTCTTTTTCCGGGATATGGCCGGCGATAGAAAGACCGCCGGACTCTTCTCCGCCAATTAAACAATCGCCCCGGGCAATCTCCTGACCAATATACTTAAAACCTACGAACGTCTCCACCAGCTGATAACCGTACTTTTGGGCTAAGGCATCCATCATATGAGTGGTGGCTAAAGTACGGGCCACTGTTTTTTGTCTGGGCCGGGTGTTGATTAAATGATAAGTGAGTAAGCTGAGTGCTTGGTTGGCGCTAATGTAGCTGCCGTCGCGATCAACAATGCCAAACCGGTCAGCGTCACCATCTAAAGCCAACCCCAAATGCAGGCGCTTTTTTCTAACCAGCTGAATCAATTCTTGCAGTTGCCTCGATTCCGGCTCCGGAGAAAATCCGCCAAAGGAGGGATCCAGATAATCATGCAAAAGCTCAAGCCTGCATCCGGCGCTTCTTAGCACCTGGTCCAGATAACCGCGCCCGGTGCCGTATAAAAAATCCAGGCCGATTTTTAGCCGGGCCCGGCGAATCGCGGCTAAATTAACGATTTTTTTCAGGCGCTTTAAATATCCCGGCCGGGGATCAAATAAGTTAATCCTGGCCTTAAGCTTGGCTGCGGGCAAATTTTGGCTTTGAATATTGCGCTCGATCTGGCTGGTAACATCGATTGACGCCGGCCCACCGTAAGCAGGTGAGAATTTAATCCCTGAATATTCCGGCGGGTTGTGGCTAGCCGTAATATTTATGCCTCCGGCGGTCTTTTTGGCCAAGATCTGATCAGCGATTGCGGGAGTTGGGGTGTCGCGGGAAGTCAAAAATACCTTAATATTATACTCGGCTAAAGTGGCTGCCGCGGCGTGGGCAAATTCTTTAGAAAGAAACCTGGTGTCGTAACCAACAATGATCCCTTTATGCTGTAAGTGCTCGCTCTTAATATACTTGGCTATGGCAGAAGTCACTTTACGCAGATTGGCAAAAGTAAACTCATCGGCAATAATCGCCCGCCAGCCGGAAGTACCAAACTTAATTTGCATCTGAAGCAACCTTGACCTTGCGTCCTGTTATCTTGAGCTTGCCTTCTACAAATAACTTGACTGCCTGGGGATAAAGTTGGTGCTCAATTTGATGAATCCGGGCAGCCAGGGTTTCTTCGCTGTCATCATCGCAGATCTCTATGGGCCGCTGTAAGATAATCGGCCCCTGATCCATTTCGGCGTCCACAAAATGCACAGTTACCCCGGTCAGCTTGACCCCATAATCTAAGGCGTCTTTTATTCCCTGCGTACCTTTAAAAGCCGGCAGCAGCGCCGGATGAATATTTAATATTTTATTTTGATATTTTTTCACGAACTCAGGGCCCACCAAGCGCATATATCCGGCCAGACAGATTAATTCCACATTTTCTTTTTCTAAATTTTTGATAATCTCGGCTTCGTATTCGGCTTTAGAGCTAAAATTGTCACGCTCAATGAGCAGACCCTTAATGCCTTCGGTCTTAGCCCGCTGGAGGGCCTGGGCGCCGGGCTGATCGCAAACCATCAAAGCGATATTGGCTTTAATCTCGCCACGCTTAACGCTGTCAACGATGGCCTGAAAGTTGCTGCCATTGCCAGAGCAAAATACCGCAATATTCATATTTCCCACCTCGCTTTTGGCACTACTAGATTGGCTACTCGCCAGCTGCTGCTTGCGCACTCCCCTTCGGGGAGGCTTGAACCTGCAGGTTATATAAGGCCAAGGCTTAGCAACCAATAATCGTTTTTCGGGGACAGGCTTGGACACATTCGCCGCAACCGGTACATTTATCATAATCGATTACGGCCAAATTATCAATTACTTTTACCGCTTCAACCGGACAGACTTTTTCGCACTTTTTGCAGGCAATGCAACCAACGCCACATGAAGCCACCACAATTTTGGCTGGATCGTGTGAATTACAGCCTATATATACCTTGGCCTTGGCCGGCAAAAGGTTTAACAGCGCGCGCGGACAGGCGGCCACACACTTTCCGCAAGCAGTGCAGGCGCCAGCATTAATTTCCGGCAACCCTTGAGAATTCATCGTAATCGCATCAAAAGGACAGGCCTTCTGGCAATTACCAAAACCTAAACAGGCGTAACGGCAGAGTTTTTGTCCGCCCAGGGCAAGGGAAGCGGCCTGACAATCAGCCAGGCCCTGATAAATGAATTTGTCCTTAGCCTTTTTACCGCCGTGGCAATGCAGGGTGGCCAGTTGTTTCTCTGTAGTGGCAAGCTCAACGCCTAAGATCCCGGCTATCTTGGCCGCATCCTCGAGAGAACAAGCCTTACAGCTTTCCACCAGCACCTTTCCTTGGGCTAAGTCATCGGCGAACTGCGCGCATCCGGCCTTGCCACAGGCACCGCAATTGGCTCCGGGAAGCTCGGCCAGAATCTGTTTTATCCTCGGATCTTGGGTAACCGCGAATTTCTTCGAGGCAAAAGTCAGTACCAGCCCAAAGAATAATCCTAATCCGGTCAAGGTCAATATCGGCGGTAAAAACTGAGTCATCTATTTTATCCTCTCAACCGTCATTAAAACTTAAATCCGGCAAAGCCCATAAAGGCCAAAGACAAAAGTGAGGCCACGACAAAGGCTATGGGTATACCTTTTAAAGATTCAGGCACATCCAAAAGCTCAAGCCGCTCCCTGATACCCGACATTAAAAGCATGGCCAACAAAAATCCTAAACCGGCACAAAAGCCCTGGAATACCGCGTAGAAGAAACTCGCCGGAACGGCCTGACCATTTTTAAAAAAAATATTTACATTTAAGACAGTTACACCCAAAACCGCGCAATTGGTGGTAATCAGCGGAAGGTAAACCCCTAAGGCGCGATAAAGAGCGGGGTTGGTCTTTAAAATAATCATCTCCACCAGCTGGACAAAACTGGCAATGACTAGAATAAAGGAAATGGTCCTTAAAAATTCAATATGGTAAGGCACCAATAAGAAATTATAGATGCACCAAGTGATCATTGCCGAAAGCGTCATCACAAAGATAACCGCAAAGCCCATACTTAAGGCCGGTCCGGTTTTTTTAGAGACGCCGATAAACGGGCAAAGTCCCAAGAACTTAAACAGGATAAAGTTGTTGATAAAGATGTTGCCGATAATTATCGAGAGCAACAAACTCAAATCCATATTACTTCCTCTTGAATATCAAGTTGGAGAGGGCGAGTAAAAGGCCTAACACTAGCAGCGCGCCGGGGGCCAGGGCTAAAGTCAATACCGGCTGATAGCCAGGGACCAGCACATAACCAAACAGGCGCCCTGCGCCAATCGACTCGCGAATCGCCGAAACCAAGACTAGCCCTAAGGTAAAACCTGCACCCATGCCTAAGGCATCGAACAAAGAACTCGACACTGTGTGTTTGGCGGCAAAGGCCTCGGCCCGGCACATGATAATGCAATTAACCACAATCAAGGGCACAAAGATACCTAGCTGTTTACTCAGCGCCGGAAAATAGGCCGCCATCACTAACTCGACAATGGTCACGAAGGTAGCGATAATCACAATAAAACAAGGGATCCTGATCTTGTGCGGGATCAGGCGGCGAATGGCCGAGATCATCACGTTGGAGCCGATCAAAACAAAAGTTGCCGCCGCGCCCATGCCTAAGCCGTTAATTACTGAGGTCGAGACGGCCAGCGCCGGACAAAGCCCTAGGGCCAAGCCAAAAATCGGATTCTCCTTATGAATCCCCTTACTAAACTCTTGAAATAACTTTTTCATATGCGAGCTGTTTTTCATTTAAATGCTGGTGGGCGGCTAAGCGGCCATCAGCAATT